>NZ_JBIBHY010000002.1:0-67141 GCF_042957285.1 Streptomyces sp. NPDC008092
GACGTCCCGGACACGGTCGGTAAACAAGCCCAGGACGTGCTGGTCACAGTCCCAGACGGACATCACGGGCAGGACTACGGGCGGTCGGTAAACTCGATCACCACCGGGCTGCCGTTCTCGTCCAGCCCCAGGGTGTCGATCCGCCCCCGGTGCCACGGACCGGTCGCGTACTCCGACGCCACGAACCGTATGCCCAGCATCTGCTCCAGGCCGGCCTCGACCCGCCTCTGCAGCTCCACCTCCAGCGCTACCGTCGAGCCGGACAGTTCGATGTCCCGCCCGTCCGAGTCCTGCCGGAACAACATCAGCTCGGCCACCAGCGCCCCTCCCGTGATCTTTGCAACCAGACCAATTGAACGAAGACGCTGGTTATTCCGCCCGAGGGCAGTCCGAAGAGCCGTTTCTAAACCATCTGGGTGACAAATGGGCGGTCTGTCAGGGATCTGGCAGAGGCCGGAGGCCGCTGCCATCCTTTGCAGTACGAGCCGCAACCGACGCCATGAGATGGGGTGTCCCAAGGGGATGTGACCGCACATCTCCCCAAGCGTCGGACACAACGCCGCGGCCTGCGCCTGTGGCCAGTGGGCCCCGTCCTCGCCCTGACCTTTGCCGTTGCCGTCCTGGTGTCCGTCGCGGTGTTCTACACCGGATGGGACCTGTTGGACGCGCGGGGACTCAAACCCGAGCCTCACATCGACTCCACGACGCTCTTCGACCTGGTAAAGCTGTCCTTCGGCGTCGTCGCCGGAGCTGGAGCCCTGGTCGCCCTGGTGGTGGCCTACCGGCGCCAGCGCGTCGACGAGGACGGCGCGCTGCGCGAGGCAACCCGCCTGCACACCGAACGCTTCACCACTGCGGTCGCCCAGCTCGGCGACGTTTCCGCCGCCGTACGCCTGGGTGGGGTGCACGCCCTGGCCGGTCTCGCCGACGACGCTCCCACCCGAGGGCTGCGCCAGACCTGCATCGACGTTCTGTGTGCCTACCTTCGCCTGCCCTACACCGCCGAGGCCGACCTTCCGGCCGACGACGATGAAGCCAGGCACGCCTACCTGTCCATGCGGCAAGTCCGGCACACGGTCATCCGCCTCATAAGCGACCACCTGCGCCTTGCCCCCATCGACCCGCACTCTTGGCAGGGCCACGACTTCGACCTCACCGAGGTCACTTTCGACGGCGGAGACTTCTCAGCCGTGGAGTTCTCCGGCAGCAAGGTCACCTTCGCCGGCGCGCGGTTCTCCGCCGGTACGGTCACCTTCTACGCCGCGCGGTTCTCCGGCGGCACGGTCGACTTCTCCCGCGCACGGTTCTCGGGCGGCAGGGTCACCTTCACTGGCGCGGAGTTCTCTGGTGGTACGGTCGAGTTCGCTGGCGTTCAGTTCTCCGACGGCATTGTCACCTTCGCTCGCTCGCATTTCGTCGGCGGCACGGTCGACTTCGCCGACGCACAGTTCTACGGCAGCATCGTCAACTTCAGCCACACGCCCTTTTCTGGCAGCAGGGTCACCTTCACTGACGTGGAGTTCTCTGGTGGTACGGTCGAGTTCGCTGGTGCTCGGTTCTCCGACGGCATGGTCAGCTTCGCCCGCTCGCAGTTCTCCGACGGCACGGTCACCTTCAGCGACGCGTGGTTCCCCGGCGGCACTGTTGACTTTACGGGGGCGGACGGTGTGCCGCCCATGGGCCTGGTCCCGCCGAGCGGGTCTCTCTTCCCCACCGGTCTCACCCTGCCCTCGGCGTGGTGCTCAACCCCGTCCTGACGCGGGGGAGGCCGCGGGAGTGTCGAACCGTACGCGGGTTCTAGGCGCTAGGCCTGCTGTGGTAAGTGGCTGGTGACCTTTGTTCCTCTGCCGCGAGCCAGTCGCGGGCTACGACGACGGCGCGGCGGATCACGGCATCGTCCGCCCCGACACGGCTGTAGACGCCGACCTCCTGGTTGATCCGCACATTGACTGTGGAGTGCGGTTGGCCGGTGACGCGCGCGAGCTGGCCGACCAGGGTGTTGAGGTAGGCGCGAGGGGTCGGCCCGAGGTCGATTTTGTCCCCGGCCGGGCTGAAGTCGTCGTCCGGGAGGGCGCTCGGGCTGGTGCACGGGGTACCGACGCAGTGGTCACGCGCTGTGCAGAGGATGCACACGTGCTCGTCGCAGCGGGCGCACGAGACGACGGCGCTGTCGCTGTGGTCGTAGGACCGTCCGGGGTTATCCCGGTCCCATTGGTCGGCCAGGGTGATGCACTTCCCGGTGCAGGGCCTCGCTTCCCGGAGGGCCTGCTCAGGCGCGGTCTCGCCCCGGGCCAGGAGCTCGGCGCGCATCTGCTCGAACCGTTCGCGGTTCTCCGCGTTCCGGCGGGCGCGGGCGGCCTTACACTTCTCGCGCTCGTCGCCGGTGAGGTGCTGCCAGCAGGCTGCAACCGGGATCGGCATGCGGTCGTATGCCGGCCAGTCCGTGATCTCGTGGCGGCACGGCCGCCGAGCACGGGTGAGACGGGTGCAGGACATACTGGGCCTCCGGTGGTGCGGGCGTCTGCTCAGCGCGAGACCCGCACCCACGGGGAGGTATGGGTCTCGGCACTCCGGGCCGCGTAGTTCCCGGGGTGGTCGGACCGTGCACGGCTCGTACGTCTCTTGGGGCGGCGAGGCGGATCGCTGCAGGGCTTCGCATGACCAACGAGGGGGTGGTCGCGACGTCACGCTCATGACGGCGGTGCCGTGCCGAACTCGGCGCGGGCAACGGCGGGTTCGGTTCGCGAGCCCGGGCGCCTGGGACTTGGGCGCTCGGAACTTCTCGTCAGCTCTCCGCCTGGTTTTCGATACGTGTGACGTGTGCGGGGCCGGGGTGGTCGACGCCGGGAACCATGGGGTGTTCGTAGTCGAATTCCACCTTGCCGAAGGAGTCGCTGGTAATAGGCGGGGGGTCGTTGTCGGCGATGATCAGTTGGAGGCGTTCGCCATAGGCGTCAGCCAGCGTCCTGAAACGGCTGTAGATCTCAGCCGCGCGTTGCCGGTCGGAGTCGTTGTTCCCGAAGGCCTTGCGCGGTGAGTCGATCACTAGAAGGGACGGGACCAAGACGTTGGCGTGGTCGAGGCCGAAGACGAGGAGGGTGAGGTTGTAGGCGAGGTTGACGGAGGTGGCGATGCCGCCGCCGGAGGCCTGCAGGCTTTCGAAGGGCTGTCCGTCTACCACGGGCAGGTAGCTGTCGCGGTCGATGACAGCCGTTTGGATCCATGGCAGGTGCCAGCTGGTGAGCAGGCGGCCGAATTCGGTGCTGAGGTCGCCGAGCAGCGTCTGGCTGGCTTTGAGCTGCTCGGCTTTTTCCTTGATGTCCTTGTTGACTTGTCGGCGCTCGGCCTTGATGTCGCGGATGTCCTTGTCGATGGCGCGGACGCGCGCCCAGGATTCCCGGAGCTGGGTGATGGCGTCGATGCTGGCTTTGAGTCCGGCGACGCGGGTGCTCGCATCGGCGATGGCGTCGAAGCGCGGTGCGACCGCATCGCGCGTCTGGGCGTCGAGCTGCCGGCGCAGGCTGGTGACGGTGAAGTTGCGTTGTTGCGACCGCTGCCGTGAGGCCTGCAAGTGTGCTTCGTCCGACTGCTGGATGTGCTGCGCGTCTTCAAGCTGCTGTTGCAGGACGCTGCGTGTCTCTTCGATGGCCGCCGGGTCGACATCATCCTCGACGGGATCGGGCTGGAGGCAGACGACACAGTGCCCGTCCTGAACGGCCCGTGTAGTCAGCGACTGCATACACCGGGGGCAGGCGACGAATTCGAATGGGGACAGCTGGTCGATCGCGGTGGCCGACCGTGCGAGACGGGAGAGGTCGAGCTGGACCTGGGCGACCACCGCCCGTCGTGCCTCCACAAGGTCGGCGGCCGCGGAGACTTCCTCTTCGGCGTGCCTGGCAGCGTGGATTGCGGCCTGTAGTTCCTCCCGCAGCGCGGTGTCGGCCGCAGTCTGTTCCTCCAGCTCGGTGCGGAGGCTCGCCAGCGCGGATTGGGCCCGTCCCAGAGTGTCGCGCAGCTGTACGAGTTCGGCTCGTAGCTCGTCGTCGCTGCGGGGATCGGAGGCCGCGAGGAACTGGCCGACGTTGTCGTGCTCGGCGGATCGGGCCTTCAGCCTGTCCGTGAGCTGGCTCGCGGTGGCCTTGAGCTCCAGCAGCACGCTGTCGGTCAGCGTGAACATCAATCGGAAGAGCTCTTTGCGTTTGGGCTCGAACCAGGAGTCCAGGTGTCCGACGACCTGCCGGTCGATCTCGCGGGCTTGGAGATAGACGTAGGCGTACAGGTCATTGAAGGTGAGGTTCTGCGGCCGCGCTACTCCCTCGCGGCGCGCGGCGATCTGTACGCGGGGAAAGCCGAGAGCGTCGAGCAGGTGGTCAGAGAGGGTTGGTCCGCTGCTGTCCGTGCTGCGCAGGGGCAGGGTGCGCTCAAGGGAGAGGGAGCGCGGGTCGAGGAGGTCGACGGTGTTGGCGGTGTCGCCCTCGATGGTGCGCCGCAGGACGAGGCGTTCGGCGCCGGCCACGATCTCGGCCTGGACGGACAGGACGTGGTCGCGGACGGCCGGGGTGAGCATGGCGGTGCCGCCGAGGACGTGTTTGAAGAGCATCAGCAGGCTGGACTTGCCGGTGCCGATGGGGCCGGTGATCACGGTGGTCGGGCGGTCGAAGCGGTAGGTCTTCTCCGTCTCGGCGGTGGTGACCGTCAGGGAGAGGATACGCAGGTTGACGGCCATGTCAGATCTCCGTCCGCCAGGGCCGGTCCACCGCGTCGGGCAGACGGTCGTAGATGAGGTTCTTCAAGGCCGATCCTGTTTTGTTGAAATGCTTCTTGAGGAGCTTGATCCGGCTGGCGACGACGGACCACTCCGGTGTGGCGGCCAGGGCGGCAGCGGCAGCGGCGCCCTGCTCGGTGACGCGGAATTCGGCTCGGGCCGTGTCGCCGTAGGTGATCAGGCCGCGGGCGGCGAGGGAGCCCAGAATGCTGTAGTAGCGCTGATCCCAGGGCCCGTACTTGTAGCGAGTCATCCGGCTCTCCACCGCCAGCCGCTCCTCCGAGGACGGGGCGGTTCCTTCCGGCCAGGAGGCCTGACCGGCCGGAAGGAGACGCTCCAACATCGCCGGGTAGCGCAGCAGGAAGTCGAGTTTGGCGAGCTTGGTCAGACCCGCCAAGCTGCTCCTGGAGGTGGTGAAGTGTGCAATGAGCAAGAGAACCCGCGCTTCGTGGTACTGGCTCTCGCGCTGTTCGGCCTGCCGCCGCAGGGTTCGGATACGGCGTGCCGCCGCCTCGAAATCAGCGCCCGGCGTCATGACGCTTCACCGTCGGCGTCGAAGCTCTCGGAGAAGTAGAAGAGGCACTCGTCGCAGAGCTGGTAGGCCAGCCCCAGCAGATGCTGGTCTTTCACCAGGAACGGAGGCGGCGTGGACAGCCCGTCGACCTTGAGCCGCTGGGCGAGCAGGTCATTCATCATGCTGCCGTACGCGCTGCCGTCCCGGATCTGCGAGCGGGCGTGGCGCTTGCACTCGAAGACGACTTCCAGGACATCCGTGGACAGGTTCAGAAGATCGGTGTCGTCTCCGGCCAGGCCGGAGCGTCGCTCGGACCATGTGGCGTACCACGCCGAGCGGAGCCGTTCCGCGAATGCCGCCTCGTCCGAGGGGACCAGGCCGCGCGACAACTTGCGGTCGAGTCTGGCGCCCCCCGGCGCCACCAGGGGGACCTGGCCCCGTGGGAACGTGGCCAGCTGGACCGACGTGTACGCCATCTCTGAGTGGAGGACGTCGCGGGTGATGGTACGTCGCGCGATGCGCTGCCGCATCTGCGTGCTGTAGCGAACGCGGCTCGGATCGGCGAGGTATGCGGCGAGCTGGCCGCGATCGCTCTCGTCACGATTGGCGCGCTCGATCCGATCCACGATGTTTCGATAACTGGCCGCCATGTCGACATGCGTCAACTGCAGACGCTCGACCGCGGGCACCAGCAGACTCTGGATGTTGACGTCCGTGATGTGGGCGCGCTGGGGAGGATCGCAGGAGATCTCCAGGACCGCGAGGAACCGCCTGACCCTCTCCGTGAAACCTGGCGGTATTTGGATGTCCGCGATCGGCACTTTGGGAGTCTCGGGGACGTTGTCGTAGGGCTCGTCCCAGCGGACCTTCAACATCTGGCGGGCGACCGTGTCGACTATGACTGACAGGCCGTCTGTGATCTCAGGATCCGGACCGCACATCCGAGCCAGGGGACCGGCATTGGCTGGATTCATAGCCGCGTTGGTCGCCAGCCTGAGCCGCACGTTTGCGGCGCACCCGCAGGCACACCACCGGTCGAAGAGGTGGGTAAGGCCGCCGGTCCTGCACAACTTGACGAGTGTCCAGGGGCCTTGATCCTCCTCGCGGTGCTTGACCGAGACCAGTTCCACGGACCCGTCCGTGAATGCCACTACAAAGTCTTCGTGCCATTCACAGACGACGAAATCGATCGCGTCTTCCGTGAGCATGGCCAAGCAGTCCCGCGCGGCCACCTCCGCTTGGTAGCGGTAACGGCCCAACGTCTCCGAACCGCTGTCTTCACCCGGGGCGAACCCGAAGACCGCGTGCGGCGAACCGTCCGGGCCTGTAGCAGTCTCAGGAGCCCCGGCCCTGGTGGCTCTGCCCGACGCATCGACCATCAACGTCCCCCGCCCCGGCCCCGCATGAGAGCGCGTACTTCTCCACGTCTGCTCCGCCAGTTGACGGGAAGATCTCTACCCGTATCACACTCCAGGTCCATCACGTAACTGTCCGTCGCGGGATTGATGGTGTCGGTTGGAAGCGGCTCGTCTTTGGCGGTGCTCCGACGGTCGCTCGCTGGCCGTCGGTCGCCTTGGGCGATGCCACCTCGGGCTCTGGACAGGCTGCGTCGAGGCGGGGCTCCTCACGCGGGTCAGATACGCGAGGAAACCGGCGACGGCCAGTAGCGCGGCGAGCACAGGGCCGCCCAGCAGAGCATGTCGCAGTACCGAGGAGGGGGACCCGTAAGTGCGTTACTGCGCGGAGCGGGAACGCGTCTTCGACATCAGTGACCTTGCGTCCCCATCGCCGAGGAGAACGCGACGATGCCGTTGGCTGCACCGAGCAGTAGCGCGCAACCGGCGGCGACGGTGTGCAAGGCTCGACTGGGCATCCGCGTTCAGTGCTGTTCCCCGCCCCCGCGGTGATGGTCCCATCGCCCAGTAGTGCACCCAATGTCTTCGCAGCGCACGCCAGCCACCTACTCCCCGCCACGTGTGGATGGCCCCAGGGCGCGCCCTGAGTATCGAGATGGATTGTTCCCAGCGTCTGCAGGGATGGTTCCTCGCCGGCGCGCCAGAACGCGCTGGTGACTGGCTGTTCCCCGCGCCCGCGGGGATGCTTCCTACTTCGGGATCACCCTGGACGGGTAAGCACCCTGCTTCCTGCACCCGCAGGGACGGTCCCCAGCGCGTGAGCTGCGCGCTGGAGGCGAGCTTCGGAGCGCAGCCGGGTGAACCGCTTCGGAGACGCTGCCCAGTGTTACGGCGCCCGGGCGTGCCAAGCGGTGCGATTGTGGAGACCCCATAACTGGGACTGCGGTCAGCATCGTTCCTTCAGGGCGAGGTGATTTTCACTGCCCGCGGGAAGGGCCGTCCGTAGGCGACTCGCGGTGCGAGTCTGAGAACGCCGAGGTGAGTGCGGCGGGCGAAGCGAGAGCAGAGCCCTCTCCGGAGATCTGACTACCTGTCAGTAAAGTCAGCATTGGGTCAGCATCAGTCCGATCAAAGCTGACTATGGCTGGCGAAACCTGCACTTTGAGGTGTGGTGGAACGAGTGGTGTGACAGGAGTTTGCTCTGGCTGTCTGTGCGAACCGGGCGGGGTGTGTTTCACCTCGCCCGGTGCTGTGTGCGTCAGGTTGTGAAGTTCCTGCTCAGCGCACTCGACCCCGCGGTTTCAGCGGCACCGGCGGCAGTTCGGGAGCAGGCAGAGGCGCCCCGTCGTAACCCTTCACTTCCCCAAACCGCGACCCGCTCATCCAGTCCTCGCGAGCCTGTTTGATATCCTCTTGGGTACGCCCGACGAAGTTCCACCACATGATCAGCTCCTCCTCGAACGGCTCGCCGCCCAGGAGCATGATCGCCGCGTCCGATTCCGCGCGCAGGGGGAGTTCGGTGCGGCCGCAGCCCAGGTAGAGCATCGAACCCGGGAGCACCGGCACGCCGTCGACGTGTACCTCGCCGGACATCGCCAGGACGCCGTACTCGAAGTCGGTCTGCAGCGGCAGGCGGAGGTCGGCGCCCCGGGCGAGGGCCAGGTCCGCGCCGACGATGGGGGTGAACGTCGTACCGGGGGACGTCGCGCCGTCCAGGGCGCCGAGGATGACCGTGGCGGTCAGGCCGGGGGCGGTGACCGTCGGCAGGTCAGGGTGGTGCTCGAACCTTGGGTCCGTGTGGCGGTGGGAGTCCGGAAGGGCCACCCACAGCTGCGCCCCGTGCAGGTACCGGGCGTGCGACCTGGGGCTCTCCTCGGAGTGGCTGATCGCCCGGCCCGAGGTCATCAGCCCCAGCTCGCGGGGGCGGATCGTCTGGAGGCTGCCGGTCGAGTCGCGGTGCAGGACCTCGCCCTGGTGCAGCCAGCTGACCGTCTGCAGCCCGATGTGCGGGTGCGGCGGGACCTGCATCCCGGGCTCGTCGGCGATGTCGTCGGGGCCGTAGTGGTCGACGAACGCCCAGGCACCGATCATGCGGCGGCCGAGGTTCGGCAGCAGCCGGCGCACCTCGGTCGACTCGCCGAGTTGCACGTGGCGGGGGCTCAGCAGCTCGCGGACGGGTTCGGCGACGACGAATCCGCGGCCGCCGCACACGCTCGGAACGGGCGCGCGGTCAAGGTTGCTCATGCCGGACAACTTAGCGGCCGAAGGTCCGTGTTGCCGAGCGGTCAGCCGGTCGTACGGAATCCGTCCTTCACGTTTTCGAAGACCGGCCGGTAGGTGCCCCATGCCGCGTCCGGCGCGGAGAGGTAGATGTCGTACTCCCGGCCGCCCTCCCTGCCGTAGCCCAGGTCGATGGCGCGGAAGACGCGGGCCCGGCCCCGGAAGGTGAACTCCCAGACCGCGGCCGGCTGCCCGCGGAAGGCGGTCCGCTGCATGCGCAGCCGCCGGTAGGTCGGGTAGTTGACCTTGGTGTTGGCCTCGATGTCCGCGAAGTGGGTGACGGGGTTCGCGCCGGCCGGTTCCACCGTGCCGATGGTGACGCCGGCCAGGCCGGTCGGGTCCTTGTAGGTGACCTCGTCGGTGGCGCGGGTGCCCGCGGTCCAGCCGTCGGGCACGGGGAAGGAGACGCCGAGGGTCCTGTCGCCGACGAGGTGGTAGCCCTGGGGGAGGGGCGAGGGAGCGGGGGCCGGGCTCGCCGACGCGGACTTCGATGTCGCCGGATGCCTGTCGTGCCCGTCGGCTGGGGTGCGCGGGAGGGTGAGGGCGGCCGTGACCGCGGCGGCGGCCACGAGGGCGACCGCACCGGCCGCCAGGACGCCCCGGCCACGCCGGGCGCGGCGCCGTCCGGTACGGGTGGCCGTCGGCTCCGCTGCGGTCGGGGCCGGCGGGGTCGGCCGGCGCCGGGTCGCCTCCGGTACCGCTCCCGACCAGGTCGCCAGCAGTGCCCGTTCCGTCTGCTCCGCCGAGGGGCGTTCCGCCGGGTCCTTGGCGAGCAGCAGCCGGACGAGCGGCTCCAGCGGGCCCGCCCGCTTCATCGGTTCGACGGGGTCGGTGACGATGGCGTACGCCGTCTCCATCGCCGTCTCGCGCCGGAACGGCGGCCGGCCCTCCACCGCCTGGTACAGCGTGGCCCCCAGCGACCACAGGTCCGAGGCCGGTCCCGGGGTCAGCCCGCGCAGCCGCTCCGGGGCCATGTAGGGGATCGAGCCGACCATCTGGCCGGTCTGGGTGAGCGTCGACGAGCCGGCGGTCAGCGCGATGCCGAAGTCGGTGAGCACCACCCGGTCGCCCGGGCCGAGCAGCACGTTGCCCGGCTTGACGTCCCGGTGCAGGACACCGGCCGCGTGCGCGGCGCGCAGCGCGCCGGTCATGCCGAGGCCGATCCGGGCGGCCTCCTCGGGCGGGAGGGTCCGGCCGCCGTCGAGGAGGTCGGCGAGGGTGGGCGCGGCGACGTACTCCATGACGATGCAGGGGCGGCCGCCGTCGTCCACCACGTCGTGCACGACGACCACGTTGGGGTGGACGACGCGGGCGGCGCTGCGGGCCTCGCGGCGGGTGCGCTCGTAGAGGGTGGCCAGTTCGTCGTCGGACAGGTGCGGGCGGGGGTGCAGCTGCTTGAGCGCGACCTGCCGGGCCAGCACCTCGTCCTCGGCCCGCCACACGGTGCCCATGCCGCCGCGTCCGATCCGCTCGGTCAGCCGGTACCGCCCGGCGACCAGTCGCCCCTCGTCCGACACCGCCCGTCCTCCGCCAGCTCTGTCCGCGTTCGATGAGTCCCGTCACGATAACCGCGCGTTGCTGGTCACCTGTTCGGATCTGTCGGTCGCCCGACCCGTGCGCCTGGGATGGCGGGGGCATGCTGGTCTTTCCGGCTGCAAATCGATCGGAAACGGCCGCGCGGGGCAACGAATGAAGGTCGTCGCCCCGCACGGGTGTGCTCGGGTTCACTGTGGCGTACGTCAGCGTGCGGTCAGTCTCCACAGGTGGTCGGCGGTGCCGTTGTCGTCCCACTGGAGGACCTGGGCGCCGGAGGAGGTGCTCATGTTGTTCACCCCGAGCAGCAGTCCGCTGTTGTAGTTGGCGATCTTGTAGTAGCCGTCGCCGGACGGGATCAGCTGCCAGAGGTGGTCGGCGGTGCCGTTGTCGCCCCAGATCAGGGCGGTGCCACCGTCGCCGGTGCCCGCGTTGGTGATGCCGAGGAGCAGACCGCTCGCCTGCTGCTGGATCTTGTAGAGGCCGTTGCCGGCGGCCACCAGGGTCCAGTTCTGGTCGGCGCCCGAGGTGGACGTCGCCTGGACGACGGCCGTGCCCTGGGCGGTGCCCGCGCCGCTGGTGTCCAGGGCGAGCCCGCTGTTCCTGTTGGTGATCTGGTAGCGGCCGGCCAGCGAGGTGGCGGTGCCGCTCGGGGTGATGGTCAGGCGGTAGCCGTCGGAGGCGTTCATCGTCACCGGTACGGTGATCGAGCCGCCGCTGACCGCGTAGTCGGTGTCCGAGATCGTCACCGGCCCGGAGACGGCGGTCGTCCGGCCCTTGGACGGGGTGTACTCCAGCCTGACGTGCACGGTGCTGCCGAAGGCGGAGAGCGAGGACAGCCCGTTGACGGTGACGGCACACGAACCGGTGCAGCCGCCGGCGACCACGCTGATCTGGTTGCCCGCGCCGTTGCGGGCGGCGAAGCCGTCGATGCCCGTCTGCGCCGGGGGCGTGGTGACCAGCATGTTCCCGGACATGTCGCCGTACCACTTGTACAGCCAGTAGGCGCCGTTGGGTGAGCCGCCGGTGTCGGTGAGGGTGTCGCCGAGGGTGCCGTAGTGGTTCCAGAAGGCGAGTTCGGCGTCGTGCACGCCGGCCCGCTCGAACTTGGCGACATAGCTCGCGAGCGGTCCGGGGACGCCGACCTCGCTCGTGGTGCCGTACTCCTCGATGGCGATCGGGCGGGGGCTGAGACCCAGGCTCGACTCCAGCGCCCGGTAGTCGGCCACGTGCGCGGCGATGTTCGCGCTGCTCTGCAGCTCGTGCCAGCTGACGATGTCGGGCACGGCGTTGTTCGCGATGGCGTCCTGGAGGAACGTCTTCATCTTGCTGTCGGTGTACGTCGCGAAGCTGGGCCCCTGAATGGGCGTACCCGTGTCCTTCGCACGGACCTCCTTGTACGTTCGTGACCAGCCGTCGTCGAAGGCGCCCGCCGCCGAGGTGTCCCAGGTGCCGTCGGGCTCGTTCCAGAGCTCGTAGGCGCTGATGTTCGTGGCGCCGGACGACTGCACGGACGCGACCTGCTTGTCGACGGCCGACAGCCAGTCGCTCCAGCTCACCCACTTGTAGGGGAAGTCGGGGTACCAGTCCGGCATGCGTACGACGACCTTCGCGCCGGCCTTGGCCGCCTCCGGGGCGACGACCAGGGCGTCACCGCCGGGACCGGGCTCGCCGTTGGGCAGCTGGCTGCCGCCGGGCGCCATCTGCACGAAGGTGTTCGGCTTCAGCGGTTCGACCAGGCTGTCGGCGGGGACGCTCGCGGTGTCCAGGCCGTAGAGGCTGCCCGTGGCCACGTGCGTGACCGGGCGCAGGGTCTGGTTCGCGCTCACCACGAGGGTGGTGGCGGAGGTGGGGACCGCCTGGGCGGGGGCGGTGGTGCCGAGGGCGGTGGCGAGTACCACCGCACCGAGGGCGGCTCTGCGGGGTGTGCGGCTCATGGCATGCGTCTCCTTGAGGAGTTGGGGGTGTCAGTCCTTCACCGCGCCCGCGGTCACGCCCGCGGCCACATAGCGCTGGGCGAGGACGAGGAGGACGGCCGCGGGGACCGACGCGACGACGGCGGTCGCCATGATCGCGTTCCACTCCTGGTTGTTGTTGCCGATGTACTTGTAGATGCCGAGCGTGATCGGCTTCCAACTGCCGCCGCCGTCCAGGGTGTTGGCGAAGACGAAGTCGGACCAGGCCCACAGGAAGCCGAACAGCGAGACGGTGACGACCGCGTTGCGGCTCAGCGGGAGGACGACCGACCGGAAGGTGCGCCAGGTGCCGGCGCCGTCGATCCGGGCGGCCGAGACGAGTTCGCCGGGGATGCCCGACATGAACGCGGTGAAGATCATGACGCCGAAGGGCACGGCGATGGTGGAGTCCGCGACGATCAGCCCCCACCAGGAGTCGAGCAGGTCGAGGTCGAGGAAGATGCCGTAGAAGCCCATCGCCATGACGATGCCCGGGATCATCTGGGCGATCAGCAGGGCCAGGCCCAGTGCCCCGCCCCCGCGCGGCCGCAGCTTCGCCAGGGCGTAGCCGGCCGGGGCGGCGATCAGGAGGGTCAGGGCGACCGTGCCGATCCCGATCAGCAGGCTGGTGCCCAGGTAGGGGAGCTGGTCGTCGAGGACCGCCCGGTAGCCCTCGAAGGTCGGGTGCAGCGGGAGCAGGTCCGGCGGGTCCTTGCGCATGTCCTGCTGCGGGGTGAGGGACACGTTGAGCATCCAGTACACCGGGAACAGCATCAGCGCGGTCAGGCAGAGACCGATCAAGGTGTAGCCGCGTGACTTCACGGTTCCTGCCTCCTCTGGACGCGGATGTAGAGGAGGCCGAAGGCCAGGGCGATCAGGATCAGGAGGTTGCCCACGGCGGCACCGGGACCGAATCTGGGCAGCAGCGTGCCGAAGCCGAGCTGGTACGACCAGGTGGCCAGGGTGGAGGAAGCGTCGCCGGGACCGCCCTTGGTCATGATCCAGATCAGGTCGAACACCTTGAGGGTGTAGACGAGCCCGAGCAGCAGGGTGATCGCCGACACCGGGCGCAGCAGCGGGAAGGTGATCCGCCGGAACTGCTGCCAGGCGCCCGCCCCGTCGAGGGCCGCGGCCTCGTACAGCTCGCCCGGGATGTTCTGCAGGCCGCTGTGCAGGATGACCAGGTTGAAGGGGATCCCGATCCAGATGTTGGCGACGATCACCGAGACCAGCGCCCAGTCGGGCGAGGTCAGCCAGCCGACCGGGGCGACGCCGAGGAAGTGCAGGAAGTAGTTCACCACTCCCGACTCGCTGTTGAACATCCACGACCACGTGGACGCGGACACGATCAGCGGCAGCAGCCAGGGGATCAGGAACAGCGCCCGCAGCACGGTGGAGAGCCGGAAGTGCCGGTTGAAGAAGACCGCGAGGGCGAGCCCGATCACGTACTGGAAGGCGATCGACACGAAGGTGAAGACCATGGTGTGCCGCATCGCCGGCCCGAACGTCGGATCGTCCAGCACGGTACGGAAGTTGTCCCAGCCGGAGAACGGCGCGTCGCCCGCGACGAAGGAGCGCACGGTGTAGTCGCGCAGGCTGAGGTCCAGGTTGCGGTAGAGCGGGTAGACGTAGAACGCGGCGAGGTAGCCGAGCAGCGGGGTCACGAAGGCGAGCGCGGTCAGCCGCCGTCTGCGGCGCAGGGAGCGGGCGCCGGTGCCGCTCGCCCGCGCCGCGGCGGCCGGTGCGCGCCGCGGTCGGTCGACTCGGGCGACGGTCATACCGGTCCTAGCCCTTCTGCGCGCTGGACTGGGCCGCGGCCAGGGCGTCCTGGGGGCTCTTGCTGCCGGAGAGCGCAGCCTGGACGGCCGTCCACATCGGCTGCGAGATGGTCGGGTACCTGGTGCCGAGGCCGCCGCTGGTCCGGCCCCGGGCCGCCGCGACCGCCGCCACCCAGGGCTTCAACTCGGCGTTCTTCCGCACCTGTTCGGTCTGCACGGCCGAGGTCGGCGCCACGTACATGAGCGTGGTGTCGGTGGCCAGCAGGCCGGCGTCGCTGGTCAGGCAGCCGACGATCTTCTTGCTGACGTCGTAGCGCGAGGTGTCCTTCTGCACCGGCACCGTGACGAACTCGCCGCCGGTCGGCACCGGCGCCGAACCACCGTTCTGGGCAGGGATGTTGACGACCCCGTACGGGAACCCGGCCTTGTCGGCGTTGCCCAGCTGCCAGGTGCCGTTCTCGCTGAACGCGTAGTCGCCGGTGGCGAACTCCTGCCAGCTGGTGGTCTGGGTGTTCTGCAGCACGTCCTTCGGCGCGTACCCCGCGTCCACCCACTGCTTCCACAGCGACAGCGCGGCGACTCCCTTGGCGGAGTCGAGCTTCGTCAGGTCGCCGCCCGCACCCCAGAACCACGGCAGGAACTGGAAGCTGCCCTCCTCGGTGTTGATCGCGGAGAAGGTGATCCCCTTCTTCCCGGCCGCCCTGACCTTCTTCAGCGCGGCCGTGAGCGACGCCCAGTCCTTGACGGAGGCCGGGTCGACGCCGGCCGCCGCGAGGACCTTCTTGTTGTAGTAGAGCGCGAGGGTGTTGGCGCCGATCGGGACGCCGTAGGAGGCGCCGTCGATCGTGCCGGCGCCGATGATGTTCTGCTGGATCGACGAGGTGTCCAGGCCGAGGTCGCTCGTCTTGTTGAGGATCCCCGCCTCCACCAGCGTGGAGACCACCGGGTTGTCGACCAGCATCACGTCCGGTGCGTTGCCCTGCTGCGCGGCCAGCAGCGCCTTGTTGCCCAGGTCGGTGGTGTCGTAGGCGGTCCGCTTGAGCTTCACCCCGGCCGCGGTGCCGCACGCACTGACCCGCTTGCCCCAGTCCGAGGAGGCGTCGAACTGCGGGTACGGGTCCCAGAAGGTGTACGTCCCGCCGGCCGAGGACGACGATCCCGAGGAGCCGGAACCGCCACCGCAGGCGGTGAGGGGGAGCAGGGCGGCCGTGGTGAGGGCCATGAGAGTACGGCGGGTTGGTATCACGGGGTGACCTCGTTGTCGTAGGACGGGGTGTCTGACGGGGATGTCTCAGGAGGTGGGGAGCCAGACGCGCATGCTGCCGTCCTCGCGGTTGGCCCAGACGTGGTACGGGATCGCGGTCAGCTCGACCGGCTCGTCGCCGGGTTGCGCGGACGCCTCGTCGGCGGGCGCGTACGGCCACCAGCCCCGGTCGGGGAGGCGGCGCCGCCTCCCCGCGGCCACCACGGTGCTGACACCGCCGAGCAGGTCCGGGCGGTGCTTCACGGCGAGCGGACGGGACGGGTCGAGGACGATGTCGTCAAGACCGCCACCCGGGTGGTCGACCTGCTCCAGGCAGTGCACGAGCGGCCCGCGCTCGATCGCCACACAGCCGCGTACCGCGTCCACGCGCGGGTCGGCGGCGGTGAGCCGGGGCTCCAGGGCGAGCTCCAGCACCACCAGATCGCCCGGTGCCCAGGTGCGCGACAGCCGCAGCCAGCCGTCGTCGACCGGGGAGTCGTACGTCTGCGCACCGCACCGCACCCGGAACTCCCGGCACCACTCGGGGATGCGCAGCGAGAGCGTCCAGGGGCCGTCGGACGGGGTCTCCTCGACGGTGAACGCGATCGTGCCGTGCCAGGGATAGTCGGTCTCGGCCCGTACCCGGATCCGGTCGGTCGCGTACGTCCCGGTGACGAACTGGTGGATCTGCAGGCCCTGTTCGTCGCCCGACGCCAGGTAGTGCTCCAGACTCGCCAGCAGCCGCATCACGTTGGGCGGACAGCAGGCGCAGCGGAACCAGCGGGTGCGGCGGGCCGACTGGTCGCCGCCGGTGTCGGTGTGGCCGTCGCGGACCTGCAGCGGGTTGACGTACAGCCAGCGCTCGCCGTCCAGTGAGACCCCGGCCAGGAAGCCGTTGTAGAGGGTGCGCTCGATCAGGTCGGAGTAGCGGGCCTCGCCGGTGAGCAGAGCCATGCGCCAGCTCCACTGGACGGACGCGATCGCGGCGCAGGTCTCGCAGTAGGCGCGCTCGTTGGGGAGTTCGTAGGGGTCGCCGAAGTCCTCACGGTCGTGGTGGGCGCCGAGCCCGCCGGTGAGGTGGGTCTTGGTGGTCGTCATGGCGTGCCACAACCGCTCGCCCGCCGCCCGGAGTTCGGCGTCCCCGGTCTCCGTCGCCAGGTCGGCGGCCGCCGCCAGCAGGTACAACTGCCGTACGGCGTGCCCCTCGACGTTCGTCGCCGCACGCAGCGGGACCCGGTCCTGGCAGTAGGCCTCGCCGCCGAGCAGGCCGTGGCCGTGCCGGTCGACGAAGTAGCCCGCCAGGTCGAGATAGCGGCGCTCGCCGGTCTCCCGGTACAGCTCCACCAGCGCCGTCTCGACCTCCGGGTGACCGTCGACGCCGTCGACCGGCCTGCCGCTGCCGGGGAGGCCGAACACCGAGTCGATGTGGTCGGCGAACCTCTCTGCCACGGCCAGGAGTTCGGGGCGCCCGGTGGAGCGGTGGTGGGCCACCGCGGCCTGGATCAGATGGCCGGCGCAGTACAACTCGTGGCCCCAGCGCAGGTCCTGGTACCGCTCGCCGCCCTTGACCAGCTGGAACCAGGTGTTGAGATACCCGTCGGGCTGCTGGGCGTCGGCCACCAGGGTGACGATCCGCGCCACTTCCGCGGCCAGCGCCTCGTCCGGGCCCTGGGCGAGGTGCCAGGAGGCCGCCTCCAGCCACTTGTAGACGTCCGTGTCGACGAAGGGGTACGCGCCCCGGAACGTGCCCTCGGCGGTGCCGGCGGCCAGCCGCAGGTTGTGCAGGTTTCCGGCGGACTCCAGCAGGTCCGGGCCCTGCGGGAGAGAGACGCGGGCGTTGGTCGCGCGCCGGTCGTGCCAGAAGCCGCCGTCGACGGTGACGGCCGCCGGGCGCAGCGTCGTGCGGGCAGCGGGAGTGGGACGGACCGGGCCGGCGGGGGAGGGCTGGGCGGAGTGGGTGCGGGGCATGGCTCTCCGGGGTGGGGAGGGACGGGGTGCCTGGGCACACTGTTTCGAAATATCGAACGACGTTTGGAGTGTCGAGCATGGGACGGCGCGGGAAGCGGGTGCGAAACCGGCTTGCGCAACCGTTTTCTCGCCGAGAAGTACAGGGCAGCCAGAGAGGGGGGTCAAGACGCCCGGCACAGTTTTTTCAAGTTGCCCGGCAGGGCTGGTACTTCGGGTGGACGGCTGCGACGATGTGGGGCGGCTCTGCCGTCGGGAGGCCGGCGGCGGCGTCGAGGATCCGTCTAGGAAAAGGTTTGCCCGTGACCTCTGCTCCAGGCTCTCCGCTCGCCGGCCGGGCGCGGCTCGCCGATGTCGCCGCGCTCGCCGGTGTCAGCGTCGGTACGGCGTCCAAGGCGCTGAACGGCGCCGGGCGGATGCGCCCGGAGACCAGGCAACGGGTGCTGGACGCGGTGGCGGCCCTCGGGTTCCGGCCCAACCAGCACGCGCAGAGCCTGCACAGCGGCCGCAGCTGGACGGTCGGCCTGATGACGACCGACGGCATCGGCCGCTTCAGCACCCCCGTCCTGCTCGGCGCCGAGGACGCGCTGGGCGCCGGGAAGATCTCGGTCCTGCTCTGCGACACCCGGGGCGACGCCATCCGCGAGCAGCACCATCTGCGCACCCTCACCGACCGCCGGGTCGACGGCATCATCGTCGCCGGCCGCCGTACCGATCCCCGCCCGCCGCTGACCGGCATCGACCCGGCGATCCCGGTCGTCTACGCCCTCTCCCCGTCGGCCGGTCCCGCCGACACCTCCGTCGTCACCGACGACCGCGGCGGCGCCCGGCTCGCCGTGGAGCACCTGCTCGCCACCGGGCGCACCCGCATCGCCCATGTCACCGGACCCGAGCACCACCAGGCCGCCCGTGACCGGGCCCGGCACGCGGTCGAGCACCTGGCCGAGTCGGGTCTGGAACTCGCCGCAGGGCGTGTGCACTTCGGGGAGTGGAGCGAGGCCTGGGGGCGGCGCGCCGCCGACGCGGTGCTGCGGACCGCGCCCGGCACCGACGCCGTCTTCTGCGGGAACGACCAGATCGCCCGGGGGGTCGCGGACGCCCTGCGCGAGCGCGGGAAGGGCGTGCCGGGGGACATCGCCGTGGTCGGGTACGACAACTGGGACACCATGGCCCTCGCCTGCCGCCCGCCGCTCACCACCGTCGACATGAACCTCGCCGAGATCGGGCGGATCGCCGCGCTGCGGCTGCTCCAGGCCATCGACGCGGAGCCGGAGCCCGGGGTGCACACCGTGCCGTGCCGGCTGGTGGTGCGCGAGTCGAGCTGACGCCGGTGACGGGGGTGCCCGGCAACGCGCCGTGACCTCGCCGCCGACGGCGGCGCGGGGCACGCCGACTCGGGCGGCGTCCCACAAGACGGGGCACGGGTCGCGCTCGATGGCGGCCGGAGCGCCGAACTCCTCGGCGGTCATGCCTCGGAAACCGGCGTCAGGAGGAGGAAGCAAGACGGCACTCCAAGAATCCGAGTGAGAGACAACAGGCCGGACAGAACGGATGCCGCCCCGAGTCTTGGCGGCGGCTTCCCGTCCGGCCTTTGGTGAGAATCACCCGGCGTCACAGAAACCGGGGGCTGACAGCCCTTGGGCCGAGGTGGTACGACGGGACGCGGTCACGCCGGACGGTGGTGCCGGTGAGACGGGGGGTGGGCCGAGGTGTCCTCGCGCTTACGAGCGTTGGCGCGGCTGATGACGGCGGTCACGATCGTCGCGGCCTATGTCGCGCTGCATCTGGCGATAACCGCGGGCATGGACCTGCGGGCCTGCGACCGCTTCCGCGACTCCCGGGCACGGGCCGTCGCGTTCACCGCCGCGCTGGACCGCTATGCCGCGGGGGACGTCTCCGCGCGCGCCGGGATCCGGGCAGGCGACACGTGGTTCAAGGAGAACGCCCCGTCGGGGGCGAGCCGTTCCGCGGTCTCATCGGCCACCGGTGACGTCGAGAAGGGCCGGGTCTCCCTCGCCCGCGAGCGGGTCGCCGGGCTGGTGGCGGACGTCGAACGGGACCGGGCACGACTCGACCGGAAACTCGACTCGTCGCGCGCGACCGCGCTGTGCTGGTCGCTGCCCGCTGCGGTGCTGTTCGGGCCGGTACTGTGGCTGCGGCGGCGCCGTCGGTCGGGCGCCGCGGAGATCATCGAGGTGGTCAGCCGGTTCGCCCCGCGTCAGCCGAGGTGGCGGCGTCCGCTGTTCCTGCTGGCCAGTGGCGTCGGATACGTGCTGTTCGCGGGGGGCGTCCTCGCCATCAGCACGGCGCAGCGGCAGGGCTACGAGATGCCACCGACGGTCTTCATGCTGCTGCTGATCGGTGGCCTGGCCGGGCTGGGGGCCGGGGCCCTGATCCTGCGTCACACCCGTCCGCGCTCGGCGCGGGGTGCGACCCAGGCCCTGCTGGCCGACGGCCGCCGACCCGTGCTCTACCTGCGCAGCTTCGTCGACGACGACAGCGCGGCCCAGGTCGACGACTCGATGGCGTATGCCGGCATCCACTCCCGGGAGGAGCAGCTGGCGGGGGCCTTGGGAAGCGTCGGCCCCGTGATCACGGTGGGCAGACCCGGAGAGGTGCTGCCGCGGCTGGGAGCGGCGCGGTTCTACCTGCCGCTCGACAACTGGCAGCCCGCGGTGCTGCGGCTGATGGAACTGTCCCAGCTCATCGTGCTGCGCCTGGGCCTTGGCGACGGGCTGTGGTGGGAGGTCCAGCAGGCCCGTGCCACCCAACCGGCGCGGAAGCTCGTCCTGCTCGCGCCGAGTGGGCTGCCGGAGGTGGCCGAACGGCTGGACGAGCATCTGCCGACCCCGTCCCGGCTGAACAAGGTTGCCGGGAGCGATCCCTGGACCGCCGCCGTCGTCACCTTCGCTCCCGACTGGACGCCCCGTGTGCACCCGGTGGGGCCTGTGCCCCGTGCCAGGACCTCGCGGGGCTCGCTGGTGCGCCGCGGCTTGCGCACCATGAAGGACACCCTGGGGCCGACGGCCAACTTCGCCTCGCCCGCCCACCACCTGGCTCGCGCCATGAAGTCCGCCCTGGCGTCCGTGGGGCTCCGTAGACGGACGATGGTCTGGAGGGCCAACCTCGCCGTGCAGAGTTCGTTGGGCAAAGGCGCCGCTCTGGTCACGGCCCTGGCCCTGCTGGCCTTTCTGGTGTTCCGGGCCCTGGAGCTGTTCGCTCCTCGGTAACGCCAATCTTTGAACCCGGTCCCGCATGACGCGCGTCGAAACAGGGGACACAACAGAGCAGCGCCCCGTGGTACGGCGCCCCAAGTAGTGTGCAGAAGCAATGCGATTCGGATCGAACGATCTTCGGGGGAGGATCATGGACGGTTCACAGCAGGACACGCCGACGAGCGCAGGTCCGGTCAGCGGGGAGCAGCCCAGGGCGTTATCCGGTGCGGCCACTGCCGTGACGGCACTGATCTCGTTGGCACTCGTGCGTGAGGTGTTGGTCTCGGCCTACAACTGGCGCCTTTATTTCGTCGCCCATGACTACCTGGCCGGGAGAGCGACGTTCGCGGACGTCGATGCCGCTCAGACCGATTCCCTTGCGAAGCTGGTGTCCTGGCCGTCGTTCCTGGCATGGATCGCGAGTGGCGTGGCGTTCCTCGTGTGGCTGTGGCGGGCCCGGACCAATGCCGAGCTGATGAGCGGTGCCGCCGCGTTCCGCCGGTCCCGGACCTGGGCGGTGAGCGGCTGGATCGCCCCCGTGGTCAACCTGTGGGTCCCGTACCAGGTCGTGTCGGACGTCTGGCGGGCGAGTGCCCCCCGGCGGTCCGTCCCCGTCACCCTGATCAAGGCCTGGTGGGCGCTGTTCGTCGTCGCCAACACCGTCGTCAAGCCGATCCAGTGGCGCATGTCCTCGAATCTCGACAGCGAGCAGCACGTGCTGTCCAACGCGGACGTGTCCACCCTGCTCACGGCGCTCTACGTGGTGGCCGGACTGCTCGTCGTCCTCATCGTTCGGCGCGTCACCGCGTGGCAGAGCCGGCAGCCTGCCCAGAACGCGGCGTGAGGGAGCGGGGCGCGCACCGCTGTGAACGCGGCGGCGCTGGCGTCCCATGGGCGGCGCCCGCCGGTCGCGGCCCCGGCCTGTACGAGCACACGGTGACGAACCACGGGGGAGGCCGACATGGCCGGCATCAGTGACTCGTTGTGGAACGAGGACGTCGACGCGGAGAACTTCCGTGACCCGGCCGCGACGTACCATGCCGCGGTCTTCGAGCAGTACAAGCTGTGCGTCGAGATGGCTGACCGGGTCAGCGCCCGGCGCAACCTCGCCAACACCTTCTTCCTGACCCTCCACAGCACGCTGCTCGTCTTCTTCGGCACCTGGTTGTCCCAGGAGCACCACCGCAGGACACCGGTCGCCATCGCGCTCATGGCCCTGCTGGTCCTGCTGGGCATGTGCGCAACCTGGTGGATCACTGTCCGTTCCTACCAGCAGTTGAACAGAGGAAAGTTCGAGGTGATCGGAGCGTTCGAAGAGCGCCTTCCGGCCCGCGCCTTCGTGGCCGCCGAATGGCGGGCCCTCGGCGAGGGGAGGGACTGGCGCGTCTATCTCCCGCTCAGCCGTGTCGAACGTTGGATTCCTCTCCTCTTCGCCGTCGCCTACCTTCTGGGCTTCACCGTCGTCGCGCTGTGACGGCGGCGGCATCCGACGCCCACTCTCCCCGCCACCGAAGCGGGTTAGGGTGAACGGCACATCGCCTGGGCCGGAAGCGGGTTGTCACATGGTCACCATCGCCGTCACCGGACACATGGACCTGGCCGCCGAGGCAGTCGGCCGGATCCGCACGGACCTCCGTGAGCTGCTGGCCGACCTGTGTGACGACGCGCTGGTGGGACGCTCCTGCCTGGCCGTCGGCGCGGACACGCTCTTCGCCGAGGAGATCCTCTCGCTCGGAGGCCGACTGTCGGCGATCATCCCGTCCCGGGACTACCGGGAAGCGGTGGTCCGACCCGCACACCTCGCCGAGTTCGACGCTCTGTGCGACGCCGCCGCCGAAGTGGTGGTCCTGCCGTACGAACACGCGGGCCGCGCCGCCTACGAAGCGGCCAACCGCCGACTTCTCCAAGGCGCGGACCGCCTCGTCGCCGTGTGGGACGGCAGCGCCCCCACCGGCCGTGGCGGCGGTACGGCAGACACCGTGGCCGCGGCCCGCCTGGCCGGGTTGGCCGTCGACGTCGTGTGGCCTCCTGGCGCGTTCAGGTCCGGCACCTGACACCTGTGCCCGGTCCGGGACCGCCGAGGGCCCTCGCCCGGGAACGTCCCCACGTACCGCTCACCGGATACCCTCGAATCCTGGTTGCTTAAGTCAATCAATTGACTTACATTCAGGAGGGTCGTGCAGAACCGAGCGGCCCTACGGAGGCCCGACCATGTCCCATGCACAGCCCCGGCCGGAAACCGCCGGGGACTCCGCCGCGCCGCGGACCAACGCAGTTGTCGCGGTGCTGGCCTTCGGCGGGATCGTGGTCTCGCTGATGCAGACCCTGGTGATCCCCATCGTGCCCGAACTGCCGAAGCTGCTCAACGCCTCGGCGTCCAACGCGGCCTGGGCCGTCACCGCCACCCTCCTCGCGGCCGCCGTCGCCACCCCCGTGATGGGGCGGCTCGGCGACATGTACGGCAAGCGGCTGATGCTGCTGACCAGCGTGGTCATGCTGGTCGCCGGCTCGGTCACCGCCGCGCTGAGCGACACCCTCGTGCCGATGGTCATCGGGCGCGCCCTGCAGGGGCTGGCCTCCGGCGTGATCCCGCTCGGCATCAGCATCATGCGCGACGAACTCCCCGCCGAACGGCTCGGCTCCGCCACGGCGTTGATGAGCGCCTCGCTCGGCGTCGGCGGCGCCCTCGGCCTGCCCGCCGCCGCGCTGATCGCCGACCACTTCGACTGGCACGTGCTGTTCTGGACCTCGGCCGCGCTCGGCGTCGTCGCCGCGCTGCTCGTGCTGGTCCTCGTGCCGGAGTCGAAGGTGCGCACCGGCGGCCGTTTCGACCTGCCGGGCGCCCTCGGCATGGCGGCGGGCCTGGTCTGTCTGCTGCTCGGTATCTCCAAGGGGGCCGACTGGGGCTGGGGCAGCGGCACCACGCTCGGCCTGTTCGGCGCCGCGTTGGCCATCCTGCTCGCCTGGGGGCTCTACGAACTCCGCACCCGCGAGCCGCTGGTCGACCTGCGCACCACGGCCCGCCGCCAGGTCCTCGTCACGAACCTCGCCTCGGTCGCCTTCGGGTTCTCGATGTTCGCGATGTCCCTGGTGCTGCCGCAGCTCCTGCAGTTGCCTGAGGCGACCGGCTACGGTCTGGGCAAGTCGCTGCTCGACGCCGGCCTGGTGATGGCCCCGACCGGCCTGGTGATGATGGCGATGGCGCCCCTGTCCGCCCTCATCTCCAGGAACTTCGGCCCGAAGGTCACCCTGATGTGCGGCGCGGTGATCGTGGCCGCCGGGTACGGGCTCAGCATCGTGCTGATGGCCGCCGTCTGGCAGCTCGTGCTGGTCTCCTGCGTCATCGGCGCCGGCATCGGCTTCGCCTACGGCGCGATGCCCGCGCTCATCATGGGCGCCGTCGACCCGCACGAGACGGCCGCCGCGAACAGCCTCAACACCCTGATGCGGTCCATCGGCACCTCGACCGCGAGCGCCGTCGCCGGGGTGATCCTGGCCCAGATGACCATCGTCCTCGGCCCGGCGACCGTGCCTTCCGAGAACGGCTTCAAGGTGGTCATGGCGGCGGGCTCGGGCGCGGCGGTCCTCGCGCTGCTGGTCGCCGCGTTCATCCCGCGCCGGAAACCGGCCGCGGCGGTGCAGCCCGTGGCCGAACCCCCGGTCGAGCTGCGGCCGGGCGCGGAAGAGGCACCGCAGCACGTCCCCGCCGCCGGCGACGGCATCCAGGTGCACGGCCGGGTGCGCGGTGCCGACGGAACCGGCGTCGGCCGGGCCGCCGTCACACTGATCTCCCCCGGCGGCCGCCAGCTCGGGCGCGCGGTGGCGGACGCCGAGGGCCGCTACGCGGTGGCGGCACCCGGCGAGGGGACGTACGTCCTGATCGCCTCCGCCGACGGCTGCCGGCCGCAGGCCACCACCCTCGTCGTGAGCTCCGCACCGGTCGCCTACGACCTGCTGCTCACCGGCAGCAGCGGCCTGGCCGGAGCGGTGCGGGCCGCGGACAGCGGGGCACCGGTCGCCGGGGCGATGGTGGTCCTCACCGACGTGCGCGGAGACGTGCTGGCCACCCAGCAGACCGACGGGCTGGGCGAGTTCGCGGTGGGCGACCTGGTACCGGGCACCGTGACCCTCGCGGTCAGCTCGCCCAAGCACCGGCCGCTCGCCCTGCCCGTGGAGATAGCCGGGACCGGAACCACCAGGGTCGACGTCGAGCTGCGGCCCGGCGCCCACGTACGGGGCACGGTCCGGGGAGCGGGGGGCCCGCTGGGCGACGCCCGGGTCACCCTGGTGGACGCCGCCGGCAACGTCGTCGGCACGACCACCACCGGCGACGACGGCGCGTACGCCTTCTCCGACCTGGACAGCGGCCAGTACACGGTCGTCGCGACCGGCTACCCGCCGCACGCCGCCGGGGTGGCCGTCTCCGGCGCCGACGTCCACGACCACGACATCGAACTCGCCCATCCCGGGGCGTAGTCCGCAGACGTTCTCACCCTACGGCCGGGCTGCCGGGCTGCCGGGCCGCCGGGCTGCCGGGCCGCCGGGCTGCCGGGCCGCCCACAGGCCGCGGACGTGGCCCAGGTGGCGGGTCATGACCTCGCGCACGGCCTGCTCGTCGCGGGCCAGCAGGGCGTCGAGGAGCTCCAGGTGCTCCTCGGCGGAGGCCTTCAGGCGCCCCGCCTCCACCAGCGCCGTCAGCCCGTACAGCCGCAAACGGCGCCGCAGGTCCCGTACCACCTCGACGAGATGGCCGTTGCCCGCCAGCGCCAGCAGCCGCAGATGGAAGGCCAGGTCCGCCTCGACGTAGGCGATCAGGTCGCCCTTCACGGCCGAGGTGACGATCTCCAGGGCGACCGGGCGCAACGCCTCCAGGTCACCGGGGTCGGCGGTGGCCGCGAGGGCGACGGTCGTCGGGATCTCGATCAGGGACCGGACCTGCGTGTACTCGTCGAGCTGCTGCTCGGAGACGGCGGTGACCCGGAACCCCTTGTTCGGGACGATCTCGACCATGCCCTCCTTCACCAGTTCCAGCATGGCCTCGCGCACCGGCGTCGCGGAGACGCCCAGGCGGGGAGCGAGCCCCGGCGCCGAGTACACCACGCCGGGGCGCAGCTCACCGGCGATCAGCGCGGCACGCAGGACGTCCACGACCCGCTCCCGGAAGTTCGGCTTCCGGCCGCCGAGCGACGGGATGGCGGGCTTGACGGGCTTGGCGGCGGTGGGCGTGCTGCTGGGCCGGTCGGCCATGGTGGAACTCCTGGAGGGTCGGCACTGGTGGTCGTCGGGGGAATCAGAGTACGAAGCCGGCCGGGAACGGGTCGGCCGGGTCCAGCAGATACTGGGCGGTGCCGGTGATCCAGGCCCGCCCGGTGAAGCTGGGCAGGACCGCGGGGCGCCCCGCGACCTCGGTGGTGCCGAGGAGCCGGCCGGTGAACCGGGTGCCGATGAAGGACTCGTTCACGAACTCGGTGTGCAGGGGGAGTTCGCCGCGGGCGTGCAGCTGGGCCATCCGCGCGCTGGTGCCGGTGCCGCACGGGGAACGGTCGAACCAGCCGGGGTGGATGGCCATCGCGTGCCGGGAACGGCGGGCCGTGGCACCGGGCGCGACCAGCTGGACGTGGTGGCAGCCGCGGATCGACGGGTCCTCGGGGTGGACCGGTTCCGCCTCCGCGTTGATCGCCGCCATGAGGGACAGGCCGGCCCGGAGGATGTCGTCCTTTCGGGTGCGGTCGAAGGGGAGGTCGAACTCGTCCAGGGGGAGGATGGCGTAGAAGTTGCCGCCGTATGCCATGTCATATGTCACTGACCGACCGTCAGCCAGCTCGATCTTCCGGTCCATCGCGACCGAGAACGACGGCACGTTCCGCAGCGTCACGTTCTTCGCCGCGCCGTTCTCCACCGCCACCTCGGCGACGACCGGGCCGGCCGGGGTGTCCAGCCGGATGGTGGTGACCGGCTCCACGACCTCCACCATCCCGGTCTCCACGAGCACCGTCGCCACGCCGATCGTGCCGTGCCCGCACATCGGCAGATAGCCGGAGACCTCGATGTACACCACGCCCCAGTCGCAGTCGGGCCGGGCCGACGGCTGCAGGACCGCCCCGCTCATCGCGGAGTGCCCGCGCGGTTCGTTCATCAGCAACTGCTTGATGTCGTCGCGGTGTTCACGGAAGTACAGCCGCCGCTCGTTCATGGTCGCACCGGGGATGGTGCCGATCCCGCCGGTGATCACGCGGGTGGGCATGCCCTCGGTGTGCGAGTCGACGGCGTGCAGGACGAGTTTGCTGCGCATGACGCTCCTGGAGGGTGGGCGGATCCGGTTACGCCAGTCCGGCCGCGACGGCCTTCTCGGTGGCCGCGCGGACCACGGCCTCCTGCTCGGGCAGCAGCGGCACGCGCGGCGGGCGGCAGGCACCGCCGTACCGGCCGACGATGTCCATGGACAACTTGATGGCCTGCACGAACTCGACCCTGGAGTCCCAGCGCAGCAGCGGATGCAGCTGCGCGTACAACTGCCCGGCGGTGTCGAGGTCTCCGCGCACCGCCGCGCGGTACAGCTCGACCGTCGCGGCCGGCAGCGCGTTGGGGTAACCGGCCACCCAGCCCTTGGCTCCCGCGATCGCCAGCTCCAGCAGCACGTCGTCGGCGCCGATCAACAGGTCCAGCTCGGGGGCGAGTTCGGCCAGCTGGTAGGCGCGCCGGACATCGCCCGAGAACTCCTTCACGGCGTGGACGTACCCCTCGCCGTGCAGTCTGGCGAGGAGTTCCGGGACCAGGTCGACCTTGGTGTCGATGGGGTTGTTGTACGCCACGACCGGCACCCCGGCCTTCGCGACCTCCGCGTAGTGCGCCAGCACCGACCGCTCGTCGGCACGGTAGGCGTTGGGCGGCAGCAGCATCACGGCCGCGCAGCCGGCGTCCCGGGCCTGCTCGGCCCAGCGGCGGGCCTCGGCCGAGCCGTAGGCGGCGACCCCGGGCATGACCCGCGCCCCGCCGACCGCGGCCACGGCGGTCTCGACGACCTTCGCGCGCTCCTCGGGGGTGAGCACCTGGTACTCACCGAGAGAGCCGTTCGGTACGACGCCGTCACAGCCGTTCGCCACCAGCCAGGCGCAGTGCTCGGCGTACCTGCCGTAGTCGACGGAGAGGTCGTCGTTCAGCGGGAGGGCGGTGGCTACGAGGACGCCTCGCCAGGGGTGGGGGTGGGAGTCAGGGGTGGACATCAGGGTTCCTCCGGGGGGTCCGGGTGATCCGGGTGATCGGGATGATCGGGATGGTCCGGGTGGTCCGAGCGGCATGTGACATAGCACTGGTCGCCGTCGCCGTCGCCGTCGCCGTCGCCGTCGCTGCCCGCCCGCGCAAGTACCCCGAGCGGCACCGGCCGGGCGAACGGCTTGCGGGCCGCGGTCTCCGGGCAGCCGGTGAGCCCGGCGACCGCCGGCCCGCACATCCGCCCCTGGCACCAGCCCATGCCGGCCCGCGTGAGCAGTTTGACGGTCCGTACGTCTCCCGCGCCCAGCTCGGTCACGGCCCGCCGGACCGCCCCGCCGGTGACCTCCTCGCAGCGGCAGACGACCGTGTCGTCCGTGACGTGCTCGGTCCAGTGCGCGGGCGGCGCGTAGGCGTTGTCCATCGCGGTGGCGAACCGGCGCAGCCCGGCACGGGCCCGGGCGGCCCCCGCCCAGCCGCGCGGGTCCGGCTCCCGGCCCGACAGCCGTGCGGCGGCCGACCGTCCCGCGATGTGCCCCTCGGCGAGGGCGAGGACCGCGCCGCCGACGCCGGTGGCCTCGCCAGCCGCCCACACTCCCGGTACGTCGGTGCGCTGCTCGTCGTCCACGTGCACCGCGACCTCGTCGATCCGGCAGCCCAGGCTCTCGGCGAGATCGGTGTGCGGGAGCATGCCGTGCCCGACGGCCAGGGTGTCGCAGTCGATGCGCCGCCGGGTGCCCGGCCGTACCCGGCCCGCGGCGTCCAGTGCGGCGACGGTGACGCCTTCGAGCCGCCGGTCGCGCTCGTCGCCGTGCGCCTCGACGACGGTGTGGTGGAGCAGGGTGCGCACCCCGTGCCGCAGCAACCGGGCCGCGTAGTGGGCGCCTTCGGCGAGCTTGTCCGGCCGGGCGGCCAGCGCGGGGGAGCGCCGTACGAAGGCCCGCGGATCCGCGGACTCCACCAGGGCCGCCACCCGGGCGCCCGCCGCCGCGAGCCCGGTCGCGACCGGCAGCAGCAGTGGTCCGGTGCCGGCGACGACCGCCGTACGGCCCGGCAGTACCAGTCCGCCCTTCAGCATGGCCTGGGCGCCGCCGGCCGTGACGACACCGGGGAGCGTCCAGCCGGGGAAGGGCAGCACCTTCTCGTAGCCGCCGGTCGCGAGCAGCACGCCGTCCGCGGGCACCTCGACGGGCCGCTCCTGCTCGGGGCCGAGCAGGGCGTGCACGGTGAAACCGGACCGCCGCCGCGTCACGCACCACACGTGGTGGTCCCGCAGGTGCGTCACCAGCCCTGCCCCGACGAGCCTGTCGAGACCGGCGCGCAGCCGCTCCCAGCCGCGCCGGTGGTGGTGCAGCGCCTGCGGGCGGCGGGCGCTGAGCCCGGCGGCGGGCTGCCGGTAGAACTGGCCGCCCGCCTCGGGTCCCGCGTCGACCAGGGTGACCCGCAGGCCGTGCCGGGCGGCGGCCAGGGCGGCGGCGAGGCCTGCGGGGCCCGCACCGATCACGGCGAGCCGGGGTGCCGGCCCCTGCCGGCGCGCGTCAGTCATCGTGACCCGTCCCCTCCTGGGTGCGGATCTCGTCGCCCGGGCGCACGGGTACCAGGCAAGCCCGTTGGTTGGGGCGGTCGTTGACGGTGACCAGGCAGTCGAAGCAGATGCCGATCCCGCAGAAGACCCCGCGCGGACGTCCCTCGCCGCGGGTGGTCCGCCAGGACGTGACACCGGACGCCCAGAGCGCGGCGGCGACCGTCTGACCGGGCAGCGCCACGATCCGGCGCCCGTCGAAGGTGACCGTGAAGGCGGGGCCCGGCCGGGCCTGCACCAACTCCAGGGGATTCACACGCTCTCCTCGCCGAAACGCTCGGGACGGAACGGGGCCAGGTCCAGCTCGGGGGTCTTGCCGCTCAGCACCTGGGCGATCAACTGCCCGGTACCGGTGGCGAGTCCGATGCCCGCGCCCTCGTGTCCGCAGGCGTGGAAGAGGCCGGGCGCCCGGGGGTCGGGGCCGATGGCGGGGAGGTGGTCGGGCAGGTAGGGGCGGAAACCCAGGTAGGTGCGCATCGCCCGGACCCCGGACAGGAAGGGGAACAGCCGGATGGCGCCCGCCGCCAGTGCCCGTACGGCCGGCAGCGAGAACGACCGGTCGAAGCCGACGCGTTCCCGGCTCGCGCCGATCAGGACCGGCCCGGCCGCCGTGCCCTCCACGACCGGCGAGGTCTGCAGGGCGGCCGAGTCGCTGGCCACGTCGGCCACGTAGTCGGCGGCGTACACCTTGTGCCGTACCCGGCGCGGCAGCGGCTCGGTGACCAGGACGAAGCCGCGCCGGGGCAGGACGGGCAGGTGCACCCCCGCGAGCGCGGCCACCTCGCCGCCCCAGGTCCCGGCCGCGTTCACCACGGCCGGGGCGTGGATGTCGCCGCGGTCGGTACGGACGCCGCGTACGGCACCGTCGGCGCCGCGCAGCACCTCCGTCACGGTACGGCCGGTCGACAGGCGGGCGCCGGAGGTCCGTAGGAGGTGTGCGGCGGCCAGCGTGGGCATCACCTGGGCGTCCTGGGGGTAGTGCACTCCGCCCGCCAGACCGGGTGCCAAGTACGGCTCCAGTTCGTGGAGTTGATCGGCGCCGACGTTCTCCGCCGCCACCCCGGCGGCCCGTTGCCCGGCCGCGAACCTCTCCAGGGCGGCCAGCCCTTCGGGTTCGGCGGCGACGACCACCCCGCCCTTCGGCTCGTACTCGATCCGGTCACCCAGCTCCCCGGCCAGGGCGCTCCACAACCGGCCGGACAGCAGGGCGAGTTCGAGTTCGGGTCCCGGCTCCTTGTCGGAGACGAGCAGGTTGCCCTCGCCGGCCCCGGTCGTGCCGCCGGCCACCGGGCCGCGGTCCACCACGATCACGTCCAGACCCGCCCGCGACGCGTACAGGGCGCAGGCGGCGCCTGCCATGCCTGCCCCGATCACTACGACGTCGCAGGTCAGTCGCATGCTCACGGCAGTAATATGTCACATGGCACAGAGCCCGGGAAGACCACCGGCATCGAATGGCGCCCCCGAGCCGCCAGGAAGACGATGGAATGGTGAACGGGAGTTCGAAGGGAGGACCCCCTCATGCTGGAGATCAAGACGGTCGACAAGCCGGACGAGCGGCGTGACTTCCCCCGTGGCCACCTGGAGGCCGTGCACCTGACCGGCCTCGACTTCGCCGTCGGCACCTTCGAGCCGGGCTGGCGCTGGTCGGAGTCGGTGGCGCCGATCGCGGGCACCGGGAGCTGCATGGTCCACCACAACGGTTATGTGGTGCAGGGCAGGATGCACCTGGTCATGGACGACGGCGGTGAGGGCGAGATCGGTCCCGGGGACGTCTTCGTCCTTCCGCCGGGACACGACGCCTGGGTCGTGGGGGACGAGCAGTGCATCGTCCACGACTTCGCCGGCGGCATGGCAACGGGTTACGCGAAGGCCGAGGGGAGCTGAGGGCGGCTGACGGGTGCCGTCACCTCGCGTGGGTGACGGCACCCGGTGCGTCACACCGGCAGCAGCCGTCCGATCAGCCCGCCGAGCTGGCGGGCGGTGCGGCACTCGTGCATCTCCACCAGTTCCGCGTAGTCGGGCGCGGCCGAGTCGCCGGTGCCCCACAGGGAGTGCGGCTCGGGGTTCAGCCAGTAGAAGCGGCGCGCCTGTCCGGCGATCCGGCGGACGGCGGCGAGGTTCGGGTCGAGGTTGTTGGTCCGGGCGTCGCCGAGCACGAACACCGTGGTGCGCGGGCCCACCGCGGCGCCGTACCGCTCCGCGAACTCGCCGAGCGCGTGGCCGTAGTCGCTGCTGCCGTGCCAGCCGGTGAGCGTCGCCTCGGCGCGGATCCGGGCGCCCAGCCCCTCGGGATCGGCGCGGCCGTGCTCCAGGAGGCCGGTCACCTCGTCGATCCGGTTGACGAAGGCGAACACCCGGACCTTGCTGAACTGGTCGTGCAGCGCCTGCACCAGCAGCATCGTGAAGTCGGAGAACCCGGAGACCGAGCCCGAGACGTCACACAGCAGCACCAGCTCGGGACGGACCGGCCGGCGCCGGCGCAGCACCGGCCGCATCGGCACCCCGCCCGTCGACAGCGAGCCGCGCAGGGTGCGCCGCAGGTCGATGGTGCCGCGCGCGGCCCGGCGGCGGCGCGCGGCCAGCCGGGTGGCCAGCTTCCGGGCCAGTGGCTGTACGGTCCGGCGCAGCTCGGTGAGCTGGTCCCGTCCGGCGGACAGGAAGTCCACCCGGTCGGCGCTCGGCGCCACCGCCCGCCGGGCGATCTGGTCGCGCCCGCGCCGCTCGGCCACCCGGCGCCGGGCCTCCGCCGCGACCATGCCCCGGAAGTCCTCGATCCGCTGCCGGATCTCGTCGTCGAGCAGCCGGTCCGCGAACCCCGTGCCGCCGCCCCGCGCCCGGACGTCCGCCCGCACCCGCGCGAGCAGCGTCTGCGGCCGCAGCCGGTCCAGGGTCTGGTACGACGACCAGCCGTCCGAGCCCGGCGAACTCCCGTATCCGCCCAGGCCGTCCACGGCCTCGGCCGCCAACTGCCGCAGCAGCGCGGTGTCGTCGTCCGCCAGCGCGGCCGCGAGCCGCACCCGCAGCTCCTCCCGGTCGGTGGACCCGCCGCCGGGCAGGCCGCCGGGCCCGCCCACGCCGCGCGGGAAGTAGAGGTCGAAGACCTGGTCGAACACGGTCCGTTGACCGGTGCCGTGCAGCAGGGTCGCGGCCAGCCCCTCGCGCAGCAGCTCGCGGTCCGCCAGGCCCAGTGCCGCCACCGCCCGGCCCGCGTCCACGGTCTCCCCGGTGCCGACCCGCACCCCGTGCGCCCGCAGCGCGCCGACCAGACCGGTCAGCCGGTCCGCGAGGTCGGCCGGAGCGTCGCCCGGTGCCTCGGCCGGAGCGTCGGCCGGCGTGCTCACAGCGCGTCCAGGTCCAGCTTGGCGGCCGCCTTCTGGATGTCGTCCTGGTGCTTGAGGATCACGCCCAGGGAGTCCCGTACGACCTGCTCGTCCAGGGTGTCGGCGCCCAGGGCCAGCAGGGTGCGCGCCCAGTCGATGGTCTCCGCCACCGAGGGGACCTTGCGCAGGTCCATCGCCCGCAGCGCGCCGACCACCCGGACGACGGACTCGGTGAGCGCCTCGGTGAGCTCCGGCACCTTCAGCCGTACGATCCGGCGCTCCAGCTCCTCCTCCGGGAAGCCGATGTGCAGGAACAGGCAGCGGCGGCGCAGCGCCTCGGACAGCTCGCGGCTGGCGTTGGAGGTGAGCACGACGAAGGGGCGGCGGGTCGCGGTGACCGTGCCCAGCTCGGGGACCGTCACCTGGAAGTCGCTGAGCACCTCCAGGAGCAGGCCCTCCACCTCGACGTCGGCCTTGTCGGTCTCGTCGATCAGCAGCACCTTGGGGTCGTCGCCCCGGATCGCGGTGAGCAGCGGGCGGGGGAGCAGGAACTCCTCGCTGAAGATGTCGGTGCGGGCCTCGTCCCAGGTCTCGTCGCGGCCGGCGCTGATCCGCAGCAGTTGCTTGGCGTGGTTCCACTCGTACAGCGCCCGGGACTCGTCCACGCCCTCGTAGCACTGCAGCCGTACCAGCCGGGCCCCGGCCACCGCGGCCACGGCCTTCGCCAGCTCGGTCTTGCCGACCCCGGCGGGGCCCTCGACGAGGAGCGGCTTGCCGAGCCGGTCGGCCAGGAAGACGGTGGTGGCGACGGCGGGGGAGGCGAGGTAGCCGGTCTCCGCGAGGCGCGCGGAGACGTCGTCGACGGAAGTGAACAACGGGGCCTCCGGCTGATGAGGGTTCGTGGAACGCGCGCACGCGGGACGCACACGGGAACAGGTCCGAGTTCCTATCTAAGCGCTTGTTCACCTCGCCTGCCACCCTGTATACCGATCGGTTTCCTCACAGTCTCCCGCGCGGTAACCTCGGCGGTATGGCCACCACAGACAAGGCGTCCCCCCGCGACCGCCTGCTCGACGCCGCCGCCGAGCTCTTCTACCGCGACGGCGTCTCCATCGGCGTCGAGGCGCTGTGCAAGTCCGCGGGGGTCTCGAAACGGTCGATGTACCAGCTCTTCGACAGCAAGGACGAGGTGCTGGCCGCCAGCCTGGAGCGGCGCAGGCCCTGGTACGAGACCCAGCTCAGGTCCCCGGACGCCGAGACGGCCACCCCTCGCGAGCGGATCGGGTACGTGTTCCGGCGGGTGGAGGAGAACGCGGCGGCCCCCGGCTACTGCGGCTGCCCGTACCTCGCCGTCCTGGTCGAACTGAAGGACGGCGAGCATCCCGCGAGCGTGGTGGCCCGAGCCGCCAAGGAGCTGCTGCAGGGCTACTTCGAGGACCAGGCCGAACAGGGTGGTGCCGCGGATCCGGCCCTGCTCGCCCGGCAGCTCATGCTGATCTTCGACGGGGCCAGCGCCCGGGCCGGCACCCACATCGAGCACCTCGACGACGGGCTGGTCACCCGGACGGTGACCACCCTGCTGGACGCGGCCGGCCTGAAGTAGCCGCCCGGACGGATCACCACAACGCGCCGGGCCCCTCGCCCTCCCGATGCAATGGAGGCGTGACCGCGCCTCCGGACGACTGCCTCGCGCGCAACGAGTGGATCTGCGGCGCCTACCTGACCAGCCGCTGCCAGATCCTCCTCGACGCGGTCGGCCAGCACCTGCGGCTCACCGCGGTCTCGGTGCTCGTCGGGCTCGTCGTCGCCGTGCCGCTGGCCGTGCTGGCGCGCCGCCGGCGCTGGTCGGCCGGACCCGTCCTCGGCATCACGACCGTCCTCTACACCATCCCCTCGCTGGCGATGTTCTCCCTGCTGCTGCCCCTGTACGGCCTCTCGGCCACCCTCGTCGTCGCCGGCCTGGTGCTGTACTCGCTCACCCTGCTCGTCCGCAACATCCTCGCGGGCCTGCGCGCCGTCCCCGAGGAGACCCGGCAGGCCGCCCGCGGCCTGGGCTACGGCCCGATCCGCCTCCTGCTCACCGTCGAACTGCCGCTCGCCCTGCCCGCCGCGATGGCCGGCCTGCGCATCGCCACCGTCTCCGCGGTCTCCCTGGTCACCGTCGGCGCGATCGTCGGCTTCGGCGGACTCGGCAACCTGATCTACGCCGGCATGAACACCTACTTCAAGGCCCAGGTGCTCACCGCCTCCGTGCTCTGCGTGCTGATCGCCGTCGCCGCGGACCTGCTGCTGCTCGGGGTGCAGCGGCTGCTCACCCCGTGGACGCGGGCGGCCCGCGGGTGACGACGCTCACCGACGCCTGGGCCTGGCTCACCGACCCCGCGCACTGGGCCGGCGACGACGGCATCGGGCACCGGCTGCTCCAGCACCTCGTCCTCACCGTGGTCTGCCTCGTCGTCAGCTGCCTGATCGCGCTCCCGGTCGCGCTGGTCCTCGGCCACCTAGGCAAGGGCGGCGCACTCGCCGTGAACATCTCCAACGTCGGCCGGGCCGTTCCCACCTTCGCCGTCCTCGTGCTCCTCCTCCTCACCCCGGTCGGCAGGTGGGGCGAGGGCCCCACCGTCGTCGCCCTGGTGCTGTTCGCCGTACCGCCCCTGCTCACCAACGCCTACGTCGGCATGCGCGAGGTCGACCGGAGCACCGTGCAGGCCGCGCGGGGGATGGGGATGACCGGGCGGCAGATGCTGTTTCACGTGGAACTGCCCCTTTCGCTCCCGATGGTCCTCACCGGGGTGCGGATCGCCGCCGTCCAGCTCGTCGCCACCGCCACCATCGCCGCGCTCGCCGGCGGCGGCGGACTCGGCCGGATCATCACCGCGGGGTTCAACCTGGCCAGCACGCCCATGGTGGTGGCCGGAGCGATCCTGGTAGCCGCGTTCGCGCTGCTCGTCGAGGGTGCCTTCGCACTCGCCGAACGGCTCGCGCCGGTCTGGCTGCGGGGCCCGCGATGAGAGTCCGTACGGTGGCCGGCGCCCTGCTCCTCACCCTCACCGCCTGCACCACCGGCCCCTCCCTGGAGAACCGCGGCGCGGTCACCGCACCCCCGGGCGACAGCAGGCACCTGACCATCGGCTCCGCCGGCTTCACCGAGAGCGACCTGCTCGCCCAGATGTACGCCCAGCTCCTGAACCAGGCCGGGTACAAGACCTCCCTGATCACCGTCGCCAACCGCGAACTCTACGAACCCGCCCTGGAGTCCGGGCAGATCGACGTCGTCCCGGAATACGCGGCCACCTTCGCCGACTGGCTCAACGCCAAGACCAACGGCCCCGACGCGCCCCCCGTGGGCTCGCCCGACCTCACCACCACGATGACGGCACTGCGCCGCCTCGCCACCCCGCGTGGCCTCACCGTCCTCGACCCGGGCCGGGCGGTGGACCAGAACGCCTTCGCGGTCACCGCCGCCTACGCCAAGCAGCACCACCTGAAGACACTCAGCGACCTCGGTGCCTCGGGCCTGAAGGTACGGCTCGCGGCGGGCGACGAATGCGTGCAACGGCCGTACTGCGAGCCGGGGCTGAAGAAGGTCTACGGCATCGACATCACCGGCATCGATCCCAAGGGCGTCGGCACCACCCAGGCCAAGCGGGCCGTGCAGAGCGGGCAGGACCAGATGGTGCTGACCACGACCACCGACGCGACGCTCGGCCAGTTCGGGCTGGTCATCCTCGCCGACGACAGGCATCTGCAGAACGCCGACTACGTCGTCCCGGTCGTCAACCGCGCCCGGGCCGGCAGCGAGCGGGTCACCAAGGCGCTCGGCAAGCTCAACGACGTGCTGACGACGGCCGACCTGGCCGCGATGAACCAGCAGGTCGACAGCTGGCGGCGGCTGGCCCAGGACGTGGCCCGGACCTGGCTGCGGGACAAGGGCCTGCTGAAGTGACGCCCGGTGGCGTGACGGCCGGTGATGCGACGGCCGGTGACGTGAGGTCCGGGCCCGTTGTCAGTGGCGGGCGGTACGTTCGGGGCATGGGGATCTATCTGGTGAGTGTCGGTGCGCAGGAGTGGCTCGACGGGGACGAGGACGAGGGCGGCAAGGGCGCCCTCGCCGCCGCCCTGGACGAGGAGCTGCGGCGGCGCGGGCTGGCGCCGTACGAGTCGGTGCCCGAGGCGGCCGCCTTCGTGCGCGGCTCGGGGCTGTCGTTCGAGGAGAAGCTGGTGCCGCCCATGGACGGGTTCGGCGCACTGTGCCGGGAGCACCTGTCGCCGGGGGAGGGGGAGCTGCTGCTGGGCTGGTCGGTGCTGGTGCCCTTCTCGCTCGACCACGCGATCCGGCTGCCCGTCGAGTCCGCCTACACCGACGAGACGGTGGTCGTCGGCGCGCCCGAGGTGCTCGCCCTCGTACAGCGGCTGGCGGCGGTGATCGGGCTCCCTGTCGAGGCCATACCGGAGGCCTGCGACAACCTCGATCTGACCATGTGGTTCCTGGAGGGTGCGGCGAAGGAGACCGCGGAGTCCCGCCCCGGCCCGTGGAGCGAGAACCTCGACACCGCCTTCTACGTCGCGCTGTACCTGCGGGCCGCCCAGCACTCGCTGCGCCGTGGCTGCCCGATGACGTACTGCTGACGACCGCCCTGCCGTCAGGCGTCGGAGACCGAGTCGAACGGCACCTGGCCACGCGGGACGCCGCGCGCCTCGGCGTCCACCGAGCGGCGCAGCGCCTCGTGCAGCCTGGCGGGGGTGAGTACGCCGAGGAAGCGGGAGCCGTCCAGCACCGCGACCCACCCGGCGTCGTACTGGAGCATCACACCGAACGCCTGCTTCAGCGGGGCGCCCACCGGCACCCACGCGGTCATCCGGTGGGCGAGGCCGTCGATCGTGCCGCCCGCCGCCAGCTCGTCCCGGCCCACCCAGCCGTGCAGTTCGCCGTGCGTGTCCAGGACCACCGCCCACCGGGCGCCCTCCGCCCGCAACCGTGCGGCGGCGCTCTCGGCGGACTCGCCCAGGCGGGCGACCGGCGGCTGTTCCAGGTCGTCCGGTTCGATGTCGGTCACCGACAGCCGCTTCAGCCCGCGGTCCGCGCCCACGAACCCGGCCACGTACGGCGTGGCCGGCCTGCCCAGCACCGTACCCGGGGTGTCGAACTGCTCGATCCGCCCCTGCCCGTACACCGCGATCCGGTCGCCGAGCCGCACCGCCTCCTCGATGTCGTGCGTGACCAGCAGCACGGTCTTGCGCACGGCGGCCTGCATCCGGAGGAACTCGTCCTGCAACTGCTCCCGCACCACCGGGTCGACCGCGCCGAACGGCTCGTCCATCAGCAGCACCGGCGGATCGGCGGCGAGCGCCCGGGCCACGCCGACGCGCTGCCGCTGGCCGCCGGAGAGCTGGTCCGGGTAGCGCGGCCCGTACGTCTTCGGGTCCAGGCCCACGAGGTCGAGCAGTTCGGCGGCGCGGGCCCGCGCCCTGGCCCGTTTCCAGCCGAGCAGGGCCGGGACGGTCGCGGTGTTGTCCAGGACCGTGCGGTGCGGGAACAGGCCCACCTGCTGGATGACATAGCCGATCCGGCGCCGCAGCCGCACCGGGTCGACCCCCGCGACGTCCTCGCCGTCGACGAGGATCCGGCCCGAGGTCGGTTCGATGAGCCGGTTGACCATCATCATCGTCGTGGTCTTGCCGCAGCCGGAGGGGCCGACGAGCGTGACGAGTTCGCCCTCGGCCACCTCGAAGGAGAGGCCGTCCACCGCGGTCGTCCCGTCCGCGTACCGCTTGGTGACCTGCTCGAACCGGATCATTCCCTCACGTTAGCCGCGAGTGTCACCGGCTGCCTGCCCGTCGGAACCGGCGACCGGCCGGTCGCCGGCGACGAGCACCACCTCCAGGGTGCGTGGACCGTGTACCCCCTCGACCCGGTCCAGCTCGATGTCGCTGGTGGCCGAGGGGCCGGAGATCCAGGTCAACGGGCGGGCCGGGTCGAGTCGTTCGAGGGCCTGGGGCACGGAGGAGACGACCTGGTCGGGGACCTGTACGACACAGATGTGGTGGTCGGGGACGAGGGTGAGCCGGCGGCGGCCCTGATCGGGGCCGCCGTCCAGCACGATCGTCCCGGTCTCGGCGATCGCCACCGCACAGCCGGTGACCACGCTGGCGACCTGGTCGAGTTCGTGCGGGGTGCTCTCGGCGCTGTCGGCGACCTGCTCGGCCTCGGTCGCCGCCAGCCACTCCGGAGGAAGCCCCGTGGGCACGGCCACTGTCCCCGAACCGTGCTCGGCGATCAACCGCCCGATCACGGCGGCCAGTTCGTCCTGCGTGCAGCGGTGTACGAGGGCCCGGTAGTCCGCCAGGTTCTCGGCCAGCAGGTCGACCGTCTCGGCGATGCTCCGTGCGCCGTGCTCGCGCAGGTACGTCCGCTCGACGGGCCCGTCCTCGTCCTGTGCCTCGGCAAGGGCGCGCCGTACCCGGCCCAGGATCCGCTCCCTGCTGCTCACTTGGCTCCGTCCTTTCCGCCGCCGGTCCGCTGCCACCAGTCCCTGAACGGCTCCGCCGGTACGGCGGGCAGGTCCCGGGTCCCGCTCCATGCCCGGCCGGGGCCCGGCAGGGTACGGGGATGCAGGCGGCGGGTGCGGGAGGCGAGCCGCTGGCCGGTGCGCAGAGCGGCCGGGTGGGAGAGGGCCCAGCGGGCCGCGCGCATCGCCGCCCGCTCGGCCGCGTGCCCCTTGGCCGGCTTGAGCAGCACCTTGTTGCCGTTGCGGACCGCCTCGCCGCCCTCGACGACCCGCTCGCGCAGGTGCACCAGCACCTCGGGGATGTCGATGGCGACCGGGCAGACCTCGTAGCAGGCCCCGCACAGCGACGAGGCGTACGGCAGGGAGGCGTCGATCTCGCTCGCGGTGCCCCGCAGCTGGGGGCTGAGGATGGCGCCGATCGGGCCCGGGTAGACCGAGCCGTAGGCGTGGCCGCCCGCCCGCTCGTAGACCGGGCAGACGTTGAGGCAGGCCGAGCAGCGGATGCAGCGCAGGGCCTGGCGGCCGACCACGTCGGCGAGGGTGTCGGTGCGGCCGTTGTCCAGGAGCACCAGGTGGAAGTTCTGCGGTCCGTCGCCGTCGGTGGTGCCGGTCCAGGTCGAGGTGTACGGGTTCATCCGCTCGGCGGTGGAGGAGCGGGGGAGGGTCTGCAGGAAGACCTCCAGGTCCTGCCAGGTCGGCACGATCTTCTCGATGCCGACGACCGAGATCAGCGTCTCGGGGAGGGTGAGGCACATCCGTCCGTTGCCCTCGGACTCGACGACGACCAGGGTGCCGGTCTCGGCGACCATGAAGTTGGCGCCGGAGATGCCGACCTTCGCGCGCAGGAACTTCTCGCGCAGGTGGAGCCGGGCCGCCTCGGCGAGTTCGGCCGGGGTGTCGGTGAGGCCCTCGGGCGCCGGGCGCCCCCACTCGCCCATCTCCCTGCGGAAGATGTCCCTGATCTCGCCCCGGTTGCGGTGGATGGCGGGCACCAGGATGTGCGAGGGCCGGTCGTGGCCCAGCTGCACGATCAGCTCGGCGAGATCGGTCTCGTAGGCCCGGATGCCCGCGGCCTGAAGCGCCTCGTTCAGCCCGATCTCCTGCGTGGCCATCGACTTGACCTTGACGACCTCCGACTCGCCGGTCTCCTTGACCAGTCCGGTGACGATCCGGTTCGCCTCGTCGGCGTCGGCGGCCCAGTGGACCGTACCGCCCGCCGCCGTCACCGCCTCCTCCAACTGGACCAGGTAGCGGCCGAGATGACGGAGCGTGTGGTCCTTGATCTGCTTGCCCGCCTCGCGCAGCGCGGCCCAGTCGGACACCTCGGCGACCGCCTTGGCCCGCTTGGCACGGATGGTGTGCGTGGCATGGCGCAGGTTCCCGCGCAGGGTGGGGTTGTTGACGGCCTCGTGCGCGGCCTTCGGGAAGGCCGGGTGGGTGGGCGGGGGAAACCCGGGCATCCCCAGATACGTCCCGCTCATGCGGCCGGGTCCTCCTCGGTGCTCGCCAGGATCTCCGCGATGTGCACCGGCCGCAGCCCGCTGCCGAGCCGGGTCATGGTGCCGCCGATGTGCATCAGGCAGGAGTTGTCGGCCGCGCACAGCACCTGAGCGCCGGTCGACTCGGCGTTGCGCACCTTGTCGGTGCCCATCGCCGCCGAGACGTCGGCGTTCTTCACCGCGAACGTGCCGCCGAACCCGCAACACTCCTCCGCGCCCGGCAGCTCCACCAGCTCCAGGCCCCTGACGGCCTGGAGGAGGCGGCGGGGGCGGTCGGCGAGCCCCAGACTCCGCAGCCCGTGGCAGGTCGGGTGGTATGTGACATAGTGCGGATAATATGCCCCGACGTCCGTCACCCCCAGGACGTCCACCAGAAACTCCGTCAGCTCGTACGTCTTCGGCACCACCGGCGCCAGCGCCGCCGCCAGAGCGCCCCCGCGTCCCTCCGCCCGGGCCCGCTCGCCCATCCGCGGATAGAGCTCCCGGACCATCGCCCCGCACGACCCGGACGGGGTCACGATCGCCTCGTACTCGCCGAATACATCGGAGAAATGCCGGGCCAGCGGCTCTGCCTCATGGCGGTAGCCGGTGTTGTAGTGGGCCTGCCCGCAGCAGGTCTGCGCCATCGGGAAATCGACCTCGACGCCCAGCCTGGTCAGGAGTTTCACCACGGCGCGGCCGGTTTCCGGATAGAGCGTGTCGTTGACGCAGGTCAGGAAGAGAGCGACACGCATCGCGGCTCCTAGAGGTCGGTCATCGGATGAGTGCAGCCTAATGGGCCGGTTCGATCAGCGGGAGACCCGGTCACGGTGCGGCGGGTCGGGAGCCGCCGCACCGGGACCGGCCACGCCCCGTCAGCGGGTGGTCAGCCGTGCCTCGGCCGCCTCCCAGCGGGCGGTGCCGCCGCGCGGCGCGTACCGGGTCAGCGGCTGGGTGCGGGTGAGCAGCCGCCGCATGTCGGGCAGGTCGCCGACGGCACCGTGCGCGCGGGCCTGGACCAGTACGTTCCCGAGGGCGGCCGCCTCGGCCGGCCCCGCCACCACCGGCAGCCCGCAGGCGTCGGCGGTGAGCTGGCAGAGCAGCGCGTTGCGCGCGCCGCCGCCCACCACGTACACCGTGTCCACCGGATGGTCGGCGAGCCGCTGCGCCTGGACGACCGCCCGCCGGTGGGCCAGTGCCAGCGAGTCGAGAATGCACCGGGTGATCTCACCGGGCGTCCGCGGCACCGGCTGCCCGGAGGCCCGGCACGCCTCGGCGATCCGTTCCGGCATCCGCCCCGGTGCCAGGAACCCGGCGTCCCCCGCGTCCACCACCGACCGCAGCGCCGGTACGGCGGCCGCCGCCCGCAGCAACCCGCTTAGCTCCGGGTCGCCCCAGGCCCGTACGCACTCCTGGAGCAGCCACAGCCCCATGATGTTGCGGAGATAGCGGACCGTGCCGTCGAGTCCCAGTTCGTTGGTGAAGTTGGCGGCCCGGCTCCGCTCGGTCAGCACGGGTGCCGTCAGCTCCAGCCCGGCCAGCGACCAGGTGCCGGTGCAGATGTAGGCGAACCGCTCGCCGAGCGCCGGTACGGCGGCGACCGCCGACGCCGTGTCGTGCGAGCCGACGGCGGTCACCGGCACGGGTCCGGCCAGCCCCGTCTCCTCCAGCACCTCGGGGCGCAGCACCCCGGCCGGATCCCCGGGCCGCCGCAGCGGCGCGAACAGCCCGAGGTCGATCCCCAGCCGGTCCGCGACCTCGTACGACCAGTCGCGCGTCCGGGGGTCGATCAGCTGGGTGGTGGAGGCGTTGGTCAGCTCGGTGCCCTGCTCGCCGGTCAGCCAGTACGACAGCAGGTCGGGGATGAGCAACAGCCGCTCGGCGTGCGCGAACTGGGCGCTCGACCGCGCGGCCACCAGCTGGTAGAGGGTGTTGAAGGGCGCGTACTGGAGCCCGGTGCGGGCGTACAGCTCCGCGGCCGGCACGCTCGCCCACACCTTCTCGGCGACCCCCTCCGTGCGGGTGTCCCGGTAGTGCACCGGGTTGCCGAGCAGCGCCCCGTCGGCGTCCAGCAGGCCGTGGTCCACGGCCCAGCTGTCGATGCCGACCGAGTCCACCTGCCCCGCGGCCCGCAGACCGTCCAACACCCCCGCGTACAGCGCGAGTACGTCCCAGCGCAGCCCCTCCGGCACTCGCACCGGCCGGTTGGCGAACCGGTGCGCCTCGGCCAGCTCCAGCGAGTCCGGGCCCACCCGTGCGACCATGACCCGCCCGCTGGACGCGCCCAGGTCGACCGCCGCGTACGCCTTCGGCGCGCTCATCGCAGGAACGCGGCCGCCACACCCGCGTCGACGGGCACGTGCAGCCCGGTGGTGTGGGTGAGTTCGCCCCCGGTCAGCGCGAACACGGCGTTCGCCACATGCTCGGGCAGCACCTCGCGCTTGAGGATGGTCCGCTGGGCGTAGAACTCGCCCAGCTTGGACTCCTCCACCCCGTACACCGCGGCCCGCTGGGCCCCCCACCCGCCGGCGAAGATCCCGGATCCCCGCACCACACCGTCCGGGTTCACGCCGTTGACCCGGATCCCGTGCTCCCCCAACTCGGCGGCGAGCAGCCGCACCTGATGCGCCTGATCCGCCTTCGTCGCGGAATAGGCGATGTTGTTGGGACCGGCGAACACGGCGTTCTTCGACGCGATGTAGACGATGTCACCGCCGATCCCCTGCGCGATCATCACCCGGGCGGCCTCCCGCGACACCAGGAAGGAGCCGCGGGCCATGATGTCGTGCTGCAGGTCCCAGTCCCGCGCCGAAGTCTCCAGCAGCGGCTTGGAGATGGAGATCCCGGCGTTGTTGACGACGAGGTCCACCCCGCCGAAGGCCAGCGCGGCGGCCCGGAAGGCCGCGGCGATCTGCTCCTCGTCCGTCACGTCGACGGTGACGGCGACGGCCCTGTCGGCCCCGCCCAGCTCCTCCGCCACCCCGGCCGCGCTCTCCGCGTCGAGGTCGGCCACCACGACACAGGCCCCCTCGGCCACCAGCCGGTGCGCGATGGCCTTCCCGATCCCGCTGCCGGCCCCGGTCACCAGCGCCACCCGGGTCGCCAGCGCCTTCGGCCTCGGCATCCGCCGGAGCTTGGCCTCCTCCAGCGCCCAGTACTCGATGCGGAACTTCTCCGACTCCTCGATGGGCGCGTACGCCGACACGGCCTCGGCGCCGCGCATCACGTTGATCGCGTTCACGTAGAACTCGCCCGCGACCCGGGCGGTCTGCTTGTCCTTCCCGAAGCTGAACATGCCGACGCCGGGTACGAGCACGATCGCCGGGTCGGCGCCGCGCATGGCGGGGGAGTCGGGCAGGGCGTGCCGCCGGTAGTAGGCGGCGTACTCCTCCCGGTACGCGGCGTGCAGCTCGCGCAGCCGCGCGACCGCCTCGTCCAGCGGGGCGGTGGCCGGAAGGTCGAGCACGAGGGGCCGTACCTTCGTCCGCAGGAAGTGATCCGGGCAGGAGGTGCCGAGCGCGGCGAGCCGCGGGTGCTCCGCCCGCGCCAGGAAGTCGAGGACGACCTCGGAGTCGGTGAAGTGGCCGACCTGCGGCCTGTCCTCGGAGGCGATCGCCCGGACGTACGGCGCGAGCGCCGCGGCCCGCTCCCTCCGCTCGTCCTCGGGCAGGGCGCCGTACCCCTCGACGGCGGGCCCGAAGGGCTCGGGCCTGCCGCGCTCGGCGAGGAACGCCTCGGCGGTGCGGATGATGTGCAGCGAGTTCCGCTCGCACTCCTCGGAGCTGTCGCCCCAGGCGGTGATCCCGTGCCCGCCGAGGACGCACCCCACGGCCCGAGGGTTGGCGGCCTTGACGGCGGCGATGTCCAGGCCGAGCTGGAACCCGGGCCGACGCCACGGCACCCACACCACGGTGTCCCCGAAACACTCGGCGGTGAGCTTCTCCCCGTCCGCCGCACACGCCAGCGCGATCCCGGAGTCCGGGTGCAGATGATCCACGTGCGGGGCGTCGACGAGCCCGTGCATGGCGGTGTCGATGGAGGGTGCGGCACCGCCCTTGCCGTGCAGGCAGTAGTCGAACGCGGCGACCATCTCGTCCTCGCGCTCGACGCCCGGATAGACACCGGCGAGCGCCCGGAGCCGGTCGAGCCGCAGCACGGCCAGTCCTGATGCGGTGAGTGTCCCGAGATCCCCACCGGACCCCTTCACCCACATCAGCTCGATATCGCCGCCGGTCACGGGGTCGGTGGCGGTGCCTTTGGCGGACGTGTTGCCGCCGGCGTAGTTGGTGTTGCGGGGGTCGGCACCGAGGCGATGGGAGCGGGAGAGGAGGGCGGCTGCTTCGGGGTGGGTGGTCACAAGAATTCCTGATTCGTTGAAGGAGCGGGACTGCAACGCGCCCCTTCAGGGGCGCTGGGGGAGGAACTGCGCGACCAGCCACATCCGGCCCGCAGTCCGCGACGAAACAGTTCAGGGCAGATGCTTACGCACCCCAACCAGCCTGCTGTCCTCCGACTCGCTCAGCGACAATCCTCTCGGCCCACCCGGACCGGGCGTACGCCCCCAGGGGGTCAGGGTCCAACCCCATCTCGCCCCGCACCTCCCTGAGCAACGGCCGCACATCCGTGTCGTACGCATCCATCAACACCGCATTCGCCCCCAGCACGTCCCCGGAGGCCTGCGCCTCCGCCAACGCCCCCCGGTCCACCAGCAACGCCTTCGCCGTGGCCTCCTGCACGTTCATCACCGACCGGATGATCGCCGGGATCTTCGCCTCGATGTTGTGGCACTGGTCGAGCATGAAGGCCACCTCGGAGGTGAACCCACCCCCGCGCACCACCTCGCACATGATCCGGAACAGCTGGAACGGATCCGCGGCCCCGACCATGAGGTCGTCGTCCGCGTAGAACCGCGAGTTGAAGTCGAACCCGCCGAGCTTCCCCTCCCGCAGCAGCGTGGCGACGATGAACTCGATGTTGGTGCCCGGCGCGTGGTGACCGGTGTCGACCACGACCTGCGCCTTCGGCCCCAGCTTCAGACAGTGGGCGTAGGCCGTCCCCCAGTCCGGCACGTCCGTCGTGTAGAAGGCCGGCTCGAAGAGCTTGTACTCCAGCAGCATCCGCTGCCCGTCGCCGAGGCGCGCGTACACCTCGGCCAGCCCCTCGGCCAGCCGGTCCTGCCGCCCTCGGATGTCGTCCTGGCCCGGATAGTTGGTGCCGTCCGCGAACCAGAGCTTCAGGTCGCGCGACCCCGTCGCGTCCATGATGTCGACGCACTCCAGCAGATGGCCGACGGCCTTGCGGCGGACCGCCGCGTCCGGGTGGCAGATGCTGCCCAGCTTGTAGTCGTCGTCCTGGAAGGTGTTGGAGTTGATCGTCCCCAGCTTCAGCCCGCGCTCCTCGGCGTGCTTGGCCAGGTCCGCGTATCCGTCGGAGCCGTCCACCTTGTCCCAGGGGATGTGCAGCGCCACCGTCGGCGCGGCCCCGGTCACCGCGTGGACCTGCGCCGCGTCGTCCAGCTTCTCCTTCGGCGAGCGCGGCACGCCCTGCTGGGCGAACACCTTGAAACGGGTCCCCGAGTTTCCGTACGCCCACGACGGCGTCTCGACGGCCTGGGTCTTCAGCGCGGCCTTCACCGCGACGAGGTCGGTCACTTAGGGGCTCCCGGAGTGAATGATGAAACGATTCAGAACGGCAAAGTATGAGTCCGCCGAAAGGGTGTCAAGCGTTCCGACCAACCCCGCCCTCCGTGACTCCGCCGTGACCTTAGGCTATCGAAATTTTTTCGATACGGACCCATTGACGTGACATGCCCGTGGTGTCTACGGTCCCGGCAATCCAGTTGAAACCTTTCACGACGCGGTGAGGGCGGCCAGTGCCGTCCCGCCGGTGTCGTCGAGGAGCCCCCATGACCCACCCGTCCGACACGGGACCGGCCCCGGTGCTGGCGCTGAAGGACGTCTCCAAGTCCTTCGGCGCCGTCCGCGCCCTGCGGGACGTCTCCCTGGAGCTGTTCCCCGGCGAGGTGCACGCCCTCGCCGGGGAGAACGGCGCGGGCAAGTCGACGCTGATCAAGACTCTCGCCGGAGTGCACCGGCCGGACGCCGGCCAGGTGCTGCTCGACGGCGGGCCCGTCGTCTTCCACGGCCCCGGCGACGCCCGCGACGCCGGAATCGCCGTGATCTACCAGGAACCCACGCTCTTCCCCGACCTGTCGATCGCCGAGAACATCTTCATGGGCCGGCAGCCCCGGCGCGCCCTCGGCCGGATCGACCACAAGGCCACCCGCACGGCCACCGCAGCCCTGATGAAGCGGCTCGGCGTCGCCCTCGACCCCGACCGCCCCGCCCGCGGTCTGTCCATCGCCGACCAGCAGATCGTCGAGATCGCCAAGGCGCTCTCCTTCGACGCCCGGGTCCTGATCATGGACGAGCCGACGGCGGCCCTCACCGGCAGCGAGGTCGCCCGCCTCTTCGGCGTCGTGCGCACCCTGCGCGACCAGGGCGCCGCCGTCCTGTTCATCTCGCACCGCCTGGAGGAGATCTTCCAGATCTGCCGGCGCGTCACCACCCTCCGGGACGGCGCCTGGATCGCCAGTGAACTCGTCGAGGGCATGACCGAGGACGACCTCGTCCGCCGGATGGTCGGCCGCGACCTGGACGAGCTCTACCCCAAGCAGGACGTACAGGCAGGCGAAGTCGCCCTCGCCGTACGGCGGCTGACCCGCGAGGGGGTCTTCACGGACGTCTCCTTCGAGGTCCGGTCCGGCGAGATCGTCGGCCTCGCCGGACTGGTCGGCGCCGGCCGGACCGAGGTCGCCCGCGCCGTGTTCGGCGTCGACCGCTGGGACGCCGGCGAGGTCGAGGTCAGGGGACGGAAGCTGACCAACGGAGCGCCCTCCGTCGCGATGTCCGCCGGCCTCGCCCTCGTCCCCGAGGACCGGCGCGCCCAGGGCCTCGTGATGGACATGTCGATCGAGCGGAACATCGGCCTCACCGGACTGCGTACGACCGTGCGGGCGGGCCTCGTCGACCGGGGCGCCGAACGCAGCCGCTCCCTCGACTGGGCGGTCCGGCTCCAGGTGAAGTACGCCCGGATCGCCGACGCCGTCTCCACCCTCTCCGGCGGCAACCAGCAGAAGGTCGTCCTCGCCAAATGGCTCGCGACCGGGCCGCGGGTACTGATCGTCGACGAGCCGACCCGAGGCATCGACGTCGGCACCAAGGCCGAAGTCCACCGGCTGCTCGGCGACTTGGCAGCCGACGGGGTCGCCGTCCTGATGATCTCCTCCGACCTGCCCGAGATCCTCGGCATGGCCGACCGCGTGCTGGTGATGCACGAGGGCCGGATCACTGCCGAGATCCCGCGCTCCGACGCCACCGAGGAAACCGTGATGGCCGCAGCGACCGGGAGGGCCGCCGCATGACGACCACCGCTGTGGGGAGGGCCGCCGCATGACGGTGACCACCTCCGAACAGACCCCCGTCGCCGAGACGCCCGAGTCCGCCGGGACCCGGCTCGTCGACCGTGTCTTCAGGATGCGCGAACTCGCCATCCTCGTCGTCTTCCTGGTGATGATCGCCGTCACCCAGGCCGGCAACAGCCAGTTCCTCTCCGAACAGGGCATCAAGGACCTGCTGCTCAACGCGACCATCCTGGTGCTGGTCGCCACCGGCCAGTCCCTGGTGGTGATCACGAGGAACGTCGACCTGTCCGTCGGCTCCACCCTCGGCATCACCGCCTTCGCCGCCGGCGACTACCTGCACGGCGGCGGCAACCCCGTCGTCGCGATCCTGCTGGCCGTGCTCCTCGGCATCGGCTGCGGACTGCTCAACGGCCTGCTGGTGAGCCTCGGTCAGGTACCCGCGCTCGTCGTCACCCTCGGCACGCTGTACATCATCCGGGGCGTCGACTCCATCTGGGTCGGCTCCCGGCAGATCACGGCCGCCGACCTCCCCGCCTCCTTCGTCGACTTCGGCTCCGGCGGCCTGGCGGCGATCCCCTGGCTGGCCCTGATCGCCCTCGCGGTGCTGGTCGCCACCGCCTACTACCTCAAACACTTCGGCAGCGGACGGGAGTTGTACGCCCTCGGCTCCAACCCCGAGGCCGCCCGGCTGGCCGGCATCCCGGTCCGCAGGCGGATCCTCACCGCCTACACCTTCTGCGGCGCCCTCGCGGGCCTCGCCGGGGCGATGTACCTGGCCCGGTTCGGGAACGTCGACTCCGGCACCGGCACCGGCTACGAACTCACCGTCGTGAGCGCCGTGGTCGTCGGCGGCGTGGTCTTCACCGGCGGCTCCGGGAGCGTGTACGGCGCCGCGCTGGGCGCGCTGCTGCTGACGTCCGTCAACAGCGTGCTGCCGGCCCTCGGGGTCAGCTCCGTGTGGGTCCTCGCCATCAACGGCGTCCTGCTGCTGCTCGCCATCGCCGTCGACCGGATCGTCGCGCTGCGGGTGGCCTCCGCCCTGAAGAAGAGGAGCACCCGCCATGCCTGACTCCCTGACCCGTGCGGTCCGCTGGGACACGGTCGTCGGCGCGCTGCTGATCGTTCTCCTGCTGCTGTCGTTCGGCCTCGTCGACGGCTTCGGGAACTCCCTCAACCTGTCGTTCCTGATCGGCAACACGCTGCCCATCGCGCTCATCGCGCTGCCGATGACGCTGCTCGTCGTCGCAGGCGAGATCGACCTCTCGGTCGCCTCGACCGCCGGGCTCTCGGGCGCCGTCATGGGCAGGCTCTGGAACGAGGGGATGGCGATCGAGACGATCATCCCGTTGTGCCTGCTGCTGGGTGTGGTCTGCGGGCTGGTCAACGGCCTGCTGGTGACCCGGCTCGGCCTGCCGTCGCTGGCCGTCACGATCGGCACACTCGCGGCCTACCGGGGCATCGCGCAGATCGTGCTCGGCTCCGACGCGGTGACCGACTTCCCCACGCAGTACCTGGACTTCGCGGCGGGGCGACTCGGCGGCACGTTTCTGCCGCGGGCCTTCCTGCCGTTCCTGGTGCTGCTGGTGATCGCCGTGGTGGTGCTGCACGCCACGCCGTTCGGGCGGTCGCTGTTCGCCGTGGGGGCGAGCGAGGAGGCGGCGCGGTTCGCCGGGATCCGGGTGAAGCGCAACAAGCTGATCCTGTTCGTGGCGACCGGGTTCATGGCCTCGCTGACCGGGATCTTCTGGGCGCTGCACTACGCGAGTGCGCGGTACGACAACGCGACCGGGCTCGAACTCTCGGTTGTGGCCGCGGTGTTGCTCGGTGGCATCGACTTCGACGGGGGGCGCGGAACGCTGGGCGGGGCGATTGCCGGGGTGTTCCTGCTGGGGGCGTTGCAGAACGTGATGAGTCTGCTGAACGTGTCCGCGCAGTCCCAGATTGTTGTGACCGGTGTGTTGCTTGTTGTCTCGGTGCTCGGGCCGAGGGTTGCCCGGCAGATCTCTCTTGCAAGGCACAGGGCGGCCAACACCGTCTGAATGCTGCGGGCCGTATGTGGCCGGTCGCGCAGTTCCTCCCCCAGCCTCCGGCCGGGGGACCCCCAGCGCCCCTGAAAGAAAAAGAAGGGGCGCTTCCAGAGCCGTTACTTCAGAAGGAACCCGTCATGCGTAAGTCGTCCCTTCGGTGTGCCTGTGTGACCCTCGCCGCCGTGTCCTCGCTCGCCCTCGCCGCCACCGCCTGCGGCGGCACCACCAAGAACAACTCCGGCAGCGACGAGTCGTCCGCCGCCACCTCCACCGCCAAGGCCGACCCGAACGCCGCGCTGAAGAAGGGCCTCACCGTCGGCTTCCTGCCCAAGCAGGTCAACAACCCCTACTTCACCTCCGCCGACAAGGGCGGCGAGCAGGCGCTCACCGAACTGGGCTCCAAGTACAAGGAGGTCGGTCCCTCCAGCGCGACCGACACCTCCGGGCAGGTCTCGTACGTCAACACCCTGACCCAGCAGCAGGTGAACGCCATGGCCGTGTCCGCCCAGGACCCCGGCGCCCTGTGCACCGCGCTCAAGCAGGCCATGAGCAGCGGTATCAAGGTCGTCACCTACGACTCCGACACCAACGCCGGCTGCCGCAACGCCTTCGTCTCGCAGGCCAGCGCCGAGGACCTCGGCCGTACCGAGGTGCAGCTGCTCGCCGAGCAGATCGGGTACAAGGGCCAGATCGCGATCCTGAGCGCCGCGCAGACCGCGACCAACCAGAACACCTGGATCGGGTACATGAAGGAGGAGCTGAAGGACCCGAAGTACAAGAACGTCAAGCTGGTCAAGGTCGCCTACGGCAACGACGACGCCCAGCAGTCCTTCCAGCAGACCCAGGGCCTGCTCCAGCAGTACCCGGACCTCAAGGGGATCATCTCCCCGACCACCGTCGGCATCAAGGCGGCCGCCCAGTACCTGTCCGGCTCCAAGTACAAGGGCAAGGTCAAGCTGACCGGTCTCGGCACGCCCAACGACATGCGCCAGTACGTCAAGAACGGCACCGTCGAGGGCTTCGAGCTGTGGGACCCGGCCAAGCTCGGCGACCTGGCCGCCCGTACCGCCGTCGCGCTCGTCTCCGGGCAGATCACCGGCAAGGAGGGCGAGACCTTCAAGGCCGGCGACACGACCTACACCATCGGCAAGGACGGCGTGATCAACCTCGGCAAGCCGACCGTGTTCGACGCGAAGAACATCGACCAGTTCAACTTCTAGAGCGGGAGCGGTACTTCATGCAGCGCGTCTGTTTCCTCCTCAAGGTCCGGCAGGACCGGCTCGCCGAGTACCGCGAACGCCACGCCGCCGTGTGGCCGGAGATGCGCGCGGCGCTCTCCGCCACCGGCTGGCACAACTACTCGCTCTTCCTGCGCGACGACGGCCTGCTGGTCGGCTACCTGGAGACCGAGGACTTCGCGGCGGCCCGCGCCGGCATGGAGGCCACCGAGGTCAACTCCCGCTGGCAGACCGAGATGGGCCCCTTCTTCGAGGCCCTCGACGGCGCCCGTCCCGACGAGGCGATGAAACCGCTCACCGAGGTGTTCCACCTCGCCTGACCCGTCCCCCCTTCCAGGAGCCGCTCGTGAAGAGACGTACCGTGCTGGGTGCCGCCCTCGTCGGAGCCGTGGCCACCCCCGCACTCGCCGCCGGCACCGCCCGCGCGGCCGACCCAGGACCGTCGGTGAACAAGCAGCAGAGCACCCAACTGGACTCCCAGGCCGTCTTCTTCGTCTCCTACGACGGCCTGGTCAACAACAACTCTTTCCAGAAGAACGGCCTGTTCACGTACAACGGCTACCAGTACGCCGGCTGGTACACCTCGACCGGCTCCGCGGTGATCGGACGCCGGGTGCTGGGCGGGTCGTCGTGGTCGACCGTCACCCTCGCCCACCAGCTCAAGTCCAGCGACTCGCACAACGTGATCTCCATGGGCGTGTCGAAGACCGACGGCCGGCTGCACATCAACATGGACTCGCACAGCGACGGCTTCTTCTACGTGAAGTCGGTGGCCGGACTGCTCGACAACCCCGGCTCCACCGCCTGGACCTCAGCCGTCTTCGGTGCCGTACAGATGTCTCTGGACGGAGTCTCGCTCACCTCGCAGTTCACCTATCCGCAGTTCGTCTCCACGCCCGAGGGGAGGCTCCAGCTCAGCTACCGGGTGGGGATCTCCGGGAACGGCCGCAACGCCCTTGCGGAGTACGACGGTTCGGGCTGGACCGCGCTCGGGGAGTGGAGCAGCTCCACCGGGACGTACACCAGCGAGCACGGTTCGTCGACCGCCCGCAACATGTACCTGCACGGCATCGACTACGACGTCAACGGGCGGCTGCACTCCTTCTTCACCTGGCGCGAGCAGAGCGCCGCCGTGATGTGCAACAGCGGCGGCATCACCAACCACGACACCGGCTACGTCTACTCCACGGACCGCGGCCGGACCTGGCGCAACGACGCCGGCGCCCTGGTCGCCACCACCGGCAGCTCGGACACCGTCGCCGTCACCGACTCCGGGCTGGTCGTCGACGCCCTCAACCCCGACCACTCCCTGATGAACCAGGAGAGCCAGTGGACCGACTCCACCGGCCTCCCGCACGCGGTCATCAGCTACGTCCCCGGCCGCTTCGGCCAGTGCACCACCGACTACGTCGCCGACCGCACCGCGCACGGCCGCGCCTTCCACCTGCGCAAGAACTCCTCCGGCACCTGGCAGAAGACCGAGATCCCGGTCGCCCTGAACTCCACCCAGCGCACCAAGCTGGTCCTGGACAGGTACGACAACGCCTACGCCGTCTTCCCCCGCGGCCGGATCGCCGGCGCGTCCAAGGCCTCCGGCTACTCCGACTGGGCGCTGCTGTACGACGGCAGCGACCTGAACGCCTTCGGCGAGGTCGTGATCGACGAGCTGCGTGTCAGGGCGGACGGCGTGCTGTCGTTCATGTACCAGGAGACGTCGAGCGGCACGACACCCTCCGCGCTCCATGTCGTCGACTTCGCCCTGCCCGCCTGACCCGGACCGGTGTGCGAGTCATGTCGTAATGTGAAGCCCTTCCGGATGTGCCCTTCCGCGTGGTGAAGGCGCCGTCCATGTTTCCTGGAGGTCTCGACCGATGGCCCAGTCGGTGGGTATCAAGGACGTCGCCCGCGCCGCCGGAGTCTCGGTGGGCACGGTCTCGAACGTCATCAACCGCCCTGACACCGTCGCCGGCGAGACCCGGGCGCGGGTGCAGTCGGCGATCGACCGGCTCGGCTACGTCCGCAGCGAGTCGGCACGCCAGCTGCGCGCGGGCCGTAGCAGGATCATGGGCCTGCTCGTCCTCGACATGGGCAACCCCTTCTTCGTGGACGTGGCCCGGGGCGCCGAGCGGGCGGCCCGGGACGCCGGGCTCGGCGTGATGGTCTGCAACAGTGCGCAGAACGCCGGCGAGGAGGCCGAGTACCTCTCGCTCTTCGCCGAGCAGCGGGTGCGCGGCGTCCTGCTCACCCCGGCGGACGCCACCGGCCGCAACATCGAGACCTTCCGTCGGCACGGCATCCCCTTCGTGCTGGTCGACCGGGTCGCCGAGGGCACCACCGAGTGCTCGGTCAGCGTGGACGACGTGGCGGGCGGCGCGCTGGCCGTGCGCCACCTCGTCGATGCCGGGCACCGGTCCATCGCGTACGTCAGCGGGCCGCCCGGCTTCAACCAGGTCCGCGACCGCCGCACGGGCGCCCTGAACGCCCTTGCCGAGGCGGGGCTCGGCCCCGACGCGCTGCGCGAGCTGCCGACCGAACGGCTCGACGTGGCCGCCGGGCGGGACGCGGGCGCCCGCCTGCTCGGCCTCGCCGACCGGCCCACCGCCGTGTTCTGCGCCAACGACCTCCTCGCCCTCGGGGTCCTGCAGGCCATGTACGCGGCCGGGGTGGTCGTCCCGGACGACCTCGCGATCGTCGGCTACGACGACATCGAGTTCGCCGCCGCGGCCGCCGTGCCGCTGACCTCGGTCCGCCAGCCCGCCGTGACCATGGGGGCCATGGCCGCGGACCTCCTCCTGGAGGAGACCGAGGAACGGGACGGACCCGCGGCGCACGAGCACCGCCGGGTGGTGCTCCAGCCGGAGCTGGTGGTGCGGCGCTCCAGCCTCGCCACCCGCTGATCGGTTATTCAGTAACGATTTCATGATCCCGGGGGCGGATCCGCCGGGGACATGTGCTGAACTGGGACGCGACCATCCGTCCGTCCCGGGAGAACCGTTGAGCCTCAGCTACCGCCAGCCCGGCGTCGTCCTCACCGACCGCCACTTCACCGTCCCCCTCGACCACGCGGACCCGGACGGCGAGACCATCGAGCTGTACGCCCGGGAGGCGGTCGCGAGCGACAAGGCGGACCGGGAGCTGCCCTGGCTGCTGTATCTGCAGGGTGGTCCCGGATTCGGAGCGAATCGTTTCGTCGGGCGGCAGGCCTGGCTCGACCGGGCCCTGCAGGACTACCGCGTCCTCCTTCTCGACCAGCGCGGCACCGGCCGCTCCACCCCCGTCAGCCGGCAGACCCTCCCGCTGCGCGGCGGCCCGGCCGCCCAGGCGGACCATCTGGCCCGCTTCCGCGCCGACTCGATCGTCCGGGACTGCGAGGCGATCCGCCCGCAGGTCACCGGCGGCGCCCCCTGGACGACCCTCGGCCAGAGCTTCGGCGGCTTCTGCACGGTGACGTACCTGTCGTTCTTCCCCGAGGGCCTGAAGACCTCCGTGATCACCGGCGGCCTGCCCTCCCTGGACGCGCACGCCGACGACGTCTACCGCGCCGCCTACCCGCGTATCGAGCGCAAGGTCGCCGCGCACTACGACCGCTACCCGCAGGACGTCGAGCGGACCCGCCGGATCGCCGAGCACCTCCTGGAGCACGAGACCCTGCTGCCGAACGGCTACCGGCTCACCGTGGAGGCCTTCCAGTCCCTCGGCCTGATGCTGGGCACCGGCGACGGCAGCCACCGCCTGCACTTCCTCCTGGAGGACGCGTTCGTCCGCACCCCGGCCGGCCTTGAACTCTCCGACGCCTTCCAGGAGCAGGTCCAGGGCCTGCTGTCGTACGCGAGCAACCCGCTGTACGCCCTGGTCCACGAGCCGGTCTACGGCCAGGACGCCCGCCCCACCGCCTGGGCGGCCGAGCGGGTCCGTGCCGAGTTCCCGCAGTTCGACGCGGCCAAGGCGCTCGCGGGCGACGCCCCGGTGCTGTTCACCGGGGAGACCGTGCACCCCTGGATGTTCGAGACCGACCCGGCCCTGCGGCCCCTGAAGGCGGCGGCCGACCTGCTCGCAGCCCGCACCGACTGGCAGCCGCTGTACGACCCGGCCCGCCTGGCCGCCAACGAGGTCCCGGTCGCCGCCGCCGTCTACCACGACGACATGTACGTCGACGCCGGGCACTCGCTGGCGACCGCCCGGGCCGTCCGGGGCCTGCGCACCTGGGTCACCGACGAGTTCGAGCACGACGGACTGCGCGTAGGCGCCCCCCGGGTCCTGGACCGGCTCCTCGCGCTCGCCCGCGACGAGGTGTGACCGCCGCCGGTAAAACCGGTTGCGGGTGCGTCGGGCCCGCATAGTCTGCGGTCGTGGACGAACGGGGGACACGAACGTCATGACCATGGACACGGAACTGCTGGCCGTCCGCTTCCAGGAACACCGCGGTCGGCTGCGCGCGGTGGCCTACCGGATGCTCGGCTCCCTCGCCGAGGCCGACGACGCCGTCCAGGAGGCCTGGCTCAGGCTCGGGCGCACCGGTGCGGACGAGATCAGGAACCTGGGCGGCTGGCTGACCACGGTGGTCGGCCGGGTCTGCCTCGACATGCTGCGCTCCCGTACGGCGCGCCGCGAGCAGCCGATCGACGAGACCTTCGTCCCGGACCTGCTGATCAGGCCGCTGTCGGGCATCGACCCCGAACAGGAGGTGCTGGCGGCGGACTCCGTCGGGCTCGCCCTCCTCGTCGTCCTGGACACGCTGGAGCCCGCCGAGCGGCTGGCGTTCGTCCTGCACGACCTGTTCGCGGTGCCCTTCGACGACATCGCGCCCGTCGTGGAACGCAGTTCGGCGGCCACCCGCCAGCTGGCCAGCCGGGCCCGCCGCCGGATCCAGGGGGCCTCCCCGTCGGCCGACCCGGACCTGGGCAGGCAGCGCCAGGTCCTCGACGCGTTCCTGGCCGCCTCCCGGGGCGGCGACTTCGAGGCACTGGTCGCGCTGCTCCACCCGGACGTGGTGCTGCGCGTCGACTCGGGCGCGCTGGTGCGCGGGGCAGCCGCGTCCAAGGTGGTGCGCGGGGCAGCCGCGTCCAAGGTGGTGCGCGGGGCGCGGTCGGTGGCCGAACAGGCGCTCACCTTCCGGCAGTTCGCGGACGCGGCGCAGCTCGCGCTGGTCAACGGCACCGTCGGCATGGTCACCGCGCCCGGGGGACGCCCGCTCTCCGTCATGGCGGTCACCGTCGTGGACGGCCGGATCACCGAGATGTACATCCTGGCCGACCCCGAGCGGCTCGACCGCCTGGACTTCACCGGGGACGAGGACTGACGGACACTCAGACGGCGGCGGCCGGGGGCCTGCGGGGGCTCACGGTCCGTGAGTTCTCGTTCCGCGGCCGGCTCCCGATCAGTAGCGGGCGGTGCTCGCCAGCAGCGGCGGATACACCGCGCTCGGCACCCCGTCGACCGTGGCGCCCGCGTACTTGAGCATGGCGCCGACGCTGTGGTTGAGGTCGTGGGGGAAGCCGAGTGCCGGGGCGGACACCTCGTCGAGGCGGGCCGTCTGCGCCGGTGTCAGGCGGACGTCGAGGGCCGCGACATTGGCCTCCAGGTGGGCGTGGGTGCGCGGGCCGATCAGGGTGGAGGTGACGCCGGGGCGGTTCTGCACCCAGGACAGGGCCACGGCGGCCGGGCTCGCGCCGGTCTCCTCGGCGACGGCGGCGAGCGTCTCGATCACGGTGAACTGCTCCTCGGTCGGCTGCCCGAGGACGGCCGACCGCTTCGCCTCGGCCGGTGCGGACCGGTCCCTGCGGTACTTCCCGGAGAGGAAGCCGCTCTTGAGCGGGGACCAGGGCAGCATCCCCATCCCGGCGTCCTGTGCGAGCGGGATCAGCTCGCCCTCGATGGTGCGCTCCAGCAGCGAGTACTCCATCTGCAGCGCCGTCACCGGCGTCCAGCCGCGCAGCAGCGCCGTGGTGTGGGCCTTGGCGGTGAACCAGGCCGGGGTGTCGGAGAAGCCCACGTAGCGGATCTTGCCGGCCGTCACCAGGTCGTCGAGCGTCCGCAGGGTCTCTTCGACCGGGGTGGAGCGGTCGTGGTTGTGCAGCCAGTACAGGTCGACGTAGTCGGTGCGCAGCCGGCGCAGCGAGTCCTCCAGCTGGGCGACGATCGCCTTGCGGCCGGCGCCGCCGCCGTTGGGGTCGCCCAGGTGCAGGTTGCCGAAGAACTTGGTGGCCAGCACCAGGCGGTCGCGGCGGCCGGGGCGGGCGGCCAGGAAGTCGCCGAGGATCGCCTCGGAGTGGCCGTTGGTGTAGAAGTTCGCGGTGTCGACGAAGTTGCCGCCGAGGTCGAGATAGGTCTGGAGGATCTTCTCCGACTCCTCGACCGAGCAGCCGAAGCCGCCGTCCTCGCCGAAGTTCATCGCGCCGAGGCAGAAGGGGCTCACCTTGAGGCCGGACCGGCCGAGACCGACGTACGAGTCGAGTGCCATGAAATGCTCCGTGGAAGATGCGTGGGGAATACGACTCTTCGAGCAAACCAGGCTGAGCTGCGGGAACGTTAGGGCGATCACACCGGTGGCTTGCACGATCCTGCCGGGTTTCCGAGCTGCCGGGTTTCCGGGTGGGGGAGAGGGGGGAGGGCGTTGCGGCCGTCCCCCGGCCCGCGTTTGAATCGGGGGCGTGTCCCTCGACGAACTGTGCGCCCTGATCGACCGGCACGCCCCGCGCGACGCCGACGCGGTCCCCGCGGTCGACGGCCTGATGCTGACCCGCGCCGAACGGCCCACCGGGCCGCGCTCGGGCATCGTGGACCCCGTCCTCGCCCTGGTCGCCCAGGGCGCCAAACGGCTGACGCTGGGCGGCCGGATCTACGACTACGAGGCGGGCCAGTACCTGGTCGTCTCGGTCGACCTGCCGGTCAGCGGTCAGTGCACCCGGGCCAGTCGCGAGACGCCGTTCCTGGGGTTCGGCTTCCGGCTGCGGCCCGCGCGCATCGCCGCCCTGCTCCTGGAGACCGGCACCGACCCGCACGCGGGCGGGGTGCGCCGCCGTACCGATCTGCCCGCGCTCGCGGTCGGCGAGGCGCCCGCCGACCTGGTCGACGCCGCCTGCCGGATGGTCCGGCTGCTCGACCGGCCCGCCGACATCCCGGTGCTCGCCCCGATGATCGAGCGGGAGATCCTGTGGCGGCTGGTCACCGGGGAGCAGAGCACGCTGGTCCGGCAGATCGGGCTCGCCGACAGCAGGCTCACCCAGATCGGGCGGGCCGTCCGCCACATCCGCGAGCACTACACCGACACCCTGCGTGTCGAGGACCTGGCCCGGCTCTCCGGGATGAGCGCCTCCCCGTTCCACCGGCACTTCCGCGCGGTCACCGCGATGACCCCGATCCAGTACCAGAAGCACATCCGGCTCCAGGAGGCCCGGCTGCGCCTGATGAGCAGCACCGAAGACGTGTCCGACGTGGGGTACGCGGTCGGCTACGACAGCGCCTCCCAGTTCAGCCGCGAGTACCGGCGGCAGTTCGGCCGGCCGCCGGGAGCGGACGCGGCCCGGCTGAGAAATTCGGACGAGGGCGTCCTCGCCGGTCAGTAGGCTGACCGGGTGCCAGAACACATATCCGAACAGGCTCGGCTGCGCGGGGACTGCGCCCGCTGTTTCGGGCTCTGCTGTGTCGCCCTGCCGTTCGCCGCGTCCGCGGACTTCGCGGTCGACAAGCCCGCCGGAAAGCCCTGCCGCAACCTCGGCGGCGACCACCGCTGCGGCATCCACGCCGAACTGCGGCAGCAGGGGTTCAGCGGCTGTACGGTCTACGACTGCTTCGGCGCCGGGCAGAAGGTCTCCCAGGTCACCTTCGGCGGCCGGGACTGGCGCGGCGGGTCCGCCGAGGAAGCCCGCCGGATGTTCGACGCGTTCCCGGTCGTACGGCAGCTGCACGAACTGCTCCGGTATCTGACGGAGGCCCTCGGCCTGGCCGCCGCCCGCCCCGTCCACGACGAGCTGCGCGCGGCGCTGCGCAAGACCGAGCAGCTGAGTCTCGGTACGCCCGAAGAGCTGGCCGCCCTGGACGTCGCCGCCCACCGGCAGGAGGTCAACGTGCTGCTGCTGCGGACCAGCGAGCTGGTCCGGGCGGGGGTGCGCGGCCGGAAGAAGGACCGGCGGGGCGCCGACCTGATGGGCGCCCGGCTCCGGGGCGCCGACCTGCGCGGGGCGAGCCTGCGCGGCGCCTACCTCATCGCCGCCGACCTCACCGGGGCCGATCTGCGGGACGCCGACCTGATCGGCGCCGACCTCAGGGACGCCGACCTCCGCGACGCGGACCTCACGGGCGCCCTCTTCCTGACCCAGCCCCAGCTCGACGCGGCGCGGGGCAACGCGGGGACACGGCTGCCGGGGTCAGTCACCCGCCCCGTGCACTGGACAGCCGTCGCCGTTCTCTGACCCGGGTGCGTCCGGCACGGTCACCGGCGCCGGGGCGGGGGTGCGCCGCTCAAGGCGCAGCCGCAGGCCGTCCGGCATCAGCGTCAGCCGCTCGGTCACCCGCAGCCGGTAGTCCGGGTCGGCGCCGAGGCCGTAGCGGCGCAGCAGCAGGCCGAGGACCAGGGTGGCCTCGTGCAGCGCGAACTGGCGGCCGATACAGGCGCGCGCGCCCGTGCCGAAGGGTTTGAAGGTGTGCGGGGCGCGGCCGCGGGCCGCCTTCGCCTCGAACCGGTCCGGGTCGAAGCTCTCGGCGTCCGGGCCCCACACCGCGGGGTCCCGGTGCAGCATCGGCGTCAGGACCAGCGCCCAGGCGCCCCGGCGCATCGGGTGCCCGCCGGCCAGCACGGTGTCCCGGCGGGCCTCGCGGGCGAAGGCGGGAGCCGTCGGCCACAGCCGCAGCGACTCGTCGAGGATCCGGCGCACGTAACGGAGTCTGGCCACCTGGTCGTAGCCCGGCGCGGGCGTGTCGCCCCATACGCGGTCCACCTCGGCGGCCGCCCGGGCGGCGATCTCCGGGTGCAGGGCGAGGTAGTGCAGGGCGAAGGAGAGCGCGCCCGAGGTGGTCTCGTGGCCGGCCACCAGGAAGGTGATCACCTGCCGTCGTACGTTCTCGGCGGAGAGCCGCTCGCCGGTCTCCGGGTGGGCCGTGTCCAGCATCCGGTCGAGCAGGTCGCCCTCGCCGCGGCCGGTCCTGCGCCGCTCGGCGACGAGGTCGTCGACCGTGCGGTTGAGGAAGTCGATGTCGGCCGCGTTGCGCCGGGCGGCCTGCCGCAGCATCAGCGGGGCCAGCGGCCCGGGCACGCTGTTCAGGCGCTGCGCGTAGGTGAGCGTGCCGATCATCGCGGTGACGAAGGGGTGCGGGCGGTCCCGCTCGAACGAGCCGAAGTCGTGCCCGAAGCCGGTGCGGGCGATCGTCTCCAGGGTCAGCTTGGTCATGTCGCCGGGTACGTCCACCCAGCGGCCGGCGGCCAGCTCGCGGTCCCAGTGGTCGGTCAGCCGCCCGGCGACCGCCAGCATCATCGCGTGGTAGCCCTCCATGGCCTCCCGGCTGAAGCCCGGGGCCAGCACGTCGTGCGCCAGCTGCCAGTTCGGCTCGTGGTTGTAGGCCGTGAACAGGCCGTCCCCGGCGACCGGGCGGAGATTGGCCACCCCGAGCCCCACGTGCTTGGCGAACCGCGACTCGTCGGCCATGTCGGTGGCCGGTTCGGCGCCCCACACGAACACGAACTCGTTGCCGAACGCCTTGCGCCGGAAGACCGGGCCCAGCTGCCCGCCGATCCGCATCGAGTCCTGCAGCGGGGTGCGCCGGTTCACGCCCAGGACGTCGCCGAGGAGCGGCAGGCGGCGCGGCGGGTGCGGGATGCGGTGCAGTTCGGGCCAGCCCTGCTCGGCGCCCCGGAACCCCTTCGGCAGCGGGCCGTCCGTCCCGGTCCCCGGCTGCGCGGCCGTCTCCGCCATGACGCGATCTCCCTCGGTGCTGCGGCACGTCGATCTCGTTGTACGTGGGTTCAATAGGCGGTGTCAGTCTCGTCCCGTTGTTGAACCCGCGTCAAGTAAGGTGCGGACATGGTTCCGGAGCAGGGTGAGCGCAGCCGCCGCAGACTCAGCACCGCGGCCCGCCGTGAGCAGCTCCTCTCGGTCGGGGCCAGGCTCTTCTCGGAGAGCCCGTACGACGACGTGTGGATCGAGCAGGTCGCCGAGATCGCGGGGGTCTCCCGAGGTCTGCTGTACCACTATTTTCCGACGAAACGTGATTTCTTCGCGGCGGTGGTGGCGCGCGAGAGCGAGCGGATGCTGCGGATGACGGCGGCCGAGCCGGGCGTGTCCGCCCGTGACCAGCTCACCGCGGGCCTCGACGTCTACCTCGACTACGTCCAGACCCATGCGCACGGCTTCCGCGCCTTCCATCGCGCGGAGGCCTCCGGCGACCAGGCCGTGCGCCGCGTCTACCGGCAGGCCCAGGCCGCCCAGGAGCGCCAGATCCTCGCCGCCCTCGCCGCCGACCCCGAGTTCGGACCCGCCCTCGACCGGCGCCCCGACACCCGGCTCGCGGTGCGCGGCTGGCTCGCCTTCACCACCCACGTCTGCCTGGAGTGGCTGCGCACCGAGGAACTGACCCGGGAACAGGTGCGGGACCTGTGCGCGCGGGCCCTGCTGGGCGTCATCTCCTGACTGCCCCGGCTCCCTTCCCTTCCCCTCCCCCGCTCCCTTCCCCTCCCTGTCCTTCACCTGTGCGATGCGCTCCGTGCTTGGCGTACACCCCGATCTTCGATAAGTTAGGTGAGCCTTACCTAAGGAGGATGCGGGATGGGTGACGAACAGGCAGCCTGGGCGGCCGGACCCGGTGCGGCGGAGCAGGCCCGGTCCCTGCTGGCCGTCGCGTGGTCGTGCATGGTGACCGCGGACGGCGGACGCGAGGAGTACGTCGGCGCGCACGCCGTCGCCGACGACGGCCGGGTACTGCTGCACGTGCCCGAGGACAGCGCGCTGCTGACGGCCGCGATCTGCGCCCCGCGCGGCGAACCGGCCGCGGTGCTGGAGTTCGCCGACGTGGCGCCCGTCCCGGTGCGGGGCCGGATCCGGGCCCGGCTCTGGATGGCCGGCTGGTTCGCCCCCGTCGACGAACACCTCGTCTTCCACCCCACCCGGGTGGTGCTGCGCAGGCCCTCCGGCGCGGTGGTCGTCGACCTCGACGAGTTCGCCGCCGCCCGCCCGGACCCGCTGGCCGGCGCCGAGGCCAAACTGCTCACCCACCTCGCCGACTCCCACCCGGACGCCGTCGAGCGGCTCACCCGGCTCGTCGAGCCCGAGAGCCTGCACGCCGCGACCCGCGTGCAGCCGCTCGCCGTGGACCGGCACGGACTGACCCTGCGCATCGAGCGCACCCGCGCGCACGGCGACGTACGGCTCGCCTTCCACGCGCCGGCCGACGACATCTCCCAGCTCACCGAGCGCATGCACGTCCTGCTGGCCCAGGCGAGCGCGGCCGCCTCCTGCCCGCGGACGCTACAGCGGCAGCGCGCAGACGGCGACCGGTGACGCGAACGGCTCGCCCGCGAGCCGGAGTTCACCGGTGTCGGGGTCGACGGTGAAGACGCTCACGGTGCCGGACCGCTGGCTGGCCGCGAACAGCAGCCGGCCGTCGGGGGAGAAGGCGATCTGCCGCGGGAAGTCCCCGTGCACCGGCACCGTGTCCAGCAGCCGCAGCCGGGCCCCGGCGGCCTCGACCGCGTACCTGGCGAGCGTGTTGGCGCCCCGGTTGGCCAGATAGGCGTAGCCGCCGTCCGCGGTGACGAGGAACTGGGCCGGGTAGTTGGTGGTGCCTGCGGCACTGCCGGAGGACTGCGGCGCGCCGATCGTCAGCCGGCCGGTGGCCGGGTCGTAGCCGCAGACGGCGACCGTGTCGCCCACCTCGTCGGCCAGGTACGCGTACCGTCCGCCCGGATGGAAGGTCAGGTGGCGCGGTCCCGCCCCCGGCTTCGTGTGCGCCTGGGCCACCTCGGTGAGCGTGCCCCGTGCGGGGTCGAGACGGTAGCTGTAGACCGTGTCGGTGCCCAGGTCCACGGCGAGGACGTGGCCGCCGTCCGGGCTGGTGATGAACTGGTGCGCGTGCGGCCCCTGTTGACCGGGCCCGGGGGCCGGACTGGAGTGCGCGACCAGGGCCGTGCGCTCGCCGAGGGCGCCCGAGGCGTCGATCGGGTGCACGGCCACGCTGCCCGAGGTGTAGTCGGCGCTCAGCAGCCAGCGGCCGGTGGGATGGACCGAGAGGTGACAGGAGCCCGCTCCGCCCGTGCTCCGGCTGCCCAGGATCTTCCGGTCCGCCAGGCGTACGGCGGTCACGCTTCCGTCCGTACGCTCGTTCACCGCGTAGAGCGTGCGGCCGTCCGGGTGGACCGCGAGGTACGACGGGTCGGCGACCCCCGTGAGCGTGCCGGCGCCGGTGATCGCCCCGGTCGCCGGATCGTAGGCGACGATGCCGATGCCGGTGCCGCCGCCGTCCACCGAGGTGTAGGTGCCGAGGTAGAGCGGGCGGGACGCCGGGGGTGTCTGCGCCGGGGTGACGGCCGCCGGGCGCGCCGCCCGGTGCGGCCGCTCCACGGGCGGTGCCGCGGGCGCCGGGACCGCGACCACCGCGGCCGTGCCCGCCAGCGCGCCGACGAACCGGCGCCTGCTCCAGCCGCCGCGCGTCCCTTCCGTACCACTGCCCATGCCACGCACCTCAGGTCGTGAGTCACCCCGGACCTGACACACCTTGACGTGGACCACGGGGGCAGCGCAAGAAAGGCAACAGCCGTTGCATCCAGTGCAACGGTGTCACCAGTCGCCGTCCTCCACCGGCTTGCCCGGTGCGTCCTTCAGAGGCATCACCTGCCCCTGGGCCGGCTGCTGCCAGGGCTCCAGATCGTCGCCGAGCCAGTCGCCGACCGGCTTGACCGCCTCCAGGGCGTCCGTGGGGGCGAGATCCCGGGCGTCCTGGTCGTAGTAGTCGTACCAGGGCAGCCCCGCGCGGGTGTACGCCGCCCGGTCCACCGGCGACGGCGGGGGCGCCTCGCCCGTGATGCGGTGCCACTGCGGGGGCGTGACCAGGTGCACGAAGACGCGCCCGGCCGGCGTCTCGGCCCAGTCCCCGAGCGGCCGGTCGTCCTCGTACACCTCCTGGCGCATCGAGCCGCCGACCCCGAGGCCCATCCCGGCCGACCTGGCGGCCGGGGCCGCGCCCGGGGCGGGGGCGGGGAGGGCGGACATCATCGGCAGGGCCGCGCCGACGCCGCCGGCCGGCCCGCGCATGCGCTCCCGCCGCAGCCGTTCCTGCCGCAGCCGCTCCTGGCGCCGCCACTCGGCGAGCGGGCCGTCCCGGAGGGTGAAGGACTGCAGCTGCACCCCGCCCCACACCTCCTCACCGGTGACCTGCCCCTCCACCGTCGCGCCCAGCCCGAGCGGCACCGCCACGAACTGGCGCACCGTGCCCTTTCCGGAGTTGATCCCGTCCAGCCACGGCTGGCGCGGCAGGACCAGATAGTTCTGCGGCTTCCGGGACAGCCGGTCGCGCCACGGCTCGCCGGACACCGCGCACACCTTGCCCACGCCGACCTGGAGCGCGGCCGGTTCCGTCGTGCCCGCGAAGCTCAGCCACATCGCCTCGCGCAGGTACACCGGCAGCATCACCCTGCCCCGCGCCCGCCACTCGGCCGGAGCCGTCTCCGGGTAGTCGCCCACCCGCCGGACCGGGAAGTCACCCAGCCCCGGCGGCAGCGGATGCGTGCCCGTCTCCGGCAGCCGCAGCGTGCGCACGAACCGCACCGCCACCCCGCCCGGCAGCCGCAGTGTGTTCCCGTCGATCCGTACCGCCGTGTCCGTCATCGGCGTGCCCCCTTCCCCGTCCTGGAGGGAGAACGCGCCGCACCACCGGCCCGGTTCCGCCGCAGCAGCTCCGGTACGCCCACCCGCTCCCGCAGCCAGGTCAGCCGCGGCCGCCTGGCGCGCTGCTCGCCGGAGACCCGGTCCAGTTCCTCCAGCAGCCGGCGGGTGCGGTGCTCGGTGTCCAGCTCGTCGAGGAGCCGGTTTACCTCGGTCAGGACGGCGCCGAGCAGCTGCCAGTTCCGGTCGTCGCGGCGGATCTCCTCCTGGAGCAGGTCGGCGAGCTTGTCGCGGGTGCCGGACGCGGTGTGCAGCTCGGCGGCGAGCCGGGCCTCGGCCGACTCGGCGTTCTCGCTGATGCTGGTGGTCACCAGCACCGCGAAGCTGACCACGGCGTCGGCGATCTGGGAGAGCAGCTGCTCGACGGCCGCACCGGCGTCCGACGCGAAGAGCGGTTCGGGCTCGCGGGCCTTGGCCAGGTCGGTGAAGGTGCGGGCCAGCACGCGCAGCACGACCGTGCAGATCTCCAGCGTGTCCAGGCCGGTGCGCAGCACCACCCGGTGCAGCAGGCCCTCCCTGACCCGCGGATTGAGCCGCAGACTGTCCTCCGCCTGCCGCAGCGCCGCGTCCACCTCGACGATGGCATGGTCCAGGCGACGGGCCTCGTGCAGCCGGGCGGCGGCCTGCTGCCAGGGCATGATCTCCGCCGCCTCCTCACCCATCCGCAGCATCAGCTGGCGCAGCCGGCGGGCCAGGCCCTCGATCGACTCGCCGGCCTCGTCCACCCACACCGGGGGCGGGAGCAGGAGGTTGCAGCCCATGCCGACGACGGCGCCGATCAGGGTCTCCACGATCCGCGCCCACGCGGTACTGCTGATCGTGGTGACCCCGAGCACCAGCATGGCGCTGATCGCCACCTCGGGGATGTACTCGTCGACGCGCACCAGGTGCCCCACCGCCAGTGACGCCACGATCAGCAGGGCCAGGCTCCACCAGGTCAGCCCCACCAGCTGGCTGAAGGCGATGGCGACCAGCACCCCGGCCACCACCGAGTTGACCCGGCGGAAACCGTTGGTCAGCGTGGCGTACAGGGTCACCTGGACGACCAGCAGCGCGGTCAGCGGGGCGGTCAGCGGTGCCGGTTCGGGGCTCAGGTGGAGTGCGACGACGTAGGCGATCGTGGCCGCGGTGGCCGACCGCAGCGTCTGGACGACCACCGGGTCCCGGTGCCGCCGCAGGAGTCGGGACAGCCCCTCGGCCCACTTCCGTACGTTGTGCATCCCTTGGCCTGTTCCCACTCGTGCGTCACGGCGAACGTGTTCTCCGCAGATCCTCGCGCGCCGGTGGCTGCTTGACCAGAGCCGATTACGGAGGGTTTCCGGCCCGGTACCCGCGCCCCGGAAACCGAACGCCGGGCCGACGCGTCTTCTGCGTCCGAGGTGCTGAACGGTCGGGCGGGGCGGAAGGGTTGAGGCATTGAACATCGGCGCGGTGCTGTGCGCGGTGGCCGGTCTGGGGCTGCTCGTGGCCGCGGTCCACGAGGGCCGCGTGGTCCACCGTCTGCGGCGGCACGGGGTGCACACCTGGGGGCTCGTCGTGGACAACGTGCGCACCACGGACAGCGACGGGCCGAAGTGGGTCCCGGTCATCGCCTTCACGGACCGCCTCGGCTACCGGGTGGAGTTCTCGCCGCGGGCGCAGGGCACCGGCATGGGGCTGGCGACGGGACGCCAGGTGGAGGTCGTCTACCTGGCCCAGAACCCGCAGGTCGCCCGGGTACGCATGTGGCGGCACGTCGTCGGTCCGGTGGTGTTCCTGACGTTCGGCGCGCTGGTCTTCCTGGGTTTCGGGGTGCTCATCGCCGCGACGAGCTGACCCCCACGGCGAAACGGCCGCGACCGGGCCGGCGGTGATCGGCTAGGGTCGGCCGGCATCGGTCCG
>NZ_JBIBHY010000002.1:67239-962246 GCF_042957285.1 Streptomyces sp. NPDC008092
CGGCCACATCGGTCCGGCCACATCGGTCCGGCCACATCGGTCCGGCCACATCGGTCCGGCCACATCGGTCCGGCCACATCGGTCCGGCCACATCGGTCCGGCCACATCGGACGGGCCGCCGTCCGACGGCGCAGGGGGAAGCCGATGGACATCGCGGACGCCGGCACGGCACGGGCCGCCGCGGCGCTGCGCCATGTGGCCGCGCTGTCCTCGGGACCGCCCCTCGACCCCGCCCTGCGCATCACCCTGAACTTCCACCCCGACCGGCTCTCGGCCGGTCTGCCGATCCTGGAGGCGCTGGCCCGGGACGGCGCCTACCACTCCCAGTTCGTCACCGGCACCAGCAACGGCGGGCTCACCGCGCACCCCGGCGGCGACCGGTGGCGCTGGGAGAGCCGCATCTTCGGCGGCGCCTACGACGACGCCCACCCGGCCGAGCGGCCGGTGTACGGAGCACTCGACTTCCGCCGCCAGGCGGTCGGCGCGGCTCCCCGGTTCGGTTCCTCGCACCTCCGCCTGACCGGACCCGCACTCCGCCGCGCCACCTTCTGCTACCCGGACAGCGCGGCCGAGCCGACGGACTTCGGCGTGGCCGCAGGCACCCGTGTGCTCGCCCTGGCCGCGGCCGACGAGCGGGACGCCCTCAACGACTACATCGAGGCACAGGTGCACGGCGGGGTACGGCTCGACCGGGACGTCGAGGCCCTGGTGCTGGACGCCTGCTACCGGGACACGCCCGTGGCGGAGGCCGCCCGCCGGCTGCCCTTCCCGGTCGAATGGCACCCCGGCTACCGGATCACCGTGCCCGAACTGCGCCGGCACGCCGGCTACCGGGGCCCGGAGTACGCCGAACTCGGCGCCGAGATCGCGGAGACGGGCGTCGTCGACCCCCGGATCATCGGTGCCGCCGCCCGCACCGGCCGGTACGGGATCCAGGACCTCAAGATGGTCTGGCACACCCTGGCCCGCTTCGGCGCACCGGCCGGCGCGGGTACCGCCTACTCGGCCGGGACGGGCGGCCAGACCCCTGGCCTGAGCACGCCCAAGGCGTAGGCGCGGGCGACCAGTTCGGTGCGGTTGGCCGCGTCCCAGCGGGCCGACAGGCGGCGCAGGTGGTAGGTGACACCGTCGCCGGTCAGGCCCAGCTCGCGGGCGGCCCGCGCGGTGGTGGCACCGCCGGCCAGCAGCGCCAGCACCCGTCCCTCGACCGGGGTGACCCGCGCGGGCTCGGCCCGCGGTGCCGCGCGCTCGCCGGCCACCCGCAACATCACCAGCAGCGACGGCGTCTCGCCCACCGCCTCGCTCACCGGATCCGCCGTCAGCTCCCCGTACTTCTCGGCCCCGCCGGGCGCCCGCCACCGCACCGACACCTGGTAGCGCGAGCGGTGCCGCAGCCGCAGCGCCTCGGCGATCCGCTCCACCTGGGCCTCCTCCTGCGGGCGGAACAGCTCCAGCACGTCCCGGCCGCGCAGCCGGCCCGGTGTCGTACCGCACTCCGCGGCCATCGCCCGGTTGGCCAGCACCACCAGCCCGTACACGTCGCACACCGCGACCGGCACCGCCACCCGGTCGAACAGCGTCAGGGCGCGGTTGCGCCACACCACGCCGTCGAGCCCGCCCGCCTCCATGCCCACCGCAGCTCCCTTCCCTCTCATCCAAGGCGACCAGCCAGGTCAGAGGCAACTCCACCGGCCCGGCGCAAGAGCCGACGGGCACTTTCGACTGCACGATCGTGTAGGGCGACGGCACCGCGTCCCACCCGTGCCGGACCACGCTGGATCACAGGACTTTCCGTACCGCGAAAGGCAGTTGTCGCGCCATGCCCCCCACCGCGCTGCACCCCGACCCCGCACCCGCCCTGCCCGGCGTCCCCGTCGTCGACATCACCGCCACCGGCCCCGGCCGCACCCCCGTCCAGCAGGTCATGGACCTGATGCGGGAGCACGGACCGGTCCTCGTACGGCGGCTGCACGGGCGGGACACCCTGTTCGTCGCCGACGCCGGCCTGGTCGCCGACCTCGCCGACGAGCAGCGGTTCGCCAAGCACGTCGGACCGGCCCTGGAGAACGTCCGCGCCTTCGCCGCCGACGGGCTGTTCACCGCCTACAACGACGAGCCCAACTGGGCCAAGGCGCACGACATCCTGATGCCCGCCTTCGCCCTCGGCTCGATGCGCACCTACCACCCGGTGATGGTCAGGGTCGCCCGCCGGCTCATCGAGTCCTGGGACCGGGCCGCCCGCGACGGCCGCCCGGTCGACGTCCCGGACGACATGACCCGGATGACCCTCGACACCATCGGCCTGGCCGGCTTCGGCTACGACTTCGGCTCCTTCGAACGCGCCGAACCCCACCCCTTCGTCGAGTCCATGGTCCGCTGCCTGGAGTGGAGCATGACCCGCCTGGCCCGCCGGCCCGGCGCCGACCACTCGGCGGCCGACGCGGCCTTCCGGGACGACGCCGACCACCTCGCCCGGGTCGTCGACGACGTCATCGCCGCCCGCACCGGCACCGACCAGAGCACGGCCGAGGACCTCCTCGGCCTGATGCTCTCCGCCCGGCACCCCGGGGACGGCACCACCCTGGACCGCGCCAACATCCGCAACCAGGTCATCACCTTCCTCATCGCGGGCCACGAGACCACCTCCGGCGCGATGTCCTTCGCCCTGTACTACCTGGCCAAGCACCCGACCGCGCTCCAGCTGGTGCAGCGCGAGGCCGACGCGCTGTGGGGCGACACGCCCGACCCGGAGCCGACCTACGACGAGGTCGGCCGCCTGGCCTACACCCGGCAGGTGCTCAACGAGGCGCTGCGGCTGTGGCCGACCGCCGCCGCCTTCGGCCGGCACGCCCTGGAGGACACCCTGCTCGGCGGCCGCATCCCGCTGAAGGCCGGACAGGCCGTCACCGTGCTCGCCCCGATGCTGCACCGCCAGCCCGTCTGGGGCGACAACCCCGAGCTGTTCGACCCCTCGCGGTTCGCCCCGGAGGCCGAGGCGGCCCGCCCGGTGCACGCCTTCAAGCCCTTCGGCACCGGTGAACGCGCCTGCATCGGGCGGCAGTTCGCCCTCCACGAGGCGACCATGCTGCTGGCCATGCTGGTGCACCGCTACCGGCCGCACGACCATGCCGACTACGCGCTCACCGTGAAGGAGACCCTCACCCTCAAGCCCGAGGGCTTCACCCTGACCCTCACCCCGCGCACCCCCGCCGACCGCGTCCACCAGCCCCTGCCGGGCGCCCGGCCGACGGCCGCCCCCGACCCGCAGGAGACGGCCGCACTCCCGGCCCGGGTCCGCCCCGGCACCGGCGCCCTCCTCCTGCACGGCAGCAACTACGGCACCTGCCGGGGCTTCGCCGGCCAACTCGCCGACGAGGCGGGCGACATCGGCTGCGCCACCGAGGTCGCGGCCCTGGACGCCTACGCCGGCGGCCTGCCCACCGACCGGCCCGTCGTCATCACCGCCGCCTCCTACAACGGCCGCCCCACCGACGACGCCACCGCCTTCGCGGACTGGCTCGACGGCGGCCCCGACCTCACCGGAGTGACCTACGCCGTCCTCGGCGTCGGCGACCGCAACTGGGCCGCCACCTACCAGCACTTCCCGACCCGCCTCGACGCCCGGCTCGCCGAACTCGGCGCCGGCCGCCTCGCCGACCGGGCCGCCGCCGACGCCTCCGGCGACCTCGGCGGCACGGTCCGCGAGTTCACCGCCCGGCTGCGCACCGCCCTGCTGGAGCGCTACGGCGACCCCGATGCCGTCGCCACGCCGGAGCCCACCGCCGCGTACGAGGTCCGCACCCTGACCGGCGGCCCCCTCGACGCACTCGCCGAGCGCCACGGGCTCGTCCCGATGACGGTCGCCGAGGCGTACGACCTCACCGCTCCGGGCTACCGCCGTACCAAGCGCTTCCTGCGGATCGCCCTGCCCGAGGACGTCACCTACCGCACTGCCGACCACCTCACCGTGCTCCCCGCCAACGACCCCGCACTCGTCACCCGGGCGACCACCGCCCTCGGTATCGACCCCGACACCGTCCTCGACATCCGCGCCACCCGCCCGCGCCGCGACGGCCTCGCCGTCGACCGCCCCCTGACCGCGCGCCAACTCCTCACCCACCATGTCGAGTTGCAGGAACGACCGAGCGCCGACCAGCTCGCCCTCCTCGCCGACGCCAACCCCTGCCCGCCCGAGAAGGCCGCCCTCGCCGCCCTGAGCGGCGACCCCCGCACCCTCGTCGAGATCATCGAGGACCACCCTGCCCTGCGCGGCGCCCTCGACTGGCCACGCCTCCTGGACCTCCTCACCCCGCTGAAGCCCCGGCACTACTCGGTCTCCTCGTCCCCGGCCGCCGACCCCCGCCATGCCGACCTGATGGTCTCCCTACTGGAAGCCCCCGCCCGCTCCGGCAAGGGCACCTACCGGGGCACCGGCTCCGGCCACCTGACCGCCCTGCGCCCCGGCGACACGATCCACGCCCGCGTCCAGCCCTGCCGGGAGGCCTTCCGCATCGACGACACCGCACCGGTCGTCATGATCGCCGCCGGCACCGGCCTGGCCCCCTTCCGGGGCGCCGTCGCCGACCGCACCGCGGCCCTCGCGGCGGGCGCCGAACTCCCGCCCGCCCTCTGCTACTTCGGCTGCGACGCGGCCGACGCGGACTACCTGCACGCCGAGGAGCTCCACGCCGCGCAGGCGGCCGGCGCCGTCTCCCTGCGCCCGGCTTTCAGCACCGCGGGCACGTTCGTCCAGCACCGCATCGCCGCCGAGTCCGATGAGGTGTGGGGGCTGCTGGCCGCAGGTGCCCGGGTGTACGTGTGCGGCGACGGCGCCCGCATGGCACCGGGCGTACGGGAGGCGTTCCGCACGATGTTCCGTGACCGCGTGCCCGGGGGAAATCCCGACGAATGGCTGAACTCCCTGGTGGCGGAGGGCCGTTTTGTGGAGGATGTATACGCGGCGTCCTGATCGGCGCTCGTCCGGATCGCCCCGAAAGGGGCGCGGGGCTGTACTAATATGCGGCTCTGCCGCGTGGGCGCGAGCAACCACGACGGGCCTCCCGCCCGCCCGCGACCCGGACCGATACGGCACGACCCGGCATCGACCCCTCCTTAGCTCACAGCGTGAACTAAGGGTTGGGAAAATATCGCTTCCAGCCCCCCGAAGGAGTATGTTGCAGGTCGGGCAGGGTTCGTGAAGGGAGCGGAGCCACATGGCGGGGCGGAACGGGCGCACGGTACGCGACCTCAGGAGGGCCAACCGCACGGCCGTACTGCAGCGGCTCTACTTCGACGGGCCCCTCAGCCGCTTCGAGCTGGGCCCGGCGACGGGCCTGAGCTCCGGCTCGGTGAGCAACGTGGTCGCGGACCTGGTCGCCGACGGCCTGGTCGAGGAGGCCGGCAGCGTCGACTCCGACGGCGGCCGGCCACGCACCCTGCTGCGGGTCGCCCCGCACAGCGGGCACATGATCGGCGTGGACGTCGGCGAGACCCGGGTCCGGGTCGAGCTGTTCGACCTCAACCTCACCGAACTGGCCCGCGTCGAGCGTCCGTTGGAGCAGCAGGGCTACGACGTCGAGGTGATCGTCGGCCACATCCGGGACGGCATCGACGAGGTCCTCGCCACCGAGGGCGCCTCGCCCGAGCTGCTCCTCGGCGTCGGCGTCGGCGTCCCCGGCATCATCGAGCACACCGGGGACCGGGGCGCCGTCGTGCACGGCCAGACCATCGGCTGGGACGCCGTCCCGCTGGAGGAACTGCTCCGCTCCGGCTGCCGGCTCCCGGACTCGGTGCGGTACTTCATCGACAACGGCGCCAAGACCCTGGGCCAGGCCGAGATGTGGTTCGGTGCCGGTCGCGGCGCGGACAACGCGGTCGTGGTGCTCTTCGGCTCCGGCGTCGGCGCCTGCCTGGTCACCGCCGACGTGGAGAACGGCCGGGCCGTGGAATGGGGACATCTGACCGTACGGGTGCGGGGCCGCCGCTGCCGCTGCGGGGCGCTCGGCTGTCTGGAGGCCTATGCCGGCGCCGAGTCGTTGCTGGCCCGCTGGCGCGAGGAGGGCGGCCGGCCGGACGAGGGCATCGACGAGGAGACCGCGCTCACCGCGATGCTCGCCGCCGCCTACCCCTCCGAGGGCACCGAGCCCGACCCGGTCGCGCTCGCCGTCCTGGAGGAGACCGCCGAGTACCTGGGCGCCGGCCTCTCCGACCTGATCAACCTCTTCCAGCCCGAGCGGATCCTGATCGGCGGCTGGGCCGGCCTGGAGCTGGGTGCCCGCTTCCTGCCCGCCGTACGCCGGTACGCGACCACGTACGCGCTGCGCCACCCCGCCGAGCAGGTCACCATCGACCTCGGCCGGCTCGGCCCGGACGCGGTCACCGTCGGCGCCGCGATCCTGCCCCTCGCCGACTTCTTCAGCCGCGGCGGCCGCCGTGCCGAACCGGTCACCGAGGACCGGCTCCCCGCCTGGCGCGCGGCCCTGGAGGAGCGCAGTCCGCGCTGACCCGCGCGTTTCGCCGCGTCCGGGCGAGGTACTCGCCTGACGGTCGGAACGACGCGAGGGGAGTGTGCCGTGGGCGAGAAGCAGGGTGGCAGGCCGGTTCCCCGGGATCTGCCGGACCAGCAGGCCGGGGCCGGCCGGGACCCCTGGGAGGCCGCGGAGATCCGGCGGCCGAAGGACGGCGACGACGGCCTTCCCGACCCCGACGAGGCCGGCACCGGCCCTCGGGGCGCAGTGCGCTCGGGGGCGGTGCACCCCGAGGACCCGGTGCCCGACGAACCGTCGGCCTGAGCGCGAGAGAGCGGGGGAGCGGGGGAGCGGGAGAGCGGCCCTGGCACCCGCCGGCCGGGTGCCCGGGACCGGCGGGCCGGGCTGCTCAGGCGAACGCGTTGACGCCCGTGAGCTCCGCCGACAGGTCCCACAGCCGGGCGGCCTGTTCCGGGTCGACCGCCCAGGCCCGCACACCGGCCGGTTCGCCGTCCGCGGCGGGCTCGGCGATGTCGCAGTCCTCCAGGTACACCCCGCCCATGCCGTCCAGCTGCGGGGAGGTGGCCGCCCAGGTCTGGGTGGCCGCCCCCTGTTCCGGCGTCTTCAGGCCCGCGACCTCCAGCAGGTTCCCCTGCTCGTCCACCCAGCCCCGCTCGATCTTCTCCGCGAGGGGGATGTGCCGCTGCAGCGGGGTCATGATGCCGCCGGGGTGCAGGGCGAAGGCCCGTACGCCGGAGTCCCGGCCGAGCCGGTCGAGGTGGACGGCGAAGAGCACGTTCGCGGTCTTGGCCTGGCCGTACGCCTCCCACTTGTCGTAGCCGTGCCGCCACTGGACGTCGTCCCAGCGGATCCCGGAGAAGTGGTGGGCGCGCGAGGAGACCGACACGACCCGCGCGCCGCCGGGCTCGACGGCCGGCCAGAGCCGGTTGACCAGGGCGAAGTGCCCGAGGTGGTTGGTGGCGAACTGGGCCTCCCAGCCGGGCCCGACCCGGGTCTCCGGGCAGGCCATGATCCCCGCGCTGTCGATCATGAAGTCGACGGTCCGTCCGGAGGCCAGGAACCGCTCCGCGAAGCCGCGCACGCTCTCCAGGTCACCGAGGTCCAGCTCGTCCACCTCGACCCCGTCGAGGCCCGCCAGCGCCTCACGGGCGGTCTCGGCGCGCCGCGCGGGGACGACGACGTGGGCACCGGCCCCGGTGAGGGCCCTGGTGGTCTCCAGCCCGATCCCGGAGTAGCCGCCGGTGACGATCGCGAGCCTGCCGTCGAGGTCGAGGCCCGCCAGGACCTCGTCGGCCGTGCTGGCCGCGCCGAATCCGGAACCGATCTTGTGCTGAGGTGTCGTAGCGCTCATGACTCGAACGCTACGAATTGGAGTGCTCTCGAAGTCAAGCGGCCGCCCTGGCCGCCCCGGCGGTCCCGAGCGGCTCCGAACAGCGGAAAGCCCCGGCCGCGACGGGGGATTCGCGGCCGGGGCGGCCAGGTGGTGGGCACGGATGGCGGTCGCCTCTCGGCGGAACGCTCCACAGGGCTTCAGCCGAACGATCGTCCCTGTGGGCAAAAGGTGAGGCCCGGGGACACTGTCCCATCCGCACCCACGGCTGGTTCAACGGACAACCACCCCTGGCTGTTCCGGGCCCATGGGTGATGCGTGTCACCCCGCGGACGGCGGGGTGTGCCCGGCGTCCGCGGGGGACCAGGACTGGTCGCGGGTTTGCCCGCCGCTTCCTCAAGCGTGTGCAAATGTCCGGGCAAATATCCGGCCGGCGCGGCTCCTGGGCCGCCCGGGAGGGTGATTCGGACCGGTCACTTCCGGCCAGGGAGATCTACCCTCGATTGCATGACCGAGATAGCGAGCCCGTTCATCTCACAGCCGCGGATCCTGGTGCTCGGGGTCATGACCGGCAAGCCCGGCACCCCGCCCTTCCGCATCGTGGAGATCGACGGTGAGGTGGTCTGCCAGGCACGCGCCGTCACGGACGTGCTGGAGGTCGCCGCGTCCTACGGCATCAAGGTCCACGACCTGGACGATCCGGACGTGGTCTGCTGGGTGGGCGGGGACAAGTTCACCTGGACGCCCCGCCCGGCGCACCGCTAGCCCGCGGCGCGCGCTGTGCTCAGCCGACCGTCCACTTCTGGTTGGCGCCGCCCGTGCAGGTCCAGATCTGCAGCCGGGTGCCGTTGGCCGAGTTGTTGCCGGTGACGTCCAGGCACTTGTTCGCCTGCGGGTTCACGATGTCGTTCGCCGACGAGACGGCCCACTTCTGGGCGGCCGTGCCGTTGCAGTCGTAGAGCTGGACCGTCGTGCCGTCCGCCGTGCCGCCGCTGGTGACGTCGAGGCACTTGCCCAGCGCGCGGACGGTGCCGTCGCTGCCGACCGTCCACTGCTGGGCGGCGGTGCCGTTGCAGTCGTAGAGGTCGACGGGCGTGCCGTTGGCGGTGTTCGCCCCCGCCACGTCCACGCACTTGCCGGCCAGGCCCTTGATCGCGACCCCGGTCGCGGTGTCACTCGTCGTCACCGACACCGAGTCCACGACCAGCTGCGCCGGGAAGGCGGTCGAGCCGTCCGGGTCCCCCGGCCAGTAGCCGCCCACGGCCAGGTTCAGGATCAGGAAGAACGGCTTGTTGAAGGCCCAGGTGTTGCCGCCCACGTCGGCGGGGGTGCGCGTCTGGTAGACGACGCCGTCGACCGACCACTTGATCGAGTTGGGTGCCCAGTCGACGGCGAACGTGTGGAACGCGTCCGCGAAGGCCTGCCCGTTCGACAGGGAGTAGGCGGCGCCTATCCCGTTGGAGCCGGAGTAGCCCGGGCCGTGGATGGTGCCGTGGATCGTGGACGGCTCGTAGCCCACGTTCTCCATGACGTCGATCTCACCGGAGTTCGGCCAGCCGACCGACCCGATGTCGGTGCCGAGCATCCAGAACGCCGGCCACATGCCCTGCCCGCGCGGGATCTTCATCCGGGCCTCGACATGCCCGTACTGCGCGCTGAACTTCCCGGAGGTGTTCATCCGGGCCGAGGTGTACTGGCAGGTGCCGTACCAGCACTGGTAGTTGGCGGGGTTCTCCTTCTTGGCCGTGATGACCAGGTGCCCCTGGCCGTCCAGGGCCGCGTTGTTGGTGCCCGAGGTGTAGTACTCGCGCTCGTGGTTGTTGACGTTGTCGCCGGTCTCCAGCGTCCACTTCGAGGAGTTGACCGGCGAACCGGCCGCCCCGTCGAAGGTGTCGGAGAAGGTGACGGCGGCCGCGCTCGCGTCGGCGGCCTCGGCCCGGTGCGCGGGACCGACCGCGACGGACCCGATCAGCGCGGCGGACAGCGCGGCGAACAGACATCTGCGGAGCAGGCGTGGCGAGGCCATGGCGCTCCCTTCCGTACGGCGGCCGGGCGCGGGGAGGCGTCCGGCCGGGGTGGGGGGTAAGGGTTACGCCTGTTGATTTAAGGAGTGAGATAAGTGGTGCGTCAATACCTTGGTACGGACCAGTGCAGGACGATCCGGTGGCTGGTTCCGGACGCCCGCCGGGCCGTCAGGCCTTGCGCTTGCGGGCGTGCACCGCGCGACCGAGCCGGCGGCCCAGCAGCAGCCAACCGACCAGCGCCCCGGTGGTGTTGAGGATGACGTCGTCCACGTCGAAGGCCCGGCCGGTGACCAGCGCGCCCTGCGCCAGCTCCACCAGCAGCATCACGGTCGCGGTGAGCAGCAGCACCCGCAGGACGCCCCGGGCGCCCGGGGCGAGGACCGGCACCAGGATCCCGAACGGGACGCCGAGCAGGACGTTCCCGCCGACCTGTTTCACGGCGTCGCGGAAGGCGGGCTGGTCCAGATAGATCCTGAGCGTGGCGCCGGGGTGCAGGTTGGTGTGGGCGATCGACACCGAGGCGGGGGAGGGATCGAGCGTCAGCTTGGCCAGGACGACCGCGAACGCCACCATCGCGGCGAAGGCGCACAGCATGGCCAGCAGCCGCAGCGGGAGGGGAAGCGGACGCCGCTCGGCACCGGCCTTGGCGGCGGCCTTGGCACCGGCCTTGGCGGCAGCTCCGCCCTTCTTCGTGGCAGCACCGCCCTTCTTCGGGGCGGCCCCGGCCGCGGTGCGGCGCACCGTGACCAGGCGTGCGGCTTTCGTGAACGGTCCGGCGCTCCTGCCGGAACCCCCGTTCTTCTTCGTCTCCTCAGCTTTGCCCTTGGCGGTGCGCGGGCGCGAGGCGGCGCTGGCCATGCGGTCCTCCACTCGTGAACTCGGCGGCGTGGTAACGCTGTTACCCGCGAAGCGCCCGGAGATGCCGCCGTTCGGGCGGTTCCTGGAGCGCTTCGCGGGTTTCCGGGTGCGCTCGCCGCCCGCGTTCGCGGTCGGCAGCGCACCCGGCGCCGGTCAGACCGTCCCGTAGGACACGTGCACCTCCGTGAAGCCGAGGGAGTGCAGCAGGCCCTCCAGCATGCCGGTGGTGTTGGTCTCGGCGCGGGTGGTCAGCCCGCTGTCCTTGGCCGCGTCCGAGATGTGCTTCACCGCGAGCTTCTGCACCGCCTGCTCGCTGTTCGGGTTGTCCGAGAACAGGTCGCCGATCCGGTCCAGCAGACCTCGCTGCTTGGAGACGGCGTACGAGTGGTCGGCGTCGAGGGTGGCCTTGCCCAGCTGCGCGTGCGGCAGCCGGATGGTGGCCTCGGTCCGGTCGGCGTTGACCGTCACGTCCTTCTGGGCGATCTTGCCGAGGTCGACATAGGAGTCGACGGTGCCCGCGCCGACGTACAGGGTGCGGGTGCCGCGGATCGCGCTGGGCAGGTACTTGGCGTCCTTCTCCAGGTCCACGACGACCTGGAAGTTGCCGGAGGCCGCCTCGTAACGGCTCATGTCCTGGATGGACTTGAGCAACGCCGGTCCGGTGTTGTCGCGGGTCTCCGTGCCGAACAGGTCCTTGATCCCGGGCAGCACCGCCAGTTTGATCCCGGCGAACAGCACCACGAGCACCAGCACCAGCGCGGTGACCAGTTTCGCCCAGCCGGGCATGCGCCGGGGCCGGGCCGTGACGGGAGCCTCCTGAGTGGAGCTCGCCTTGCTCTCCTTGGTGGAACTCGCCATGTGACGGTCCTCCTTTCCAACGACACGAATGCCCGCCAACAGCCTTGTCAGACCGCGTTGTCGGCTGATTGAGACAGCTGAGGCGGGACTGATACATGCGATGCCTCAGCGCGATCTTCGCGTCTTCTCCGTCCGGAGGAAAAGTCAGGTCCGGGCGGCCAGTTCGGCGATCCGGCGGGCCGACGCCGAACCCGGGTCCGCGGTGACGAGCACGATCTCCTGGTCGTCCTCGGGCACCAGCAGGACGTCGCAGTTCAGGCGCAGCCGCCCCAGCTCGGGATGGTCGAGGACCTTGGTGCGGTGTCCCGGGGCGTGCACCGGATGGGTCGCCCAGATCCGCCGGAAGTCCGCGCTGTCCGCCCGCAACTCGTCCAGCAGCGCGGCGAGTTGCGCGTCGTGCGGATAGCGTTCGGCGGCCCGCCGCAGCCGGGCCACCACGATGTGTCCGAACTCCTCGGCACTGGAGCTCCCGTGCGGCCGCCCCTGGCCGAGGAAGCGCCGCCGCGCCAGGTTGGTCGTGCCGTGTCCGAGATCGCCGCCGAGCAGCAGCTGGGCGAGGGGGTTCCAGGCCACCAGGCCGTAGGCCGCGTCGGTGACGATCGCCGCGGTGCCGGGGAACCGCTCCAGCAGGCGGGCCACGTGCGGCCGTACCCGCCGCGGCGCCGCCGTGCCGGGTGGCGGCGCCGCCGAGCCGGCCAGCCGGAAGAGGTGGCTGCGCTCGGCGGGGGCCAGCCGCAGGGCTCCGGCCAGGGCGTCCAGGACGCGCGGGGAGGGGCGGGGGCCGCGGGCCTGCTCCAGGCGGATGTAGTAGTCGACGCTGATATGGGCCAGCTCGGCGACCTCCTCGCGGCGCAGCCCGGGGGTGCGTCGGTCGGTGCCCGGCGGCAGGCCCACCGTCTGCGGGCGCAGCCCCGCGCGGCGCTCGCGCAGGAAGCGGGCCAGTTCCTGCCTCGCCATGCCGTCGTCGCCTCCTCGGTCCGCCTGGTGCAGGTGGTCCCTGGCAGGGCGGACGCGGCCGGGGGACGGTGGCTGCCATGAACGATCGCACAGCACTCGTCACCGGTGCCAACAAGGGCATCGGCTTCCATGTCGCCAGGCTGCTCGCCGAGCAGGGGTTCCAGGTCCACGTCGGTTCCCGGGTGGCCGAGCGCGGCGAGCGGGCCGTGGCGGAGATCGGCGGGGACGCGCGGCTGCTGGTGCTGGACGTCACCGATCCCGGCAGCATCGAGCGGGCCGCGGCCTCCGTCGACCGCCTCGACGTCCTGGTCAACAACGCGGGCGTCCAGCCCGTGACCGGCACCCCGTCCGAGACCGGCGTCGAGGGCTTCCGGCAGACCTACGAGACGAACGTCTTCGGCGTCGCCGCGGTCACCAACGCCTTCCTGCCGGCCCTGCGCCGCTCCGCCCGCCCGCGCGTCGTGAACGTCTCCAGCGGCACCGCGTCCCTCACCTGGAGTACCGGGCCGAATCCGCAGTTCACCGAGGGTGTCCCCAGGTCCGCCGCCTACCGCTCCGCCAAGGCCGCGCTGAACGCGCTGACCGTCCTGTACGCCCAGGAGCTGGCCGGGGACGGGATCAAGGTGAACGCCCTCGCCCCCGGGCGGCGCGCCACCGGCCTGGTGCCCGGTGCCGCCGCCGGGGGCGGGGATCCGGCCGAGGGCGCACGGGGTGCCGTACGGCTGGCGCTGCTGCCCGACGACGGCCCGACCGGCGGGTTCTTCTCCTGGGACGGCACACCCGTGCCGTGGTGAGAGGGGGACGGTCCGTAGCATGAGCCCGTAGCCCGTATTGATCATGCGAGGAGCGGATCGTGCGAGACATCGCCGTCTTCAGCGGCAGCGCCCACCCCGAGCTGGCCGAGGAGGTCTGCGCGCACCTCGGGGTGCCGCTCAGTCCGATCCGGGTCAGCCGGTTCGCCAACGACTGCCTGGAGGTGCAGCTCCAGGCCAACTGCCGGGAGCGGGACGTCTTCCTGATCCAGCCCCTGGTCCGGCCGGTGCAGGAGCACCTGGTGGAGCTGCTGCTGATGTGCGACGCGGCCCGCGGCGCCTCCGCCGGCCGGATCACCGTCGTCATGCCGCACTACTCCTACGCCCGCTCCGACAAGAAGGACGCCCCGCGCATCTCGCTCGGCGGCCGGCTGGTCGCCGACCTGCTGGTGGCCGCCGGGGCGAGCCGGGTCCTCGCCATGACCCTGCACGCCCCGCAGGTGCACGGCTTCTTCTCGGTGCCGGTCGACCACCTGCACGCGCTGCGCGAGCTGGCGGCGCACTTCCGGCGGTACGACCTGTCGCGCACCACCGTCGTCTCGCCCGACCTCGGCAACGCCAAGGAGGCCGCCGCCTTCGCCCGGCTGATCGGCGCCCAGGTGGCGGCCGGCGCCAAGCAGCGCTACCCGGACGACCGGGTCACCATCAGTTCGGTGATCGGCGATGTGGCCGACCGGGACGTCATCGTCCTCGACGACGAGATCGCCAAGGGCAGCACGGTCATCGAACTGCTGGAGCGGCTGCGGGAGTCGGGGCCCCGCTCGATCCGGATCGCCTGCACGCACGGGCTGTTCGCGGCCGGGGCGCTCAAGCGGCTGAGCGAGCAGCCCGACGTGCTGGAGATCGTCTGCACCAACACCGTGCCGGTGCCCGCCGAGGAGCACACCGACAAGCTGCGGATCCTGTCCATCGCCCCGGCGCTGGCGGAGGCCGTACGCCGTATTCACAACGGTGAGTCCGTGAGCGCCCTGTTCGACGAGCCGCGCAACCTCTAGACAGGAAGGAGGAGTCGCAGCGCTGGACCGCGCTCGGCGGCACCGACGCGACCAGGAGGCCCCAGTGGCGAAGGCCAGGTTCGAGCGGACGAAACCACATGTGAACATCGGCACCATCGGGCACATCGACCACGGCAAGACCACACTCACCGCGGCCATCACCAAGGTGCTGCACGACAAGTTCCCCCAGCTCAACCCCTTCACGCCGTTCGACCAGATCGACAAGGCGCCCGAGGAGCGGCAGCGCGGCATCACCATCTCCATCGCGCACGTCGAGTACCAGACCGAACGCCGGCACTACGCGCACGTCGACTGTCCCGGCCACGCCGACTACATCAAGAACATGATCACCGGGGCCGCCCAGATGGACGGGGCGATCCTGGTGGTCGCCGCCACCGACGGGCCGATGCCGCAGACCAAGGAACACGTGCTGCTGGCCCGCCAGGTGGGCGTCCCGTACATCGTCGTCGCCCTCAACAAGACCGACATGGTCGACGACGAGGAGATCCTGGAACTCGTCGAGCTGGAGGTGCGCGAGCTGCTCACCGAGTACGAGTTCCCGGGCGACGACGTGCCGGTGGTCAAGGTCTCCGCGCTCAAGGCCCTGGAGGGCGATCCCGAGTGGACCGCGGCCCTGCTCGAACTCCTCGACGCCGTCGACGAGTTCGTGCCCGAGCCGGTACGGGACGTGGACCGCTCGTTCCTGATGCCGATCGAGGACGTCTTCACCATCACCGGCCGCGGGACCGTCGTCACCGGCCGGATCGAGCGCGGTGTGCTGCGGGTCAACAGCGAGGTCGAGATCATCGGCATCCATCCGCAGAAGACGCGGACCACGGTCACCGGCGTCGAGATGTTCCGCAAGCTGCTCGACGAGGGCCGGGCCGGGGAGAACGTCGGGCTGCTGCTGCGCGGGGTCAAACGGGACGACGTCGAGCGGGGCCAGGTCGTCATCAAACCCGGATCGGTCACCCCGCACACGGAGTTCGAGGCGCGTGCGTACATCCTCTCCAAGGACGAGGGCGGCCGGCACACCCCGTTCTTCCAGAACTACCGCCCCCAGTTCTACTTCCGCACCACCGACGTGACCGGTGTGGTCACCCTGCCCCCGGGCACCGAGATGGTGATGCCGGGCGACAACACCACCGTGCACGTCCAGCTGATCCAGCCGATCGCGATGGAGGAGGGCCTGAAGTTCGCGATCCGCGAGGGCGGGCGGACCGTCGGCGCCGGCCAGGTGACCAGGATCCTCAAGTGACCACGGTGGCAACGGTGTCATAAGGTGCCGGACGTGGCCTCGGGTTGTCCCAGGGCCGCGTCCAGCGTCGCCCTGGGCGGCAGCAGCCGCGACAGCCCGGTCACCTTCAGCACCCGCAGGGTCAGCGGGTGCGTGCAGACCAGCTGGAGCTGTCCGCCGCGCTCCAGCACCCGGCTGCGCGCCCGGTACAGCAGCCGCAGCCCCGAGCAGTCGAAGAACTCGACGGGCAGCAGGTCGATCACCACCCGGGCGTTCTCCTGGGCGGTCACCCGGTCCAGATGGGGCGCGATCTCCGTCGCCGCCGCGATGTCGATCTCGCCCCGCAGCTCCAGGACCGTGTGGCCGCGGTCCTCGTGGATGCGCAGGTGCCGGGAGAGCGGCGCGGGATCCTGCCGGGGTTCCTGGCGCACGGCGACATCACCTCCCACCCCTGCCGGTTCAATTCCGTTCCCCGCCCTGCAAGTTACCCTCGATGGAGGGAATTTGAGCATGTTCGATTGACATATGTCTGCTGCTTCGGCTCGCCATTTTCTGTGGCGTGCGCGACAGTCGGCGAACGGGCACGTGGGAGCGCTGCCACACGGTGGGGAAAGTGCGGGCTAGGACAGGGCGTGCCACGCCTTGCTCAGCGCCTGGCGGAACTGCTCCTCCTGGTGCGCGGTGAGCTCGCGGACCATCCGCTCCTCCAGCTCCCGCACCGGCCCGGCGACCCCGGCGAGCAGTTCGCGCGCGGCGTCGGTCAGCAGGATCAGCAGTTCGCGCCGGTTGCGCGGATTGCGCTCCCGCCGGATCAGCCCGCGCGTCTCCAGCGACCGTACGAGGTCGGCCATCGACTGGGCGGTGACGAACGAGTCCCGGGCCAGCTGGGCCGCCGACAGGCCGTCATGGCGTTCCAGGACGGTCAGGGCCGTGTACTGCAGCGCGGTGATCCCGGCGGGCTTCACCAGCTCGTCGAGGTGTGAGCGCACCACCAGCTCCACCTGCTTGACCATGTACAGCAGCGAGGGGCGTGTCTTTGTACCGACCATGCGTTCACCCTAGACCATTGACAGGAATCCTGTCTGTAACCAGACTGCGGTCCAGGGATGAGACCAACAGGAATCCTGTTTGTTGAAGGCTTAGCGATCGACGCTGGGAGTGGGCAATGACGACCACCTTCGAGACCGGACCGGGGCAGCTGTTCATCGGCGGGCAGTGGCGGGAGGCCGCCGACGGGGCCAGGACGGAGGTGACCGACCCGGCCACCGGCCAGGTGATCACCACCGTCGCGGAGGCCGGGGCCGCCGACGTCGACGCCGCCGTGCGCGCCGCCCGCGAGACCTTCGATGCGGGGGACTGGTCCGGACTCAGCGGCCGGGAGCGCGGCCGGGTGCTGCACCGCGTCGCCGAGCTGATCCGGGAGAACGCCGAGGACATAGCCGCCCTGGAGAGCCTGGACGTCGGCAAGCCCGTCACGCTCGCCGGAGCCGTCGACGTCACCAACGCGGCCAACGACTACGAGCACTTCGCGGCCCTCGCCCACTCGCTGGACGGCGCAGTCCGCGACGTCCCGATGAACGCCCTCGCCTACACCCGGCGCGAGGCGATCGGCGTGGTCGCCGCCATCACTCCGTTCAACTTCCCGCTCATCCTGGCCGGTTCGAAGATCGGCCCGGCCCTCGCCGCCGGCAACACGGTCGTCCACAAGCCCGCCGACGAGACCCCGCTCAGCGCCCTCTACATGGCCCGTCTCTTCCAGCAGGCCGGTGTCCCCGACGGCGTCGTCAACGTCGTCACCGGCGCCGGACCGGTCGCGGGCGAGGCCCTGCTGCGCCACCCGGGCGTCGACAAGGTCGCCTTCACCGGCTCCACCGCCATCGGGCGGCACGTCGCGAGCACGGCCGGGGAGGCGCTCAAGCCGGTCACCATGGAACTCGGCGGCAACGCGGCCCACCTGGTCTTCGAGGACGCCGACCTGGAGAAGGCCGTCGGCGCGGTCATCAAGGCCTTCGTCTTCAACACCGGCCAGTTCTGCATGGGCGGCCCCCGGCTCCTGGTCGCCCGCCCGGTCTACGCCACCCTGCTCGGCATCCTCGCCGAGGCCGTCCCCGGCGTCCCGGTCGGCGACCCGCGCGACCCGGCCACCGTGGTCGGACCGATGGCGGGGGAGAAGCACCTGCGCAAGGTCGAGGAGTACGTCGAACTCGCCCGCAAGGAGGGTGCCCGCATCGTCTGCGGCGGCGAACGCCTCGACCTGAACGGCGGCTTCTACTACCGGCCGACCGTCGTCGCCGACCTGCCGAACGACTCCCGGGTGATCCAGGACGAGATCTTCGGCCCGGTCCTCACCGTGCAGCCCTTCGACTCCGAGGACGAGGCGGTCGCCCTCGCCAACTCCACGCCGTACGGCCTGGCTTCGGGCATCCAGACCGGCAGCCTGGCCCGCGCCCACCGGGTCGCCGCCCGCCTGCAGGCCGGGATCGTCTGGGTCAACGACTGGGCGATGCTCGACCCCGCCGTCCCGTTCGGCGGCGTCAAGGCCTCCGGCTTCGGCCGCGAGTACGGCCCCGAGTCCCTCGCCTCCTACACCAAGGTCAAGTCCGTCGTCGTCTCGCTCGACTGAGCCCCGCACACCAGGAGTTCGCACGATGTCCCTCACCACCCGAGCCGCCGTGGTCGAGTCCGGCGGCGCCCCCTTCACCCTCGGCGACGTCCAGCTCGACTCGCCGGGGCCGTACGAGGTGCTCGTCCGCATGGTGGCCGCCGGTCTGTGCCACACCGACCTCGGCGTGGCGAGCGGCGGCCTGCCCTTCCCGCTGCCCGGAGTCCTGGGCCACGAGGGCGCCGGCGTCGTCGAGGCCGTCGGCTCCGCCGTCACCGGCGTGGCCCCCGGCGACCACGTGGTCCTGTCCTTCACCTCCTGCGGCACCTGCCGCAACTGCCACGGCGGCCACCCCGCCTACTGCACCACCTGGCTCCCGCTCAACCTCATCGGCGGCCGCCGCGCCGACGGCACCGCCACCGTCAGCCGGGACGGCGAGCCGCTCGGCGGCCACTTCTTCGGCCAGTCCTCCTTCGCCGAACGGGCCCTGGTGGACGAGCGCAGCCTGGTCAAGGTCGACCCGGACGTCCCGCTGGAGTCGATCGCCCCGCTCGGCTGCGGGGTGCAGACCGGGGTCGGCGCCGTGTGGAACGTCCTGGAGCCGGCCACCGGAAGCACCGTCGTCGTCCTCGGCGCCGGAGCGGTCGGCCTCTCCGCCGTCATGGCCGCCGCCCTCACCCCCGCCACCACGATCGTCGCCGTCGACCGGGTGGCCGAACGCCTGGAGCTGGCAAGGGAGGTGGGCGCCACCCACGCCGTGGACGCGACCCGGGAGGACGTGCCCGAGGCCCTGCGGCGCATCTCGGGCGGGGCCGGCGCCGACGGCATCGTGGAGACGACCGGCAACGTCGGCGTCCTCCGCCAGGGCGTCGACGCGCTCGCCGCCCGCGGCACCCTGGTCGTCGTCGGCGCCCCGCCCTTCGGCACCGAGGTCCCGCTGGACGTCAACGGGCTGCTGGCCGGCAAGCGGATCGTCGGCCTGACCCTCGGCGACAGCGAGACCCAGGCCTTCATACCGGCCCTGGTCCGCCTGGTCCGCGAGGGGCGGCTGCCGCTGCACCGGCTGATCAGCACCTACCCGTTCGCCGAGATCGACCGGGCCGTGCGGGACATGAGCACGGGCAAGGTGGTCAAGCCCGTGCTCACCTTCTGACCTTCCGACCGCGCAGGTCAGTCGACGACCAGGACCAGCTTCCCGGTGGTCCGGCCGGTGCCGCCCAGCTCGTGCGCCTTGGCGGCATCGGCCAGCGGGAAGGTCCCCGCGACGGTCGCCCGCAGCTTCCCCGCCTCCACCAGCTCCGCGATCGCCCGCATCCCGGCGCGGTCGGCGTCCACCAGCATGCGCACCGACCGTACGCCCAGCCGCTCGGCCTCCTCGTGGAACCGCGGGCTGCCCACCGGCAGGATCGACACCACGACCCCGCCCGGCCGCAGCACCCGCAGCGAGGCCACCGAGGTGTCGCCGCCGATCGTGTCCAGGACGACGTCGACGTCCCGTACCGTCTCCGTGACGTCCACGGACCGGTAGTCCACCGGCTCGTCCACGCCGATCTCCCGCAGGAAGCCGTGCTTGCCGGCGCTCGCCGTGCCGATCACGTACGCGCCGCGCGCCTTGGCGATCTGCACCGCCACATGCCCGACCCCGCCGGCCGCCGCGTGGACCAGCACCCGCTGACCCGCCTGGACGTCGGCGTTCTCCACCAGCGCCTGCCAGGCCGTCAGCGACACCAGCGGCAGCGCGGCCGCCTGGACGTGGTCGATCCCGGCCGGCTTCGGCACCAGGGCACGGGCGGGCAGGGTCACGTACTCGGCGTGCGTGCCGTGGCCGTACGGGTAGGACGCCATGCCGAAGACCTCGTCGCCGGGCGCGAAGGCGGCGACGCCGATACCGGCCTCCTCGACGGTCCCGGAGACGTCCCAGCCGAGGACGAAGGGCGGCCTGCCCAGGAAGCCGCCGGTCTCCCGGTGCTTCCAGTCGGTCGGGTTGAGGCCGGCCGCCCGCACCCGGACCAGCACCTCGTTGGGGCGCGGCTTCGGCCGCTCCACCTCGACCACCTTCAGCACCTCGGGGCCGCCGAGGACGTCCTGGCTGATCGCACGCATCGTGTTCACATCGTTCATGGTCACCCAGCCTGCCGGGACATGCCCGGCGGGAAAATGGCACGATGGCCAAGCTTCGATGGAATCGTGCCAGCGCGCGCTCCGGGCGGGTGTGAACGTTCCGGCCCGCTCCGGCGTCGAAGGGCGGCAACGGTGACGAGCGGCGGGGGCGGGCATGCGCAGAGGGCTGGCGGCGGCGACGGTACTGGTGGCGGCCGCGGCGGTGGGCTGCGGCGGCGCGGGCGGGCCGGCCGTCGTGGTCGAGGGGACGCCGCCGGCGACGCCGTACCGCGGGCCGCTGGACATCCCCACGAAGGAGGTCGACGCGAGCACCCCGCGGGCCATGCGCACCGCCTCCGGCGCGGCCGGCCGCGCGCTGGAGTGCGACGGGGAGATCTACTGGGGCACCGGGCCCGACGGCTGGAGCGAGGACGACGGCGGCGACTCGCCCGAGGACGGCCTGCGGCTCTTCTTCCACATGTTCGACCCGGAGGTGCCGCGCTCCGGCTACCGCGTGGAGCGCCGGGAGGCGGACCGGGTGCTCTACTCCTACGACGTCGGCGGGCGCACGAAAGCGGCCGTCGTGGTCGCCAGGGACCAGCAGGGCAGGCCCGGCTGGGGGCCGGAGACCAACGCGGCCTGCGATCCGTCCGAGCTCCCGGCGAGCGTGACGACGGGAGCCGGATGGCCCGAGATCTGGACCGACGCCGTCGGCCGCCGGGTCCCGGTCTCGAAGATCACCAGCTCCGCCGGCGCCGAGCACTGCGGCTGGCAGTCGGCGCACTTCCTGAGGTTCGGCGAGAGGACCTACGTCCGCGATCCCCACGGCGTGTTCGCCGGGGACGACGTGCTCGCCGGGCGCTACCACGGTGACAGCACGCTGCCCGCCGACGCGCACGACACCGGCTACCGCTTCCGCGACTGGCGGCTGTGGCTGACGGACGACCGCGGCACGGCCTACGTGCGCACCGCGCACGGCGTGGAGGCCTGGCCCAGGGAGCGGCGCGGCTTCGCCTGTGACTGACGGCTCAGCGGCTCATGTGCAGGGCGACCAGCAACTGCCAGACCTGGTCCGCCACTTCGTCCGGTCCGGTGTCGAGCAGGCCGTGCAGCCAGTCGGCCAGCACCCCGGCGAAGGTGGCGGCCACCGCCGAGGCCACCAGCGGGGCGTCCGCCGCGCCCACCAGCTCCCGCTCGGCCAGGCTGCGCGCCCGCAGGTCCCGGTGCAGCACCCGGCCCAGCGGACCCCCGCCGCCGGGCGCGAGCAACTCCCGGTACAGGGCCGCGTGCGGGACCAGCCCGGCGAAGAACTCCCGCAGCGCCGGCGGCGCGTGCACCGGGTCCGGCCGGCCGCGCCAGGCGTGCAGCGCGTCCACGGCCTCCCGGACGACGTCCGCGCAGGCGTCGACCGCCAGCGCCTCCAGGCCGTCGTAGTGGACGTAGAAGGTGGCCCGGCCCACCCCGGCCCGGCGCACGACCGCGGCCACCCCGGCCTCGGCGAGCGGGCGTTCGGCGCACTCGTCGAGCAGGGCCTGCCGCAGCCGCGCCCGGGTGCGGGCGGCCCGCGGGTCCTCGGCGGCCGGGCGGCCGGTCACCGGGCGGCGAGGACGGCGGCCAGGGCGAGCGCGCCGGGCAGCGCCTGCGCGAACAGGATCCGCCGGTTGGCCGTGACGGCGCCGTACACCCCCGCCACCACCACGCACGACAGGAAGAACACCTGGGCCCGGAAGCCGGTCGGGTCGGCGGCCACGAGTCCCCACACCAGGCCGGCCGCCAGGAAGCCGTTGTAGAGGCCCTGGTTGGCGGCGAGCGGTGCGGTTCGCCGGGCCAGTTCCGCGTCGAAGCCGTGGAAGCGCATCCCGGGGCCCTTCTGCCACAGGAACATCTCCATCACCAGGATGTACGCGTGCAGCGCGGCCACCAGCCCGACCAGCACGTTCGCCAGGGTTTCCATGATCGGTGGATCCTCCCCATCTCTTGAACAGGTGTCCACTATAGCTGGACAGGTGTCCATGAGATCCCGGGATCTTTCGATCGAGGCGTGGGGGTGATGTCCGGAAGTCGCGGGCGAGAATGGGTATTTGTTGATTTGCCGCCACCTGGCAGAGCGTGACGGAACCCTCACTTCCTCGGTCCGCCGAGGTTGATCCTTTCGGGTTCAAACCCGATAAGCTCCCTTCCGTCACGGCGAGTTGACGCACCCCAGGGTGGGTCCGTGCCGCCGTGTGTACTCGTGAGTGCGGCCTTCGCACACCGCCCCTGTTCGCTGTTGTTCGATCGTGTTGCTTCGAGGGATGCAGATGGAACTCGCCACTCCGCCGCCGGCGGCGCGGGCCCCTGTCGCCTGGTACAGCTGGTGGCTGATGCCGCTGGCCTTAGGGGGAGGGACGGTCGCCGCCACGTTCATGAGCTCGGAGCGAATAACCGCGGCCGTGGCCGGTGCCGCGGCCACCGTCGCGAGCTCGGTCTGCGTGCGACTGCTGATCCGCTCGCAGCGCCAGCTGCGCAGCACCGAAGGGTCGTTCCGCAGCTCCCAGGCCGAGCACTCCCAGCAGTGGCAGCAGCATGTCTCGGGACTGGAGCGCAAGTTCTCCGCCGAGCGCGCCACGCTGGAGGGCCGGCTCGACGAGCAGGCGGCCGCGTTCGACGCCCAGCTCGCCGAGCAGGCGTCCGCCTTCGAGAGCCGGCTCGCCGACCGGACCGCCCACTACGACGCCCAGCTCGCCGAGCAGGTGCGGGCGTTCGAGGAGCGGCTCGCCGACCAGGTGAAGTCTTCCGAGGCGCAGCTCACCGACCAGGCCGAGGTCTGGCAGGAGCAGCTCACGCACCAGCGGTCCGCGATCTCCCGGCTCGCCGCCGAGCAGCTGCCCGACGCGCTCAAGCGGCTGCGCGACGGCGACGCCATCGACGACCTGCTGCCCGTCACCGAGCAGTGCGCCAAGGTCGACAAGGACGTCCGCGCCGACCTGCGCCGCATTCTGCGCACCTCGCTGATCGGTGTGGAGGAGGAGTTCAACCGCTCCACCTCCGCCGAGCAGGCCGTGATCAGCATCGGCAACCGCATCCACGTCCTGACCAGCAAGCTGCGCGGCCGGCTGCACGAGATGCAGGGCGAGCACGGCCGGCTGCCCGCCGTGGCCCGCGGTCTCATGGAGCTGGACCAGGAACTCGGCCCCGCCGACTCGCTCGCCGGCAGCATCGGCGTGCTGGGCGGCTCGGACCGCCCCGGCCGCCAGTGGCAGGAGCCTCAGCGCCTGCTCAGCGTGGTGCGCGGCGGCATCGGCCGGATCAAGGACTTCCACCGCGTCGAGGTCCGGCACCTGCCCGAACTCGGCGTCGACGGCGGTCTGGTGGACCACCTCACGCTGATCTTCGCCCACCTGCTGGACAACGCGGCCCGCTACTCGCCGCCCACCGAGCCGGTCGTGGTCTCGGGCAAGGAGGTACCGAACGGCGTCGGCATCGAGATCCAGGACTCCGGCAAGGGCCTGAGCGAGGAGAAGAAGCGCGAGGCCGAGCACTCCCTGGCGGGCACCGACGCCGGACCCGGTATCGGGGGCATCTCCGAGGACGCCAACATCGGCCTGCGGGTCGTCGGCATCCTCGCCCGCCGGTACGGAATCCGGGTCACCTTCGCGGACTCGCCCTGGCTCGGTACCTCGGTGGTCGTCGTGGTCCCGCACAAGTACTTCAGCCCGCTGCCCGCGGCCCCCGCCGGCCCGGTCCCCGTGACGGCCGCCCCGGCCGCCGCGTCCCCGGTGCAGGCGCACGGCCCGGTCGCCGTCGAAACCGTCACTCAGCCGGAGTCCGGCGAGGCCCCGGACACCACCCCGGGCGGACTGCCCAGGCGGCGCAGCCGGCGCCGCGAGGAGGAGCAGCCCGAGGAGCGCACCGCCCGCACGCAGGGCACCGCGTTCCCCGCGGTCCCGCCCGAGGAGTCCTTCGCGGGCCTGGCCGCCTTCGCCACCGCGGGCCGCGTGCCCGCCGCGGACGAAGCGGCGGACAGCGAGGCCGAGTTGACCGGAGACGAAGACGACGCGGTACCCGCGACCCCGGCCGGCGCCGATGACGCCGCCGCCGGACGCGAGTCCGCCGAGCACCGCACTGAAGAGAGCGACTAGTCCACATGACGCAACAGGGAACCGACGTGAGCTGGGCGCTCCGTGATCTGGTGGAGAGCATCCCGGAGATCCGTTTCGCCCTCGTGGCCTCCAGCGACGGCAAGGCCATCACCTCCTTTGGTGCCGAGGACCCCGACGACGTGGACCGCTTCGCGGCCGTGGTGGCGGGGCTGCAGGCCCTGGCCCAGCCGGTCGCCGAGCAGTTCCCCAAGTACGCGGGGCAGCTGCGGCTGGCGATGATCGAGGTCGACGGCGGTCACCTCTTCGTCGTACGGGCCGGTGTGGAGACGTATCTCGGGGTCCTCGCCCGCGAAGGACTCGACCAGGGGCTGCTCGGCCACCAGATGAGGGACCTGTCACGGCGGATGGGCGAGCTGCTCGGCACCTCTCCGCGCCTGGAGGAGCACTCTGGATGAGTGCTCCCCGCGGGCCCTCGGATCCGTCCGGTCTCGAGCGTTACTACGTCCTCACCGGGGGACGCAGCGGACCGGGCGGGTCGGCGTCGAGCCTCGACGTGGCCACCCTCGTCGTCTCCCGCACCGCCCCCGTCCCGGGGATGCAGCACGAGTACGAGGAGATAGTCCGGCGCTGCCGTGATCCGCTGTCGGTGGCCGAACTCACCGCCCATCTCGGATTGCCCTTCAACATTCTCGCGGTGCTGTTGGCGGATCTGCTGGACGCAGGCCGTATTGAAGCCCGTGATCCCATTCCGGCGCACCACGCCGGACGCGGGCCTGACCTCGCGCTCCTCCAGGAGGTACTCAGTGGACTTGAAAGGCTTTGACCATCCCGGCGACCCCGGTGCCGGGGGGACCCGCTCGGTCAAGGTGATGATCGCCGGGGGGTTCGGCACCGGGAAGACCACCATGGTCCGCTCCGTCAGCGACATCAAGCCGCTCACCACCGAGGAGACCCTCACCCAGGCGACCGTGGGCGTCGACAACCTCATCGGCGTCGCGGACAAGGCCGAGACCACGGTCAGCCTCGACTTCGGCAAGATCAGCATCAACGAGAACCTGATGCTGTACCTGTTCGGCACCCCCGGACAGGAACGGTTCTGGTTCCTGTGGAACGGCCTGTTCAAGGGCGCGCTCGGGGCGATCGTCCTGGTGGACACGCGTCGGCTGGCCTCCAGCTTCCGGGCGATCGAGGAGATGGAGCGGCAGAACGTGCCCTTCGTCATCGCCCTGAACGTCTTCCCGGACTGCAAGGAGCACCCCGTCGAGGAGATCCGGGACGCCCTGGACATCTCCCCGCACACCCCGATCGTGGCCTGTGACGCCCGTGACCGGGCCTCCAGCCGTGATGTACTGATCGCCTTGATACGTCATTTGAAGGAACGCTCCGCCCTCGCCCTGGAGCCCCGATGAACGACCAGAGCCCCGACAGCTCCGACGCCCCGCGCGGCTGCCCGGTCGCGCACGGTTCGGCCGAACTGACCCGTCTGTACGGGCCCGAGGCGGCGACCGACCCGTTCGGCATCTACGAACGGCTGCGCAAGGAGCACGGCTCCGTCGCGCCGGTGCTGCTGGAGGGCGACATCAACGCCTGGCTGGTGCTGGGCTACCGGGACGGTCGCCGGGTGCTCGACAACCCGCGCCAGTTCGCCCGGGACGCGCGGATCTGGCGGGACTGGCGGGAGGGCCGGGTCGCGGAGAACCATCCGCTGGTCCCGATGGTCGCCTGGCGCCCCGACTGCGTGTCCCAGGACGGCGAGGCGCACCGCAGGCTGCGCGGTGCCGTCAACGACGGGCTCCAGGCCGCCGTGGGCCGCGGTATCCGGCGCCATGCCACGTACTTCGCCAACAAGCAGATCGACGCGTTCGCGGACAAGGGCCGCGCCGATCTGGTGGCGGACTACGCCGGCTACCTGCCGATGCTGATCCTCGCCCGCGTCCTGGGCCTCACCGAGACGGAGGGCCGCCGGCTCGTCGAGTCCAACGCCATGGTGTTCCTGGGCGGCGAGGAAGCGATCCTGCACGACGGCATCATCCGGGAGATCCTCGGCGAACTCGTCGACCGCAAGCGGGCCGAGCCGGGCTCCGACTTCACCACCGGCCTGCTGGAGCACCACGCGGCCCTCGACCACGACGAGGTCGTGAGCCATCTGCGCCTGGTCCTGATGGCCGGGCACAGCACGACCAGCAATCTGCTGGCCCGCGTGCTGCAGCTCGTCCTCACGGACTCCTCGCGGCTCTCCGGGCTGACCAGCGGTCAGCTGACCATCACCGCGCTGGTGGAGGAGGTCATGTGGAACTCCCCGCCGCTGTCCGTCCTGCCGGGCCGCTTCGCCGTCAGCGACGTCGAACTGGGCGGGCACCGCATCGAGGAGGGCGACCTGCTCGTCCTCGGACTCGCACCGGGCAACCTCGACCCCGAGGTCCGGCCGGACCCGGACGTCTCGGTGCAGGGCAACGAGTCCCACCTGGCCTTCAGCGCCGGACCGCACGAGTGCCCGGGGCAGAGCATCGGGCTGTCCATCATCCAGATCGCGGTGGACGTCCTGCTGCACCGGCTGCCGGGCCTGCGCCTGGCCGTGCCGGCGGAGGAGCTCACCTCGACCGCGTCCACGTGGATGTCCGTGCTGGACAGCCTGCCGGTCGAGTTCGCGGTATAGGCCCGTACACGCTGCTGCCCGGTCGGGTCACCCGGCCGGGCAGCGGGCGTTGAGGCGTCAGCCGTCGAGCCAGTCGCCCGCGACGCCCGTGGGACGGTAGCCCGTGGCGTTCCAGAGGAAGTGCGGGTGGGCGCAGCCGAACATGTAGGCGAGCAGGGTGGTGTCCTCCCGCCCGGTCAGCGGGTCGTGCAGGGTGTGGAACCTTTCCGATCCGACCACGCCGGCGTCCTGCTGGACCTGACGGGCGCGGTCCGGGGACGGATCGGTGGCGGACGCCTCCACGGCGGCGACGTAGGTGCGGCGCAGGATCTCCCAGGTGCTGTCGGTGTTGCCGTGCCAGGGGCCGTGCACGGCCTCGAAGGCATGGAGCTCGGCGTCGAACAGGGGCCATGCCCCGGGGTGCTCGGCCCGGCAGCGTGCGGACAGCTCGGCGGTCCGGGCGCTCAGCGCCGGAACGGTGGGCCGTGGGGCGATGGTGAGGGTCGTGCCCTCGGTGAGGATGCCGGTGCACGCGTTGGGCTGCAGGTCGCACAGCGGGCACCCCTCGGCCGGGGGAAGGCCCTGGGTGATGCCGTCGAACCACAGGGCGTGCCGTCCCGTCAGGCCCATCCAGACGATGGTGGTCGTGAGCAGCCAGGTGTTCCACATCGGACGGTGTGCTTCGGGCGTGCAGCCGTACTTGACGAGGGCTATCGCGCAGGCGGCGTAGAAGGCCTTGGTGTGGGTGGGCATCTCGGCGAGCCAGAAGTTGCTGATCTCGCCGGTGAGGGCGTCGGCCCGGACGTCGGCCATGTCGTCGATGACGCGGCACAGCAGCAGGGAGGCGAGGTTCTCCTCCTGCCACAGTTCGGTGTCGGGTGCGACGTGCCAGAACAGGCAGTCCAGCATCTGCAGGGCCGAGTAGGAGCCGTGGCCGAGCGGACTGGTCTGGGGGAGCGTGACGCTGCCCGCGTCGTGCTGCTGGAGCCAGTACTCGTCGACGGATCGCTTGTGGGCCGCGAAGAGTCCGGAGACCAGGGCCCGTGCGCTGTTGGTGCTGAAACTCGCGGCCAGGCGGTCTTCGACGTGCTGGGTGAGGCGGGTGGTGTCGATGGTGTCGATCACGCGCTTGTACTCGTGGAAGACGAGGATGTCGTCCTCGAAGCGGTGGCGGTGGCCGAGGTCTTGTTCGAGGTCGTTCATCTGACGGGTCCAGGACCAGCCACCGGTCAGGACGCTGTCGAGTTCCCGGCGGTACGGCCAGGTCTTGACGGCGAGGGGGCGGCCGGCGCTCTGCCGCCAGCGGTAGTCGTCCAGGGTGCGGGCGGGGGGCGTGGGCAGGTGACTGCAGAGCGGGCAGGCGCAGGCGGCCGTGCCCTCCTCCTCGCGCGGCGGGGTGAGGGCCCGGCTCCGCCAGGCCCCTTCCAGCATCGTGCAGGTCAGCCGGCAGATCTCGATGTCGGTGCCGACTTCGGGGAAGGCCGCCTCGATCATGCGCAGGCTGGTGTCGAGGCGCCTCAGCCTGGCGTAGCCCTCCTCGTCGGGCGGGAGGAACTCGCGCGGCGCCTGGTGGAGGGCTCCCGGCAGATGCAGCGTGGTGCCGGAGCGACCGGATCCGAGCGCGTCGAGGCGCTGCTGAGCGGCGTTCTGGAAGCTCCGGTACTGCTCCGTGCGCCCGTTCGTGCGTGTCACGAAGAGGCCGGCCAGGGTGTTCCCGGCCTCCGTGGGCTGGAACTGGGCGCTCGGCCGCGCCGGGAGCAGGCTGTCGGCGGACGCCTTCGGAACAGCACCTGCGCCTCGGGAATTCACACCGGTCTCCTTCAAGTTGTGGCCATGACAATGGAATCGGCCGACTGCGGTCGTCGGCCGGTCGGGTCCGGGCAGCTTCCGCGCCCCGTCCGCGCCGTCCTCGCTGTCCCGGCCGTCCTCGCCGGACAGCCGGACTCGCGCGACCGGCTCCGGCTCGTGCCGGGGACGACCGCGAGGGGCGCCACTGCTGTGTCGACGGGCGGGGAGGCGGAGCGGGTCGCCCGGCGGGGCGCCGGTCCACGGCGGATGCGCCCCCGGTACCGCCGGGCTTGCGTGAACGGCCCGCTCCCGTCGAAGCGTTCTCGCTACAGGACGAGGACCTGGGGCGCTGCCTCAGCCGTGGAGATGAGGCAGCGCACCAGGTCCGTGTCCCGGAGCCGGCGCGGATGACGGGCGCGCGAACTCCGGATGCTCACTGCGGGGGGATCCGAAGGGCAGGTCGAAGGTGACGTCCTGAGGCATGTGTTTCCTTTCGGGCGACAGTGCGCAGAGTCCCCCCGTCTCTGCGGACGGGTGGCCTGTCGGCCACCCGTGCACTCGAACTGGCCTTCGTGGCTCGAAAGTTGAGCCGTGAAGCGCTACGAGGCTGCCCAGAGCGTAAATGATCTACGCGTGACCTGGCCGTGATGTGTGTTACTGCTCATGCCTCCTGAGCTGAGTACACTCGCGCGCCCCCCACGTATGTGTGCGCGACGCGCGTGTCCGCGATGCGCTCCGGGGGCCCGGCGAACGGGTCGCGGTCCAGGACCACCAGATCCGCGAGCGCGCCGACCGCCACCCGCCCGGTGTCGTCGAGGTGGTTCACGTAGGCCGAGCCGGCGGTGTACGCGCTGATCGCCGCCGCGAGTTCCAGCCGTTCCGCCGGCAGGAACACCGGCGCGTCGCCGCCCGGTTCGACACGGTTCACGGCGACATGGATGCCCTGGAGGGGGTCCGGGCTGCTCACCGGCCAGTCGCTGCCGCCCGCGAGCCGGGCCCCGGCGCGCAGCAGCGACCCGAACGGGTACTGCTGTCCGGCCCGTTCCGGGCCCAGGAAGGGGATCGTCAGCTCGTCCATCTGCGGCTCGTGCGCGGCCCACAGCGCCTGGATGTTCGCGGTGGCGCCGAGCCGCGCGAAGCGCGGCACGTCGGCGGGGTGCACGACCTGGAGATGCGCCAGGTGGGGCCGCGTGTCGCTCATGCCGTTGGCCGCTCGCGCCGCCTCGACCGCGTCCAGCGCGTCCCGTACGGCCCGGTCGCCCAGCGCGTGGAAGTGGCACTGGAAGCCGAGGGCGTCCAACTCGGTCACGTATTTCGGGAGTTGCGCCGGATCGATGAAGCTCTTGCCCCGATTGCGCGTCGCGCAGCCGCATTTGTCCAGGTAGGGGTCGAGCAGTGCGGCCGTGCCGTTCTCGGCGACCCCGTCCAGCATCAGCTTCACCGTGCCCGCCCGGAACCTGCCGTGGCTCAACGCGGTCCGCTTCTCGACGAGTTCGGGGATCTGCTCGGCCCCGCGCGCCCGGTCCCACCACAGCGCGCCGACCACCCGCGCGGTCAGTGAACCGTCCCGGGCCGCCGCCAGATACGCCGACGCGGGGTCGTCCATGCCGAGGAAGTCCCCGATCAGCGCGTCCTGCCAGGCCGTGATGCCCAGCGCGTGCAGATGGCGCTGCGCGTGCAGCAGGGCCGCCAGCCGGTCCGCCGGGCCGGCCGGCGGGGCGAGCCGGCCGACCAGCTGCATCGCGCCCTCCTGGAGCGTGCCGCTCGGTGCGCCGGAGGCGTCCCGCTCGATCCGCCCGTCGGCCGGGTCGGGCGTGTCGCGGCCGATCCCGGCCAGCTCCAGCGCCCGGCTGTTGACCCACGCCCCGTGGTGGTCCCGGTTGGGCAGGTACACCGGCCGGTCCGGTACGGCGGCGTCCAGCAGCTCCTTCGTGGGCGTGCCGCCCTCGAACGCCTCCATGGACCAGCCGCCGCCCAGGATCCACGCCCGCTCCGGATGCGCGTCGGCGTAGGCGCGTACGGCGGCCACGGTCTCCTCGGCGGTCCGCAGCCCGGTCAGGTCGCACTGGGTCAGTTCGAGGCCCGCCGGGACCGGATGGACGTGCGCGTCCTGGAACCCGGGCAGCAGCAGCCGCCCGGCGAGGTCGACCACCTCGGTGCGCGGCCCGGCGAGCTCCCGCAGCTCCCCGGCGGAGCCGACGGCGGTGATGCGCTCACCGGTGACGGCGACGGCGCTCGCCGTGGCGCCCTCGGGGGTGAGGACGGGGCCGCCGGTGAAGAGCAGATCTGCGTGCATGTTTCCTGTTCCTCAGTTGGGGGTCGTGAGCAGCTGGGGTGCGTCGGCATCGGTGCCCCGGCCGGTGCGGAAGTACGGCGAGCGGCGCACGTACTTCGCCCAGCCGGCCGCGACGAACCCGGAGACGATCATCGCCAGCGGGGTGGCCAGCAGGAACCACCCGTTGTCCGCGCTGACCTCGAAGTGGTCGGCGGAGGTGTAGAAGGACCAGCCGAGATAGCCGCCGAGGCCCAGCAGGGCGAGGGCGCTCAGCGCCGGGAGCACCACGGCCCGCACCCCCTGGCGCCAGTCCTCGCGCAGCAGGGAGCGGAAGCGCGCGGCGGCGGCGAGCGCGGTGAGCGCGTACGACAGGGCGACGACGATGCCGACCGCGTTCACCGTCGCCATGATCATGTCGGCGAGGCGCGGGATCACCAGGGCCAGCCCGGCGACCGCCATGGCCAGCGCGCCGATCAGCAGGGTGCCGGCCGCCGGGGTGCCGTACCGGGCACTGACCCTGGACCACACCGGCCCGAGGGTGCGGTCCCGGCTCATCGCGAACATGCCCCGCGCCGTCGGGATCACCCCGGCCTGCAGCGAGGCCACCGCCGAGAACATCAGCGCCACCAGCGGCAGCGCGGCCCACGGCTGCGCGGCCAGCCGGTCGCCGAAGAACGCCAGCCCCTCGGCCCCGTGCCCGGCCAGCTCCTTTTCCGACAGCACCCGCTGGAAGGCCACCGAGCCGAGCAGGAACAGTCCCAGCATGGTCACCAGGGTGATCAGCCCGGCCCGGGAGGCGTCCCGGGGGTCGCGGACCTCCTCGTTGACGCTGAACGCGGCCTCGAAACCCCAGTAGCAGAACACCGAGAGCAGCAGGCCCTGGGCGAGCGCGGTCGCCGACGGGATCGCGAACGGGTCGAACCAGCTCAGGCTGAAGGGGTGCGGCCCCTTGACGATGCCGTAGCCGCAGAACCCGAGCAGGACCACGTACTCGAAGACCAGCAGCCCGGTCTGCAGGCGGGCGGCGGTGCGGATGCCGGTCACGGCGGTGAGGGTGACGGCGGCCAGGGCGACGATGCCGAGGGCCGTGGTCTGCGCCGTCGAACCGGGGTCGAGGGCGAGCGAGCCGATGCGGTGCACGCCGGCCTCGCCCGCCAGTTGCAGCAGCGCGGATCCCGTGACCGCCGTGGTGTACGCGAGGAACGCCACCGTCGCCACGATGTTCACCCAGCCGACCAGGAAGCCGAGCCACGGGTTGAGCGAACGGCCCACCCACACGTAGCCGTTGCCCGCGTTCGGCTCCACCCGGTTCAGCCGGGAGTAGGCGCCCGCGATGCCGAGGACCGGCAGGAACGCCAGCAGCATGATGGCCGGCAGGTGCAGCCCGACCACCCCGGCCGTCACCCCCAGGCCGATGCCGATGCTGGTGGTGGCCGCCGTACTGGAGGCGGCGACCGCGACGCCGTCCAGGACGCCGAGGGATCTGCGCAACTCGGGGGGGTCCGCTGTGTAGGGCTGGTCGGTCATGGCCGGCACACTCCGCTCGCACCTGGGGGCCGGACTGGTCGGCCCCGGTGACGGGACATGAAACTGCCGGCGCCCTTCACAGGTCAACGGTGTTGTCATAAGGTGCCCGCACGTCATCAGGAGGTCCGTTGAGCGAACGTGTCGTCCCGGCCGCCGCCCGGCGGCGCCGGCGCCCCACCAAACAGGGCGTGGTCCTCTCCGAGGAGCTGATCGTCGAGACCGCGATGCGGCTGATCGAGGAGCACGGCGCGGACGCCCTGTCGGTGCGCCGCCTCGGCCGTGCCCTGGGCGCCGATCCCAGCTCCCTCTACCGCTACTTCCGGCACACCGACGACCTGATGCTCGCCGTCGCGGACGAGCTGATCGGCCGTACCCTGCGGGTCTGGCGGCCCACCGGCGACTGGCGCGCCGACCTGCGCGACCTCGGCCTGCGGATGCACGCCGGCGCCCTCGCCCACCCCCGGGCGGCGGTGCTCAGCGCCCACCGGGTGACCGGGCGGACGTACGAGATCCAGGCCGTCGAGACCATCCTCGGGATACTCCGCACCGCCGGTTTCCCGGACGCCGAGGCGGTCCGCGTCTACCACGCCTTCGTCGACCAGGCCCTCGCCTACGGCGCCCTCGACTCCGCCAACACCGCCCTGCCCAGACCCGCCCGGGACGCCGAGGCGGACGTGTGGCGGGCGACCTACGCCCGGCTGCCGGCCACCAGCCACCCGAACATCGCGGCCACCGCCCGCCACCTCGTGGCCTCGATGCGGGGCAGCTCCTATCCGGCCGCCCTCGACCTGCTGCTGACGGCGGCCGAGGCCCGGCTGGCACACCTGTGCACCGGGAAGGGCCCGGCGGACGGCTGAATCCGCATACCGGGCAGCGGGGCACGGCCGGGCCGTACGAGCAGCGCGGTCACGCCGGCCCTACCGGGCACCGCGTCACGCCGCGTCCGGCCCCGCTCCCGGAGGGCCGACCCGGTCCCGGCCTTCCTTGCCGGCCGTCGGCCACACCCCGGTGGAGCGCTCTATGGCCGTCGCGCCGGTGCGGTCCACGGCGCTGCGCACCACCGCGAAGACGGCGCCCTGGACCGCCGCGGCCAGCAGCACCTCGCCCCAGCCGCGGTCCCGGTCCAGGGCGTCCGGCGCGTGCTCCTCGCCGCGCAGCGCCAGCCAGGTCCGGCGGAAGGCGAGTGCGCCCAGCGCCCCGCCGGCCCAGCTCAGGAGGAAGCCGAGGGGTGCGTAGACGAGCGGGAGTTTCAGCTTCTTCGTGCGCCTGGCCATGCCTGCCTCCGCGTTCTCAGGGCCGCCCCGCGACCGCGACCTCCTCGGCCGTCCGCACCCGGCCGGGCGGCGTCCCGTCCCCGAAGGGCAGGCCGCCGAGTTCCTGCCGGTGATGGGGCGTCAGCCACCCGGCGAGATCCGGGCCGAGGGGCACGACACGGGTCGGGTTGATCCCGGTGTGGACCTGGTAGTAGTGCCGCTTGATGTGGTCGAAGTCGACGGTGTCACCGAATCCCGGTGTCTGGTAGAGGTCCCTGGCGTACGCCCACAGCACCGGGCTCTCCGTGAGTTTGAAGCGGTTGCACTTGAAGTGGCCGTGGTAGACGGCGTCGAACCGCACCAGCGTGGTGAACAGCCGGATGTCGGCCTCCGTGATCGTGTCCCCGACCAGGTAGCGCCGCCCCGCCAGCCGCTCGGCGAGCAGCTCAAGCCGCCGGAACACGCCGGCGCAGGCCTCGTCGTACGTCTTCTGCTCGTGTGCGAACCCGGCCCGGTAGACCCCGTTGTTGACGTCCTCGTACACCTCCGCCATCACCGCGTCGATCTCGTCCCGGTGCCGTGCCGGGTAGAGGTCCGGCGCCCCGGCCCGGTGCAGTGCCGTCCACTCGGTGGCCAGGTCCAGGGTCAGCCGCTGGTAGTCGTTGGTGACCAGTCGCCCGCTCGGCACGTCCACGACCGCCGGCACGCTCACCCCGCCCGGGTAGCCGGTCTCCCGGCGGTCGTAGGCCTCGCTGAGGTACCTGATGCCGAGCACCGGGTCGCGGCCGCCCGGATCGAGGGTGAACCTCCAGCTGCGGTCGTCCTGGACCGGGTCGGTGACGGCGAGCGACAGGGCGTCCTCCAGGCCGAGCAGCCGCCGCGAGATCACCGCCCGGCTCGCCCACGGGCAGGCGCGGCTGACCACCAGCCGGTAGCGTCCGGGTGCCACCGGCCAGCCGTCCCGTCCGTCCGCGGTGATCCGGTCCGTGAAGTGGCTGGGGGACCGGTCGAATGCCTTGTGTCCCAGTGCGCTGTTGCCGTCGTCGCTGCTCATGCGTCCTCCTCGTCAGGGGGGGGCCGCCCTACGGCCGACCGGGAGCCCTGCGGAATGCGTTCCCCGGTTTCCGTCGCGCCGGAAGCAGCCGGATCGGAAAACGGCCGGACGGGAGACGGTCCGGACGAGAGGGCCGCGCGCTCCGTGCAGGAGGGGGCACATGAAAGCCCCGCCGCGACGGGGGAACGCGGCGGGGCCTGATATTCGGCTGCCCGGCCGGAAGCCGGTTCATGCCTCCCCGAAACAGATTTTTCTAAATTCCGCCGGTTCCCGGCCGGAATGAATTCCCGGAACCGTCAGTTCCCCGGCTCGGGTTCCGGCGCCTCGGGTTCCGGCCACATCGGTTCCGGTTACTTCGGTTCCAGCACGAACACCGGGATCTCCCGGCTGGTCTTCTTCTGGTAGTCGGCGTACGGCGGGTACGCCGCGACGGCCCGCTCCCACCACTCGTCCTTCTCCGCGCCGGTGACCTCGCGTGCGGTCATGTCCTGCTTGACCGGCCCGTCCTGGAGCTCGACGGCCGGGTGCGACTTGACGTTGAAGTACCACACCGGATGCTTGGGCGCGCCGCCCTGCGAGGCGACCACGGCGTACGTCCCGTCGTGCTCCACCCGCATCAGCGGCGTCTTGCGGATCTTCCCGCTCTTCACCCCCAGGGTGGTGAGCAGGATGACGGGCATCCCGGTGTCCATCAGGGTCGTGCCCTCCTTCCCGCCCGAGTTCTCGTACAACTCGACCTGCTCGCGCACCCAGGCGGTCGGGCTGGGCTCGTACTCGCCCTCAAGAGGCATGAGGTCCGTCCCCTCGTCGGTTCCAAGACTGACAGCACGATTCAACACGTGAAGTGCTCCGGATCATCCGTACGACACCGCCCGTGACGGGATCTCGCCCCTGCCCCGGTGGCACCGGACGTCAGCCGGGCGACAGCACCATCCGGGCCGCCAGCCCCAGCATCACGCAGCTCGACAGCAGCGCCGTGACCAGGCGGCCCCGGTGGCCGGTCAGGCCGCGGCCGAGGAGCGCCCCGCCGCCCGCCAGCAGGAGCTGCCAGCTCGCGGACGCGGCGAAGGCCGCGAGGACGAAGACACCCTGCTCCGGCGGCCGTACCGCCTCGGCCGTGCGCGTGCCGACCACCAGGGCGGCGAAGTAGACCACCGTCGTGGGGTTGAGCAGCGTGATCCCGAGGAGGCCGAGATAGGCACGTCCGGGGCCGGGTACCGGCCGCTCCTCCCGGGTCGCGAGCCGCCGCTCCCGGTAGTGGCGCAGCGCGTCCGCCGCACCGCGCACGGCGAGCCCCACCAGCACCAGCGCCGACACCAGCCGCAGCGGTCCGAGCACCGGTACCAGCGCCGCCGCCAGCGCGGCGCCGCCGACGGTCGCCAGCAGGGCGTACAGGCCGTCGGCGCTGGCCACGCCGAGCGCGGCGCAGGCGCCGGTCCGCAGTGACGTGCGAGCCGTGAGGGACACTAGATACGTGCCGACCGCGCCGACCGGGACGGCGATCCCGTACCCGGCGAGCAGGCCGGCGACGAGCGCGGCCGTCACGCGCGTGCGGGCTCGGGCCTCCAGGGACGCCCCGGCTGCTGCTGGACCCGCACCCGACGGAAGGTCGCGGTGGTCAGCGGCACAACGGCGTCAGGAGTGTTCATGCGCAGATCCTGGGGCCCGCGGCGCCGCACCGGCAAGCGAATTTCGGCGCGGAACCGTCCCCCGACCGGACGTGGTTCGGCCAGATCACCCGATGCAGCGATCTGGCCGAACTTCAGGTCGCCCCATAGGTGCCCCAAGCATCTAATGAAGATCGGCACGACGTACGACACTCGTCTGCGAGGTCTTCCATGAAAGAACTGACGGACCTGACGGAACCCACTTCTCCCGCCGGCCGGGCCGACCCCGTGGCCTGGCCGCAGGACCGCACGTGCCCCTACCACCCGCCCACCGGCTACGACCCGCTGCGCGACGGCACCCCGCTGTCCCGCGTCACCCTCTACGACGGCCGCACCGTCTGGGCCGTCACCGGTCACGGCGCGGCCCGGGCGCTGCTCTCCGACCCCCGGCTCTCCAGCGACCGCCGGCGCGCGGACTTCCCGATGCCGAACGCCCGGTTCGCGGTGGCCCGGGAGCGCCGCCGGCTCGCCCTGCTCGGCCTCGACGACCCCGAGCACCAGATCCAGCGCCGGATGCTGATCCCGGACTTCACCCTCAAGCGGGCGACCGTGATGCGGCCGGCCATCCAGCGGATCGTCGACGACCTGCTCGACCGGATGATCGCCGCGGGGCCGCCCGCCGACCTGGTGAGCGCCTTCGCGCTGCCCGTGCCGTCCATGGTGATCTGCGACCTGCTCGGTGTGCCCTACGCCGACCACGAGTTCTTCGAGGCGCAGTCCCGGCGGCTGCTGCGCGGTCCGGAGCCCGCCGACTCCCTGGACGCGCGCGAGAAGCTGGAGGCCTATCTCGGCGACCTGGCCGACCGCAAGAGCCGGGACGCGGTCCCCGGTGACGGCGTCCTCGACGACCTCGTCCACGAGCGGCTGCGGGACGGCGCCCTGGACCGCGCCGAGGTCGTCTCGCTCGCCCTCATCCTGCTGGTCGCCGGGCACGAGACCACCGCCAACATGATCTCGCTCGGCACCTTCACCCTGCTCCAGCAGCCCGAGCGGCTCGCCGAACTGCGTGCCGACCCCGCACTGGTGCCGGCCGCCGTCGAGGAACTGATGCGGATGCTGTCCATCGCCGACGGGCTGCTGCGCGTCGCCCTGGAGGACATCGAGGTGGACGGCACCACCACCGTCCGCAAGGGCGACGGCGTGCTCTTCGCGACCTCCGTCATCAACCGCGACGAGTCCGTCTACGACGACCCCGACACCCTCGACTGGCACCGCCCGACCCGCCACCACGTGGCCTTCGGCTTCGGGATCCACCAGTGCCTGGGCCAGAACCTGGCCCGCACCGAGCTGGAGATCGCCCTGCGCACCCTGTGGGAGCGGCTCCCGGACCTGCGGCTCGCCGCACCGCCGGAGGAGATCCCCTTCAAACCCGGCGACACGATCCAGGGGATGCTGGAACTCCCCGTGACCTGGTAAGAGGCTCCTGCCATGCACATCGAGATCGACAGTGACGTCTGCATCGGCGCCGGGCAGTGCGCCCTGACCGCCCCGAACGTCTTCACCCAGGACGACGACGGCTTCAGCACCCTGCTCCCCGGCATGGAAGACGGCGGCGGCGACCCGCTGGTCAGGGAGGCGGCCCGGGCCTGCCCGGTGCACGCCATCACGGTCGAGGAGCCGACGGGTTAGGCAGCCGCCGGCACGTCGAGCACCGCCAGTTCGAGGCCGCGCAGCCGCACCGGGTCGGCGACCACCTCGTACGCCGCCACCCGGTCGCCCTCGACGGTGACCCGCAGGACGTACCGCAGCCGTCCCCGCGGGGCGACGACGAGGCCGACCCGGCCGTCCACCAGGGCCGGCCCGGCGAACCGGGCGCGCTCGCGGAGCAGCACCGTGCCCTCCGCGACCGCCCGCGCGCCCCGCAGCTCCGCCGCCACCCCCGGCGGCAGGGTCGCGGGGTCGGCGTGCCGGACCACGTCCGGGGCGAGCAGGCCGAGCAGCGCGCCCAGGTCACCGCCCCGGGCGGCGGCCAGGAACGCCTCCACGACCCCGCGGTGCCGGTCCTGCTCGGCGGCCGGCAGCGCGGGCGTGCCCCGCACCTTGTGCCGGGCCCGGCTGCCGAGCTTCTTCGCGGCCGGCAGCGAACGGTCGGTGATCGCCGCGATCCGCTCGAACGGCACCCCGAACAGGTCGTGCAGCACGAACGCCACCCGCTCGGCCGGGCTCAGCGTCTCCAGCACCACCAGCAGGGCGAGCCCCACCGACTCGGCGAGCACGGCCTCCTCCTCGGGGCCGTCGCCGGCCGCGATTTCCGGGAGATCCTCGCCGTACGGCTCCTCGCGGTGCGCGGTGCGGGCGCGCAGCAGGTCCAGGCAGATGCGGGAGACGACGGTCGTCAGCCAGGCGGTGAGGTTCCCGACGTCGGCGCCGCCCGCGCGGCTCAGCCGCAGCCAGGCCTCCTGGACCGCGTCCTCGGCGTCCCCGGCCGAGCCGAGCATGCGGTAGGCGATGGCCCGCAGCCGCCCGCGCCGCGCCTCGAACTCCGCCGCCAGCTCGTCGTGCCGGTCCATGGGTCACCTTTCCGCCGCGTACTCCGTCACCCCGTCGACGTATCCGGACCGACCGAGGTGACCACCCCATGCTGCTGCACATCGACTCCAGCGCCGACGCGACCGCCGACTCCGTGACCAGGCGCCTCACCGCGGACTTCGCCCGCGCCTGGCGCGCCGGGCACCCGGCGGCGGAGTACCGCCACCGCGACCTGGCCGCCACCCCGGTGCCCCCGCTCACCGGCGCCTACACCACCCTGGGCCGCCGGGTGGAGCGGGAGGGCTTCGTGCCGCCCGCCAAGGTGCCCGCACTGGTCGAGAGCCGGGCCGAGGCCCGGGAGTGGGAAGCGACCCTGCCCCTGGTCACCGAGCTGGCCGCCGCGGAGACGGTGCTGCTCGGCGTCCCCATGTACAACTTCGCGGTGCCCGCGGCCCTCAAGGCGTGGATCGACCGGGTGACCTTCCCCGGCGCCTTCGCCCACCCGGACACGGGGGAGAGCCTGCTCTCCGGCACCCGGGTGGTGGCCGTCCTGGCACGCGGCGGCGGCTACGGCCCGGACACCGGCCGTGCGGACCTGGACTTCCAGCTGCCGTACCTGAAGGCCTGGACGGCCCGGCTCGGCGTCCGGCCCGAGCACCTCCACCCGGTCGCCGCCGAGCTGACCCGCGTCGACCTGCTGCCCTTCCTGGCCGGCCAGGAGGAAGCCGCCGCCGCCTCCCTCGCCGGGGCCCGCACCGCCCTCTCGCGGCTCGCCGCCCTGGGCTGACCTCACCCGGCGCGCAGCAGCACCCGGGCCGCCGCGCGGGCCTCCGCCGCGGGCTCCGTGCTCCCGGTGACGCCCGCGGTGACCATCGCCCCCTCGGCGAGCAGGAACAGCGGCCCGGTGAGCGCGGCGTCCAGCCCGGCGTCGGCCACCAGCTCCGCGAGGTAGTCCCGGAAGGCCTGCTTGTGGCCCCGCACCCGGTCCACCACCCGCGGGGAGGTGGCGCCCAGCTCGCCGTACGCGTTGATCCAGGCGCACCCGCGGAAGTCCGCCCCCCCGAACCACTCCTCCAGCCAGTCGAAGACCGCGAGCAGCCGCTCCCGGGGGTCCTCGTGCCGCCGGACGTGCTCGGCGAGCCGCTGCCGCCAGCGCACGTCGCGCCGGTCCAGATAGGCCGTCACGAGCTCCTCCTTCGCGGGGAAGAGCTGGTAGAGCCGCTTGAGGGAGACGCCGGAGGCACCGCGTATGTCGTCCATGCCGACGGACTGCACCCCGCGCCCGTAGAACAGCCGCTCGGCTGCGTCCAGGGCCTGCTCACGTGCGACCGCGCTGTCCATGGGCCACTCCTTGACGAGAGAACGTGCGTTCTCATACGGTAGCAGCGACCCGGAGAACGCACGTTCTCCCACTGTCGAGGAGGAGACCATGGCCGACCGCCCGCCCCTGCCGCCCTTCACCCGGGAGACCGCCGTCCAGAAGGTCCAGGCCGCCGAGGACGCCTGGAACACCCGCGATCCCGAACGGGTGGCGCTCGCCTACTCCGAGGACTCGGTGTGGCGCAACCGCGGCACCTTCGTCACCGGCCGCGCCGCGATCGTCGAGTTCCTCACCGCCAAGTGGGCCCGGGAACTCGACTACGCGCTCCGCAAGGACCTGTGGTCCTTCGACGGCGACCGCATCGCCGTCCGCTTCCAGTACGAGTGCCACGACGCGGACGGCCGGTGGTGGCGGTCGTACGGCAACGAGCTGTGGGAGTTCGACGGGCACGGACTCATGACCCGGCGCGAGGCCAGCATCAACGACGTGCCGATCGAGGAGCACGAGCGCCGGATCCACGGTCCGCGCCCGGAGTCCGAGCGGGGCCTGTCCTTCCCGCTCCGGTAGCGCCCGCATAGGGTTCCCGGATGACCGACGAGCCCCGCAAGCCCTTCCTCTACCTGGTCGTCTGCGCCGCCGGCGTCGCCGCGGGCGTCGGCAGGCTCATCGCCGCGGCCCAGGAGCGCGGCTGGGAGGTCGGGGTCATCGCCACGCCCGTCGCCATGAACGGGTTCTTCGACACCGCCGAGGCCGAGGGGCGCACCGGCCGCCCGATCCGGTCGGCCTGGCGGCGCCCCTCCGACCCGCGCCCCTTCCCGGCGCCGGACGCCGTCGTCGTCGCCCCCGCCACCTTCAACACCGTCAACAAGTGGGCCGCCGGGCTCGCCGACACCCTCGCGGTCGGAACCCTCTGCGAGGCCCTCGGGCTCGGCGTCCCGATCGCCGTCCTGCCCTGCGTCGCCGGCGCGCTGGCCGCCCACCCCGCCTACCAGGAGAGCCTGACCCGGCTGCGCGCGCTCGGCGTCCGCTTCGGCGACCCGTACGCCGGCGAGACCGAAGCGGACGGCCCGCGCCCCGAGTTCACCTGGGAACGCGCGCTGGACCTGCTGGAGCTGCCCGACGGCGTCCGATAACCACCGCCACCGCAGGAGACCGGACGACCGGCCGACGTACGCTCGCCTGTGTACGACGTGATCTCGACGGCGGGAGACAACGATGGAGTACGTGAAGCTCGGCCGCACCGGTCTGGACGTGTCCCGGATCTGCCTCGGCTGCATGACCTACGGCCTGCCCGACCGCGGCACCCACGAGTGGACCCTCGACGAGGAGGCGTCCCGCCCGCTGATCCGGCAGGCGCTGGAGGCCGGCATCAACTTCTTCGACACCGCCAACGTCTACTCCGACGGCACCAGCGAGGAGATCGTCGGCAAGGCGCTGCGCGACTTCGCCCGCCGCGACGAGATCGTCCTCGCCACCAAGGTGCACGGCCGCATGCGCCCCGGCCCCAACGGCGGCGGACTGTCCCGCAAGGCGATCCTCACCGAGATCGACCACAGCCTCGGCCGTCTCGGCACCGACTACGTCGACCTCTACCAGATCCACCGCTACGATCACGCCACGCCGGTCGAGGAGACGATGGAGGCGCTGCACGACGTCGTCAAGGCGGGCAAGGCCCGCTACATCGGCGCGAGTTCGATGTACGCCTGGGAGTTCTCCAAGGCCCAGTACACGGCCGAGCGGAACGGCTGGACCAAGTTCGTCTCCATGCAGAACCACTACAACCTCCTCTACCGCGAGGAGGAGCGCGAGATGCTGCCGCTCTGCGCCGACCAGGGCGTGGGCGTGCTGCCGTGGAGCCCGCTGGCCCGCGGCCGCCTCACCCGCGACTGGGGCGCGGTCACCGAGCGCAGCTCCACGGACAACTTCGGCAACCGCCTCTACCAGGAAGGCGACCGCACGATCGTGGAGGCGGTCACCCGCATCGCCGGCGACCGCGGCGTCCCGCGCGCCCAGGTGGCCCTGTCCTGGCTCCTCCACCAGGACACGGTGACGGCCCCGATCATCGGCGCGTCGAAGCCGAACCACATCGAGGACGCGGTGGCCGCGGTGGAACTGGAGCTCAGCGACAAGGAACTGGAAGAACTCCAGGAGCCCTACGGCCCCCATCCCGTCTCCGGCCACTGAGAAGCCCCTTCAGGGGCGCTGGGGGTACCCCCGGCCGAAGGCTGGGGGAGGAACTGTGCGATCAATCCCGACCCGGCCGCCCCTGAATCACAACCGCTCCGTCCCGCACGGACCACCCCCTTCGCTCTCCAGCAGGGGAACCGGTTCCCCACCCATGGACAACGTCCGGTAGTACCCCCCGATCCGCTCCGCCGACCTCCCCACGTAGTGGCCGATGAACGACCGCCGGAACCGCCCGGCGGAGCGATTGGGCTGGGACCCGTGCACCAGACTTCCGTTGAAGAACAGCACATCCCCCGGCCCCATATCGACCGGCACCGCCGCGAGCCCCTCCGGCGGTGCCACGTACTCCCGCGCGAACGACAGCCCCGCATCCGACTCCTCCGGGCAGAACAGGTCCATCCGGTGCGTCCCCGGCACCACTTCGAGGCCGCCGTTCTCCCGGTCGATCGCCTCACAGGCGACCCACGCGGCGACGCACGTCCCCGGCTCCACCCGCAGATAGAAGTTGTCCTGATGCAGCGCCTGCCCCCGGGCCCCCGGCGGCTTGAAGTAGAACATGCTCTGCGCGGCCAGCACCTCCTCCCCGAACAGCGCCTCCAGGACCACCCGGAGCCGCGCGTCCAGCAGGAACCGGCGTGCGAGCGGGCTGATCTCGTGGGGCTGCATCACCCGCGGATACCGGTGCAGCGGATCCGCCGTCGGCCTCGGTTCGAAGTGCCCCGGCACGACCCGCCCCGCCGTGTGCAGGGCCGCGAACTCCGCGCACAGCCCGTCGATCTCGTCGTACCCGAACAACCTCCTCACGACGGTGAACCCGTCCGCCTCGAACTGCCGCCGGATGGTCGCGTCGATGCCCGTGGCTGTCATGCCCGCCCTCCTCGGTCCGGTGCCCTGGACCTGTCACGCTAGGCCGACGCACTCCCGGAGAGGATGCCCATGAGCGCTGCGGAGTTGCCCGGCACTGCCGACCCGGCCCCGCCGCCGGGCATGGTCGTCACCGGCCGCTACGACGAAGGCCCCGGCTACCGGGTCAACCGTCCGGAAGGATCCGGCAGCTGGCTGCTCACCTGGACCACGGACGGCCGGGGCCTGCTCCGGCAGGGGGCGGTGGAGACCCCGGCCCGCCCCGGCGACCTCGTCGTCCTCGCCCCCGGTGTCCCGCACGGCTACGGCGTCGGGCCCGGGGCCCGACGCTGGCGGTTCTGGTGGGCCCACTGCCAGGTCCGCCCCCACTGGATGCCGTGGCTGGGTCCCGGCGCCCTCGGCGACGGCGTGTACGCCGTCGCCGCCCCGGACGGCACCCACGCCCGCATCGAGGCGGTGTTCCACCGCGTGCTCGCCGACTCCCGCTGGACCGGTACCGGCGCGCCGCCGGCCCCGGCACCGGGCGACGCCCCCGTCGCCGTCGCGCACGGCACCGCCGCACGCGAACTCGCCCTGTGCGCGCTGGAGGAGGCCGTCCTGCTCGCGACCGCCGGCGCGCACCCCGCGGCGCCCGGCCGGGACGCCGGGGACGCGCGGGTGCGCCGCGCCGAGAACCTGATCGCCGCCGACCCGGGCGCCCCGCACACGGTCCGCTCGCTCGCCGGGCGTGTCGCGCTGTCGCCGTCCCGGTTCGCCCACCTTTTCACCGGTCAGACCGGCGTGCCGCCGATGCGCGCACTGCGCGAGGCGCGGCTGCGGCACGCGGCCCGGCTGCTGGAGAGCACCGACCTGACCGTCGAGCGGGTCGCCGCCGCGTCCGGATTTCCCAGCCCGCTCCACTTCAACCGGGTTTTCCGAGAAAGGTACGGTGTTCCGCCCGGCGCCTACCGCTCCGGTGAACGGCCGTAATGTACCCGGCCATTGGTTCACGGGCGCCGGCGGCCCGGCGGGTTGTGCAGGTCGGGCCGTGGTTCAATGGTTGGTGACGATACCGGGGCGGTCGGCCCCGATTCCCCGCGGCAATTGCGATGTCGATACGGCGACAAAGCGCGGGCTCCGTCATTGACGAATCGTCAAATTACCGCGGCCTACGGGCAATGCGCAAAACCCTGGAATCCCTTGTTCTGCCCTGCTGGCCTGTGCAAAGGTGTGCCGTGTCGGCATGCGGGCAATTGTTTTCGACCGCCGCGTGCACGAGGCCGCCCCCGCGAGCCGAACCCCCCTTGCAAGCCCATCCGGCCTTGGTGTCGGCCGGGCCGCATACCGGTCGCATACCAGTCGGTATGGACCGGATCCCGCGTTGCGTCTGGAAGGAATGCAGCCGTGAATGACGCAGGCCTGGGGAATTCCCCTACCCCCGCCCGGCCGTTCGACGTCACCGACGAGCAGCTCAGCGCCGAGCTCAAGCAGTGGACGGGTACGGCACCCGCCCTGCACCCCGTCGGTGAACTTCTCGACCGGCACTGGGAAGCGGCCTTCGCCTACGCCCGTCTGTGCACCGACGGGACGCGCGGCGCGGGAATGCTCACCACCGCCGCATTCACCAGACTTTTCGGTGAATCCCTCCGCCAGGCCGGGCCGACCGCTGCCTGGCGCCCCCAGCTCCTGGTCACCGTCCGCCGTATCGCCGCCGAATGGGACAACGACGGCCGCGGCGAACTGCTCCACCCCGAACTGCGCGTCGGCAAGGGCGAGCGGGCCGCCTCCCGGCTGCTCCCGCCCGCGAACCGGCGGCTGCTCTCCCGCGCCTTCCAGCGCCTCACCCCGTCCTCGCGGACCGTGCTGTGGCACACCGAGGTCGAGTCGGAGCCCCTGGCGGCGCCCGCCGCACTGCTCGGCCTGGACGAGCAGGACGCGCACGTCGAGCTGCGCCGGGCCCGCGAGCGGATGCGCGAGGAATGCCTCCAGGTGCACCGCGAACTCGCCCACGAGGACGAGTGCCAGCGCTACGTCCGGATGATCGACGTGACCTTCCGGCGCGGCGGGATCGACGTCGACCGGGACCTCCAGCAGCACCTGAACGGCTGCAAGCACTGCCGGTACACCGCCGACCAGCTCCACCAGTTCAACGGCGGCCTCGGTACCGCCCTCGCCGAGGCCGTGCTCGGCTGGGGCGCCCGCGCCTACATGGAGCACCGGGCCCGCCCGGCCGAGGAGCCCGTCGGGCCCGGGACCACGCCCGTCGGCGGGTTCACGGGCGGCGAGGCGTTCGTGCCGCCCGCCGCCCCCGGCAAGGACCTGATCGTGCACCCGGCCGCCTCCCGCCGTGCCAAGCAGCGCGAGGCCCGCCGGGTCCGCCGCCGCAACCTCGCCGTGGCCGTGGGCACGGTGAGCGGCCTGGTCGTGCTGCCGCTGGTGCTGTGGTCGGTGCTCGGCTCCGGCGACGACAGCACCTCGGCCACCGCCAAGCCGTCCGCCACCCCGGCCGGCTCCGCCAGCTCGGGCCCGTCCTGGATCGGCACCAGCCGGACCACCCAGGGCACCCTGCGCGGCCGCCTGCACAACATCGCCTCCGGCCTGTGCATCGGCGTGGTGGGGAAGAAGGCCGTCAAGGGCGCCGAGACCGAACTCGCCGAGTGCTCCTCCACCGCCAGCCAGCAGTGGACGTACGAGGGCGACGGACTGCTGCGCAACGCCGCCGCCCCCGACCTGTGCCTCGACTCGCACCTCGGCTACTCGGTCCAGCTCTCCCCGTGCGCGGCGACCGCCGGGACCAAGGCCAAGAGCGTCCACTACGACTTCACCCTCCAGGGCGCGCTGGTGCCCCGCTGGGACCAGGACCTGGCCCTCGCCCCGGCCGCCACCGACGGCGGTGGCGCGCTGGTGGTCAAGAACCGGACCAACGCCGGCGCCCAGCGCTGGGTGATGGACACCTCCCAGCCCGACCTGCAGATGCAGATCGTCAACTGGGACGCCGACACCACCCCGACGCCGACCCCGACCGCGTCCGCCACCCCGACCACCAAGGCGGCCAGGCCCGCCACGCCGACGCCGACCCCGTCGGCGTCCCGGACGACCGCGCAGCCGACGCCGTCGAGCACCCCCGGCTACGACCCGTGCGTCGAGTACCCCGGCTACTGCTACGGCTCCGGGGACGGCCAGTACGGCGGCGGTGGCTACGGCGGCGGTTACGGCGGTGGCTACGGCGGCGGGGGCCACCACGGGCACTGAGCCCGCACGGGCTCAGGGGTGCGGCGGCGGGGGCGGCATCGTCGTCAGCTCCGGCGCACCCTCCGGCCACACCAGCAGCACCGGGCAGGGCGCGTGGTCGACGACGAACCGCGCCGCCCTGCCCAGGCTGTGCGGCCCTGGCCGGGACCGGTCGCCGTCCCGGGCCAGGACCAGCAGACCGGCGTCGGCGGCGGCCGCCACCACCTCCCGCTCGACCCGGCCGACCCGCTCCAGCCTGGTGCACGGCCGCCCCAGCCGGTCCGCGGCCGCGGCCAGCAGCTCCGCCGCCGACGTCCCGCCCAGCTCGACCAGCCGCGACTCCGGGTCCGGTTCCGAGCCGGCCCGGCCCAGCAGCCCCGCGAAGGCGCCGTGCGCGAGCCCGGCCACCCCCGGCTCGGCCACGTGCAGCAGCACCACCTCGGACGCCTCCGGCGCATGACCGCGCGCCGCGTCCACACAGGCCGGCCAGGTCCCCTCGACCAGCCAGACGATCACCCGCATCTCCATGGCCTCCTGGGCCTCCTGTCCAGATCCCGGCCGGATGCCCGACTAGACCCCGACCACCTGCAGCGCCCCCCACAGCGCCACCACCGCCCCGCACAGCGCGGCCGGCACCGCGAGCAGCCCCAGCCGGGTGAACTCCCCGAGGTCCACCCCGTGGTCGTGCTGGTGCACGATCCTGCGCCACAACAGCGTCGCGAGCGACCCGGCGTAGGTGAGGTTCGGTCCGATGTTCACCCCGAGCAGCACCGCCAGCACCGCGCCCGGCCCGGCCGGTGCCGCGAGCGGCAGCAGCACCAGCACCGCCGGCAGGTTGTTCACGATGTTCGCCAGGACGGCGGCGAGCGCGGCGATGCCGAGCAGTGCCGGCAGCCCGGTCCCGCCCGGCAGCACCTGGCCGAGGGCGTCCGCGAGCCCGTTGTCGACGACCGCCCGCACCACGATCCCGAGCGCCAGCACGAACGCCAGGAACGCGGGCGCGGCCGCCTTCACCACCGTCAGCGGGGTCGCCTGCCGCCGCAGCAGCGCCCGCCCGGCCAGGACCAGGGCGCCCGCGCACGCGGCCCACGCCGGGTCGATGCCGACCGCCGAGGTGAGCACGAACCCGGCGAGCGTGCAGCCCACCGTCACCAGCGCGAACAGCGGCAGCCGGGGCGGCTCGCCGGGATCCGCGGAGCCCGGGGCCGCCGAGGACAGGTCACGGGCGAAGAACCGCCGGAACACCAGGTACTCGGCGCCGATCGCCACCAGCCAGGGCAGCACCATCAGCGCCGCGAACCGGGTGAAGCTCAGCCCGCTCGCCGCGAACGCCAGCAGGTTCGTCAGATTCGACACCGGCAGCAGCAGCGAGGCGGTGTTCGACAGGTGCGTGCAGGCGTAGACATGCGGTTTCGCCCGTACCCCGGACCGGGCGGCCGTCGCGAACACCACCGGCGTCAGCAGCACCACCGTGGCGTCGAGGCTGAGCACGGCCGTGATCACCGACGCCAGCGCGAACACCGCGGTCAGCAGCCGCACCGGCCGCCCGCCCGACCACCGGGCCATCCACGCCCCGCAGGCCTGGAACAGGCCCTCCACGTCGCAGAAGTGGGCCAGCACCAGGACGGCGGCGAGGAAACCGACGACCGGCCCCAGCTGCTCGGCCTCCGCCCGCGCGTGGTCGAGGGAGATCGCCCCGGTGGCGACGACGATCCCCGCCGCCGGTACGGCGAGCACCGCCTCCGGCCAGCCGCGCGGCCGGACCACGGCCCAGGCCAGGACGGCGGCGAGCAGGAGGACGGACAGGGTCTCGGCGAGCGGGGTGTTCAGGGTGTGTCCCTCGGAGGCGTGATCAAGTACGGCCCGCCCATGAAAGCAGACGGAGGCGGACGGGCCCGGTTACGAGGACCGGGTACCCGCCGCGCCCAGGAACTCTCCCCATCCGCCGGTCGGCTCCTGCCCCGGGTTGAGCGTGCGCAGCGTCCGCAGCACCGCCGGGTCCTGCGCCTCCAGCCACGCCACCAGCTGCTTGAAGGACACGAAGCGCACGTCGTCGTACTCGGCCATCTTGCCGATCGCCTCCTCGACGGCGTCCATGTAGATGCCGCCGTTCCAGCGCTCGAAGTGGTTGCCGATGAAGAACGGCGCCCGGTTGGTGGTGTACGCCCGCTCGAAGCCCGCCACGTAGCTGTCCCGGGCCTGGGTGCGCCAGGCGTCGTACTGGGTCTTGTCGCCCAGCGGATTGCCGGCGGACTGGTTGTACATCATGTTGTAGTCCATCGACAGGACCTGGAAGGAGTGCCCGGGGAACGGTATGGACTGCAGGGGGAAGTCCCAGATGCGGTTGCCCTGCACCTTGCCCGGCCAGATCTGCAGGCCGCCGGGGGAGGAGGCGTCGTACTTCCAGCCGAGCGCGGCCGCGGTGGGCAGCAGGTTGGCCTGGCCCTCCAGGCACGGGGTGCGGCCGCCGATCAGCTCCTTGCGGTAGTCGAAGGGCAGCGGCTCCAGGTCGGTGAAGCCGGTGTTCGTCTTCCACTTGGTGACGAAGTCCATCGCCTGGTCGATCTCGCTGCGCCACTCGGCGGGGGACCAGTTGCGCACACCGTCGCTGCCGCAGAAGTGCCCGTTGAAGTGGGTGCCGATCTCGTGGCCCTCCAGCCAGGCGGCGCGCACCTGCTGGAGCGTGTTGTGGATGTGCCGGTCGGAGAGGTAGCCGATCGCGGAGGCGCCGACCTGGTGCTGCGGGGGGCGGTAGAGGTCCTTCTTGGACTCGGGCAGGGTGTAGATGCCGGAGAGGAAGAAGGTCATCTTCGCGCCGTGGTCCGCGGCCACCTTGCGGAAGCGGGAGAACAGCTTGTTGCTGAGCTCGCCCGCCCCGTCCCAGGAGAACACCACGAACTGCGGCGGCTTGCTGCCGGGCGCCATCCGGGCCGCCTTCGGCTGGTGCGGCTGGGCGCCGGTGTCGGCGGTGGAGCCGTCGCCGATGAGCTTCAGCGGCTTGGCGGGCGCGCCGTTGCCGCCGCCGTCCTTGACGCCGTCGCCCGAACTGCTGCCGCCCAGCGTCCAGTTGCCGTTCGAGCACCCCGAGACCGCGCCGAGGGCGCCGAGGGCCCCCGCCGTCGCGCCCGCCGTCAGCACCCGCCTGCGAGAGATGCCGCTCATGTCCGTCCCCGATTCCGTCGTCCCGGCCCCTCGCGGAGCCCCGTTGCTGTGTGGTCGACGGGTTCGATGGGCGGTCCGGCGGAAAAGATCGGAGCCGGCCGTGCGTGTTGCACTCCTGTGACAGTCGTGGCCCGGACATGACGAACCCCGCTGCCCGGGGGAGTGGGCAGCGGGGTCCGGGTCAGGAGGTGATCAGGCGCCGGTACCGGCGCTGAACACGTTCAGGCGTACCGAGGAGGCGTTCCCGGAGACCGGGACGGCGCCGTTCTTCCAGGTGACCTTCAGCGAGTCCTTCTCGTCCGGCGGGGTGACCAGCAGGGCGGCCGGCGTCGCCGTCTTCGCGCCGCTGATCTCCGGACTGGAGAAGGTCAGCCCGGCCCAGGCGCTCTGGCCCGGCTTGAGCGTGACCGTCGCGGCGGTGCTGCCGGACTCGCGCTGCGGGTCGGGGCCGAGCTGGGTGCCGGCGGCGTCCACGAACGCGGCGCCCGGGTAGCCGCGCACGGTGCAGGTGCGGCCCGACTTGTTGGTCAGCACGATCGGGAAGTTCTCCTGGCCGGCCCCCGGGTTGTTGCCGCCCACCGAGGCGGTCAGCTCCGAGGTGTGGCAGCGGGTCCCGGCGGCGCTGCTCGTCGTCGTGCCGCCGGTCGGCGAACCGCCGCCGGTCGCCGAGTTGCCGGTCTGCGACCCGGACGAGGACCCGGTGCCGGACGGGACGGCTGAGGTGCCCGAGCTGTCCGTGCTCGACGCGTTGCCGGTCGCGGGCGCCGCCGTGCCCGACACCGACTCCGGGGACTTGCCCTGACCGCCGTTGCCGCAAGCGGTCAGCAGGCCCAGGGCGGCGACCGTGCTCGCCAGCAGGGCCGCCCCGCGCCGCACGGACCGGTACGTGTGCGCCATGTGTCTCACCACTCCTGGATGTGTCGTGGCACGCCTGCGAGGCGTGCCGGAGGCGCTCCGTGCGCCGTCACTCCCATCCGATGCGAGAAACGGCGGAAAAGTTCGGGGGCACGCCGGAATTCCCCGGGTCAGGTGACCCGAAGGGACCGGAGGATGCCGTCCGTGGTGCTCTCGTCGACGGCGCCCTTCTGCCGCACCTGCACGTACACCTGGGGCCCGCTCTCCCCGCCGGCCGGGCGCAGCGCCGCCTCCTGGATCGAGCCGCCCGCGCCGGAACAGCCGCTCCAGCTGCGGACGCGGCCCTTCCAGTCGGTGCCGGTGAAGGCACGGCTGCCGTCGTAGTGGCAGCCGGAGTGGGAGAGGGCGTTCACCTTGGCGGCGACGTCACCCTTCTCGCTCACGCCGATGAACACGCCGTTCACCGCGGTCGTCAGGTCCTGCCACTCGGAGACGTCGTCGGCGACCTCCAGACCCGGCTCGTGCCCGGAGGCCAGCCCCAGGGCCTGCGGGTTCCAGCCGGAGTTCCGCAGCTCGCCCGCCCACCCGGAGGGCACCTCGGCCACCACCCGCCCGGTGGAGTCGGCGACCCGCGTCTCGTCCCCGGACGACCCGTTCCGGTCGACCATCGTGACCGCGAGAGCCGTGCCCCCGGCCGCGAGGACCGCGGCGACGGTCAGCGTGACCGCGTTGAGCCGCCTGCGGACACCGTCCAGACGCCGGGGCCGGCGGGCCGCCGCGGCCGCCGCCAGCCGGTCCAGCTCGTCCGCGAAGGCCTGCGCCGACGGCCAGCGCCGCTGCCGGTCCGGCTCCAGGGCGCGCATCAGCGCCCGCTGCACGTCGTCCCCGAGGCCCGGCCGCAGCCGCTCCGGCCGCACGACCTGCCCGGGCGCCCCGGGCACCGTGCCGGTGACCAGCTCGTAGCCCACCGCGCCCAGCGCGTAGACGTCGGCGCGGGCGTCGATGCCCTCGCCGGGCCGGGCCTGCTCCGGCGGCTGGTACCCCGCCGAACCGGCCGCCAGGGTCAGCCCCGACGCCTGGGCCAGGCTCTTGGCCAGCCCCAGGTCGGCGAGGAGCACCCGCCGGGTGCCGTCCTGCGCGGTGCGCAGCAGCACGTTGGTCGGCTTGATGTCCCGGTGCACGATCCCCGCCCCGTGCAGGTCCGCCGCGCCGCGCGCCGCCAGCGCGGTCAGCCGCAGCGCGTCGGGAACCGGGAGCGGGCCGCCGCCGAGCAGGTCGGCCAGGGTGCCCGCGTCGGCGTACTCCATCACGAAGTACGGCCGCCCGTCGGGGAGTTCGCCGATGTCGTAGACCTGCACCACGCGCTTGGAGTCGGCCCGCCGCAGCAGCCGGGCCTCGGACAGGAAGCGGTCGTGGATGTCGAGGCGGTGGGACCAGTTGTCGGCGAGCACCTTCACCGCGACCGGGGCGTCCAGCTGGTCGTCGTAAGCGAGCCAGACCGTCCCGAAGGCACCGGTGCCCAGGCGCTGTTCGAGGCGATAGCGGCCGATCCGCTCCAGGGGTTGCATACGACTATCATGCCTGTCCTGAGATCGACTTCGAGGGGGACCTCCCGTGCCGGACGCCGCGCTGACCGAAGACCTCGCCCGGCGGGCCGCCGGCGGCGACCAGGTGGCCCTGAACCAGCTGCTGTCCGAGGTCTGGCCCGACGTCGTACGGCGCTGCGGACGGTTCCTGCCGTGCCGGGAGGACGCCGAGGAGGCGGCCCAGGACGTGCTGCTCCAGATCTCCCGGAAGATCTCCACGTTCGAGGGCCGCAGCCGCTTCAGTACCTGGCTGTACACGGTCGTCGCCAACTGCTCCCGGCAGAAGTACCGGGACCTGAAGCGGCGGGCCGCGGAGCAGCCGGCGACCATCGAACCGGCCGAGCACGTCGACCCGCGCACGACGAGCGTGATCGCCGGGTCCCGCATCGATCTCCTTGAGGCGCTGGACCGGCTGGAGCGGGAGCACCCGCAGCTGGTCGCGCCGCTGGTCTACCGGGACATCTGCCAGCTGGACTACGCCGAGGTCGCCGAGCGGGTGGGGATCCCGCTGGGCACCCTGAAGTCCCGGCTGCACGAGGCCCGCAAGCAGGTCCGGCCCTGGCTGAGCGCGCCGTGACAGCAGAAAGGGCCGCACATCGGCGGCCCCGGAAGACAGGGCGAGGAGTTCTTCTCCTTGCCCTTCTTAACGTATAGCGCACCGGGGGGCTTGCGGCAAGGCCCCCCTCGTCCCGCAGAATCGCAGGCCGAAGCCAGGAACTGCGGTATTTGGGGGATACGCGACATGCGTGTGCTGTTGATGGGATATGGGTCTCGCGGTGACGTGGAACCGCTGGCGGGACTCGCGGCGGCGCTGCGGGAGCTCGGTGCCGAGGCGCGGGTGTGCGCCCCGCCGGACGAGGAGTTCGCGGAGCTGCTGGCCCGTGCGGGCGTGCCGCACGTGCCGTTCGGGCCGTCCGTGCGCGCGCTGGTGACCCGGCCGAACCCGGCGCCGGAGGACCCGTTCAAGCTCGCGCCCGAGCTGGTCGCCGCGCACTTCGACACGGTCGGCCCGGCGGCCGCGGGATGCGACGTGCTGGTGGCGAGCGGTCTGATGCCGGCCGGCGCGCGGTCGGTGGCCGAGAAGCTGGGCATCCGCTACGTGCTGGCCTGCTTCCACACGGCCGGGCTGCCGTCCTCGCGCTTCCCGCCCGCGGGCCGGCCCGGCCGCCCGGCCCCGGCCGACGCCGACCTGCCGACGCTGTGGAAGGTGGACGCCGAGCGGGTGAACGCCCTGTACGGGGAGGCGCTCAACACCCACCGGGCCGCGCTCGGCCTGCCCCCGGTGGACAACGTCCGTGACCACGTCCTCACCGGCCGGCCGTGGCTGGCGGCCGAGCCGGGGTTCGCCCCGTGGCAGGAGATGACGGACCTCGACCTCGTGCAGACCGGCGCGTGGCTGCTGCCGGACACCCGCCCGCTGCCTGCCGACCTGGTGGCGTTCCTGGAGGCCGGCCCACCGCCGGTGTACGTCGGCTTCGGCAGCATGGCCATGCGCGGCGCGCCGGACACCGCCCGGGTGGCCGTCGAGGCGGTACGCGCCCAGGGACGGCGCGTGCTGATCGGCCGCGGCTGGGCGGACCTCGCCCCGGGCGACGGCGCCGACTGCTTCGCCGTCGGCGAGGTCAACCACCAGGCGCTGTTCCGCCGGGTCGCCGCCGTCGTCCACCACGGGGGCGCGGGCACCACGACGACGGCCGCCGTGGCCGGTGTGCCCCAGGTGATCGTCCCCCAGCTCGTGGACCAGCCGCACTGGGCCGCCCGGGTGGCCGCACTCGGCATCGGCGCGGCCCACGACGGCCCGGTCCCGACCGCCGACTCGCTCGCGGCCGCGCTCGCGACCGCCCTCACCCCCGCCACCCGGGCCCGTGCGGCCGCCGTGGCCGGCACGATGCGCACCGACGGAGCCGCCGAGGCCGCGCGGCTGCTCCTCGACGGCGCCTGAGCCGCGCCCACGGCCACCGCGGCGCCCCCTGCGCGGGCCCGCCGCACGACGGTGCGGATCCGCCGCGTGGGCGCGACCAGCCACGGCGGCCCCGTGGTGCCGCACGAACCGCACCCCGCAACGACCCCGGACGGCGGCCGCCGTCCCCGCCCCCCATGTTCGTCGCGTCCCCCCTCGGACGTCCTGCCGTGCGTGCCCGCGGCCGCACGGCCTCCCCACGGAGCTGATGCTGTGAACCCCCTGACCACCAGCGCCTTCGACCTGCCCGAACGGCTCTCCGCCAAGGCCGACCCGGCCCTGATCGCCGACGACGAGCGGCACCTGGCCGCCGTCGGCGAGTGCCTCGCGCAGACGGTCGCCGAACTGTCCGACCGCCTCGACGCCGAACTCAGAGCGCCGGGCGGCACCGGCCGGGCCGCGATGGACCGGGACATCGAGGTCCACCGGCTCACCGGACGGCTGCGCACGCTGCGCCGCTTCGGCCTCGACCTGTGCCTGGGGCGCATCGTCGCCGCCGACGACCCGGAGCCCGTGTACATCGGCCGCCTCGGCCTCACCGACAGCACGGGCCGCCGGCGGCTGATCGACTGGCGGTCGCCCGCGGCCGAGCCATTCTTCGCGGCGACCCACGCCGACCCGGCGGGACTGCGCAGCCGGCGCAGGTACCGCTGGACCGACGGCCGGATCAGCGACTACTGGGACGAGGTGTTCACCGCCGACGGGCTCGACGGACACGCCGCGCTCGACGACCAGTCCGCGTTCATCGCCAGCCTGGGCGCCGACCGCTCGGAGCGGATGCGGGACGTCCTCGCCACCATCCAGGCCGACCAGGACGCGATCATCCGCGCGGGATCCCGCGGCGCCCTCGTCGTCGACGGCGGCCCGGGCACCGGCAAGACGGTCGTCGCCCTGCACCGCACCGCCCACCTCCTGTACTCCGACCCGCGTCTCGGCCACCGCCGGGGCGGGGTGCTGTTCGTCGGCCCGCACCGGCCCTACCTGAACTACGTCTCCGACGTCCTGCCGAGCCTCGGTGAGGAGGGCGTGCAGACCTGCCTCCTGCGGGACCTCGTCGACGAAGGGGCCGCCGCTGCCGCCGAGACCGACCCGGAGGTCGCCCGGCTGAAGTCGTCCGCGGACATGGTGCGGGCGATCGAGACGGCCGTCCGGTTCTACGAGGAACCCCCGGCCCGGGGGATGACGGTCAGCACCGACCGGGGCGACCTCCGGCTGACCGCCGACGACTGGGCCGACGCGTTCCGGGCACCGGGGCCCGGCACGCCGCACAACGAGGCACGCGACCAGATCTGGGAGGAACTGGCCACCATCCTGCTGGAAAGGCACCGGGGCGACGACGTGCCGCCCGAGGAGTTCCGCAGGTCGCTGCAGCGGGACCGGGACCTGGTCGACACCCTCGACCGCGCCTGGCCGCTGCTGGAGCCGACCGACCTGGTCGCGGACCTCTGGTCGGTCCCCGCCTACCTGCGGCTGTGCGCCCCCTGGCTGAGCCGGGACGACGTGCGCCTGCTCCAGCGCGCCGACGCACGGGCCTGGACGGTGTCCGACCTGCCCCTCCTGGACGCGGCCCGGCAGCGGCTCGGCGACCGGGAGGCGGACCGGCGCACGCGGCGGCAGGAGGCCGTTCTCGCCGCCCAGCGCGAGCGGATGTCCCAGGTCGTGGACAACCTGATCGGGGCCGCCCGGGACTCCGGCGCCGACCTCGACGAAGGCGAGGGCCTGGTGATCATGCTCCGTGGCGAGGACGCCGCGGTCAGCCTGGTCGACGAGTCCGAACTCTCCGTCCCGGCCCCCGACCTGCTGGCCGGCCCGTTCGCGCACATCGTCGTCGACGAGGCCCAGGAGCTCACCGACGCGGAGTGGCAGATGCTGCTGCTGCGCTGCCCGTCCCGGAGCTTCACCATCGTCGGGGACCGCGCCCAGGCACGGCACGGGTTCACGGAGACCTGGCAGGAACGGCTGGCGCGGGCCGGGTTCGACCGGATCGAACTGGCCTCGCTCAGCATCAACTACCGCACCCCGGAAGAGGTCATGGCGGAGGCCGAGCCGGTCATCCGGGCGGTGCTCCCGGACGCGAACGTGCCGACCTCGATCCGGGGCAGCGGCCTGCCCGTGGTCCACGGATCCGTGTCGGAACTGGACGAGATCCTCGGCACCTGGCTCGCCACCCATGCCGAGGGCGTCGCGTGCGTGATCGGCGCCCCCGGCTTCACACCGAAGCCCCGGGTCGGTTCACTCACCCCGGAACTGTCGAAGGGGCTCGAATTCGACCTCGTCGTCCTCGTCGACCCGGAGGAGTTCGGCACAGGCGTGACGGGCGGTGTCGACCGCTATGTCGCGATGACCCGCGCGACCCGGCAGCTGGTGGTCCTGACCAGCGACTGACGAGCGCCCCGAAGGGGCGCCGGGTCCCGGGTCAGCCCGCGGGCCGGGGAGCACGCAGATGGGCGCGCTGCTTCAGCTCCTCGGCCTCGACCAGTTCCAGCATCGGCCTGCCCGGCGCGCACATCATGGTGACCACGAACTCGGTCCTGGCGTCGGCGAGCGCGTTGCCGTCCTGGTAGTGGACGACGTCGCCGCCCGGCTCCCAGAACGTGCCGCCGGCCTCGATGATCCGCTCGGGCTCGCCTTCCAGCTCGAAGCGGACCGCGCCCTTGAGGACGTAGCCGAAGGCGGGGCCGAAGTGGCGGTGCGGAGGGGTTCCGGGGTCACCCGGTTCCCACTCCACGCGGAGGGTCATCGCCGTCGCGCCCTCGGGGACGGTGATCGGCGCGGCCTCCTGGAGCACCTTCACCGCCCGGGTCCAGCTCGGGGCGTCCGGGTCGTCGCCGGGATGAGGGTGCTGTGGGTTCTCCGACACTGAGCCGTCCCTTCCGCGTCCGGTGTCGAGCGTGATCGACTGTACGTCGGGCGAGTCCGCGACCGTTGCCTTCGCAACCGGCGGGCGGCGACGTGTCGCGGCGGACCTCCGTAGCGGGCGCCCGCTACGGCCCGGCGACCGCCACGCCGAGTTCGGTGGCCGCGCGCACGGCGAACCAGACCTCGGTGAAGGCGGCCGTCGTCGACAGGTCGCGGCCGGTCACCTCGCCGAAGCGGCGCAGCCGGTAGGCGAGGGTGTTGGGGTGGACGTGGAGGGCCGCCGCGGCGTCCTCGGTGCGCCGGTCGCGTTCCATCCAGGTGCGGACGGAGACCAGGAGCTGCGACCCGTGTGCCCGGTCGTAGCGCAGGGCCTCGCCGAGGACCTGCTCGACGAGGGCCGCCAGCAGCCGCCGGTCCTCGGGCAGCCAGCGGCCGGTGGCGTCCTCGCCGTAGTGGAGGAGCGGCTTGCCCGCCTCCGCCGCGCGGCCGGCCGCCCATTCCGCCTCCTGCTGGGCGACCCGCAGCGGCTCGCCGACGGCGAAGGGGCGGCTCACCCCGCAGACCGCGCCGGGCAGCTCGGCGAGGGCCTCGGTGAAGCCGGGCTCGGCGAGGACCAGCCGGTCCTCGCCGCGGCGCAGGGTGAGGTGCGGGTGGCCGGACAGCGCGCCGTCCAGCTGTTCGTCCTGGGTGCGCCGGAGCACCGCGAGGACGACCGGCCGCTGCGTGTCCAGGCCGTGGTGGGCCAGCCGCCGCTGGGCGCCGGCCGCGTCGAGGGTGTCCTGGAGCAGCTCGGCGAGGGTCTCCGCGCCCTCCCGCCGCAGCACCTCGCGCTCCTGGCGCACCATCGCGAGCCGCAGGGCGGCGACGGTGGCCAGATGCTGGACGACGGCCAGCCCGGCCGGCCGGGCCCCGGTCTGCTCCAGCGCCACCAGGTAGCCGGCCGCGCCGCCCGGGCCGAGGACGGGGAGCACGAAGCCGCCGGGCACGGTCGGCGGGGCGTCCGGGTCCGCCGGGAGCACCGAGAGGTCCTCCGGCGCCGGGACGCCGGGCAGCAGCGGGCGCCCCTGCGGGGTGCACAGGAAGATGCGGTAGCCGCTGAGCTGCTCCAGGCGGTCGAAGAGCGCGGGGATGTCCAGGTTCTCCTCGGCCATCCAGCGCAGCGCGCCGAACACCTGGAGCTGGGCGCCGAGCCGCTCGGCGGACTTCTCGCTGACCGCGGCCGCGACCTCCTGCGCGATGGTGACGAAGGGCACCGTGAGCGGCACTTCCAGGACCGGGAAACCGCGCTCCTCGGCCGCGGCGAGGAACGCCTGCCGCAGGGGAGGGGTCCGCAGCTGGGTGCTGAGCACCAGCGCCGCGACGCCCGCGTCGTCGAGCCGCTCCAGATAGCGCCGCTGGGCCTCGCCGCCGCGCGGCACGGCGAGGCCCACGGTCATCAGGACCTCCGAGCCCTGGAGCCAGGGGGTGGGATCCTCCAGCTCGCTGACGTGCGCCCAGGAGACCGTACGGCCCAGGCCGCCGCCGCCCGCGAGCAGACGCATCTGCAACGCGGGGAAGGACAGCAGGTCGCCGACGGTGAGGACGGAACGCGGCGTGGCTTTGTGGTCGGACACAAGACAACTGTAGTTCTTCGTGCCGTCAACAATTGACCCTGTCGGCCGGCCGTCCGCACACTGAGGCATCCCCCGCCACCGGAACCACCAGCTCCGGTCCAGGGTCCGCCCACCCGGCGGTGTACGCCCAGGCTCGACAGGAAGGTTCCCCATGACGACCGAGCCCCGTGGACCCGTGGACTCCTCCCGGATCCCCCGCTACGCGGGACCCGCGACCTTCGCCCGGCTGCCGCGCCTCGACGAGGTGCCCCGCGCGGACATCGCCGTCGTCGGCGTGCCCTTCGACACCGGCGTCTCCTACCGCCCCGGCGCCCGGTTCGCCCCGGCCGCGGTGCGCGAGGCGTCCCGGCTGCTGCGCCCGTACCACCCGGGGCTGGACGTGTCGCCGTTCGCGGCGGCCCAGGTCGCCGACGCCGGGGACATCCCGGTGAACCCCTTCGACATCCACGAGGCGATCGAGACCGTTGAGCACGAGGCCTCCCGCCTGCAGGCCGACGGCACGAAGCTCGTCACCATCGGCGGCGACCACACCATCGCGCTGCCGCTGCTGCGCGCGGTCGCCAAGCGACACGGACCGGTCGCCGTCCTCCACTTCGACGCCCACCTCGACACCTGGGACACCTACTTCGGCGCCGAGTACACCCACGGCACCCCGTTCCGCCGCGCCGTCGAGGAGGGCGTCGTCGACACCGAGGCGCTCAGCCACGTCGGCACCCGCGGCCCCCTGTACGGCAAGCGGGACCTGGAGGAGGACCGGCGCCTCGGCTTCGGCATCGTCACCTCCTCCGACGTGCTGCGCCGCGGCGTCGACGAGACCGTGGACGCGCTGCGGCAGCGCATCGGCGACCGGCCGCTGTACGTCTCCGTCGACATCGACGTCCTCGACCCCGCCCACGCCCCCGGCACCGGAACCCCGGAAGCCGGCGGCATGACCTCGCGTGAGCTGCTGGAGATCCTGCGCGGCCTCGCCGGGCTCAACCTCGTCGGCGGCGACGTCGTCGAGGTCGCCCCCGCCTACGACCACGCCGACATCACGTCGTTCGCCGCGTCCCACGTGGCCTACGACCTGATCAGCCTCTTGACCCTGGACTCCGCCGTCCACCGCGAGGAGCAGACATGACCACCAGCCCCCAAGCGGAGCAGCACGACGCCCCGTCGCTGACCGAGATCGAGACGTACGGGGTGGAGCGCATCCCGGACGCCGACCGCACCGCCCGCCCGCTCGACCTGTTCCGGGTCGCGTTCGGCGGCGCGAACACCTTCGCCACCTGCGTCCTCGGCGCCTTCCCGATCCTGTTCGGGCTCTCCTTCTGGCAGGGGCTCGCGGCCACCGGCCTCGGGCTCGCGGTCGGCGCGCTGATCCTCGCGCCGCTGGCCGTGTTCGGGCCGCTGAACGGCACCAACAACTCGGTGTCCTCCTCCGCCCACCTGGGCGTGCACGGCCGGGTCGTCGGCTCCTTCCTCTCCCTGCTGACCGCGATCGCCTTCTTCTCGATCTCCGTGTGGTCCTCCGGCGACGCCCTGGTCGGCGGCGCGCACCGGATGTTCCACCTGCCGACCGACGACGGCGTCTACGCCCTCGCGTACGGGCTGTTCGCCGCGCTGGTGCTGACGGTCTGCATCTACGGCTTCCGCTTCATGCTCTTCGTGAACAAGATCGCGGTGGCCGCCGCCTCCCTGCTCTTCGTCCTCGGCCTCTTCGCCTTCGGCGGCGACTTCGACCCCGGCTACCAGGGCAGCTTCCACTCGCTGAGCACCCCCGGCTTCTGGCCGGCGTTCATCGGCTCCGCGCTGATCGTGCTCTCCAACCCCGTCTCGTTCGGGGCCTTCCTCGGCGACTGGGCCCGCTACATCCCCGCCGACACCCCGCGCCGCCGGGTCATGGGCGCGGCCTTCCTCTCCCAGATCGCGACCATCCTGCCGTTCTTCTTCGGCCTGGCGACCGCCTCGATCATCGCCGCGAAGGCGGGGAACTTCCTCGACCCGAACGCCCCGGACTACGTCGGCGGCCTGCTGGCGATCTCGCCCTCCTGGTACTTCCTGCCGGTCTGCCTGCTCGCGCTGATCGGCGGCATGTCCACCGGCACCACCTCGCTCTACGGCACCGGCCTCGACTTCGCCAGCGTCTTCCCGAAGTTCAGCCGGGTGCAGGCCACCGTGTTCATCGGCGTCCTGTCGATCGGCTTCATCTTCGTCGGCCGGTTCGCCGCCAACCTCACCCAGTCCATCTCCACCTTCGCGACGCTGATCATCGTCTGCACCGCGCCGTGGATGATCATCATGACCCTGGGCTTCCTCACCCGCCGCGGCTGGTACGACCCCGACTCGCTCCAGGTCTTCAACCGCCGCCAGCGGGGCGGGCGTTACTGGTTCACGCACGGCTGGAACTGGCGCGGCATGAGCGCCTGGCTGGCCGCCGCCCTGCTCGCGGTCCAGTTCGTCAACCTCCCCGGCCAGTTCGTCGGCGCCCTCGGCGACCTCGCAGGCGGCGTGGACATCTCCCTGCCCGTCGGACTGGGCCTGGCCGCGATCCTCTACCTGGCCCTGCTGTGGCTCTTCCCCGAGCCCCGCGCCGTGTTCGGCCCCGAGGGCCCGCGGCTGGTGCGCGCCGTCGACACCCCGGTGCCGCCGATCACGGCCGCCGACGGCGCCCCCGTCGCCGCCCCCGAGCCCGCGGAGGTGTGAGCGGGATGCGCCTGATCGACCTGTCCGTGCCGCTGCGCACCGGCATGCCGGTCTACCCCGGCGACCCGGAGGTGGACATCCGCCCCGCCCTCACCGTGGCCCGGGACGGCGTCAACGTCCTCCAGGTGCACATGGGTTCGCAGTCCGGCACGCACGTGGACGCCCCCTCCCACATCGAGGACGGCCTGCCCGCGCTGGACCAGTTGCCGCTGAACCGGTTCGACGGTCCGGCGTACGTCGTCGACGCCCGGGGCCTGGCGCCCCGGGCGGCCATCGGGACCGACCTGCTCGCCCGCGTCCCGGCGGACCGGATCGTGCTGATCGCCACCGGCTGGTCCGCGCACTGGGGCACCGACGCCTACCACGACCACCCCTACCTGACCGAGGAGGCGGCCGCCCTCCTCGTCGCCCGCGGCATCCACACCGTCGGCATCGACGCCCTCAGCGTCGACCCCACCCCCGGCGATACCCTGCCCGCCCACCGCATCCTGTGCGGCGCCGACGCCGTCATCGCCGAGAACCTCACCAACCTCGCCGAGGTCCTGGACGCCCAGCACACCGGCCACGACGTCCACGTCAGCCTCTTCCCCCTGCACCTGCCCGGCGCGGACGGCGCACCCGTCCGCGCCGTGGCCCGGATCTCGGAGCCGAAGCCTTGAGCAACGACCACGACACCGTCCTCGCCGCCGCGGACGCCCTGATCGCCGCCTTCGCCGAGGGCCGCACCGACGACTACTTCGCCGCCTTCGCGCCCGACGCCACGTTCGTCTTCCACACCACCGACCGGCGCCTGGACTCCACCGAGGAGTACCGCGCCCTGTGGCAGAAGTGGAGCGAGGAGGACGCCTTCCGCGTCCTGTCCTGCGACTCGGCCGACCGCCGCCTCCAACTCCTCGGCGACACGGCCGTGTTCACCCACTCGGTGACCACCCGCGTCTCCACCACGGCCGGCGAGGAGGTGCTCCACGAACGCGAGACCATCGTCTTCCACCGCACCGGCGGCGAGAACTGGCAAGCGGTACACGAGCACCTGTCCGCAGCGACCGTCTGACAGCGGACGGTTCAGTAGCGCCCCGTAAGTGGCGCTGGGGGTACCCCCGGCCGAAGGCTGGGGGAGGAACTGCGCGACCAGCCACGACGGTGCCGCAGTCGACCGACAACACGACGCGGCACTCCCAGCGAAGCGCTCAGCGAAGCTCGTCGTCCTCGAAGAGCGACAGCTCGGCCCAGATCGTCTTGCCCTCCCCGGTGTGCCGGGTACCCCACCGCTGGGTCAGCTGGGCCACCAGCAGCAGCCCCCGGCCGCCCTCGTCCCAGGTCTTGGCCCGGCGCAGGTGCGGAGCGGTGTGGCTGGTGTCGGAGACCTCGCAGATCAGCGTGGTCGTGTCGTGGATCAGGCGGAGCCCGATGGGGTGGGCGCCGTAGCGGATGGCGTTGGTGACCAGCTCGCTGACCACCAGCTCCGCCGTGAAGGCGGCCATGCTCAGGTTCCACACGTCGAGCTGCTCGACGACCCGCTTGCGGATCGGCGCGACCAGGGCCGGGTCGGCCGGGATGTCCCAGGACGCCACCCGGGTCGGCGGCAGGCCCTGGGTGCGGGCCAGCAGCAGGGCCACGTCGTCGGCCGCGCCGCCCGACGGCAGCAGGGCGTGCAGGATCCGGTCGCACGTCTCGTCCAGGGATTCGCTGTACGCCGCCAGCGCCTCGTGCAGGAGCCGGCGGCCGGTGTCCGGGTCCCGGTGCCGGGAGGTGATCAGCCCGTCCGTGAACATCGCGAGCACCGTGCCCTCGTCCAGCGTCACCTCGGCCGACTCGAAGGGCAGCCCGCCCAGGCCCAGCGGGGGACCGGCCGGCAGGTCCAGTCGGCTCGGGCGCCGGCCCGGACGCATCAGGACGGGCGGCGGGTGCCCGGCGCGGGCCAGTGTGCAGCGCCGCGACACCGGGTCGTAGACGGCGTACAGGCAGGTCGCGCCGACCTCGCCGGGACTGGCCTCGCCGCCCTGCTCCGCCGAGAGCCGGAGCACCAGGTCGTCAAGGTGGGTGAGCAGCTCGTCCGGGGCCAGGTCGATGTCGGCGAGGGTGCGCACGGCGGTCCGCAGCCGGCCCATGGTCGCCGAGGCCTGCACGCCGTGGCCGACGACGTCGCCGACGACCATGGCGACCCGCAGCCCGGACAGCGGGATCACGTCGAACCAGTCGCCGCCCACCCCGGCGCGCGCCGCCGGCAGATAGCGGGACGCGGCCTGCAGGGCGGCGGTGCACGGCAGCGTCCGGGGCAGCAGACTGCGCTGCAGCGCCAGGGCGGTCTCGCGCTCGCGCGAGTAGCGGCGGGCGTTGTCGATGCAGACCGCGGCCCGGGCCGTGATCTCCTCGGCGAGCAGCACGTCGTCCGGGCCGAACGGGTCGAGCCGCCGGTGCCGCCTGAACACCGCGACCCCCAGGGTGGTGCCGCGGGCCTGGATGGGCACGGACATCGAGGAGTGCACGCCGAACTCGCGCGCCCGCTCCCCCCGGCGCTTGTTCCAGGAAAGCCACTGGTCCAGCTCGCCGGAGGTCACCGAGGCCACGATCGTGTGCCCCGCGGTCAGCGAGTCCGCCTGCGGCGAGGAGGCCGGGTAGACCTCGGTCTGCCCGGGCTTGAGGACCGCCTCGGGGACGCCGGGGAGCACGGACTGGTGCGCGATGCGGCGCAGCGTGACCGGCGCGCTCAGCCGGGCCGGGAGGTCGCCGCCGTGGTCCGGCGGGTCCAGCAGGTCGACGGTGACGAGGTCGGCGAGTGCCGGGACGCAGACGTCCGCCAGCTCCTGAGCCGTACGGGTGACGTCGAGGGTGCTGCCGATCCGCACGCTCGCCGCGTTGACCAGCTGGAGCCGCTCCCTGGCCAGGTAGTTCTCGGTGAAGTCGTGGGCGGCCAGGCTCACCCCCCACACCCGTCCGGCGGCGTCGGTGACCGGCGCCATCCGGGCCAGCCAGGCGTGCGCCCGGTCCTCGCCGCCGGTCCGCATGTACGTCTGCACGTCCAGCGGCCGGCCCGAGGCCAGCACCCGGAGCATGCTCCGTTCCAGGTCCCCGCTCTCCGGCTTGCCGCCGATCTCGGTGACCCTGAGCCCCTGGACCCGCTCCTCGGGCAGTCCGATGACCTGGGCCATCGCGTCGTTCATCCGGCGCAGCCTGAGCTGGCCGTCGTAGACCGCGATGGCGCACGGCGACTGCGTCAGCGCGGCCGTCGCCAGCGGATCCTCCGGGGTGCGCGGTCCGCCGCCGTCCAGCGGGGAGACCACCAGCCAGTGGCCGGGCCGTTCGTCGTGGGCCGGGGCGTGGTGGGCGAGCAGCCAGACCGGGATCGTACGGCCGTCCCGGTGGCGGAGTCCGAGGGTGCCGTCCCAGCGGGCGCCGACGGGCGCGCGGGGTGCGACGTCCCCGGCGAGCAGCAGCGTCGCGGGCCGTCCCACGACCTCGTCGGCCGGGTGGCCGAGGAGCCGCCGCGCGCCCTCGCTCCACTCGGTCAGTGTGCCGTCCTCGTCGATGACAGCCCGGGCCGTCGCCGCATCGTCGAAGGGATAGACCCGGCTCATCTCGCCACTCCCAAGCGCACACTCACAGTCAACAGGTGCACCACTCGTGTTCAGGGTAGTGCTTCGGACCCGCTCGTGACCGGCAAGCGGCGGCCGTCGGTCGGTCGGGTCCGGGCTCCGTCCGGGGTGCCGAACGGGGACCGGCCGACGGGACGAAAGGAGAGGGCGGAGGCTTCCGGACCCTTGACGGGCACAAGTGCCACACCGTCAGAATCTGTTTGTTCACGATCAGTTGTGAGTAGTTCTGGGCCCTGATGAGGGAGAGCCGCACCATGACGGTCACACGCAGATCGGTTCTGGCAGCCGCCACGGCAGCCCCGACGGCCGGCGCCCTGCTGGGCGCCCCCGGCGCCTGGGCGGTGCCGGACGCGGATACGTCCTCGCAGGTCACCGGCCGCCGCACGGTCGCCCTGCGGGACGGCTGGCGGTTCGCGCTGGTCAACCCGGGCGGGATCACCGATCCGACCGGTGCCTACGCGGACGCCGCCGACCCCGGGTACGACGACTCGGCCTGGCGGCAGGTCGCCGTACCGCACGACTGGAGCATCGAGCAGACCCCCACCACCGACCACGGCACCACCAGCGGCACCGGTTTCTTCCCGGGCGGCCTCGGCTGGTACCGGCTCGCCTTCACCCTGCCGCCCGGGTACGCCGGCAAGCGGATCTCGGTGGAGTTCGACGGCGTCTACATGGACTCGTACGTCTACTGCAACGGCACCCAGGCCGGCCGCCACCCGTACGGCTACACCGGCTTCGCCTTCGACCTCACCGACCTGCTGCACACCGACGGCAGCACCGCGAACGTCCTCGCGGTCAAGGTGCAGAACCAGCTGCCCAGCAGCCGCTGGTACTCGGGCAGCGGCATCTACCGCGAGGCCCGCCTGGTGGCGACCGACCCGGTGCACGTGGCGCGCCGGGGGACGTACGTCACCACCCCCGACATCACCGCCGAGCGGGCCGTGGTGCGGGTGCGCACGGCCGTCGTCGACGAGTCCGGCGCGGGCGCGGACGTGACGGTCCTGTCCCGGATCACCGGTCCGGACGGCCGCACGGTCGCCCGTACCTCCGGCACGGTCACCGTCACCGGCCCCGGCGCGACCACCGCCTCCCACGAACTGACCGTCGGGAGACCGGAGCTGTGGTCCGTCGAGGCTCCGCACCGCTACACCCTGCACACCGAACTCCGGGTCGGCGGCACCACCACCGACACCTGCCGCACCGTCTTCGGCATCCGCAGCTACCGCTTCGACCCCGACGAGGGCTTCTCCCTCAACGGCGTGCCCACCAAGATCAAGGGCGTCGACCTCCACCACGACCAGGGCGCCCTCGGCGCGGCGATCAGCATCGACGCGGTGCGCAGACAGATGACCATCATGAAGTCGATGGGCGTCAACGCCTTCCGCACCTCGCACAACCCGCCCTCGCCGCAGATGATCGAGGTCTGCGAGGAACTGGGCATCGTGATGATGGTGGAGGCCTTCGACTGCTGGCGGACCGGCAAGACCAGGTACGACTACGGCCGCTTCTTCGACGAGTGGTGCGAGGCCGACGCCACCGAGATGGTCCTCGCCGCCCGCAACTCGCCGGCCGTCGTCCTGTGGTCCATCGGCAACGAGATCCCCGACTCCACCTCCACCGCGGGACTCGCCATGGCCGACCGGATCATCGCCGCGATCCGGGCCGCCGACGACACCCGCCCCCTGGTGATCGGCTCCGACAAGTACCGCGGCGTGCCGAAGGCGGGCTCCGCCGCCGACCTGATGCTGGCCAAGCTCGACGGGCTCGGCCTCAACTACAACACTGCCAAGTCCGTGGACGCGCTGCACGCGGCCTACCCGCACCTGTTCCTCTTCGAGTCCGAGTCCTCCTCGGAGACCTCGACCCGCGGCACGTACCAGGAACCGGAGCACCTCAACACGGGCGAGAATTACACCCCGGGCCGCCGCGCGACCTCGTCCTACGACAACAACCTCGCCTCCTGGACGATGAGCGGCGAGTACGGCCACAAGAAGGACCGGGACCGGAAGTGGTTCGCGGGCCAGTTCCTGTGGTCGGGCATCGACTACATCGGCGAGCCGACGCCGTACGACGTGTTCCCGGTGAAGGCGTCCTTCTTCGGCGCCGTCGACACGGCCGGGTTCCCGAAGGACATGTACCACCTCTTCCGCAGCCAGTGGTCCGGTGAGCCGATGGTGCATCTGCTGCCGATGAGCTGGAACCACGAGGAGGGGGAGACGGTCGAGGTGTGGGCGTACGCCAACGCGCCCTCCGTCGAGCTGTTCCTGAACGGAACGTCCCTGGGCGTAAGGGAGTTCGACACCAAGAAGACCACCGACGGCCGCACCTACCTGGAGACCACCGAGGCCACCGGCGACGACAGGACCTTCACCACCGGCCCCTACCCGGGCAGCTACACCAGCCCGAACGGCAGCGCGGGCAAACTGCACCTGACCTGGCAGGTGCCCTACCGGCCGGGAGAGTTGAAGGCGGTGGCCCGGCGTGACGGCAGGGTGGTCGCGACGGACGTCCTGCGCACCGCCGGCGCCCCGCACGCGGTCCGCCTCACCCCCGACCGCACGTCCCTGGCCGCCGACGGGCGTTCGCTGGTCTTCGTCACCGCCGAGATCGTCGACGCGCACGGCGTGGTGGTGCCCGACGCCGGCCATCTCATCTCCTTCGCCGTGACCGGCGGTTCGCTCGCCGGGCTCGACAACGGCCGCGAGGAGAGCGCCGAGCGCTACCAGGCCAGTACCCGGACCGCCTTCCACGGCAGGGCACTCGCCGTCGTCCGCTCCGGTACGAAGCCCGGGGGCCTCAGGGTGACCGCCCGGGTGGACGGTCTGCACAAGGACGCCGTCACCGTGCACACCACCCCCGCCCGCACCGTGGCGAGCACCCCCGCCCCCGACTTCGGCCCGGACCACCCCGCCCCGCCGGACTTCCCGTACGCGGACGCCAGTTACTCCGGCCGTCCGGACACCCTCCCGGCCGCCATGCTCGACGGCGACCCGGCCACCGGCTGGTCCAACGCCTTCGCCAAGTCGGCCACCGCCCTGCTGCCCGCCTTCGGCGGCGCCCGGACCGCGGACTGGGTGTCGGTCGACCACGGGCGCACCCGCGGCTACGACCGGGTCGACGTCTCCTTCACCGTGGACGCCGGCCACGCCCTCCCCGCCTCGGTCGAGGTGGCCGTCTGGGACGGCACGGCGTACCGGGCGGTGCGGGACACGGCGGTGGACTGGGCGACCGCCTCGGACACCCCGACCGTCATCACCTTCACCGCGACCCGCGGCTCCGCGGTCCGGCTCACCCTGACCAGCGCCCACCCGGGACAGACCTCGGGGGCGATCCGGATCAGCCGCCTCGACACCTGAGGCGGCGGGCGGCCCCGGCCGGGCCGAGCCGGCCGGGGCCGCGCCGTAGGTACCGTGGTGAGTCGGTCCTGACCTGCGGGTATTTACGGTGGAGTACCTTCGCGGTACCGTGAAGGGCATGCCAGCTCTCAACGTGGAGTTCAGCGACCGCGAACTTGAGGACCTCAGGCAGATAGCCAAGGAGCGCGGTACGTCGATGAAGGCCCTTGTCCGTGAGGCGGCTGCCGCCGACATCGCCCGGCACCGGGCCCTGCAGGAGGGGGCGGAGGAGTTCCGCCGCTTCTTCGCGGCCCACGCCGCCGAGTTCGCCGCCGCGTTCCCGGACGACGAGCCGCCCGCCAAGGGCGAGGCCGCCTGACCCATGCCGCCGGTCATCCACATCGACGTGCCGTGGCTGCTCCAGCGCCACGAGGAAGTCATGCCGGAGCAGCCCACCATCAACGACTTCTCCGCGCTGGTCGCCGCCGTCGCCCGGCACCGGGTCGACCCGCCCCGGCTCGGCGTGGACTCCGACGCCGCCTGGCGGGCCGCGGCCCTGCTGCACACCCTCGCCCTGCTCAAGCCGCTGCCCTCGGCCAACGCCCGGTTCGCCTGCGCGACCGCCGTGGCCTACATGTACGTCAGCGATGTCGGCATCGACCCGCCCTACGGCGCCCTCGTCGACCTCGCCCGCGACCTGATGAGCGGCAAGGCCGACGTCTACGCCGCGGCGGACCGGCTCCGTTCCTGGCAGCTCTGACACCTGCCCGGACGTGCAGGCAGAGCCGCCCCCGCGGCCCTCGGGGCCGCCGGCCGAGGGCGGGAGGAACGGGGCCGGCGGCCTGTTTCGCGCGGAAGAGCCGCCGTTCCGCGCGGGGCCTCGTGAGGAGGGCCGGTCATCAGTGGACCACCCGTGCGGGCGGGCCGGGACCGTGCGCGCGGGACCGGTGCGGGCACACGGTTCACACGGGGCGCGCGGAATGGTGAATGCCACCATGAAGGGGCAATAGCCACCGCCGTCTTTCTGACTTTCTGTCAATGCTGTCGATGTTGTACAGGTGCCTTGTTGCTTGTGTGAGACTTGTGCGAGGGTGAATACCCGCGCGGGGTAATGGGCTGGTCCAATTCGGCAGTTGAGGAACGCGACCGACACCGTACCGACACCGTGTCGGCGAATTCCCGCTCCCCGCAGGCGCACCGAAGAGGTACGCCCCACCGCACCAAAGGAATCCGCTCCGTGCCCACCCCCCACCCGCCTCGCCCTTCCTATCCACCGCCGGGCGGTGGTGCGGGGGAGTCCGACGAGTCCCTCGCCGCCCCGCTGCGAGCCGGATCGGACATCGAGGCCTCCCGGTCCGCCGCGCTGCTCATGGCCCGGCACTGGCGGCCCGTCCAGGAATACGCGGTCATCTGCCTGGCCGCCTCCGGGCCTGTCGCGCACATGGTGGCGGCCGCCGCCTTCCACCAGGTCCTCGACCGGGTGGCCCTCGGCGAGACGGCCGACGCGATCCGGCCGCGCCTGCTGGTCTCCGTCCGCGACACGGTCGCCAACTGGGCCGTGGAGGACCGAATAGCGGAGGTTCTTCCGGACCTCGGGAAACCCGCCGGCGGCCGCGGTATGCGCGCCACGAAGTCCATGACCCCGGAAAACCGCACCCTCGCGGAGCGTTCATTCCTGGGCCTTCCGGCGCTCGCCCAGAGCCTGCTGTGGCATGCCGAGGTGGAGGCCGAACCGATAACCGTACCGGCCGGTCTGTTGGGCATGGACACGGCAACCGCGTCGGCGGCTCTCGAAGACGCCCGGGAGAAATTCCGCGAGGGCTGTGTCCGCGCCCACCGGGAACTCGCGCCGTCCCAGGAGTGCCGCTACTACAACCGGCTGCTGGACGTGCCGATCCGCCGCGGCGGTGCCCTGCTGCCGGACGTCCAGGCGCACCTCGCGGAGTGCCCGTACTGCAGGGCCGCCGCCGAGCAACTCGGCCATGTCGAGGGCGGACTGGGCGTGCTGCTCTCCGAGGCGGTGCTCGGCTGGGGGGCCCGCCGCTACCTCGACACGCGCCCGGGGCGCAAGGGCGGTGCGGAGGTTCCCCTCACCCGCGCCGCCGCCCGGCGCGCCGGAGGAGGAGGCGGCCGCCGGCGCGCGGCCGCCCGGACCCGGCTCCTCGCCCGCATCCCCGTGGCGGTGCGCCGCCCGCCCGGCTCCTGGTCCTCGAAGACGCTGCTGACCAGCGTCGGGGTGGCCGGCGCGGGACTGCTCGCCTCCGTCCTCGCGGTCAGCACGCTGTCCGGCGGCGGTGACGGCAGCGACGCCGTCGCCACCGCGGGCCTGGTACCCGGCGACACCGAGCCCGACGCGACGCCCACCTCCGGCACGCCCACCTCCGGCACCGCCGGGCTGCCCGTCGCCGACCACACGACCCGGCTGCGCAACGCCGCCGCCCAGCTCTGCCTGGACATCAACGGCGAGCCGAAGGCCGGGGCGAGTGTCGTGCTCGCGGTGTGCTCCTCGGCCTCGACCCAGCAGTGGACGTACGAGAGCGACGGTGAGCTGCGCAGCGCGGCCGGCCGGGACCTGTGCCTGGACTCGCACGCGGACGCCGGGGTGGTCATCCTCGGCAGCTGCGCCGCGGAGGACGCCGAGCGCGGCAAGGACGTGCGCTACGACCTCACCGTGCAGGGCGAGTTGCTGCCCCGCTGGGACGAGACCCTCGCCCTCTCGACGGGCGGGGTGGACCCCGGCTCCGACATCGTGGTCAAGGTCCGCGACCACACCAGCGGCCAGCACTGGCTGACCGACGCCCCGCTGCCCTCCCAGAGCCGCGGCTCGCTCTCCATCGCCGGGACCGGGGGCGCGTCGGCGCAGCCGGCGGAGCTGGCCGGCCACTAGGCGCTCCGCTGGGGGCGGCCGAGACAGGCCGTCGTTCGGGTGCGGCGCCGTTGTGGCAGGTCGCGCAGTTCCTCCCCCAGCCTGCGGTCGGGGGTACCTCCAGCGCCCCTACGGGGCGCTGTTCTACGGGGCGCTGCTGTCCGCGTCCGGGCCCTGGGCCCGGACGCGTTCCACGTGTTCCAGGGAGTCGCGGAGTTCGGTCAGCCAGTCGTCGGTGTGGCGCTGGACCAGTCGTACGCACCAGGCCAGCGCCTCGCTGCGGCTGCGCGCCACGCCGCCGGCGATCAGGGTGTCCAGTACCTGGCGCTCGGGCTGGCGCAGCCGGGTCATCACCGGCGCGGCCACATGCGTGAACAGCGCCCGCTGTCCGGCACACTCCACGCCCCAGGAGACCTTGCGCCGGAACTGGTGCTCCGCCTCGCCGGCCACGGCCATCCGGCGCTCCCGGGTGCGCTCCCGGAACTCCTGGATCCGGCCCTGCACGGCAGCCTCCCGCTCGGCGTCCGACGCGCCGTCCGCCAGCTTGGGGCCGGGGATGCGCCCGATGACGGTGACCTCCTCGCGATCCACCGTCACGTCGACCAGTTCCTCGAAGAGGTCGTCCGGCAGGCGGCCGGCGAACCAGCCGCGGAGCTTGTCTCGTTGCTCTTGAGTAATCATGTAATGACGATTACTCCGTTGCGGCACAAAGGCAAGGGCTTGCCCGGAAGTCCGCCGACAGCGGAAGCGGAATGTTTCAGGACGATTAACGAGGCGATGGGATCAGGCCATCTGGCCGCTTCGGGCGATCAAGAACCGCTCCGTTGAGCGGCCGACGCGTTCGAATTCCGTGACTTCACGCCACTGATTCAACACGAAAGGTTACTGAAACCTGTGGGTTCGATGTGTGTTTCGGCGGCGGACTCGGCAGAGTGGCGCCCGCCGCCCCGGCACCCACCGGGCCGAGGGCGGCACCCGTCGAATCGAGCGGAAGGATGCACACAATGCGAACCACCGCGCGCTGGGCAGCGACCCTCGGCCTTACGGCCGCCGCCGTCTGCGGACCCCTGACGGGGGCCGCCGTCGCCGCCCCGAGCTCGCTCTACGCCCCCTCGGCCCTGGTGCTCACCACCGGCCACGGCACAGACGCGGCCACCGCCACGCCCGAGCGCGCCGTCACCCTGAACTGCGCCCCGAACGCCTCCGGCACCCACCCGGCGGCCACCGAGGCCTGCGCCGAACTACGCGGCGCCGGCGGTGACCTGAACGCCCTCGCGCCCAGAGCCGACGTGTGGTGCACCAAGCTCTACGACCCCGTCGTGGTCACGGTCGACGGCGTCTGGCAGGGCAAGCGCGTCTCCTACCAGCACACCTTCGGCAACCAGTGCATGAGGGACGCCTACGGGACGAGCGTCTTCGCCTTCTGAGCCCGGGATCGCACGGTCCTCGTGACTGCCGGACGGGTCCGCAACTGGGGAGTGCGGCCTCTGGAACGGGGACCTGTGATCTCGCACCGGGTGCGGACGGGTGGTGTGGGGCTGCCCGTCCGCCCCGGCGTCACCGTCGCTCCCCGGCGTTCCCGTCCCGGGGAATACCGGGGAGCGGCGGAAAACGTCCCAGCAGCCCCGAGGCCCGTAACAGCCGCGGGACCCGGGGCCCTTCGCACACCAGCCGCAGCCGCCCGCCCCGCTCCCTGGCGCGGGCCTCGGCCCGGCACAGCGTCCGCAGCCCCGAGCAGTCGAGAAAGTCCAGCCGCCGCAGATCCACGAGCACATCGGGCTCCGGTCCGGCGGTCACCGCGAGCAGGTGCTCGGCCAGCAGCTCCTCGGTGGCGATGTCGACCTCGCCGAAGACCTCGACGACGAGGTACGCCCCGCTGCGGCGGGTGCGCGCACAGGAGTTGGCGGCGGGCAGCCCGGGGTCCACGGCGTCCGGCGTCATCTCGGCGCTCCACCTCGCTGGGGCGGATAGGGGCCCGGTTGTTACCCGCTGGGAGCGCGTGTCATCCCTGACGTGGGCGGCGCAAGATCAGGTTCACTCGACGGTGTGAACTTTCATGAAGCGGCTTGACCTGGCGCCCCTTTAGGGGTTCGCGGGCCCGCGCGACCAGCCGCAAAGCACCCGCGGACGGCAATGGCGAGGGGCCACCGTCTCCCTGCTGACGGCGACCCCTCGGTCGGTCCCTGCGGCTCGGCTCTGCGGCAGTTACATGTGCACGACCGGCGCCGCGTCCGGGTCCTGCTGCGGCACCCCCTTGCGGAACAGCACGAAGGCGATCACCGCGCCGGCCGCGAACATCCCGGCCGACCACCAGAACGCGGTCGTGTAGCTCTCGATCGTCGCCTGCGCCTGCACCAGCTTGCTGGTCACGTCCTTCCCGGCCAGGTAGTCCGTCGCCGCGCTCGCCGCGAGCGTGTTGAGCAGTGCCGTACCGATCGAACCGCCCACCTGCTGCATGGCGTTGACCGTCGCGGAGGCGACACCCGCCTCGTCGGCCGTCACCCCGCCCGTCCCCAGCTGCATGGCGGCCGGCATGACCAGGCCGAGACCGAGGCCCGTGATGATCAGCTGCGGGAGCACCGCGCTGAGGTAGCTGGAGCCGACGCCGATGTCGGTCAGCCAGGCCATGCCGGCCGCGGAGACGGCGAAGCCGAGCGGGATGACCACCTTCGGTCCGAGCCGTGGCACCAGGACCTGGGTACCGATCTGTGCCGTCACCATCAGTCCGCCGATCATCGGCAGGAACGCCACACCGGTCTTCGTCGGGCTGAAGCCGAGGTTCAACTGCAGGTAGTAGGTGAGGAAGAGGAACACGCCGAACATGCCGCCGGCGGAGATCAGCACGGCGAGGAACGAGGCCGCGCGGTTGCGGTCCATCAGGATGCCCAGCGGCAGCAGCGGGTACTTGGCCTTGGTCTGCCACCAGGCGAAGGCCGCCAGGAGCGCGACGCCGGCGATCAGGAAGCCCCAGGTCAGCGGCGAACCCCAGTCGTGCGTCTCGGCGTTGGAGAAGCCGTAGACCAGCGAGAAGAGACCGGCGGCGACCAGGACGGTGCCCGGCACATCCAGCTTGGCGTTCCCGGCGTCGCGGTGGTTGTGCAGCAGTGCCATACCGCCCGCGAAGGCGACGACGGCGATCGCGACGTTCACGTACAGGGTCGAGCGCCAGTCGAACGTGTCGGTGAGGACACCGCCGAGCAGCAGGCCCACCGCACCGCCGGCTCCGGCGATGGCGCCGTAGACGCTGAACGCCCGGGCCCGCTCACGGGCGTCGGTGAACGTGGTGTTGAGCAGTGAGAGCGCGGTCGGGGCGAGCAGCGCGCCGAAGGCACCCTGGAGGGCGCGTGCGGTGACCAGCATCCCGAAGCCGTTCGCGGCACCGCCCAGCGCCGACACGGCGGCGAAGCCGACGACTCCTATGAGGAAGGCGGTCTTGCGGCCGAACAGGTCGGCGATCCGGCCGCCGAGCAGCAGCAGGGACGCGAAGCTGAGGGCGTACGCGGTGACGATCCACTGCCGGTTGCCGTCGGAGAACCCGAGGTCGGCCTGGGCGGACGGGAGCGCGATGTTCACGATGGTGGCGTCGAGGACCACCATGAGCTGGGCGACGGCGATGACCGCGAGGATCCACCACCGCTTCGAGGAGGCGGCGGCCGGAGGCGCCTCCGCGGCACCCACGGGGGCGTCGTCGGTCAGAGTCTTCTCAGACATGGGGAAACCACTCCAGGGAAGTCGTTCGGGATGTACGGAGCCGCGAACGAAACGGTTTCGTACACATCGAGATTAGAGTACTTTCAGCGAAACGGCAACGTTTCGCTGGGGACGGAGACCGATCATGACCGACGGCATGCTCGCGGCGGCCGGCGCGGACCTCCACTACGAGGTGCGGGGTGCCGGTCCGGCCCTGCTGATGATCAGCGGGGCGGGTGGCGACGCGGGCTACTACTCGGCGGTCGCCGAGGACCTCGCGGACGCCTTCACCGTGATCACCTACGACCGGCGCGGCAACTCGCGCAGTACGGGCCGGAACGGCGACCCGACGACCCTCGACCGGCAGGCGGCGGACGCCCGCGCGCTCATCGAGGGCCTCGCCGGCGGCCGTGCGCTGGTGTTCGGCAGCAGCGCGGGCGCGATCATCGGCCTCACCCTGGCCGCCCGCCACCCCGGGGCGGTGGCCGGCCTGATCGCCCACGAGCCGCCCGCCGTGAACGTCCTGCCCGACGGCGATCCGGCCCGCGACTTCTTCCGTGAACTGGCCGCGGTGTACGCCGGGGGCGGGGCGCCGGCCGCGGGCCGCCGCTTCGCGCAGGGGGTCCGCGGCGAAGGCACGTACCGCTGGCCGGACGACCTCTGGAAGCGGTTCCTCGGCAACCAGGACCACCTCTTCACCGCCGAGTGGCCCGCCCTGGCCTCCTTCGTCCCCGAGGAGGAGGCCCTGCGCTCGGCGCCGTTCCCCATCGTGCTGGGCGCGGGCAGCGAGGACCGCGGCACGTACTACGCCCGCCCGTCGATCGAGATCGCCCGCCGGACCGGCGCCCGGTGGGCGGAGTTCCCGGGCATCCACATGGAGTACCTGCGCGATCCGGCGAGGTTCGCGGCGGCGGTCCGCGTGCTGGCCACGCTCCTGCACTGGAGGGGAGCGGCGGGCGCACCTGCCTAGGGGTGCGGGGCTGGGTACCTGTGCGGCTCCGCCGCGCGGGCGCGATCGGCCCCCACCGGCCTCAGATGTTCGTGCATGCCGTCGCGGCCCATGTATTCCTTGACGGGAATATAACTGTCCAGGCATATTGAACCCATGGCCACCGACACCCTCTGGGCCGCCCTCGCCGACCCCCACCGCCGCGCCATAGTCGGCCTCCTCCTCACCCGCCCACGCCCCGTCGGCGAGATCGTGGACGCCTGCGGCCTCAGCCAGCCGAGCACCTCCAAACACCTCAAGGTGCTGCGCGAGGCGGGCCTGGTCCGGGTACGGCAGGACGCGCAGCGCCGCGTCTACGCCCTCGACCCGGCCCCCATCGCCGAGCTGGACGCCTGGCTGGCCCCCTACCGCCGGCTGTGGACCAGCAGCCTGGACGCGCTCGGACGCCGCCTCGACGAGACAGCGGACGGCCCGGAAGAAACCCCCTCGAACACGAAGGACTGATCCCCATGTCCGCCGATCTCACCGGCACCTACGTCACCCTCGACGACGGCCGCCCCGCCGTCCGCTTCAGCCGCGTCTACGGCCACCCCGTCGATCGCGTCTGGCACTTCGTCACCGACCCCGACGAACTCGCCGAGTGGTTCCCCTCCCGCGCCGAGTTCGACCTGCGCCCCGGCGGCGCCGTCAAGTTCACCGGGGACCCGAACATGCCCGAGTCGCACGGCACCGTGCTCGCCGTCGACCCGCCCAGGAACCTGGTCTTCGACTGGGGCGGCGACGAGATCCGCTTCGACCTGGAGGACGCCGGGCCCGACGGGACCCGCTTCACGCTCACGCACGTCCTGGGCGAGGCGGACACCGCCGCCCGCAACAGCGCCGGCTGGGAGGTCTGCCTCGCCGCCCTCGACGCCAAGGCCCGCGGCGAGCACTTCCAGGGCCCGCACGCCGGAGTCACCGCGCCCTGGAAGGAGTACTACCAGGGCTACCTCGACGCCGGCCTGCCCTCCGGCGCCCCCGTCCCCGGCATCGACGCCTGACCCGTCACGCCAGCTGGCGCCGCACCAGCTCGTGCAGCCGCCCGCCGGTGTCGGCGAGCAACCGGTCCGGCGGGCCCTGCTGGGCGACCTTGCCGTCCTCCATCACGATCACCCGGTCGGCGTCCATGACCGTGGACAGCCGGTGGGCGATCACGATCCGGGTGGCGTTGAGCTTGCGGGTGCTCTCGATGACCGTGCGCTGGGTGTCGTTGTCCAGGGCGCTGGTCGCCTCGTCGAAGAAGAGGATGCGGGGCCGCCGGATCAGCGCCTGGGCGATCATCAGCCGCTGCCGCTGGCCGCCGGAGATCGCGCCGCTCCCGGCGACGATCGTGTGCAGTCCCATCGGCATCCGCTTGATGTCCTCCGCCAGCCCCGCCATCTCGGCCGCCGCCATCGCCTCCTCGGGGGTGTACGGCTCGGTGCCGCAGATGACGTCCAGGATCGAGCCGGTGAACGGCTGGGCGTGCTGGAGCACCACCCCGCACTGGCGGCGGACCGCCGACTGGTCGAGGGCGCCCAGGTCCTGGCCGTCGTACAGCACGCTTCCCGAGACCGGCTTGTCGAAGCCGATCAGCAGGCGCAGCAGCGTCGACTTGCCGCAGCCGCTGGGGCCGACGACCGCCACGAACTCGCCGGGGCGGATGTCGAAGGAGACGTCGTCCAGGACCAGAGGGCCGTCGTCCGTGTACCGGAAGGAGAGGCGGCGGGCCTCGACGGCGCCGGACAGCGGGCCGGGGCGGGTGCTGGCGGTGCGCACCTCGGGGGCGGCCTCCAGGACCGGCCTGATCTCCTCGAAGAGCGGGAGCGCGGCCACCGCCGACACGAAGGAGCCGGTCAGCTGGGTGACCGAGGTGAGCAGCATCGTCACCGACGTGTTGAAGGTGAGGAAGGCCGCCGCGTCCATGGCGCCCCGCGCCGGGCCGGCGAGCAGCATGAACATCAGGAGGGTGCAGACCGGGAGGTAGACCGAGCCAAGCACACTGGTGAGGTTCTTGATCCGGCCCACCTTCTGCTGGAGTTCCCGGCTGCGCGCGAACTCGCCCGCCCAGGCCGCGTACGCGTAGTTCTCGGCCGCCGCCACCCGCAGCTTCGGCAGGCCCCGCAGGGTCTGGAAGGCCTGGTTGTTCAGCTTGTTGCCGAGCACCACCAGCTTGCGCTGCCAGCGCACCTGCCACAGCCCGAGCCCGAGGAACAGGGCGGCGATGACGACGAGCATGCCAACGGCCGCCAGCGCCATCGGCACGCTGTACCAGAACAGCAGGCCCAGGTTCATCGCCCCGACGGTCACCGACTGGGCGACCACCGGGCCGACCCCCGCCAGCAGCCGGCGCATCGCGCTGACGCCCATCGCCGCACTGGCCAGCTCACCGGTCGAGCGCTGGGTGAAGAACTTCGTCGGCAGCCTCAGCAGCCGGTCCCAGACCGCCGGTTGGAGGGTCGCCTCGATACGGCCCTCCAGGCGGAGGATCGTGAGGTTCTCCAGGAGGGTGAACGCGGCCGACACCACCGCGCTGATCATCACCGCCAGGCAGACCTGCACGATCAGGTCCGTCTGGGCCTTCGGCACGTAGTCGCCCAGCACCTTGCCGGTCGCGATCGGCACCAGCGAGCCGATCGCCACGGTCACCAGCCCGGCCAGCAGCAGACTCCCGAGGTCGCCGCGGGTGCCGCGCATGCTGAACCGGAGCAGGCCGAGCGGGCTGAGCGCCTTGTCGGGCAGCGGCCGGTAGAACATCACCGCGCGCGGCTCGAACTCCGCCGCGTTCGCCTTCTCGATCGGGGTCTCCCGGCCGGTCGCCGGATGGACGGCCACGTAGCCGCCGCGCCGCCACAGCAGCGCGACCGGTGCCCCGGACAGGGCGCGGTGCCCGACCAGGGGACCGACGTTGTCGTGCCACCAGTGCCCGTCGAGGCGTACCGCCCGGGTCCGCACCCGGGAGGCGAGGGCGACCCGCTCGACCGGGTCGATGCGGTCGCTCTCGGTGCCGCTCTGGGCGGGCTCCGCGAGGGTGATGCCGGCGGCCTCGGCGACCAGTCCGCAGGCCGCGTAGGAGGCGTCGGCGTCGGCGGCCGTGGTCCGCTTGGCCGCCTTGCCGATGGAGGCGAGCAGGGTCCGGTCGGCCTGGGCGCGGACCGCCTCACCGGCCTTGATACCGGCCGCCGTACGCGTCTCGTGGGTGCGCTCCAGCTGCTCGATCCACCGGTCCAGGGTGGTCAGCAGCCGGTACTGCTGGTCGACCATGCTCTGCCACAGCGCCGGGTCCATCAGCAGGTCGGCGGCGGCCTCCGCGCCGTACAGCGAGCCGTACTGCACGCTGCCCGGCGGCACCTGCATCCAGAAGACGTCGTCCTCGGTGGGGGCCGCGGCGCGCTCGCCGGCGGTCATCGGGGCCTGGAAGAGGATGGACAGGCCGCGGCCGACGCCGAGGGCGAGGGCGTACTCCAGGGGGCTGGTGGCGGGCGGTACGTACTGGGGGTTGCCGTACTCGTCGTAGGACCAGGTCTGGGTGTGGGAGGGCTGGTGGAGCTCGCGCAGGCCGATGCGGTGGACCACGCAGTCGCGCAACGGGCGGGCCACCAGGGTGTGCTGGGGACCCGCGACCGGACCGAGCAGGAGGGCACCGGCCTCCAGGCGGCCCAGGTGGTGCCAGTGGCCCTGCTGTTCGGCGTCCACCGCGAACAGGTCCAGGGCGCCGGACACCACCAGCCACAGCGTCTGCGGGCCTTCGAGGTCGAGGCGGTTGAAGCCGGCGCAGTCGATCCGGGCGCCCAGCGAGCCGAACGCGCCGAGTACGAGGTCGCCTTGGTCCACGGTCGTCATCTCATCGCTCCCTGACCAGCGCGGCGTACGCCCCGCCGTGTGCCACCAGCTCGTCGTGCCGTCCGCGCTCCACGACCGTGCCGTGCTGGAGCACCACGATCTCGTCGCTGTCGCGGACCGTGCTCAGCCGGTGCGCGATGACGACACAGGCGCAGCCGCGGCGCCGCAGGTTGTCCATGACGGTCAGCTCGGTCTCGGCGTCCAGGGCGCTGGTCACCTCGTCCAGGACGAGGATGCTGGGCCGGCGCACCAGCGCCCGGGCGATTTCGAGGCGCTGGCGCTGGCCGCCGGAGAAGTTGCGGCCGTCCTGCTCGACCCTGCTGTGGATGCCGCCGGGCCGGCGCGTCACCACGTCGTACAGGGCCGCGTCCCGCAGTGCCTCCGCCACGGCCTCGTCCGGGATGGACGGGTCCCACAGCGCCACGTTGTCGCGCACCGACCCCTCGAAGAGGAAGACGTCCTGGTCGACGAAGGAGACGGAGGCGGCGAGGGCGCCGCGCGGGATGTCCTCCAGGCGCTGCCCGTCGATGCGGATCACGCCCTCCCAGGGGGAGTAGAGCCCGGAGATCAGCCGGGAGACCGTGGACTTGCCGCTGCCCGAGCCGCCCACCAGGGCGACCTGGCGGCCGGGGCCGACGGTCAGGTCGAAGCCGGTGAGCAGGGGCTTGTCCAGCGGGCTGTAGCCGAAGCTGATGTTCTCCAGCTCGACATGGCCCTGCAGCCGCCGGGTGGAGTCGCCGGCGCCGGGGCGGGCGTAGACCGGGTCCGCCTGGAAGTTCTCCACGTCCTTCAGGCGGGCCACGTCGGCCGCGAAGTCCTGGATACGGCCCGCGACGCCGTTGAGCCGGGTCAGCGGGGCGGTGAAGCGGGTGACCAGGGACTGGAAGGCGACCAGGAGACCGACCGAGATCCCGCCCTCGACCGCCCGCATGCCGCCGATCCACAGGATCAGCGCGCTGTTGACGGTGGCCAGCGTCGGCGCCACCACCCCGAGCCAGGCGCTCGGCACCCCGAGCCGCTGCTGCTCCTCCAGCGTGCTCGCGTGCTGTCCCGCCCACCTGCGGAAGTAGCCGTCCTCGCCGCCGGTCGCCTTCATCGTCTCGATCAGCTGCAGGCCGGTGTAGGAGGTGTTGGTGAGCCGGGCGGTGTCCGCGCGCAGTTTCGCGGTCCGGGTCGCGCGCAGCCGTACGACGAGCCGCATCGCCACGATGTTCAGCAGGGCCACGCCGATGCCGAGGAAGGTGAGCTGGACGTCGTAGGTGTAGAGGAGGACCGCGTACAGGACGACGACCACCGCGTCCACGCCGGCCGCGGCGAGGTCGCGGGCCAGGGTCTCGGCGACCTGGTCGTTGGACTGCAGGCGCTGCACCAGGTCGGCGGGGCTGCGCTGGGCGAAGAAGGTCACCGGCAGGCGCAGCAGGTGGCGCAGGAAGCGGGCGCTGGAGAGCGTGGAGGAGACGATGCGGCCGTGCAGCAGGTTCGCCTGCTGCAGCCAGGTCAGCACCAGGGTGAGCAGGACGCAGGTGCCCATCGCGGCGAACAGCACGGTGAGCAGCGAGGTCTGGCCGCCGATGAGGAACAGGTCGATGTACTGGCGGCTGAGCGCGGGCACCGCCGCGCCCACCAGCACCAGGAGCAGGCTGGCCAGGACGGCGGCCGGCATGGTGCCGGCGGTGCCGCGCAGCCGGGCCGGCATCGCGCCGAGCACGCCGGGCCGCCGGCCCCCCTTCTCGAAGCCGTCGCCCGGCTCAAGGGTCAGCACGACACCGGTGAAGCTGCCGTCGAACTCCTCCATGGGCACGAACCGGCGGCCCTTGGCGGGGTCGTTGATGTGCACGCCCCGGCGGCCGAAGCGGCGGCCCATGCCGTCGTAGACGACGTAGTGGTTGAACTCCCAGAACAGGATGGCCGGACCCTGCACGTCGGCGAGGGCGGCCAGGTCCATCTGCATGCCCTTGGCGGTGAGGCCGTAACTGCGGGCCGCCTTCAGCAGGTTGCTGGCGCGCGAGCCGTCGCGGGAGACACCGCAGGCGATGCGCAGCTCCTCCAGCGGGACATGCCGGCCGTAGTGGCCGAGGACCATCGAGAGGGAGGCGGCGCCGCACTCGACGGCCTCCATCTGGAGCACGGTAGGCGTGCGGACCGTCCGGCCGCGGCCCTTGGGGACCGGACGCTTGGGCGGGGCGGCGCGCCGGCGGCCGCGGGTCTCCTGGGCGGTGGTCACGGGAGCAGCCAATCGACGGGACGCTGGTCGGCCAGCCGGATCGCACCCGAGGCCAGGGTCATGGAGTCGAGCCGGAACGGCGGCCCGTCGGCCGACGACCACTTGTAGCCGCTCTTCGTCTTCTTCGACGGGTCCAGCCGGACCAGCACGGCCACCGGGCGGCCCTTCCTGGTGAACTGCTCGCCGAGCTGGCTGTCCCCGAGGAACGCCGCGATCGACTGCGCCGACTGGGCGGCGCGGTCCACCGACTTCACATGGCCGCGCAGCACGCCGTACTCCTGCGTCGACACCGACGACACGGTCAGGTCGACCTCGGCGTCCGCCGGTATCGAGGAGGCGTTCTCGGCGGGGACGTAGACCGTCGCGTACAGCGGGTCCGAGGTGTGGGCGATCTTCTCCACCGCGGCGACGTCCGCGCCGGTCTGGATGATCTGGCCGATGGTCGCGGCGAGCGCGCTGATCCGGCCCGCGGCGACCGTGCGCACGACCGAGTCGCCCTGCCCGGTGTGCACCTTCAGGACGGGGGAGTTCGCCGGCAGCCGTTCGCCCTGTTCGGCGAGGACCGCCGTGACCTGCCCGGCGACCGGACTCTGCAGGATGTAACTGCCCTGCCCGTGGGTGAGGATGGCCTGCGCGCTCACCGTGGAGGCGACCGAACCGGTCACCGCCCACACCGAGGCCGCCGCCATCACGACGACCGAGACGGACAGCGCGAGCCAGCCCTGCGGACGGGCGAACCGCACCGGGAGATCGAGCTCCTCCGGTGACTGGAGCCTGGCGAGGGCCTGTTGGCGGAACTGCACGGAACTTCCCTCACCTAGGGGAGAGGCACGGGTGTTTCAGAACGCCCGAGAGCCCCGGGGCCGGGATCCGGCTCCGGGACTCAGCGGTAACGAGGTGCGATCAGAGACCGGCGACCAGGTTGGTGACCGGCTGGGTGTTCAGGCCGGTGACACCCTCGACGGTGCCGACCACGGTGTTGACCAGACCGGAAACCGGGGCGACGCCGTCCACCAGGCCGGTGACGGTGCCGAGGGCGTTCACGGAGAGGCCGCCGGAGACGTTGTCGAGCTCGGCGTCGGAGATCTCGACGGTCGCGACCTGGGGGGTGGAGTTCATGATGGAACTTCCCTTCATATGGATATTCACAAGGGGGAGAGCGGCCCCCCGACGCCCTTCAGGGACGAACACGGCCCTTGGGGGGACGAGCGGACGGCCGCGACCGCGGGCGCCGGGCGCCCGTTTCCGGAAGCCCTTGCGGCTCCCGCGGTGCGATGGATCAAAGCACGCCCACGGTCCGCGCTTCCAATCAACCAAGCGCCTCACCTGGGCACTTGAGTCCCACAAGGGTGCAACCGTGCAGGCGCGCGCACCGCTTGTCGGCGACTCCTTCACAAGCCGCACGACTTCGCCCCGGCAGCACGGCTTGCCTGTCCGGCAGCGAATCCGGCACTCCGGGCCAAGGGCGCGGGAGGGGGCGCGCGGTTGTGCAGATCCGCTGCTTCCCGTGACCCGCTTGGGTAGTGGATGTGCAGATTCCCTGAAGCAAGGATTCCGGTCCGTGATCGCAACGGACCGTCATTGACCGGTTGCCGACCGTGTCGTTCAGTCCGGTCGGCGGGCGCGCAGGGTCAGCCCAGAAGGGCGTAGACCGTGCTCGCCCGGGCCGCGAGCGCGCCCGACCTCTGATCGCTCATCGTGATGTCGGCGAACGCCATCCGGCGGCCCAGCTTGGTGAGCACCGCTTCGATCAGGACATCCGCACCGGTCACCGCGCGCTGGAAGGACGTCGACTGCTGCACCGTCGTCATCGGTACGAAGCCGCCCCGGGCCGCCGAGACCGCGATCACCGTCGCCGTGTCGGCCGCCGCCATCAGCGCCTGTCCCGACAGTCCGCCGCCCTCCCTGGACAGCCGGTCCGACCAGGGCAGACGCAGAGTCGCCCGGTCCTCGCCCAGTGCCTCGACGGCCAGCCCGAGATCGAGCACCCAGGGGGCGAAGTTGGCGGAGAGGATCTTGTCGGCTTCGGCGGTGGTCATCGTCATATGGGGGATTGTTCCCGGGCCGGCCGCCCGGCACGCGGACCTGCTCCATCACGGGCGCGCCATGGCCGATTCATCACCGGGTCAAGGAAGTTGGCAAACGGAATTGAACGCACCACGTGACCCGCCCGTACCTATGGCCATCCAGGCGCCGCTCACGAACGACTGCCCCGCAACGGCAGACACTCCGTCCCTTGGAGGTCGAGAAGTTTGAGTCACAAGCGAATTCCGAAGCGCAAGGCCGCTATCGCGGTGGGCGGTGTCGCGGCGCTCGGCGCTGCGGCGTTTCTGCTGCCGATGGCCAACGCGTCTCAGGACAACGCCTCCGGCGCCACCACCGCAGCTCCCAAGACCCTGAAGGCGACCGACGCCTCGGACCTCGCCTCGCAGCTGCAGGAACTGCTGGGCCAGGCCTTCGCCGGGTCCTACTACGACAGCGGCAAGCAGCAGCTCGTCGTCAACGTCATCAGCGGTGACAACAACATAGTCGTCCAGGCCGAGAAGGCCGGCGCGGTCGTCCGCCAGGTGCAGAACAGCAACTCCGAACTGGCCGCCGTCGCCCAGACCCTGAAGACCAAGGCGACCATCCCGGGCACTGCCTGGGCCGTCGACCCCAAGACCAACAAGGTCGTGGTCACCGCCGACTCCACCGTCACCGGCACCAAGTGGGACACGCTGGAGTCGACGGTCCAGAGCCTCGGCTCGAACATGGCGACCCTCAAGAAGTCGTCGGGCACCTTCAAGACCCTCGTCTCCGGCGGCGACGCGATCTTCTCCCAGGTGCAGGACGGCACCGTCCGCTGCTCCCTCGGCTTCAACGTCACCGCCTCGGACGGCACCCCCGCCTTCCTGACGGCCGGTCACTGCGGGGTCGCGGCCAAGGACTGGTCCGACTCCGAGACCGGCCAGCCGATCGCCACCGTGGACCAGGCCCAGTTCCCCGGCAACGGCGACTTCTCGCTCGTCAAGTACAACGACCCCACCACTCAGACGACGAGTGACGTCAACATAGGCAACGGCCAGACCGTGGCCATCAACCAGGCCGTCGACGCCACCGTCGGCGAGACCGTGTTCCGGATGGGCTCCACCACCGGACTGCACGACGGCCAGGTCACCGGGCTCGACGCCACCGTCAACTTCCAGAGCGAGACCGACCCCAACGGCGTCGACACTGTCACCGGTCTCATCCAGACCAACGTCTGCGCCGAGGCCGGCGACAGCGGCGGCTCGCTGTTCACCCAGGACGGCGGCGCGGTCGGCATGACCTCCGGCGGCAGCGGCGACTGCACCGCCGGCGGCGAGACCTTCTTCCAGCCGGTGACCACCGCCCTGCAGGCGACCGGCGCGACCCTCGGCGACGCGGGTGCGGGCGCGGGCGCCGGTGACGCTGGTGCCACGGCCGACCCCTCCGCCACCGCGAGTGACGGGACCGGCGCCGGCGACCAGGCCGGCGGCGACCAGATCGGCGGCACCGCCGACCCGTCCGCCACCGCCGGCGACCAGAGCGGCACCGGTGACCAGACCGGTACCGGCGACCAGACCGGCACGGGCGACGAGACCGGGACCGGCGACCAGTCCGGTACCGGCACGGACAACACCTCGTCGTCCCACTGACCGACCGGTCGCCCGGCCGGCCGGCGGCTCCCGGCCGACGGTGCACGGTCCGGCCCTCCCCACGGAGGACCGGACCGTCCGCCGTCGGCGAAGGTCAGCCGTCGGCCTCGGCCCGCAGCAACAGCACCGCGACATCGTCGACACGCTCCTGCGCCGCCGCACTGTGCCGCACGAGCGTGTCGGCGAGCTTGTCCAGGGGCTGGTCACCGTTCTCCGAGAGCAGTTCCCCCAGGCCGACCAGCGCGTCCTCGATGTCCACGCCGGGGGATTCGACCAGCCCGTCGGTGTAGAGGGCGAGCACCGAACCCGGCGCGAGGGACACCTCGGTCGTCGGGTACGTCGCCTCCGAGTCGATGCCCAGCAACGGCCCACCGGCGAGGTCGAGGACCCGCACCCGCCCGTCCGGACGTCTCAGCAGGGGCGGCGGATGCCCCGCCCGGGCCATCACCGCGCGCCCGCGCTCCGGGTCAAGCCGCAGGTACAGACAGCTGGCGAACAGATCGGCACCGGAGTCGATCAGCAGCCGGTTGGTACTGCACATCACCTCCTCCGGCGCCTGCCCGACGCTCGTGAAGGCCCGTACGCCGGTACGGATCTGGCCCATCAGCCCGGCCGCCGTCACGTTGTGCCCCTGTACGTCCCCGATCACCGCCGCCGCCAGCGGCCGGGTGGGCACCAGGTCGTAGAAGTCGCCGCCGATCTCCATGCCGTGCATGGCCGGCAGATAGCGGGCGGCCGCCTCGATGCCGGACGGCGGGGCCAGCGAGTGCGGCAGCAGGGCCGCCTGCAGACCGTGCGCCAGCTGGTTCTTCGCGTCGTAGAGCAGGGCCCGCTCCAGCGCCTGCGCGATCAGCCCGCCGAGGCTGGTGAGCACGGCACGCTCGTCGGCCGGGAAGGCGTGCGGCTCGGCGTAGGCGAGGACACAGGTGCCGACCGGCCGGCCCGACGCGATCAGCGGCAGGTACGCCCAGGCGGCGAACCCGTCGGGGGTCCCGTTCCGGTCCGGGTACAGCCGCTCCAGCTGCTGTCTCGACTCGAAGAACGCAGGCACGCCGGTGTTCAGGACATGGGTGCCGGGCGTGCGTTCGGCCAGCGGAAGGCCGTCGAAGCACTCCACGAGCCGCGGATCCTCGTACCCGTGATGCCCCAGCACGTGCAGCCGGCCGCCCCGCGACCCGAGGATCACCAGGGCCTGGCTGCCGACGGACGGGGCGACCTCGTCCGCGACCAGCTGCACCACGTCCTGCACCCCGACGGCCTCCGTCAGCGCCCCGGCCAGGCTCAGCACCTGTGAAATGGTCACCAGCCGGTGCGCGGGCGCCGCGTCCGCGCGCGGCGCCGCCCCGACCATCTCGGCGACCGCCCGCGCCCGGCTGATCCGGGTGGTCAGCCCGGTCGTGCTCGGGTACATCCGGAACGACAGCCAGTCACCGGGCGGCCGCAGCGCCACGAACGACGTCACGTGCTGGCTGAGCAGCGCCGCCCGGTAGCGGTCCTCGTACATCGGGTCGTTCAGCCACGGCACCGAGACCCACGGCTGGGTGCCCAGCAGGTCGTCGACGCGCACACCGAGCAGTTCGGCCGCCGCCGCGTTCGCGAAGGCGACCCGGCCGTGCAGATCGAGGGAGGCGAGCCCGTACGGCAGCCGCCCCACCATCCGCGCCGCCTCCACCGTGCCCAGCGTGCCCGCCACCGCCGACGGCGGCGCCGCCAGCAGATCCGGCTCGGCGCCCAGCACACGGTTCTCCCGGACGGCCCGCTGAAGCCGCAGCGCCAGCCGGTCGCACGCCGAGGTCAGCGACTCCCGCTCCCGGTCGGACAGCACCGTCGGATGGGCACCGGGCCAGGTCACGTACACCGCCCCGTACAGGGTGTCCGCCGTCGCCACCGGCAGCGCGGCCAGCGCGAACGCGTACGGCAGCACCACCGCGATCCGCGGGTAGCGGCGGGCCATGTCCTCCTCGCCGCCCACCCACACCAGCCGCCGCCCGCGCGCCGCGTCCGCGACCGGGACCGGCGCGCTCAGCCCGACCCGCTCCCAGGGCGCCGCGAAGGCCCGGGGCAGCCCCGCCGTCACCTGCATCTCCAGCACCGGCTCGTCGGAGGCGAGCAGATAGACCGCGCCGGAGTGCGCCTGGACCTCCTCCATCATCGAGGCCAGCGCCAGCGACAGCAGCGGCCGGCCGGACGCCGGGGCGCCGGCGACCACCGGCACCCCGGCGTCCGGCCCCGCTCCCGCTGGAGGCGCCCCCATCCCGTCGGACACGCCCGACCACCTCCTCGTCCGGCCGCGCGTAGCGTCCTCGGGATCAAGGCTCCCCCCTGGCGGCGACCGGCGCACGGCGAGAGCGGCCCGGGGCCCGCACCGGTCCGGGCGCCGGACCCCGGACACCGTACGGTCCCGGGACGGTCACGTCCGTCCCGGGACCGCCGTACGGAACGCACCTGTCGAAACATGTTCGACGGGTTTCGAGCAGGCCGGCTCCCCGCCCTCCACGGAACGGTCACAGGGGCTGCGCAGACGACTCATAAGCGCTGTAATGGCGGCGTGGTCAGTGAGGGTGCTGCGATACGCGGAACGAGAACGGATCGCGCCGAAATCGCCCTCGAAACGCTCACTGGCGATCCCGGCGCACCCGATCGGCTCCGTCGCGTGCTCGAACAGGCGCTGGTCTTCGCAGGCGCGGCCTTCGCCGGGGTGTACACGCCCGGCGACGACGGCGCCGTGCTGCGCCTCGCCGAGTCGGCGGGCCTGCCCCGCACCCTCTACGGGCTGCGCGACGCCTACCCGGCGATCGGGCGGTCCCCGGCGGCGGAGGCGTACGGCACCGGGCGGTCCGTCTGGCTCGGGCCCGACGAACTGGCCGGCTGCCCCGACGCCCGGCGGACCCCGTCCCAGGAGTTCTGGCTGGCCGTCCTGCCCCTGCCCGGCGGCGCCGGGCTCCTCGTCGCGGTCAGCGAACGCGACGACGGGTTCGGCCCCGAGGACCGCGCCTGCCTGGACCTGGTGGCCGAGGCGATCGCCCTGCCCGCCCCGCTGCCGCCGGCCGCGGACACCGGTGAACTGCCCGCCGACGCCTTCAGCCTCGCGATGGACACCGGCCGGATCGCGGTCGGCGACGGCATCCTCGGTCTCTTCCGGATGGGCCGGAACGAGTTCGACGGCAAGGTCGAGACCCTGCTGGGCCGCACCCTGCCGGAGGACCTGCCCGCGCTGATGTCCGTCGTCGAGGCCGACCACATGTCCATCGGCGACCGCGAGCTGGAGTTCCGGATCCTGCAGCCCTCCGGGCCGCCCAAGTGGCTGCGGCTGCGCGGCCGGCTGGTGCCCGGCGGCGAGGGCCGCCCGGCCCGGCTGGCCGGCACCGTCGCCGACGCCTCCACGCTCCGCTCGGACGTCACCGACGTGACCCGGGTGCAGCAGCTCGCCGCCTCCCTGGCCACCGCCCGCACGGTCAAGGACGTCGGCCAGGCCGTCGTCAACGCCCTGCGCGAGCCGCTCAAGGCCGACCGGATCGCCCTGGCCGAACTGGAGAACGACCGCCTGGTCGTCACCGTCCTCGACCCGCCCGAGGCCGAGTCCTGGCCCGAGCTGTGGCGCAGCGAGTGGCGCAGCGAGTGGCCCGACGCCCCGGTGCGGTCCATGCCCACCCTCGCCGCCGCCCTGCGCGAGGGCCGGGCCCAGATCTGGCCCGCCCGGGCCGCCCTGGAACCCGCCCTCGCCGAGGTCGGCCCCGGCGGCCTCGCCATCCTTCCGCTGCCCGCCGGCGGCCGGATGGCCGGCGCCTGCCTGATCGGCTGGGACACCCCGCACGACTTCGGCCCCGACGAACGCGCCCTGCTCACCGCCTCCGCCGGCCTCGCGGGCGAAGCCCTGATGCGCGCCCACGCCTTCGACGCCGAGCACGAACTCGTCGGGATGCTCCAGCGCGCCCTGCTGCCGCGCCGGCTGCCCCGGCTGCCCGGTGCCGAGGCCGTCGCCCGCTACCTGCCCACCACCGAGGGCGGCCTGGAGGTCGGCGGTGACTGGTACGACGTGATCCCGCTGACCGACAACCACGTCGCCCTCGTCATCGGCGACGTCCAGGGCCACAACGCGAGCGCCGCCGCCCTCATGGGACAGATGCGCACCGCGCTGCGCGCCTACGCCGCCGAGGGGCACACCCCGGACGTCGTCGTCTCGCACGCCAACCGGCTGCTCCTCGACATGGAGAGCGACCTCTTCGCCACCTGCTGCTACGTCGACGTCGACATGGAGGACGGCACCGCGTGGTGCGTGCGCGCCGGACACCTGCCGCCCGTGCTGCGCCAGCCGGACGGCACCACGCGCATCGCCGAGACCGAGGGCGGCCCGCCGCTCGGCGTGCTCGGCCGGACCGAGTTCCCGATGACCCAGCTCAGCCTGCGCCCCGGCACCCTGCTCGCGCTCACCACCGACGGCCTGGTCGAGTCCCCCGACGCCGACATCGACGAGGGCATGGAGCGCTTCGCCCGCGACCTCGCCGGCGCCGACCCCGCCCACCTGGGCCTGGCCGCCGACGCCCTGCTCGGCAACGCCCCCCGCGCCGACGACGTCGCCCTGCTGCTGATGCGCTACGACGGCATGGCCGTCCGCCCGCTGCGGGAGAGCTGGACGGTGTGGCGGGTCCCCGAGGCGGCCCGGCACGCCCGCCGCTTCAGCAGGCGCACCCTGCGCTCGTGGGGCGTGAGGGACCAGGCCATGGACGCGGCCCTGCTGGTGGTCTCCGAACTCGTCACCAACGCCCTCATCCACACCGACGGACCCGTCCGGCTCGACCTGACCCTGGTCGACCACCGGCTGCGGATCGCCGTCGCGGACGCCTCGCCGCGCAGCCCGGTGAAGCCCACCAACATCGGCTGGGAGGCGACCGGCGGGCGCGGCATCTTCCTGGTGGAGGCGGTGTCCACCGCCTGGGGGACCGTGCCGGCCAGCGGCGGCAAGCAGGTGTGGGCGGAACTCGTCCTGCCGGACTGACCCCGGCTCTCGACAGGCGGCGCGGCCCGACCCTCCTTAGTGTCCATGACGTGGCACACACCTTCGAAGAACTCGTGGCGAAGCACCGCGCTGCCGACGCGGCCCACGACAAGGTCCTGGAACTGCGGGACACCTACGGGCCACCGGCCCGGCAGCAGCCGGGCGGCGCCCAGTCGGAGACCTACGAGACCGCCCTGCGCGCCTGGCGCGACCTGGCCCGGGACGAACTGACCGCGGTCAACGAGTTCGCCCGCGACGAGGGCCGGTCCCGGTCCGAGATCGAGGCGGAGGTGGAGCGCGCGGCGGCCCGGCCGGAGGGCCCCTGACCTGCAGACAAAACGGGCGGGATGCCGTTACGGGGCACCTCGTGGTCACATGACGTCCGCACCGAGGCCATACTGTCGTAACCAGTCAGGAAAACAGAAGAACGTCTCAATCAGATGTTCACCTATAAGGTGTAGCGAATGAAGGCTTTGGTGCTCTCCGGCGGTGCCGGAACACGGCTGCGGCCGATCACCCACACATCGGCGAAACAGCTCGTGCCGGTGGCGAACAAACCCGTGCTCTTCTACGGGCTCGAATCCCTCGCCGCCGCGGGCGTCACCGAGGTCGGAATGATCGTCGGCGACACCGCCGCCGAGATCGAGGAGGCGGTCGGCGACGGGTCGAAGTTCGGCCTGGACGTCACCTACATCCCCCAGGACCAGCCGCTGGGCCTGGCGCACGCGGTGCTGATCGCCCGCGACTTCCTCGGCGACGACGACTTCGTCATGTACCTGGGCGACAACTTCATCGTCGGCGGCATCAGCGGACTCGTCGACGAGTTCCGCGAGACCCGCCCCGACGCCCAGATCCTTCTCACCCACGTGCCCAACCCGCGCGCCTTCGGCGTCGCCGAGCTGGACGCCGACGGCCAGGTGGTCGGCCTGGAGGAGAAGCCGCAGGAGCCCAAGAGCGACCTCGCCCTGGTCGGCGTCTACCTGTTCACGCCCGCCATCCACGACGCCGTGCGCGCCATCAAGCCGTCGTGGCGCGGCGAGCTGGAGATCACCCACGCCATCCAGCACCTCATCGACCAGCGCGCCGACGTGCGCTCCACGGTGATCAAGGGCTACTGGAAGGACACCGGCAACGTCGTCGACATGCTGGAGGTCAACCGGACCGTCCTGGAGAGCCAGGAGCCGCGCATCGACGGCGAGGTCGACGAGGCCAGCCAGATCGTCGGCCGCGTGGTCGTCGAGGCCGGCGCGCGCGTCACCAACTCCCGGATCGTCGGCCCGGCCGTGATCGGCGCCGGGACCGTCGTCGGCGACTCCTACGTGGGCCCTTTCACGTCGGTCGCCGAGAACTGCCGGATCACCCAGAGTGAGCTGGAGTTCTCCATAGTGCTGCGGGACTCCTCCATCGACGGGGTGGGCAGGATCGAGTCCTCGCTGATCGGCCGGCACGTCGAGGTCACCCCGGCACCCGGCACCCCCAGCGCCCACCGCCTCGTTCTCGGAGACCACAGCAAGGTGCAGATCCGTTCATGAACCTCCTCGTCACCGGCGCCGCCGGCTTCATCGGCTCCACCTACGTCCGTGGCCTCCTCGCCGACAACGCCCCCGACGCGCCGCACATCACCGTGCTGGACAAGCTCACCTACGCGGGCACCCTGACGAACCTGCCCGAGTCGCACCCCCGCCTGACCTTCGTGCAGGGCGACATCTGCGACGCCGAGCTGGTCGACAAGCTCATGGCGGAGGCCGACCAGGTCGTGCACTTCGCGGCCGAGTCGCACGTCGACCGCTCCATCGACGGCGCGGGCGCGTTCGTCCGCACCAACGTGGTCGGCACCCAGACCCTCCTGGACGCGGCCCTGCGGCACGGCGTCGGCCCGTTCGTGCACGTCTCCACCGACGAGGTCTACGGCTCGATCGAGACCGGCTCCTGGCCCGAGAGCCACCCGCTCCAGCCGAACTCGCCGTACTCCGCCTCCAAGGCCTCCTCGGACCTGCTCGCGCTGGCCTTCCACCGCACCCACGGCCTGGACGTCCGCGTCACGCGCTGCTCCAACAACTACGGGCCGCACCAGTTCCCCGAGAAGGTCATCCCGCTCTTCGTGAGCAACCTCCTCGACGGCAGGAACGTGCCGCTCTACGGCGACGGCAGCAACGTCCGCGACTGGCTGCACGTCGAGGACCACTGCCAGGGCATCGACCTGGTCCGCACCGGCGGCCGGGCCGGCGAGGTCTACAACATCGGCGGCGGCACCGAGCTCAGCAACAAGGAGCTCACCGGCCTGCTGCTGGCGGCCTGCGGAGCCGACTGGGACCGCGTCGACCGCGTCGCCGACCGCAAGGGCCACGACCAGCGCTACTCCGTCGACTGGAGCAAGATCCACGACGAGCTGGGCTACACCCCCAAGCACGACTTCACCTCGGGCCTCGCCGACACCGTCGCCTGGTACCGCGACAACCGGGACTGGTGGGAGCCGCTCAAGGAGCGTGCCGCCCTGGAGTCCCGCAAGGAGCAGGAGAAGCGCTGATGAAGTGGCTCGTCGCCGGAGCGGGAGGCATGCTCGGTCACGACGTGACCGAGGAACTCGCCCGCCGGGGTGAGGAGGTCGTGGCCCTCGGCCGCGCCGGCCTCGACATCACCAGCGCCGACTCGGTGGCCTCGGCGTTCGCCGCGCACCGGCCCGACCTGGTGGTCAACTGCGCCGCTTACACGGCCGTCGACGACGCCGAGACCGACGAGGAGCGGGCCCTGCTGATCAACGGCGAGGGCCCGCGCCTGCTGGCCGGCGCCGCCGCCCGGCACGGCGCCCGCCTCGTCCACGTCTCCACGGACTACGTCTTCGACGGCGAGGCCCGCACCGCCCCGTATCCCGAGGACCACCCGACGGCCCCGCGTACCGCCTACGGGCGCACCAAGCTCGCGGGCGAGCGGGCCGTCCTGGCGGAACTCCCGGGCGCGAGCGCGGTCGTGCGCACCGCCTGGCTGTACGGCACGCGCGGGAAGAGCTTCGTGCGCACCATGATCGAGCTGGAGTCCCGCCGGGACACCCTCGACGTGGTCGACGACCAGCGCGGCCAGCCCACCTGGAGCGCCGACCTGGCCGCCCGGATCGCCGACCTCGGCCCGCGTATCGGCCGGGACGACCGCGCGCACGGCGTCTTCCACGGCACCAACTCCGGCGCGGCCACCTGGTGCGAGCTGGCCCGTGAGGTGTTCCGTCTGCTCGACGCCGACCCCGAGCGGGTCCGCCCCACCACCAGCGAGGCGTTCGTCCGCCCGGCCCCCCGCCCCGCCTACAGCGCCCTCGGGCACGACCGGTGGGCCGAGGTGGGCCTGGAGCCGCTGCGGGACTGGCGCCAGGCCCTCGCGGAGGGGCTGCCACTCATCCGCAAGGAGCTGTCCCTCTAGGGCAGTTCGCGACAACGTGCCGCAGGGCGGCCGACGGCTCACCGAGCGCGTCGGCCGCCCTGCGGCGTACCGGGCGGCTTCCCCGGTGACCGTTGACTGGTGACCGGCGGCCGGCGGCGATCAGCCGTGGGTCTTGGCGAGCAGCTCCAGGACCTCCGCCGTGCTGCCGGACTCGCCGAGCCGCGGGAAGATCCGCTCGACGCTGCTCCGGTGCGCCTCGCCGTCGCCGTCGGCCATGGCGTCCGTGGCGAGCGTCACGTGGTAGCCGTGTGCGTAGGCGTCCCGGGCGGTGGACTCCACACCGATGCTGGTGGCGATGCCGGTCAGCACGATCTGGGTGACGCCCCGGCGGCGCAGCTGGACGTCGAGGTCGGTGCCGTGGAAGGCGCTCCAGTTGTGCTTGGTGACATGGATGTCGCCGTCGTGGCCGGAGAGTTCGTCGACGACGACGTCCCAGCCCGCCGGGAAGGCGAGGCCGCGCGCCTGCCGCTCGGTGCGGCCCGGGACGGCGTCGGCGAAGTCGGCCGCGAAGGAGACCCGGACCAGGACGACGGGCAGCTTCCGGGCGCGGAAGGCGTCGGCGAGCTCCGCCGTGCGGGCCACCACCTCGGCGCCGGTGTGCGGCTGGGTGGGCATGGCCGCGATGCCGTTCTGGAGGTCGATGACGACAAGGGCGGTACGCGGGTCGAGCGTGCTCAGAGACATGGGGTGGATCAGGCCTTTCGGAGGGCTTGACGAGGTCGGGGGGTGAGCCGGGCCAGGGAGCGGTCCGGCAGGGTGATCGCCAGCAGCAGTGCCGAGCCGGCGAGCATGAACAGGGCCAGGCCGTGCAGCCCGCCCGTGTCGGCGCGGTGCGGGTAGAACGCCGCGGTGGCGGCGGAGGCACCCAGCGCGCCGAGGTACATGAAGGTGCGCAGCAGTCCGGCCGCGGAACCGATCCGCTCCGGGTCGGCCTGCCGGTAGAGCGCGGTCTGCGCGGCGAGTCCGAGCAGGCCCTGCGGGATGCCGAGCAGCGCGCCGGCCGCGAGCAGCAGCCAGACCGGGCTGTCCGCACCGACCAGCAGCAGGGCCGCGCAGCCCGCGATCTGCAGCACGGAGCCGGTCACCAGCTTGGCGCGGACGGCCTCCCGGCGGCCGGTGACCGTTGCGGTGACGAGCGCGGCGGCCGACAGGGGGAGCAGCGCGAGCCCGGCCGTGGAGGCGCCGAGCCCGCGGCCCTGCTCCAGCCACTGCGTGTAGCCGTACAGGAAGGCGTACGAGGTGGTGTACGCGAGCAGTTGGCGCACGTAGGTGACGATGAGAGGGACGTTGCCGCCGAGGACGCGCAGGTCGACGAACGGGTCGGGCACCCGCAGCTCCCGCGCGGCGAAGACGGCGGCCGTGGCCAGGGTGAGCGCCGGCAGGTACCAGAGATCCGGCCGCGGGCTCATCAGGAAGAGCATCAGGGAGACCAGCAGGACGGCGAACAGGGCCATGCCCGGCAGGTCCATGCGCTGCCGCTGCCCGGCGGTCGCGGTCCTCGGCAGCCACTTCACGCCGAGCACCAGACAGGCCGCGGAGAGCGGCACGTTGACCGTGAACACCAGGTGCCAGCCGCCGGCGCCGATCAGCACCCCGCCCAGCGTCGGACCGATCACGGCCACGGTCTGGGCGGACACGGCGAGCGCCGTCAGCACTCCGGCCGGGCTGTCCTGCCCGGTGCGTTCGGCCTCGCTCCGGGTCAGCCGCATCGCCGCCGGGTACGCCGCCGACGTACCGAAGCCGAGCAGCACCCGCGCCGCGATCAGCACGCCCAGCGAGGGTGCGAGGGCACCCATCAGCCCGGCGACGCCCACCAGGCCGGTGCCGACCAGGTAGAGCCGGCGCGGCCCGTACATGTCCACCAGCCGGCCGATCACCGGCTGGCCCACGGCCGTCGCCAGGTACAGGGCGGTGACCAGCCACGCCGTCTCGGCGGGCGGGGCCCCGAAGGCGATGCCGATCGGCACCAGGGCCACCGCGATCATCGAGGAGTTGATCGGGTTCAGTACGGAACCCAGGACCATCGGCGCGATCAGCCGCCGGTCGAATCCGGCGGGGGCGGGGCGGGAGTCCTTGCGGGGGCCTGCGGCGAGCCTCGGTATCACGGGCGCGACAGCCGTTCGAGCAGCTCGATCGCGGTGAGGAGGGTCCGGCGCTCGTCCTCCGTGTACCGGTCCTGGAAGGCGCGGGCCAGCCACTCGTCACGGGCCTGCCGGTTGCCCTCGACGCGGGCCTGGCCGGCCTCGGTCAGGGTGACCAGCTGGCGGCGGCCGTCGGTCGGGTCGGGGCTGCGGCGGATCAGCCCCTGCTGGTCGAGTGCGGCCAGGGTGGCGGCCATCGACTGCGGGCGCACCCCCTCGGCGGAGGCCAGCGCACTGGCCGTGGCCGCGCCGTGCTTCGACACCAGGGTGAGGGCCGACTCCTGCGACGGGGTGAGGTCGGCGTCCTGGGCGACCTCGCGGATACGGCGGCGCATCCGGCTGAACATCACGCGCAGGTCGCGCGCCGCGCGGGTCGCGGAATCGGAGATCTCTGCCATGCGCCCACCGTAGAACCGTCAGCCGAGACTGTCCAGTCTGGCTGTCCAGTCGAGACTGGCCAGTCGCGACTGTTAAGGCTGAACTGAAGATCATGGCGGGGTTCTCTGGCCTACGCTGGCCGGGTGCGCCTGCTCCTGACCTCCGACACGCACCTCCCGCTGCGTGCCAAGCGGCTCCCGGACCAGCTCCTCGCCGAGCTGCCGCGCGCGGACGTCGTCCTGCACGCCGGCGACTGGGTCGACGAGGCCACCCTCGACCTGCTGGAGAGCCGCAGCCGCCGCCTCGTCGGGGTGTACGGCAACAACGACGGCCCCGGCCTGCGCGCCCGGCTCCCCGAGGTGGCCCACGCCGACCTGGGCGGCCTGCGTTTCGGGGTGGTCCACGAGACCGGTCCCGCCCAGGGCCGCGAGGCCCGCTGCGCCGCCCGCTTCCCCGACCTGGACGTCCTGGTCTTCGGGCACAGCCACATCCCGTGGGACACCACGGCCCCGGGCGGCCTGCGGCTGCTCAATCCCGGCTCCCCGACTGACCGGCGACGCCAGCCGCACTGCACCTACCTCACCGCGACCGTCGCCGACGGCGCGCTCGCCGAGGTGACGCTGCACCGGCTGCCGCCGCGCTGAGGGGGCCCGTCAGGGCGCGATCCCGACCCCGTCGATCCCGCTCCACCGCTTCTCCTGCGCCGCCGTCATGGCGGGCCAGCGCAGCCCGCCCGGCCGCGGCCGGACCCGGGAGGCGTAGGAGGCGGGGCGGAAGTCCGGGTCGTAGAAACACCCCGTGGCGTAGGTCCGGTCGAACGCGGCGCACGAGTCCGCGATCCTCCCAGGCGTCGGCTTCCGGTCCGTGCGCACCCAACGGTCAAGCGCCGCAATGGAGTTGGCGTACTCCGCGTCGCTCAGCGCGCTGTGCTCGGACTCGTGGGTGAAGGTCTGCACGAGGTACCGGTCCCGGTGCGCGCCGCGCAGGGTGGCCCGGTAGGCCGCCTCGTGCTCCACGAACGCCGTCGGATCGTCGATCGCGTGCAGCGTGAGCACCGGGATCGACACCCTGCCGGTGAGATCGCTGTCGTAGGACAGGTCGCGCACCGCCGTCGGATCGGCGGCGAACCGCTCCACCCCGGCGTTGAGCGCCTCGTCGTCGTGCGACCCCGAGTACCGGACACCCGTGTTCGAGAAGGGATTACGGCCGCCGAGCCGGCCGATCACGATGTCCCGGAACGTGAAGACCGCGAACCGCAGATGCGACTCCAGGGTGCGCTCGGGGACGCCGGTGACGGCGAGGATGTCGTCGAGGTTGCGCTGCTGGAGGGCGGTGCGGTCCTGCGGGGCCGACGCGTAGCCCGTGCACTCCTGGAGCCGGGAGCGCAGTCCGGCCGTCGTCAGCGTCGAGTCCGCGCGCAGCCCCTGCCACAGCGGGTACTGGGGTTCGGTCGGCCGGGGCATGTTCTGGCAGTAGTACTGGTAGACCACGCGGAGGTCGACGCGGTAGTCGTACCCGCGGGACCCGCCGCCGAGGACACCGCTGGTGAGCAGCGCCCCGTCGTACGGTCCGCCCCGCCTCCCGTACACCTCGACGACCTTGGCGGCGACGTCCCCGCCCCAGGACTGCCCGTGCACGTAGGTCCGCCGCGGCTTCCCGAAGTTCGCGACGAACAGCCGGCGCACGTTCTCGGTGTCCGCGGCGGCCATGCGGGTGCCGTAACCGCCCCTGCGGTACGACGAACCCGCCCAGGCGTAGCCCTCCTTCACCATCACCGACCAGCGGGCCAGGTCGTCGACGCTGCGCGCCGGCTCCGAGCCGGTGCCGAGGTCGGGGCCGCCGTGGGCGTGCACGACCAGGGAGCCGTTCCAGTGCTCGGGGACGGCGATGGCGTAGTACGCGCCGTTGGCGTCCTGGCCGGTGTAACAGGTGGCCCTGCCGTCGAGTTCCGCCGGGCAGGAGACGGCGGCCGGCGGTGGTGCCGCCGCCTGTGCGGGAGGGGCGCCGGCGAAGGCGGCGGCGAGGGCCGCCGTCAGCGAGGCGAGCAGTCCGGTACGCCGGTGGCGGCTGCTCCGGCGGACCCGTGCGGGGGTTCTCGACCTGTCCAAGGCGCGGCTCCCTGTCCTCGGCGGCGCTTCGTCGCGCCGTCCGCGGCGATGCTAGGGAGCGGTCCGGGACCGGAACCATGGCCCGGGCGTTGTGTTCATAGTGTTCGGCGGACGGAACGGTCACCGGTGGCCTGCGCGATGCCGCCGAAGGCGCCGGCGCAGCCGTGCCGCCGCCACCGTGAGCACGGCGAGCACGGCGGCCACCGCGGCGGCCCGCTTGGCCACCGGTACCCCGGCCGTACGCAACAGGTCGAGCGGCTGTGCCGGTTCGGTGTCCCCGAAGTCCTCGCCGCCCGGCTCCGGTTCGCCGACGGGGCCGGGCGGCCGCTCGGCCAGCCGCTCCGCCAGGCAGTCCGCGAACTGCCCCACCAGCCGGTCGCCGACCTCCGACAGCACCCCGCGCCCGAACTGCGCGGGACGTCCGGTCACCGTGAGGTCGGTACGGACCGACACCGCGGTACCGCCCTCGCGTTCGGCGAGCGTCGCGGTGACCGTCGCCCGGGCCGTGCCCTGCCCGCGGGTCTCCCGGCCGCTCGCCGCCAGCACCATACGGTGGGACGTCTCGTCCTGTTCCTCGAAGACCGCGGTGCCCCGGTAGGTCACGGTGACCGGGCCGACCCTGACCTTCACCGAACCTGTCACGGTCCTGCCGTCGTAGTCCTCCACGACCGCGCCGGGCAGGCAGGGCGCGACCCGTTCGATGTCCAGCAGCGCGTGCCAGGCGTCCTCGACCGGGACGGGGACGGCGAACTCGTGGTGCAGTTCCATGACTCACTCCTCCTGACGGTCAGTCCGGTCAGTCCGGTCGGCCCGGTCAGCGGACGGCGGGTGCGTGGATGGCGCCGGTGGTCGTGGCCAGTGGTGCCCCGCTGCCGCCCCAGCGCAGGGCGACGATCTCGGCGGCGACGGACACGGCGACCTCCTCGGGGGTGCGGGCGCCGAGGTCGAGCCCCAACGGCGAGCGGAGCCGGGACAGTTCGGCCTCGGTGAGACCGGACTCGGCGAGCCGCGCGCGCCGTTCGTCGTGGGTCCTGCGGCTGCCCATCGCCCCGATGTAGGCGGCCGGCCGGCGCAGTGCCTCCTCCAGCAGCGGCACGTCGAACTTCGGGTCGTGGGTGAGGACGCAGATCACCGTGCGGTCGTCGGTGTCCGTGCCGCTCAGGTAGCGGTGCGGCCAGTCGACGACGACCTCGACGGCCGCGGGGAAGCGCTTCGGGGTGGCGAAGACCGGGCGGGCGTCGCAGACGGTGACCCGGTAGCCGAGGAAGTCGCCGATGCGGGCCACCGCGGCCGCGTAGTCGATCGCGCCGAAGACCAGCATCCGGGGCGGCGGCGCGAACGACTGGAGGAACACGGTGACCGCGTCCTCTCGGCGTTCGCCGTGCGGGCCGTAGTGCCTCAGGACCGAGGCGCCGAGCGCGAGTTCGCCGCGCGCGTCGGCGGTGACGGCCACGTCGAGGCCGGTGGCGCCTAGGGAACCGGCCGTCCGGTCCGGCCAGACGGCGAGCGTGGCGCCCCGCGCTGCGGGTCCGTCCACCACCGTGGCCACGGTCACCGGCTCGCCCGCCGCGACCGACGCGGCGACCGCGCCGAACTCCGGGTCGGAGTCCGCGGTCACCGGCCGGACCAGCAGGGTGATCTCGCCGCCGCAGGTCAGCCCGACCGCGAAGGCGTCCTCGTCGCTGTAGCCGAAGGTCTGCAGCGACGGCTCGCCGGTCGCGACGACCTCCCGCGCCAGCTCGAAGACGGCGCCCTCGACACAGCCGCCGGACACGCTGCCCACCACCTCGTCGTCCGGCCCCACGGCCATGGCCGCACCCGGGCCGCGCGGCGCGCTCCGGCTGACCGCCACCACCGTGGCGAGGCCGAACGGGATCCCCGCAGCGTGCCAGCCGGCCAGCGTCGGCAGAATCTCACGCACCCTCCGCTCCCTTCCCCGGCGCGGCACCGTCCTGCGCGCCCCGCACCACCGCGGCGAGCCGCTCGAGAGCGGCCAGGCTGTGCCCGGCAACGAAGGCGTCGACGCTGGGCAGCGCCGCCGCCATCCCGGCCGCCAGCGGCGCGTAACCGGGCCGCGCCTTGCGCGGGTTCGCCCAGACCACCTGGTGCGCCAGGCCGTGCAGCCGGCGCATCTGCTGCCCGAGCAGCTCCGGATCGCCGCGCTCCCAGCCGTCCGAGAGCAGGACGACGACCGCACCCCGCGCCATGCCGCGCTGCCCCCACCGGTTCAGGAACTCGCGCAGCAGCTCGCCGAGCCGGGTGCCGCCGCGCCAGTCGGGCACGGCCGCCGCGACCTCCGCCATCGCCAGCTCCGGGTCACGGTGCGACAGTTCGCGGGTCACCCGGGTCAGCCGGGTGCCGACGGTGAACACCTCCGTACGGCCCGCCCGCACCGCCGCGTGCGCGAACCGCAGCAGCGCGTCGGCGTACGGTCCCATCGAACCGCTCACGTCGACGAGCAGCACCACCCGGCGCGGCCGCGCCACCCGCGCGTGCCGCCGCAGCAGGGCCGGTTCCCCGCCGCGCCGCAGCAACTCCCGTACCGTGCGCCGCGGATCGACCTCACCGCGGCGGGCGGGCCGCCGCCGCGCCGAGCGCCGGGTCTGACCCTCCAGCGTGAACGCGGCCAGCAGACGGCGCAGTTGGGCCCGTTCGGCGGCGTCCAGCTCGGTGACGTCGCGGTGCCGCAGGACTTCGGTAGAGCTGGCCAGGGCGGCGGTGGGCGGACCCTGCGGCTCGCTCTCGCCGGCGGAGCGGGGCGCCGTGGCCGCCTCCCGTGCGACGAGCCGCAGCCGTGGCGGGGGAGCGGTCCGCACCGGCCGCCGGGCGGGGGCGCCGGACGGGCCGAAGTACGCGGCGAACACCCTGTCGTACCGCTCCAGGTCGTCATGGCCGCCGCACAGCGTGGCCCGTCCCGCCCAGTACACGTCCGAACGCGTCCCCGGCCGCAACACGGCCACCGCGCGCAGGAACGCGTACCCGCGCTCGGCGCTCGCATCCACCCCCGCCGCCCGCAACGCCCGTACGAAACCGAGCAGTACGGCATCCGCCGGCACCCCGGCCGTCCTCGACAGCGCCGCGTCCATCTCCGGTCACCCGCCCCGGGCCGCGAGGACCGCCGAGAGATCGAGCCCCCGCGCCCGCTCCGTGTCCTCCCGGTACTTCAGCACCGAACCCAGCGTCGCCACGGCCAGGTCCGCGTCCACCTCGCTCGCCCCCAGCGCGTCCAGCGCCTCCGCCCAGTCCAGCGTCTCGGCCACCCCGGGCGGCTTGACCAGGTCCGCGCCGCGCAGCGCCTGCACCAATGCCGTGACCTGCTCGGCGAGGCGGGCCGACACCCGCGGCAACCGGCTGCGCACGATGGCCAGTTCGTGGGCGAAGGAGGGGTGGTCGAACCAGTGGTAGAGGCACCGCCGCTTCAGCGCGTCGTGCACCTCGCGGGTCCGGTTCGAGGTCAGGACCACCACCGGCGGCACCTCGGCCCGCAGCGTGCCCAGCTCCGGGATGGTCACCGAGTACTCGGACAGCAGCTCGAGCAGGAACGCCTCGAACTCGTCGTCGGCCCGGTCGATCTCGTCGACCAGCAGCACCGACGGATGCTGCTGGAGGGCCAGCAGCAGCGGCCGGGCGATCAGGAAGCGCCGGTCGTACAGCTCGCTCTCCAGCCGGTCCGCGTCCTGCACGCCCGCCGCCTCGGCGGCCCGCAGGTGCAGCAGCTGGCGCGGGAAGTCCCAGTCGTACAGGGCCTGGGAGGCGTCGATGCCCTCGTGGCACTGGAGCCGGATCAGCGGTGCGCCCAGCGCCTCGGCGAGGGCGGCGGCGAGCGCGGTCTTGCCCACGCCGGCGTCGCCCTCGCAGAACAGCGGCCGGTGCAGTCGCAGGGCCAGGAAGCAGGTGACGGCCAGCCCTTCGTCGACGAGGTAGCCCGTCTCCGCCAGCCGGGCCCCCACCTGCTCCGGGTCGTCCATCGGGGGAATCGGCGCTCACCCCATTCCGGCGGCGGTCAGCACGGCCCGCCTGGTCAGTACCCGCGCGAGGTGCTCCCGGTAGTCGGGCGAGGCCGACAGGTCCCGGGCGGGCCGGGTGCCCTCGGCGGCGGCCTCGGCGGCCCGGGCCACGGCCCCCGGACCGTCGGCACCGGACAGCGCCCGCTCGGCCGCGCCGGCCCGCAGCGGGGTGGCGCCCATGTTGGTGAGCCCGATGCGCGCCTCGGCGATGTGCCCGTCGGCGCGCCGCACCAGCGCCGCGACGCCGACGATCGCCCACGCCTGCGCGACCCGCTGGAACTTCTCGTAGTGGAAGCCCCAGCCGTCGGTCTTCGGGATCCGCACCTCGACGAGCAGTTCGTCGGGCGCGAGCGCCGACTGCAGGTAGTCCACGAAGAACTCCCGGGCCGGGACCGTGCGCCGACCGCCCGGACCGGCGACGACCAGTTCGGCGTCGAGGGCGAGTGCCACGGCGGGCAGGTCCCCGGCGGGGTCGGCGTGCGCGAGCGAGCCGCCGAGGGTGCCGCGGTGCCGTACGGCGGGGTCGGCGACGGTGGCCGTGGCCGCCGCGAGCAGCCCGGCGTGCCGCCGCACCAGCGGGTCGTGGAGGACGTCGTGGTGGGTGGTCAGCGCGCCGATGGCGAGCGTGTCGCCGTCCTCGCGGATCCCGCGCAGCTCCGGGATCCGGCCCACGTCCACCACCAGTTCCGGGAAGGCGAGCCGCAGGCGCAGCAGCGGCAGCAGGCTCTGCCCGCCGGCCAGCACCTTCGCCTCCTCGCCCGCGTCGGCGAGCGCGCGCACCGCCTCGTCGACGGTGTCCGGCCGGGCGTACTCGAATGCCGGGGGAATCATGCCGACGCCTCCTTCACCGCTCGCCACACCCGCTCCGGGGTGCAGGGCATCCGCACGTCGGTGACGCCCAGCGGGCGCAGCGCGTCCACCACGGCGTTGACCACCGCGGGCGTCGACGCGATCGTCCCGGCCTCGCCGACGCCCTTGACCCCCATGGCGTTCGAGACCGCCGGGGTCTCCGTCCGGTCGGTGACGAAGTCAGGCAGGTCCGCCGCCGACGGCACCAGATAGTCCGCCATGGTCCCGGAGACGAGGTTGCCCTCGTCGTCGTAGACGGCCTCCTCGTACAGCGCCTGCGCGATGCCCTGCGCGAGACCGCCGTGCACCTGGCCCTCGACGATCATCGGGTTGACGACATGGCCGACGTCGTCCACGCAGACGTACGACCTGATCTCCGTCCGGCCGGTCTCGGTGTCGACCTCGACCGCGCACAGGTGGGTGCCGTGCGGGTAGGAGAAGTTCTCCGGGTCGATCACCGTCTCGGCGTTGATGGACGGTTCCACGCCGTCCGGCAGGTCGTGGCCGGTGAACGTCTCGAAGGCGATCTCCTGGATGGACTTCCGCGCCTCCGGGGAGCCCTTCACGGCGAACACGCCGTCCGTGAACTCCAGGTCCTGCTCGCTGGCCTCCAGCAGGTGCGCGGCCACCTTCCGGGCCTTCTCGACCACCTTCACCGCCGCCCGGTGCACGGCCTCGCCGCCGACGGCCAGCGACCGCGAGCCGTAGGTGTCCATGCCCTGCGGGGAGGTCCGGGTGTCGCCGTGCACCACCTCGACGTCCTCGAACGGCACGCCCAGCACGTCGGCCGCGATCTGGCTCCAGCAGGTCTCGTGCCCCTGCCCGTGCGGACTGGTGCCGGTGACCACCTCGACCTTGCCGGTGGGCAGCATGCGGATGCTCGCCGCCTCCCAGCCGCCGGCCGCGTACCGCAGATCGCGCAGCACCCGGCTCGGGGCGAGCCCGCACATCTCGGTGTACGTCGACACGCCGATGCCGAGGCGTACCGGGTCGCCGCGTTCGTCGCGCCGCCGCTGCTCGGCACGGAGGCCGTCGTACCCGAACAGGGCGAGGGCCTTCTCGGTGGCCGCCTCGTAGTTGCCGCTGTCGTAGGTCAGCCCGGCGATCGAGGTGTACGGGAACTCCTCGTGCCGGATCCAGTTCCGGCGCCGCAACTCCACCGGATCCAGCCCGAGTTCGGCGGCCAGGTCGTCCATGATCCGCTCGATGGCGAAGGTCGCCTCGGGGCGCCCGGCGCCGCGGTAGGCGTCGGTGGGGGTGCGGGTGGTGAAGACGCCGGTGCAGGTGAATTCGTAGGCGTCCATCTTGTAGATCGCCGGGTACATGAAGGCGCCGAGGATCGGGATGCCCGGGGTGACCAGCATCAGGTAGGCGCCCATGTCGGCGGTCAGGTCCACCTTCAGGCCGAGCAGTCTGCCCTCGCGGGTGGCGGCGATCTCGACGTCCTGGATCATGCCGCGGCCGTGGTGGGTGGCGAGGTAGCCCTCGGAGCGGGACTCCGTCCACTTCACCGGGCGGCCGAGTCTGCGGGCGACGGCGAGCGCGACGGCCTCCTCGCCGTACACCTGGAGCTTGGAGCCGAAGCCGCCGCCCACGTCCGGGGCGATCACCCGGAGCTTCTGCTCGGGGATGCCGGTGACGGTGGCCAGCATGATCCGCAGGATGTGCGGGATCTGGGTCGCCGAGTAGACCGTGTACTCGCCGGAGGCGGCGATCGGGGTGACCACGACCGCGCGCGGCTCCATGGCGTTGGGGATCAGCCGCTGCTGGTGGTAGCGGCGCTTGAGCGTGACGTCGGCGCGCTGCCGTACGGACTCGAAGCTCTCGCCGGTGGCCAGCGGCCAGGTGTAGCAGCGGTTGGTGCCCTTGTCGGCGTGGACCAGCGGGGCGTCGTCGGCGAGGGCGGCCTCCAGGTCGAGGACCGGGGGCAGCGGGTCGTAGTCGACCTCGACCGCCTCCAGCGCGTCGGCGGCGGCGTACCGGTCGCGGGCCACCACGACGGCCACCGGGTCGCCGGCGTGCCGCACCTCGTCGACGGCGATCGGCGGGTGGTCCGGCAGCACGATGTCCTCGGTCACCGGCCAGGCGCAGGGCAGCGAGCCCAGGCCCGCGGCGAGGTCGGCGCCGGTGAACGCGGCGACGACACCCGGGCGTTCCAGGGCGGGGGAGACGTCGACCCGGGTGAGGCGGGCGTGCGCCATCGGGCTGCGCAGGACGGCCAGGTGGAGCAGCCCGGCGACCTGGATGTTGTCGGTCCAGCTGGTCTGCCCGGTGATCAGCCGGGCGTCCTCCTTGCGCAGCCGGGCGCGGCCGATCTCGTGTGCTGTGGCCTTCACGGCCTGGTCGGTCATGCCGTGACCTCCTCGCCGACCGGGCGCCCGGCGGCGGGCTGCCGCCCGTCCTGCTGTCCGTCCGGTTGTCCGGCGGCGGCGAGCACCGCGCGGACGATGTTCTGGTAGCCGGTGCACCGGCACAGGTTGCCCTCCAGGGCCTGCCGGACCTCGTCGGAGGACGGGTGCGGGTTCTCGCGCAGCAGATCGCGGGCCGCCATGATCATCCCGGGCGTGCAGTAGCCGCACTGCAGTCCGTGCCGCTCGTGGAACGCCCGCTGCAACGCCGTCCACTCCCCGTCCACGGCCAGCCCCTGGACGGTGGTCACCGTGGAGCCGTCCGCCTGGACGGCCAGCACCGAGCAGCTCTTGACGGTCGCCCCGTCCAGGTCGACCGTGCACGCGCCGCAGTTCGAGGTGTCGCAGCCGATCGGGGTTCCGGTCAGGCCGAGACGGTCGCGCAGGTAGTGGGCCAGCAGCAGACGGGGTTCCACCTCGTCCTCGTAGCGGGTGCCGTCCACCGTCACCTTGATGTGGGTCATGTGGCCTCCAGACCGTGCGGCGGGACCGAGGGATTTCAGCCAGACGGCGTGATGTAGGTCACTCTAGAACCGTGGCAAGGGGGCGGCGAGTGCTGCGCCGGGGCTTTCGTTGAGCGTTAATCCATTGCCGCCGCCCGGGCCGTCCTGCTGCACTGCTCCCCACCCGACGTCACCGAGAGAGGACCACCGATGCGCACTGCGTGCATGTCCACCGAGGAAGGAATCCCACCCATGCCGAAGGACATCACGACCGGTGCATCTGCTCAATCTCGGAATTCTCGCCCACGTCGACGCAGGTAAGACCAGTCTGACCGAACGGCTGCTGCACACCGCCGGCGTCACCGACGAACTCGGCAGCGTCGACGCCGGCAGCACCCGTACGGACACCCTCGCCCTGGAGCGGCAGCGCGGGATCACCATCAAGTCCGCCGTCGTCTCGTTCCCGCTCGACGGTGTCACAGTCAACCTCATCGACACCCCGGGTCACCCGGACTTCATCGCCGAGGTGGAACGGGTCCTCGGTGTCCTCGACGGCGCGGTCCTCGTCGTGTCGGCAGTCGAGGGCGTCCAGGCGCAGACCCGGGTCCTGATGCGGACCCTGCGACGGCTGCGCATCCCCACGCTGGTCTTCGTCAACAAGATCGACCGGCGGGGCGCCCGCTCCGACGCCGTGCTCGCCCAGCTGGCCCGCAGGCTCGCCGTCCCCCTCGTTCCGATGGGCCGGGCCACCGCGCTCGGCACCCGCGCCGCCCGCTTCCTGCCCGGCCTCGGCCCGGCCGCCCTGGACGCGCTCGCCGACCACGACGACGCACTGCTCGCCGCCTACCTGGACGGTGGTGTCCCCGAACCCCGGCTGCGCGCCGCGCTCGCCGAGCAGACCCGGCGGGCCCTCGTCCACCCGGTGTACTTCGGCTCCGCCGCCACCGGCGCCGGCGTGGCCGACCTGGTCGCGGGCATCGAGCGGCTGCTTCCGGCCGCCGGCGGCGACCCCGCCGGCCCGTTCTCCGGCACGGTGTTCAAGGTGGAGCGGGGCCCGGCGGGGGAGAAGGTCGCTTACGCGCGCCTCTTCTCCGGCACCCTCGGGGTCCGTGACCGGGTCCCGTTCGGAAGCCGGGCCGCGGACGGCGGCCGGCCGGAGGGCCGGGTCACCGGGCTCAGCGTCTTCGAGGGCGGTACCGACCTCCGGCGGGACCGCGCCGGTGCCGGGCGGATCGTCAAGGTGTGGGGGCTCGGCGGCATCCGGATCGGGGACGCGCTCGGCGCGCCCGGCCGGGCGTACGAGCACCACTTCGCGCCCCCCAGCCTGGAGACCGTCGTGGTCCCCGGACCGGGCACCGACCGGCGCGCCCTGCATGTCGCCCTCACCCAGCTCGCCGAACAGGACCCGCTGATCGACGTCCGGTCCGACGAGGTACGCCAGGAGACCTCCGTCTCCCTCTACGGCGAGGTGCAGAAGGAGGTGATCCAGGCGACCCTCGCCGACGACTACGGCCTCGACGTCACGTTCCGGGAGACCACCACCATCTGCGTCGAACGGCTCACCGGCGCCGGGGCCGCCGTCGAGTTCAACAGGAAGGACGGCAACCCCTTCCTGGCCACGGTCGGCCTGCGGGTGGAGCCGGCCCCGCCCGGCGCGGGCGTCGGGTTCCGGCTGGAGGTGGAGCTGGGCTCGATGCCGTACGCCTTCTTCAAGGCCGTCGAGGAGACCGTGCGCGAGACGCTCGGCCAGGGGCTGCACGGCTGGCGGATCCCGGACTGCACGGTGACCATGACCCATTCCGGGTACTCGCCCCGGCAGAGCCATGCCCACCAGGGGTTCGACAAGAGCATGTCGAGCACCGGCCACGACTTCCGCGGACTGACCCCGCTGGTGCTCACCGAGGCGCTGCGGCGGGCCGGCACCCGGGTGCACGAGCCCATGCACCGGTTCCGCCTGGAGGCCCCGGTGGACACGCTGGGCGCGCTGCTTCCGGTGCTCGCCGGGCTCGGCGCGGTACCGCAGCGGACCGCGACCGAGGGGGTGCTCGCGGTCCTGGAGGGCGCCGTGCCCGCGGCCAGGGTGCACGGTCTGGAGCAACGGCTGCCGGGGCTGACCCGGGGCGAGGGCGAGCTGGAGACCGCCTTCGACCACTACGCGCCGGTGGAGCGGGGCCCCGTCCCGGAGCGGCCGCGCACCGACCACAACCCGCTGAGCCGTAAGGAGTACCTGTTGAACGTGACGGGTCGAGTGGCCGGCTGAGCGAACCGGTACTCAACTTACTCGTGAGTCAGAAGTATTGACTGTGTCCGGAAATCACCGGACTGTAATGGACATGACGAATATCCGGGCACGACTGATCGTTGTCCTGGTTGTCCTCTGCGGATTCCTCGCGGTGGCGGGCGCCCCGTCCGCCACCGCAGCCACCCCGTCCGGCTCCCTCCCGTTCGACGGCACCGCGCTCACCGTGCAGAACGGCCGTTTCGTCGACGGCCAGGGCCGTGAGGTCGTGCTGCGCGGCTACAACGTCTCGGGCGAGACCAAGCTGGAGGAGAACAGCGGCCTGCCCTTCGCCTCGGTCGCCGACGCGAAGAAGTCCGCCACCGCGCTGCGCGCCCTCGGCGGCGGCAACGCCGTGCGCTTCCTGCTCTCCTGGGCGCACGCCGAACCCGTCCAGGGCCAGGTCGACACCACCTACCTGGCCAACGCGACCGCGCAGATGCAGGCGTTCCTCGACGCCGGCATCCGCGTCTTCCCCGACTTCCACCAGGACCTGTACTCCCGCTACCTGTTCAACTCGGGCAGCTGGTACACGGGCGACGGCGCCCCCGAATGGGCGGTGGCGCTCGGCGACTATCCGACCGAGTACTGCGGCATCTGCTTCCTCTGGGGCCAGAACATCACCCAGAACGCGGCCGTCCAGGACGCCCAGTACGACTTCTGGCACAACAACTACGGCCTCCAGGACGCCTTCCTGGCCACCGCCCAGACCACCATGACCTACCTGGCCCAGCACCTGACGTCCGACGAGTTCGCCGGTGTGGTCGGCTTCGACCCGTACAACGAGCCGTACGCCGGCTCCTACGACTCCGGCGAGGCCTCCCGCACCTGGGAGCAGAACCGGCTGTGGCCCTTCTACCAGAAGTTCCGCGCCCGGATGGACGCGGCCGGCTGGAGCAGCAAGCCCGCCCTCGTCGAACCGAACCTCTTCTGGAACGGCAACGTCACCAAGGAGGAGGGCGGCCTGCTGGACGCGGGCACGCTCGGCTCGCGCTACGTCTTCAACACCCACTTCTACGACCAGAAGGCGATCTCCGGCATCCTCATGTGGGGCAACGCCTCCGACGGCCAGTACTCCACCGACTTCGGCACCATCCGCGACCGCGCCTCGGCGGCCGGAACCACGGCCGTCGTCAGCGAGTTCGGGCATCCGCTGGCCGGCACCACCGCGGGCAAGGCACCGACCGTCGACAAGGCGATGTACCAGGCCCTCGACTCCCGCCTCTCCGGGGCCAACTGGTGGTCCACCCCGGCCTCCTCCGGACCGGTCCTCTCCGGCACCCAGTGGCAGTGGGACATCTACAGCGGCCGCCACCACGAGCTGATGAACGACAACCCGGACAAGGTCCTCACCTCCGGCGACGCCTGGAACGACGAGGACATGTCGGCCGTGAACATGACCGACTCGGGCACCGTGACGCTCCGTCAGGACGCCCGGCTGCTCGACCGGGTCTACCCGTCCGCCACCTCCGGCTCCACCCTCGCCTTCAGCTACGAGGACCGCTCCCGGGACGGCTCCACGACCCTGACCTGGAACCCGGTGCCCAGCTCGCTGCCGAACGTGGCCGCGCTGGTCGGCTCCGGACAGTACGCCGTCCAGGTCTGGCGCTCCGGCAGCGCCACCGCACCGACCGAACTGCATCTCCCGGCCTCCTTCGCGACCGCTTCCACCACCGTCGTCTCCGACCTGGGCACCTCCTACGGGCCCCCGGCCTACACGTCCTCGACCCCGGTCGGCGTGGCGGCGGAACCGGGTGGGACGGGCAGCCGCCGACTGCTGCTCACCGACTCGGACTCCGGCGTGCTGCACTTCGCGCTGGTGACCAACGGGGCGACCTCACCCGGCTCCACCGTGCTCACCGCGGCCAAGGCGGAACTGGCCGCCTGGGTGGCGGCGAAGTTCTGAGCAGTGCTTCGGCCTCCGGAGTGCCGCGCATTCCGGAGGCCGAAGTACCTGATGGATGGTCAACTACCCGACGCACCTGTCCAGTCGGCCTGCACATGGCCGAGCCGGACGCGCTGCGGGTGGTCGCCCACCGGTACGGAGAGCACCTTCTGACCGGTGCCGAAGTCGATGGCCGTCACCTGGTCGGCACCGGCCTCCGAGATGATGCAGTCCTTGCCGTCGCCGCTCACGGTCGCCCAGTAGGGCGTGGACGCGGTGACGAGCGGGCCCTCCTGGAGAGTGGCCCGGTCCACGACCGTCGCGTAGTTGTCCATCGTCCCGGCGACGCACAGCTTGGTGCCGTCCGGCTTCATCGAGATGCCGTGGTGGCGCGAGTCGAGGAGCCAGGTGGTGCGGTCGGTGCTGGTCGCCGGGTTCGCCGGCAGCGTCTTCACCCGGGTGATCTTGTCGGTGGCGATGTCGTACTCCAGGAAGCCGTTGAAGAACGACACCTGGAAGTACATCTTCGACCAGTCGGGCGTGAAGGCCGCGGGCCGGACCGCGTCCGAGAAGTCCGTCAGGCCGATCGCGTCCAGCCGGGCCCGCATGTCGATGGTCTTGACCTGCTTGTAGGTCGTGGCGTCCGCGACGGTGATGTGCCGGTCGCCCTTCGTCCAGTCCCAGATCGGGTCGTCGAGCGAGGTGGTGACCTCGCCGATCGACATGTTCCAGATGTACTTGCCGTCGGGGCTGAAGACGTTCTCGTGCGGCTTGTCGCCGGTGGCGAACTCGCCCAGCTCCTTGCCGGTGTTGATGTCCAGCACCTGCACCTTGTTCGCGGTGGACGCCGAGACCGCGACCTTCGTGCCGTCGGGCGAGACGGCCATGTGGTCGGCGCGGTAACCGGCCACCGGGAAGCGCCAGTTGATCGTGTCGGTGGCGAGGTCGATGGAGACGACGTCGGCGAAGCTCGGGCGCGAGACGACCACGGACTTCCCGTCCGGCGTGGAGTACATGTCGTCCACGTACTGGTCGTGGCCCTGGCCGACCTCGTTGCGGATCGACGTGTAGTAGATCCACTTGATGGGGTCGGCGTTGATCTCGGCGATCCGCGCGTCCTTGTCGGGGACGACGTTGAGCTGGCCGACCTTGGCGAAGTCGCCGGTCGAGTTCAGGACGGTCGCGGTGCCGTCCCAGTTGTTGCCGACGAACAAGACCTCGCGCAGGGACGCGTCGGCCGCGGCGGTGGCGGCGGTCGCGGGTGCGGCGACGGTCAGGACGAGGGCGGCGGCTACGGAGCAAAGGTGCCTGGGTCTGAAGGCAGGCATGGCTGCTCTCTCCTCTGAAGGGGGGTGGGGACGCGCCCGTGCCCGCGCGGTCGACGGGTCACGAAATCTGAACACAGGCGCGTTCAAAGTGAACTTACTGAAAAGTAAGGAGGGGGTGGCTGAGTCCACAAGAGGCGTACGCGAGAAAATTGGCCATCGGGCGGTCGACGGAGGGGGCAATCTTGGCGGGCAGGCTCAAGGCACCGACGGGTCGCTACGGCGGCCGCTCCGCCGCGGAACGCAAGGCCGACCGGCGGCGGCGCTTCCTGGCGGCGGCGCTCCAACTCTTCGGCGAGGCACCGGGGTTCCGTGCCACGACCGTCGCCGCGCTGAGCCAGGCGGCGGGTCTGTCGACCCGTCAGTTCTACGAGGAGTTCCATACGCTGGAGGACGTGCTCGCGGCGCTGCATCTGGAGGTCAACGGGTGGGCGGAGGAAGCGGTGCGGGGCGCGTTCGCGGAGGCGGAGCCCTTGCCGCTGGTGGAACGGGTGACGGTGCTGTTCCGCGCCTACGCCCGTGACGTGACCTCCGACCCCCGCCGGATCCGTATCGCCTTCGTCGAGATCATCGGGGTCAGTCCGCGGCTGGAGGAGCAGCGGCTGGCGCGGCGGGCGCGGTGGGTGGACCTGATATGCACCGAGGCGAACGCGGCCGTTGCGCGTGGCGACGCGGCCCCGCGGGACTACCGGCTGGCCGCCGCGGCCTTCATCGGCAGCGTGAACGGGTTGCTGCACGACTGGAGTGCGGGCCGGGTGGAGGCGAGTCTGGACGAGGTCGTGGAGGAGCTGGTGCGGTTGCTGGTGGGGATCCTGCGGCCGGAGGGGTGGACGCCAGGAGGCGTGCGGTAGGCGCCGGTTCGCCTTTGTCACACCCGTTGACTCCATCCCCTGGCAGCTCTACGGTCGGCGCGCGACATGTTCGAAAGGCCGATCCATGTTCGAAATCACGAACATGTGGATCGAATGTCCTGGCGCACCCCCGTGAAGGAGCCGCATGTACCCCCCGCCCAGATCGACCGGCAGCGGTCTCGTACGACACCTGTGGGCCGCCGCCGTACGCGCCCTCGCCCTGACCCTGACGGCCGCGGCCGCGCTGCTCTTCGCCGCCCCGGGCCCGGCCCGGGCGGCGACGGTTCCGCAGGTCTCGGTGCCCACCGCCCCGATGGGCTGGGCCTCCTGGAACAGCTTCGCGGCGAAGATCGACTACGACGTCATCAAGGCGCAGGTCGACGCGTTCGTCGCGGCCGGCCTCCCGGCCGCCGGCTACAAGTACATCAACATCGACGAGGGCTGGTGGCAGGGCACCAGGGACAGTGCCGGCAACATCACCGTCGACACCGGTGAGTGGCCCGGTGGCATGAGCGCCATCGCCGACTACATCCACAGCAAGGGCCTGAAGGCCGGCATCTACACCGACGCGGGCGCGAACGGCTGCGGCTACTACTACCCGACCGGCCGCCCCGCCGCCGCCGACACCGGCAGCGAGGGGCACTACGCCCAGGACATGCTCCAGTTCTCCGAGTGGGGCTTCGACTTCGTGAAGGTCGACTGGTGCGGCGGCGACGCCGAGGGCCTGGACGCGGCCACCACCTACAAGTCGATCAGCTCGGCCGTCGCCACGGCCGGCGCCACCACCGGCCGCCCGCTGACCCTGTCCATCTGCAACTGGGGCTACCAGAACACCTGGAACTGGGCGACGGGCCTCGCCCCCATGTGGCGGACCAGCACGGACATCTACTACTACGGCGGCACGGCGTCGCAGTCGGCGGTGCTGTCCAACTTCGACCAGACCCTGCACCCGGCCGCCCAGCACACCGGCTACTACAACGACCCCGACATGCTCACCGTCGGCATGTCCGGCCTCACGGCGGCCCAGAACCGCACCCACATGGCCCTGTGGGCGATCTCCGGCGCCCCGCTGCTCGCCGGCAACGACCTCACCACGATGACCAGCGAGACGGCCGCCATCCTCAAGAACTCCGACGTCGTCGCCGTCGACCAGGACGCGCGGGGGCTGCAGGGCGTCAAGGTCGCCGAGGACACCACCGGTCTGCAGGTCTACAGCAAGGTCCTGGCCGGCACCGGCAGTCGCGCGGTCGTGCTGCTCAACCGCACCTCCGCCGCCGCGAACATCACCGCCCGCTGGTCCGACCTCGGCCTGACCGGCGCCTCCGCGACGGTCCGCGACCTGTGGGCGCAGACGAACCTCGGCTCGTACGCGACGAGTTACACCGCCAGCGTGCCGGCCGGCGGCTCGGTGATGCTCAAGGTCAGCGGCGGCACGGAGGCGGCGAGCACCAGCTACGGCGCGTCCTCCACCGGCAAGTACACCGGTGTCGGCGCCGCGAGCACCGGCCTGGACGTCGTCGACGTCGCCTACACCAACACCGGCTCCACCGCAGTCACCGGCACCCTCCAGGTCAACGGCCAGACCGCGACCACGGTCTCCTTCCCGCCGACGGGATCCGCGCAGGGCACCGTGTCCGTGCAGGTCGACCTGAGCAAGGGGTCGGGCAACTCACTCACGTTCACCGGGAGTTCGCTGCCGTCGCTCGGCTCGATCGCGGTGAGCCCGATCCCCGGCACCAACGGCACACTCGTCGTGGGCAAGGCCTCCAGCCGCTGTGCCGACGTCTACAACAACACCATCACCAACGGCACCCAGGCCGAGATCTGGGACTGCAACGGCGGCCAGAACCAGGCGTGGACGTACACCTCGCGCAAGGAGTTCGTGGTGTACGGCAACAAGTGCCTCGATGCCTACAACCAGGGCACGACCAACGGCACCAAGGTCGTCATCTGGGACTGCAACGGGCAGAACAACCAGAAGTGGAACGTCAACTCGGACGGGACGATCACGAACGTCAACGCCGGGTTGTGCCTGGACGCGTACGGGGCGGCCACGAGCAACGGGACCTCGCTGGTGCTGTGGGCCTGCAACGGGGGGACCAACCAGCAGTGGAGTCAGAGCTGAGCTGAGTCGGTAGTCGGTCGGGTGCGGGTGGGCTGTGGCTGGTCGCGCACACGCGGCGGCAGCCGCATATCAGTCACAGCCCCGCGCCCCTTTGGGGCGCGCTCATGTAGTCAGCGTCAGCAGAGTCGTTGCCGTCAGCATTGCGCAGGTCAGCAGGAAGCAGGCCAAGATGCGCCGGCGTAGCGACCGGTATCTGGTGTCGTACTCACGTCTCAGTTGTTCGCCGCGTTCCGCAGTGCGGTACCAGGACGCTCTGGCCAGGTCCAGGTACTCCGCTTCGAAATATCGCTCCAGGTCGGCCCGTTGAGAGTCCGTGAGCCAGCCGATGCCGTCGGTCAGTCGCGCCGCCACCCTGCGCCCCTCCTCCCTGGTCGCTGCCAGCAGCAGATGCCCCTCGATCTGGTTGACCAGTGCCCGTTCCTCCTCCCTCGCCGTCATCGTGCGCTCAACTCGCGCTCCACGGGGGCATGGTGCAGGTCGAACGCCGGGGACTCGCTGCGGATGCGGGGGAGGGTGACGAAGTTGTGGCGCGGGGGCGGGCAGGAGGTCGCCCACTCCAGGGAGCGGCCGTAGCCCCACGGGTCGTCCGACTCGACCTTCTCCCCGTACCTGGCCGTCTTCCAGACGTTGTAGAAGAACGGGAGCAGCGACGAGCCCAGCAGGAACGAGAAGACCGTCGAGACCGTGTTGAGCGTGGTGAGGCCCTCGGCCGCCAGGTAGTCGGGGATCCGGCGCTGCATGCCCTCGGCGCCCAGCCAGTGCTGGACCAGGAACGTGCCGTGGAAGCCGGTGAACAGGGTCCAGAAGGTGATCTTGCCGAGCCGCTCGTCCAGCATCCTGCCCGTGAACTTGGGCCACCAGAAGTGGAATCCGGCGAACATCGCGAAGACGACCGTACCGAAGACCACGTAGTGGAAGTGGGCGACGACGAAGTACGAGTCGGAGACGTGGAAGTCGATCGGCGGGGACGCGAGCATCACGCCGGTCAGGCCGCCGAAGACGAAGGTCACCAGGAAGCCCGTGGTCCAGAGCATGGGTGTCTCGAAGGACAGCGAGCCCTGCCACATCGTGCCGATCCAGTTGAAGAACTTCACCCCCGTCGGGACGGCGATCAGGAAGGTCATGAAGGAGAGGAAGGGGAGGAGCACGCCTCCCGTGACGTACATGTGGTGGGCCCATACGGTCACCGAGAGGCCGGCGATGGCGATGGTCGCCCCCACCAGGCCGAGGTAGCCGAACATCGGCTTGCGGGAGAAGACCGGGATGACCTCCGAGACGATGCCGAAGAACGGCAGCGCGATGATGTACACCTCGGGGTGGCCGAAGAACCAGAAGAGATGCTGCCAGAGCAGTGCTCCGCCGTTCGCCGCGTCGAAGACGTGGGCGCCGAACTTGCGGTCCGCCTCCAGGGCGAACAGGGCGGCGGCGAGGACGGGGAAGGCCAGCAGGACCAGCAGCGCCGTCAGCAGGACGTTCCAGACGAAGATCGGCATCCGGAACATCGTCATGCCGGGTGCGCGCATGCAGATGATCGTGGTGATGAAGTTGACCGCGCCGAGGATGGTGCCGAAGCCGGAGAGGGCCAGCCCCATGATCCACATGTCGGTGCCGGCGCCCGGCGAGCGGACCGCGTCCGACAGCGGTGCGTAGGCGAACCAGCCGAAGTCGGCCGCGCCCTGCGGGGTGAGGAAGCCGCCGACCGCGATGGTGGAGCCGAGCAGGTAGAGCCAGTAGGCCAGCATGTTCAGGCGCGGGAAGGCCACGTCCGGGGCGCCGATCTGGAGCGGCATGATCCAGTTCGCGAAGCCCGCGAACAGCGGCGTCGCGAACATCAGCAGCATGATCGTGCCGTGCATCGTGAACGCCTGGTTGAACTGCTCGTTCGACATGATCTGGAGGCCCGGGCGGGCCAGTTCGGCGCGCATCAGCAGGGCCGTCACCCCGCCGAGGAGGAAGAACGCGAACGCTGTGACCAGGTACAGCGTCCCGATCGTCTTGTGATCCGTGGTCGTGAGCCACTTGAGGTTCCGCATGCCCCGCCTGTGTCCGGGCTGTGCCCGCCGGTCACACTCGGCGGATGCGACGAGCGTCACGGAAACGGGTGTGACGATCGGGCAGGTGCCGGACAGGAACGGGACATGAGCAACGACGAGATCTTCGCCGCTGCCTATCGCGAGCACTACTGGGCGGTCAGCCGCTATGTCGCGCGGCGACTGGACGGGCGGACCGGCGAGGTGGAGGAAGTGGTGGCGGAGGTGTTCACGGTGGCCTGGCGGCGCCGCGCCGACCTGCCGGCCGTCCCGCTGCCCTGGCTGTACGGCGTGGCACGCAACTGCCTCGCCAACGCGGTACGCGGGTACGGGCGACGCCGCCGGCTCCTGGACCGGGTGGGCAACGACGACACCGCACACCGACGGCACGTCGTGGACAGCCCCGGCAGCGAGCGCCCCGGCGCCTGGGTGCACGAGGCGCTCGCCCGGCTGTCCCCGGCCGACCAGGAGGTGCTGCGGCTGACGGCGTGGGAGGAACTCGGCGTCGACGAGGTCGCCGTCGTCCTGGGCTGCGGGAAACGGGCGGCGGCGATGCGGCTGCACCGCGCCCGCCACCGGCTCAGAGCCGAGATCGACCGTCTGCGCCCGCCCGCCGCCGAGGCCCTTCCCGAGGAACACCGCCATGGCTGACGAACTCGACCTGCTGCGCGCCGCCGACCCGGCCCCCGCCGACGGCCCCTACTTCGGCGACGGCCCTCTCGACCACACCGCCGAACGGCACCTCGCCCGGCTGCTGCACACCCCCCGCCCCGGCCGCCGGATCCGGTTCCGGCCGCGCCTGCTGTGGGGGCTGACCGCGGCCGCCGTCGTGGCGGCCACCACGCTGACGGTGCTGTTCGGCGGCCCCTCGGGTGCGCCGGCCGTCGCCGCACCCCGGCCGCTGACCGTCCGCACCCACTCCACCCCCGTACCGCTCGCCCAGGTCGCGCAACTCGCCGCCGTGGCCGCCACGGACGGCTCCCCGGCGCTGCGCCGGGGTACCCATGTGCAGTCCTGGAGCCTGGCCATGAGCGACGACAGGCCGCCGGTCACCCTGCCCGAGGAGCGCGTGGTGCGCTGGCGGGCGGACGGCACGCACACCGAGGTGGTCGTGGCCACCGACCCGGACCACGCGGGCCGGCCCGTGCTGACCGACACCGGCCGGGTCGAGGACGGCAAGGTGCTCAGCCGGCAGACGTTCCCGCCGATGTGGGGCGACGCGCCGCCCCTGTCCACACCTCCGCACGACCCCGCGAAGCTGCGCGCCTACCTCACCGACCTGATCCACAGCGACACCCTCACCACGTCCGGACTCCTCGACGCCACCGCGGAGTTGCTGGACAACTGGACGCTCGGCGCACGCGAGTCGGCGGCCCTGGCCGGCCTGCTCGCCGATGCGCGGGGGCTGCGGCCGGCCGGCCAGGTCACCGACCGGCTGGGCCGCACCGGTCAGGCGTACGTCCTCGACACGGGCACCGGCGGCCGGCGGATGCTCATCCTGGACCCGGCCACCGGCGCCGTACTCGGCCTGGAGACCACGTTCACCCGGGACGACCCCGCGTACGGGGTGCGGGCCGGGGACGTCATGGAGTACCGCGCCTGGATGCGCTGACCGCTCCCCGGTGGCAGTGCGCGGCCCGCAGGAGTGCCCGCAGCAGCACCGCGGGGCAGGCGTGCGGCCGTGGGCGGCGGGTGCGTCCCAGCGCAGCCCGCGCCGAGAAGGTCCAGGTCAACCGCGAGCTGACCTGGACCCTCCCGGCCCTTGCGACTACTCGTCCCATGCCTGGATCATGATCTGTTCGGCGATCTTGCCGTCGCGCAGCGTGATCATCGACTCGGCGAGCACGCGGACCCCGTCCCCGTACTCGCAGGACTCGGTGAAGGCGGCCTTGTCGCCCTCGACGATGCACTGGTCCAGCGTGTGCGTCATGTCGCGGCTGTAGACGTCGTCCAGCAGCGCGGCGATGTCCTGGCGGCCGTGCAGGACCTTGGGGTGGCTGGGCTGGGTGTTGCGGTCGATGATGCGGATCTCCGCGTCGTCCGCGTAGAGCGCCAGAAGACTGTTCCCGGTGTTCCCCTCTACGGCCCGGCGCAGCGTGTCGGTGTCGAACGTGGAACCCGTCGCGGTGCCCATGGTGACCTCCTGCGGGAGCCCGCGACCCGATGCGGGGCGGGCCGCGCGAGCCCCTCACCACGAGCCTCCTCCGCCCCGCCGGGCTCGGCAAGCGCAGGCCGTGCGCTCCTCCTGACGGGTGAGGGGGACCGGCTGCCCGTGTCCGGCCCGGCGCCGGGGCCGTTGCTGAGGACATGATCTCAACACGACGTATCGTCGCCGCCGTCGGTCTCGCCGTCGGGGTCACCGGCCTCGCCGCGCCGCTGGCGAACGCGGCCGACGCGGGCGCGCAGCACCCCGGGAAGCTCACCGCGCTCGGTGTGCTCGACTCGGTCTCCAGCAGTGACGTCCCCGCGGAGTACCGGGACCGGATGCCGAAGGTCTCGGAGCAGGTGCAGGGGCTGAACGGACTCCACAAGCTCGGCGAACTGCACCAGCTCACCGACCTGGCCGCGCCCGCCATGGGACTGCTGCCGGGCATCGAAGCCTGACCCCGCCGCACACCGAGGGCCGTCCCGCGCAGGGGCGGCCCTCCTCGTTGCCCGCTCCTGCCCCGGCCCCGTCCGCGTCCTCAGTGCTCCGAGGCCAGGAACTGCGTCGCCGCCAGCTCCGCGTACAGCGGGTCCGCCGCCACCAGCTCCCGGTGCGTGCCCACCGCGCGGACCCGGCCCGCGTCCATGACGACGATCCGGTCCGCCATGGTGACCGTCGACAGCCGGTGCGCGACCACCAGCACGGTCGTCGACCGCGCCACGTCGGCGACCGTGTCCCGGAGCGCCGCCTCGTTCACCGCGTCCAGCTGCGAGGTGGCCTCGTCCAGGAGCAGCAGCCGGGGACGGCGCAGCAACGCCCTTGCGATCGCCACCCGTTGACGCTCCCCGCCGGACAGCTTGGTGCCCCGGTGCCCGACCAGCGTCTCCAGGCCCTGCGGCAGCCGGCCGACCAGACCGTCGAGCCGGGTCGTCTTCACCACCCGTGCGACCGCGTCCTCGTCCGCCTCCGGATTGCCGAGCAGCAGGTTGTCCCTGAGCGTGCCCGACAGCACCGGCGCGTCCTGCTCGACGTACCCGATCGCCGAACGCAGCAGCGGCAGCTCCCAGTCAGCCACCGGTCGGCCGTCCACGGCGATCGTGCCGGACTCCGGGTCGTAGAACCGCTCGATCAGCGAGAACACCGTGGTCTTGCCGGCGCCGGACGGCCCGACGAACGCCGTCATGCCCCGCGCGGGGACGTCGAAGCTGACACCGTGGTGGACGTACGGCAGGTCGTCGGCGTAACGGAAGCGTACGTCGGTGAAGGCGACCGAGGCCGGTTCGGTGCCCGTGGACGGCAACTCGGCGGGCCGGGACGGTGGTTCGGCGGGCAGCCGCAGCGCCTCCTGGATCCGGGCGAGCGCGCCGGCACCGGTCTGGTACTGGGTGATCGCCCCGACGACCTGCTGGATCGGCTGCATCAGGTAGAAGACGTAGAGCAGGAACGCCACCAGGGTGCCCACGCCGATCGCACCGGTCGCCACCCGCGCCCCGCCCACCGCGAGCACCGTGATGAACGCCAACTGCATCGCGAGCCCCGCCGTGTTCCCCGCCGCGGCCGACCACTTCGCCGCCCGCACACTCTGCCGCCAGGACTCCTCGGCGGCCTCGTGCAGGGCCAGTTCCTCGCGGTGCTCGGCGCCGGACGCCTTCACCGTGCGCAGCGCGCCCAGCACCCGTTCCAGCGAGGCCCCCATCACCCCGACCGCGTCCTGCGCCCGGCGGCTCGCCCGGTTGATGCGCGGCACGATCGTGCCCAGCACCGTGCCCGCCGCGGCGATCACCACGAGGGTGACGGCAAGGAGCACCGGATCGACCACCCCCATCATCACCACGGTGGCGACCAGGGTGAGTCCGCCGGTGCCGAGCGCGACCAGCGAGTCCGTGGTGACCTCGCGCAGCAGCGTGGTGTCCGAGGTGATCCGGGCCATCAGGTCACCGGGTTCGGTACGGTCCACCGCGGTGATCCGCAGCCTGAGCAGGTACGACGACAGAGTGCGCCGGGCCCCGAGCACCACCGACTCCGCGGTGCGCCGCAGCACGTACGAACCCAGCGCGCCCACCGCGGCGTTGCCGACCACCAGAGCGGCCATCGCGAGCAACTTGCCGGTGATGGAACGGTCGTGGGACAGGTCGTCGATCAACCCCCGGGCCACCAGCGGCAGCAGCAGCCCGGTCGCGCCCGTCACCAGCGAGAGCACCGCGCCGGCCAGCAGGGCCCAGCGGTGCGGCCGTACGTAGGAGAGGAGCAGCCGGAACACGGGTTCCTTCGGCGGGCTCGTCGGAAGTGCGTCTGCGGTGGTCACGGTGCTCCTCGTCCGGGCGGTGGGCTGCGCCCTCCGACGACCCCCAGGCTACGACGGCCGGTTCCGGCCCCGGGGCCCGGTCAGCCACGGGCGGAACCCAGCTTCGCCAGGGTCGCGTCGAGGTCGGCCGGGCGCGGCCGGTTGTGCGGCAGCTTCGAGAGGACCGCGGCCATCCCGCAGGTGTCGGTGAGCGCCGAGAACACCAGGCCGCCCGCGACCCCTGCCGACAGCAGCAGCCAGGCCGGGTGCAACTGCCCGAGGGCCAGGCCCAGGAGGACCGCCGACCCGGCGGTGAACCGCACCTGGCGCTCCATGGCCCAGGTCGCACGGGACTCGCCCCGCGGTCGGCGCAGTTCGTGACCGCGCTCGGCCCAGCCGTGGGTGCCGCCGGTGAGGGTGGCCGCCGGGACGCCGTGCCCGGCGAGGAGCGCACGGGCGCGCTCGGCCCGGGCGCCGGAGGCGCAGACGAGGAGGAGCCGGCCGGGTGCCGCGCGCAGCGTGGGCACGGCCCGGCCCAGGCTGTCCAGGGGGATGTTGTGGGCGCCGGGCAGATGTCCGGCGGCGTACTCGGCGGGCGTGCGGACGTCGACGACGGTCAGCTCCGGCAGGCGGGCGAGGGCCTGGTCGGGGGTGAGATCCGGGTTCGGGGGAGTAGGTGTCATGACGGATGCGATCCTTCCTTGCAGTGATGAACGGCAGGTCCGCCCGAGGGGCGGGTAACATACCCCTACGGGTATGTGAGGAGTGGTGGTCGTGGAGCTTCAGTTCGAGGGCGACGAGCTCAAGTCGGTGCTGAACCGGCTGCGCCGGGCGCAGGGGCAGATCTCCGGCGTGATCAAGATGATCGAGGAGGGCCGCGACTGCGAGGACGTGGTCACCCAGCTCGCCGCCGCCTCGCGCGCCCTGGACCGGGCGGGCTTCGCGATCATCGCGACGGGGCTCCAGCAGTGCATCATCGACCCCGCCCGGAGCGGGGCGGACGGTGAGACGACCGAGCAGATGAAGGCACGGCTGGAGAAGCTGTTCCTGTCGCTGGCCTGAGCGGCAGCGCCCCGAAAGGGGCGCTGGGGGTACCCCCGGCCGAAGGCTGGGGGAGGAACTGCGCGGCCGGCCACGACGGCGCCGCAGTCGGCAGACGACAGAACGTGGCACTTTCAGCGGAGCGCTCGGCGCGTCAGCCGATCGCGTCGGCCAGCATCGCCGCGGCCACCGCGAGCAGCGCCCAGGCGAAGATCCGCTGGAGGGTGCCCGCGGAGAGCCGGGCCGCGAGCCGCCTGCCGTCCCAGGCGCCCAGGACCGCGGCCCCGGCGAACGGCCCCACGGCCGACCAGTCGACGTCCGCCGCGGAACCGGAGCGGGCCGCCAGTGCGGTGAGCGAGTTGATCGTGATGACCAGCAGGCTGGTGCCGATCGCCGCGCGCATCCGCAGCCCCACGACGTTCACCAGGGACGGTACGGCGAGAAACCCGCCGCCCACCCCGAGCACCCCGGTCACCGCGCCCAGACCGGCGCCCGCCCCGGCCACCCGGGACGCCCGGGCCGGTACCCGCGCCGGGGACCGGACGGCCGCCGGGCGCAGCATGCGCAGTGCCGCCACGGCGGCGAGCACCGCGAACGCCCCGGTCAGCAGCGCCGCCGGCAGCTGCCGGGAGACCGCCCCGCCGACCGCCGCCGGCAGGACCCCGGCGGCCGCGAACACGGCCCCGGCCCGCCAGCGCACCGCACCCTCGCGGGCGTGCCCGACGAGTGCGGTGGCCGAGGTGACCGTGACCACGACCAGGCTGGCGGTGGTGGCCGCGGCCGGGGTGAAGCCGAGCAGATAGATCAGCGCCGGTACGGCGAGCACGCTGCCGCCGCCGCCCAGGGCCCCGAGCGCCAGCCCGGTGACGGCCCCGGCGCCGAGGGCGAGGAGAAGGACGCTCATCCGGGGGTGCCCTCGGTGGTCACCGCGAGCCCCGCCGCGAGCCAGGCGGTCATCCCGCCCACGACATCGACCGCGTCGAGCCCCCGGGCGGTCAGCAGCGCCGCCGCCTGGCGCGAGCGCCGCCCCGAGCGGCAGATCACGACGAGCGGGCGGTCCGCCGCGGCCGACGGCAGCGGCGCCCCGGCCGCCAGCCCGGACAGCGGGGCGTGCACGGCCCCCGGCGCGTGTCCGGCCGCCCATGCGTCGGCCTCGCGGACGTCCAGCAGTACGGCGTCCGCGTCCGTGCGCTCCCGCGCCTCGGCCGGGGTGAGCCTGGCCATCGGCAGTCCGGCCGCGTGCGCCGCCGCGAACCCGTCGTCCACGGCGACCACATCGCGGCCGGCCGCGTCGAGGAGCGACGCGGCGACAGCTGCTCGCGTCCCGCCCGCGCAGTGCACCCACACGGTGCCGCCGGGTATCTCGCCCAGCCGCTCCCGCACCTGGTGCAGGGGGATGTGGACAGAACCCCGGAGATGGCCGCCGGCCCGCTCGGTGTCCCGGCGCACGTCCAGGACGACGACGTCCGCGGTGCCGCGCGCGGCCAGGTCCTTGAAGGTGGCCCGGGGGAAGGAGCGGGGCCGGTCGTCCGCGCGCAGCCACGCCTCGGGCGCGCCCGTGGCCGCCGCGGCCGGGCGGTCGACGCCGACGCGGGTCAGCTCGCGCTGGGCGGCCGCCAGCTGGGCGGCCGACTCGGCGAGCAGCGTGACCGGCCGGCCCCAGGGCAGCAGCCACGCCAGATGGGTGGCGAGCTGTCCGTCGGCCTCGAAGTTCAGGGCGCCCGGGACGTGCCCCTCGGCGAACGCCACCCGGTTGCGCAGGTCCACCACCCACTCCCCGGCGGCCAGCCGTGCCGCGATCTCCGCGGGGTCCGCCCGGCGCGGCGGCGTGAGGTCGACGGGGGCCGGGCCCGCGGAGTTCAGCGGACCCATGTGGGCGTAGTACGCCGGTACGTCGTCGAGCCCGGCCAGCAGCTCCGCGACGAACGTGTCGACGTCCTTGACCAGCGCCTCGTTCACCGCCCGCTCCCGCCCGATGGTGGTGGCGGAGCCGGACGCGTCCCCGGCCGAGCAGAAGCTGCCGAAGCCGTGCGTGGGCAGCACCGCCGTCCCGTCCGGCAGCTGGGCGGCCAGGCGGTGCGCCGAGGCGTGCTGCGCCCGGGCCAGCTCGCCGGTGAGCCGGGGCTCCACCAGGTCGGGCCTGCCGACCGTGCCGATCAGCAGCGAGCCGCCGGTGAACACGGCCACCGCGCGCCCGGTCTCCTCCAGCACGTACGACGTGTGGTGCGGGGTGTGCCCGGGGGTGGCCAGCGCGCGCAGTGCGAGGCCCGCCTCGATCTCCAGCACGTCCCCGTCGGCCACCGGCACCCGCTCGTACGCCACCCGGGCCCCGGCCGGCACCGCGTAGGCGGCCCCGGTCAGGCGGGCCAGCTCAAGGCCGCCGGAGACGTAGTCGTTGTGCACGTGCGTCTCCACGACCTGCGTGAGCCGCACCCCGCGCCGGGCGACGGCCGCCAGCACCCGGTCGACGTCCCGGGGCGGATCGACCGCGACGGCGCCGTGCGCCCCGCCCGCCAGATAGCTGCGGTTGCCCAGTCCGGGCACCTCGATGGTGTCGACGAAGGACACGACGGCACACTCCTCTCCTCGATTCCCCTGGTGGATTACCCCCGGGGGTATGTGTGTCACCGTAGCAGAGGTACCCCCGGGGGTATCTGGGGAAGGTGTCGGAGAACACGACCGGCGGCCGGCCGGCACGATCCGCGGCGATTCACGACGATCCGCGACGAGCGATGCGTGCCGTCGCTGATCGTTCCCGCGTAGGGTCGGAAGACAGCACGTCAGCAGAGCGACGAAAGGGCAGGCCCATGGCGCAGGAAGTACGCGGCGTGATCGCACCGGGCAAGGACGAACCCGTGCGGGTCGAGACGATCGTGGTGCCCGACCCGGGGCCGGGCGAAGCCGTCGTACAGGTGCAGGCCTGCGGGGTCTGTCACACCGACCTGCACTACAAACAGGGCGGTATCACCGACGAGTTCCCCTTCCTGCTCGGCCACGAGGCCGCCGGGGTGGTGGAGTCGGTCGGCGAGGGCGTCACGGACGTCGCGCCCGGTGACTTCGTGATCCTCAACTGGCGTGCCGTGTGCGGCCAGTGCCGGGCCTGTCTGCGCGGCCGCCCCTGGTACTGCTTCAACACGCACAACGCCAAGCAGAAGATGACCCTCGCCTCGACCGGGCAGGAGCTCTCCCCGGCGCTCGGCATCGGCGCCTTCGCCGAGAAGACGCTGGTCGCCGCCGGGCAGTGCACCAAGGTCGACCCGGCCGTCTCCCCGGCGGTCGCCGGGCTGCTCGGCTGCGGGGTGATGGCGGGCATCGGCGCCGCGATCAACACCGGCAACGTCGGCCGGGGCGACTCGGTCGCCGTGATCGGCTGCGGCGGGGTCGGCGACGCGGCGATCGCCGGGTCCCGCCTCGCGGGCGCCGCGAAGATCATCGCCGTCGACATCGACGACCGGAAGCTGGAGAAGGCCCGCGCCCTGGGCGCCACCCACAGCATCAACTCGCGCGAGAGCGACCCCGTCGAGGCGATCCGCGAGCTGACCGGCGGCTTCGGCGCCGACGTCGTCATCGAGGCGGTCGGCCGCCCCGAGACGTACAACCAGGCGTTCTACGCCCGCGACCTCGCCGGCACCGTCGTCCTGGTCGGCGTACCCACCCCCGACATGAAGCTGGAACTGCCGCTCCTCGACGTCTTCGGCCGCGGCGGCGCCCTCAAGTCGTCCTGGTACGGCGACTGCCTGCCCACCCGGGACTTCCCCATGCTGATCGACCTGCACCTGCAGGGGCGGCTGCCCCTGGACGCCTTCGTCACCGAGACCATCCGGCTCGACGAGGTGGAGAAGGCCTTCGAGCGGATGCACGGCGGCGACGTGCTGCGTTCGGTGGTGGTGCTGTGATGACCACACGCATCGAACGCCTCGTCACCTCAGGGCAGTTCACCCTCGACGGCGGCACCTGGGACGTCGAGAACAACGTCTGGATCGTCGGCGACGAACGCGAGGTGATCGTCATCGACGCCGCCCACGACGCCCGGGCCATCGCCGAGGCGGTCGACGACCGCGTCCTGAAGGCGATCGTCTGCACCCACGCCCACAACGACCACATCGACGCCGCGCCCGCCCTCGCGGACCTCACCGGCGCCAAGATCTGGCTGCACCCCGACGACCTGCCGCTGTGGAAGCTCACCCACCCCGACCGCGACCCCGACAACCACCTGTCCGACGGGCTGGTCATCGAGGCCGCGGGCGCCGACCTGACCGTGCTGCACACGCCAGGCCACGCGCCCGGCGCCGTCTGCCTCCACGACCCCGGCCTGGGTGTCGTCTTCACCGGCGACACCCTCTTCCAGGGCGGCCCCGGCGCGACCGGACGGTCGTACTCGCACTTCCCGACGATCATCGACTCCATCCGGGACAAGCTGCTCACCCTCCCGCCCGAGACGAAGGTCCTGACCGGGCACGGCGACCCGACCACCATCGGCGCCGAGGCACCGCACCTGGCGGAGTGGATCGCGCGCGGTCACTGACCCGCCGGAGACGCCCGGCTTCCGCGGACGGCCCGCCACCGGCCACCGCGGAAGCCGGCACGCTCCTCAGCCGTCCGACTCCATCCGGGTCGGCCAGAGCGCCGGGTGCCCCGGAGGCAGCGCGAGATCCTCGCGAACGGCGGTGTAGTAGCGCTCCCGGCACGCCCGCTGCCGTGCCAGCAGGTCCTGCCAGGCGTCCGGGTCGACCGTCCCGGAGCGCATGAACCGCTCCATGGCCATCACCGCGGTCACCCACGCCCGTGCCTGCTCCACCACCTCCCGGCTGCCCAGCATGATCAGCGCCTCCCCGGCCGGGTCACGGCCGTCGGTGGCCGCCGCCAGCTGCGGCTCGGCCTCGGCCGGGGAGATCGGGTGCGGATGCGGGTCGTTGCCGAGATGGGCGGAGACGCGGTAGGTGAGGTTCACCGTCCTCTTCAGCGCCCGCGCGTATTCGCTGTACACCGTCAGCCGCCGCTCCTCCCAGCGCGCCTCCTGTTCCCGGCGGAACCGCGCCCGGTCACCCCGCACCACGGCGAGGTACGAACCGAGCGCGCCGATCACGACGCCTATCAGGGCGGGGAGTTGCTGCAGGAACGCGGTCATGTGCGCACGGTATCTGTCCTGTTGATCGTCCGGCCCGTACGGTCTTCGTCATGACCGGACTCACTCGTTTTGCCGGACACGGAGTTCTCGTCACGGGCGCGGCCCGCGGCATCGGCGCGGCCGTCGCCCGCCGGCTGGCCCAGGAGGGCGCGGGGGTGCTGGCGACCGACCGGGACCTGCCCGAGGCGGAGCGGACCGCGGCCGGGCTGCGCGAACAGGGGCTGGCGGTGGCGGCGTTCGCCTGCGACGTCGCCGACCGGGACTCGGTGGAGGCGGCTGTCGAGCGGGCCGTCGGCGCCTTCGGCACGCTCGACGTGCTGGTGAACTGCGCCGCGCACTGCACCCCGGACGTCCCCCGCTTCGAGGACCAGCCGGACGACGCCTGGGCCCTCGACCTCGACATCACGCTCACCGGCGTGCACCGCTGCTGCCGGGCCGCCCTCCCGTATCTCGCCGCCTCCGGCCGGGGCGCGATCGTCAGCATCGGCTCGGTCAACGCCCGGGCCGACTTCGGCAACCACGCCTACAGCGCCGCCAAGGCCGGCCTCGCCTCGCTGACCCGCACCCTCGCCGGGCACGCGGCCGCGCGCGGGGTCCGGGTCAACCTCGTCGAGCCGGGCACGGTCCGCACCTCGGCCTGGGCGGACCGGGAGGACGAACTCGACGCCCTCCGGCCGCTGTACCCGCTCGGCCGGGTCGGCGAACCCGAGGACGTCGCCGCGGCCGTCGCCTTCCTCGCCTCCCGCGACGCCGCCTGGATCACCGGCACCACGCTGAGCGTCGACGGCGGGCTCACCGCCGTGCACGGCGGGTTCCACGCGGCGCTGCGGCCGCACCGGGAGGCCCGGCGCGGGTCAGAGAGCGGCTGAGGCGGCCGCGAGCACGGCGAGCACGCGCCGGGTGTCGTCCTCGGCGGTCCGCCAGTTGCTGAACGCCGCCCGCAGCGCGGGCACCCCGCCGTACACCGTCGGCGTCAGGAACGCCTCCCCGGACGCGGCGACCGCGCGGGCCAGGGCGGCCACCCGCTCCTGCGTGGGCTGCTCGGCGAGGGTGAAGCAGACGACGTTGAGCCGGACCGGGGCGAGCAGGCGCAGGGCGGGCAGCTCCTCGATGCCGGCGCCGAGGCGGCGGGCCTCGGTGACGTTGCGCTCGACGATCTCGCGGTGCCCGTCCCGGCCGTACGCGGTCAGCGCGAACCAGGCGGGCAGCGCCCGCATCCGGCGGGAGTTCTCGGGGGTGAGGTGCAGGAAGTCCGGGGTGCCGGCGGGCGGGCCCAGGTACGGGGACTCGTTCTGGAAGACGGCCACCTGGAGGTCGCGGCGGCGGGTGAACTGGACGGCCGCGTCGTAGGGGACGTTGAGCCACTTGTGCAGGTCGACGCAGACCGAGTCGGCCGCGTCGAGACCGTCGACGAGCGGGGCGTGGGCGGGGGAGAGGGCGGCGAACGCGCCGAACGCGGCGTCCACGTGCAGCCAGAAGTCGTACCGCTCCTTCAGCGCGGCGATCGCCCGCAGGTCGTCGAAGTCGACGGTGTTCACCGTGCCCGCGTTGGCGACGACGATCGCCGGCCGCCCCGCCAGTGCGGCCAGCGCCGCGTCGAGCGCGGCCACGTCCACCGCCTCCCGGTTGCCGGGCAGCAGCGGCACCGGGCGCAGCCGGTCCCGGCCGATGCCGAGCACCGACAGTGCCTTGCCGACGCTGGAGTGCGGGCTGCCGGAGAGCACGTCGACCGGGCCGAGCGCGGCGGCGCCCGCCCGGGAGACGTCCACGCCGAGCCGTTCGCCGAGCCACTCCCGGGCGATCGCCAGACCGACCGTGTTCGACATCGTGGCCCCGGTCACGAACGCCCCGCTGTGTGCCTCGCCGAGCCCGAACAGCCCGGCCAGCCAGGCCACGGTCTCGCGCTCCAGGGCGGCGCCCCAGGAGCCGGCGTCGCCGGACAGGTTCTGGTCGTAGGCCGAGGTCAGCCAGTCGCCGGTGAGGGAGGCGGGCGTGACGCCGCCGGTGACGAAACCGAGGTAGCGTGGCCCGGCCGAGGCGGACATGCCCGGCGCCCACCGCTCGGTGAACCGGGCCAGCGCGCCGGCCCCGCCCTCCCCCCGCTCGGGCAGCGGCGCCCGTGCGGGTGCGGGCCCGGGCGCGGCCACCGGCCGCTCGGCCGACCCGGCCACCGCACGGGCGGCCGCGTCGCGGGCGGACTGGAGAAGTTCGGGAAGCCGGGCGAGATCGCCGGCGAGTGCGGGGTGCATGAACCGCACACTAGGTCGGCCACGACGCTGTGGCGCGGGCCACTTCCGGGTAAGTGGACCGGTGCCGGAAGCGGCGGCCGCGGCGGTTAAGTTAACCGTTTCGTCACAGCCCGCTCCGGGCTACAACCAATGCCGCGCATCGGGCGGTCCAGTACGACGAGACCACAGCACAGGAAAAGGAGACAGACGTCATATGGGGGACATACGCAGACGAAGTGCCGTCGTGCTCGGTGTCACCGGGCTCGTGGCGCCGCTCACGCTCGCCCTCACCTCCGCTCCGGCGCAGGCGGCGAGCTGCACCACGCAGGCCGGGCCGTACCAGAAGCAGGTGGAGAAGTTCCTCGGGCGGCCGGTCGACGGCAAGCAGTCCACCGCCGACTGCAAGGCGATCCAGGCCTTCCAGAACAAGCACGGCATCACGCCCGCCGTCGGGTACGCGGGTCCCGTCACCTGGGGCGTGATGGACCTGATGAACAAGCAGAAGGCCGTCGGGAACAAGCCCAACAAGGACGGCAAGTGCCCGACGAACAAGGGCCGCATCGCCTGCGTCAACCTCACGCTCCAGCTGAGCTGGATCCAGGACGGCAGCAAGCTGGTCTACGGCCCGGTGCCGGTCCGTACCGGCCGGAACGGGTACGAGACCCGGACCGGTCTGAAGAAGATCTACTGGCGTGACATCGACCACGTCTCGTCCGTCTACAACGTGCCGATGCCCTACAGCCAGTTCTTCGACGGCGGCCAGGCCTTCCACTCGGTGAACCTCAGCATGTGGAACCCGCCGGGCTCGCACGGCTGTGTGAACATGACCCCCGCGACCGCCAAGAAGTACTGGTCGCTGCTGAAGACCGGCGACGACGTCTTCGTGTACGGCCGCAAGCCGGGCACCTGACGGCACCCGGCCCGGCTCCGGCCGCGGCCGGCGGCTTCGGCTCAGCTCTCCGGGGCGTCCCCGAAGTCCGGGATCTCCAGCCTGGCCCCGCCCTGCCGCGCGGACTCGTGCGCGATGATGCCCGGCAGGGTGTAGCGGGCCGCGACCCACGCGTTGACCGACGGCAGGCTGCGCGTGTTGACGGCGGTCACGAAGTCGTCCACGAGGAAGTGGTGGCTGCCCTCGTGCCCGTTGTGCAGCGCGTCGAACTCCCGCGGCAGCCGCGCCCGGTCGTGCACCGGTGCCGACCCCGAGGTGAAGGCGGCCCGCAGCTCCGGCGCGATGTGCTGGAGCGACGGGTCGTCAGGGGACATGGTGGGCTTGGGCTCCAGCAGCTCGCTGATGTCCTGCACGCCCTTCTTGTCCTGCCACAGCGCCACCGTCGCCAGCTGCTCCATGCTCGCCTCCGTGCCGAAGAACCGGAAGCGGGACTCACGGATGTGGGACGGGTAGCCCACCCGCCGGAACTCGTTGGTGCGGAACGAGCCGCCGCCGGCCACCTCGAACAGCGCGGTCGCGTTGGAGATGTCGTTGCCGAACTGGCTGACCTCCTTGTCGAAGACGCCGTCGCCCCGGTCGTCCACGACGCCGATCGCCGACACGCTCACCGCGTGCGTCTGCCAGGCGCCGAGCACCCCGCCCACCGCGTGCGTCGGGTAGAGCAGCGGGGGATAGCTGGCGGTGGACTTCCAGTTCTCGCCGCCGCTGTAGCGGTAGGCGTCGTAGAAGCCGAGGTCCATGTCGTGGACGTAGTCGCCCTCGGCGTAGAAGAGCCGCCCGAAGGCGCCCTCGGCGATCTGGTTGCGGGCGTGCACGGTCGCCGGGTTGTACTGGCTGGTCTCGCCCATCATGTACGTCAGGCCGGTCGCCTTGACCGTGTCGATGATCGCGGCGATCTCCTCGGCCGTGATCGCCATGGGGACCGCGGAGTACACGTGCTTGCCGGCGTTCAGGCCCTGCAGGACCAGCGGGCCGTGCGTCCAGCGCTGGGTGAAGATCGCGACCGCGTCGACGCCGGACTCCAGCATGGCCTCGTACGACGGGAAGGTGCCCGCCAGACCCTGGGCGGTGGCGAGCTGCTCCGCCCGCTCGGGCAGCAGGTCGGTGACGTACACGTCGCCGACGCCGGGATGGGCCTGGAACAGCGTGGCGAACTGGCCGGAGAACTGTCCGGCGCCGACGATGCCGAGTGAGAAAGTCATGGGGGTTACTTTCGTCGCGGAAGAATCTTGGCGTCAAGGGGCGGAAGGAAGTCAGAAAGGTGCGAGCAGGGCGCTTATGCGGCGCACCCGGCGCACAGTAGGGTGGCTTGGTTGCTTCAGCCCCGGAAGAAAAGGGATCCCGTGACCGACTGGCTGCCGCTGAGCTCCGCGGAGCGCTCCGTGGCGATCGAGGTGCTCGTCAACGGCCCCCTGTCGCGCACCGAGCTGGCCCGTCGGCTGAACCTCTCCCAGGGCAGCCTCACCCGCCTCACCAAGCCGCTCATCGAGTCCGGCCTGCTCGTCGAGGCCCCCTGGGCGGGCGCCCCGGCGGAGGCGCGCCAGGGCCGGCCCTCGCAGCCGCTCGACGTGGTCGCCGAGTCCCGGTCCTTCCTCGGCTTCAAGATCACCGACGAGATGGTCTACGCCGTCGTCACCAGCCTCAGGAGCGACATCGTCGCCCGCCTGGACCGGCCGCTCACCAGCCATGAACCCAAGCACGTCGCCGACCTGCTGGCCGCGATGACCGCCGAACTCGCCGGCCGCCACCCCGCGATCGCGGGCATCGGCATCGGCGTCGGCGGGTTCGTGCGCGAGTACGCGGTGGTCGGCGAGTCGCCCTACCTGTCCTGGCGTGACGTCCCGCTGGCCGGGCTGGTCCGGGAGCGCACCGGGCTGCCGGTCGTCGTGGAGAACGACGTGGCCGCCCTGGTCGAGGCCGAGACCTGGTTCGGCGCCGGCCGCGGACTCGACCGCTTCGTGGTGCTGACCATCGGTGCCGGCATCGGCTACGGCCTGGTGCTCGGCGGCAGGCGGGTCCCCTGCGCCGAGGAGGACCGCGGCTTCGGACGGCACTGGATCATCGACCCCCTGGGCCCGCTCACCCCGCAGGGCGAGCGTGGCAGCGCCGTGTCGCTGCTCACCATCCCCAGCATCCGCTACCAGGTCCGGGCCGCCACCGGCCGCGACGCGTCGTACGAGGAGATCCTGGCCGGCGCCGCCGCGGGCGAGCCGATGGCCGCGCGGGTGGTCGGCGAGGCCGGAAGGGCGCTGGGCACGCTGCTCGCCCAGATCGCCAACTTCGTCATGCCGCAGAAGATCCTGCTGGCCGGGGAGGGGGTCGGCCTGATGGAGGTGGCCGGCGACACGGTGCGGGAGGCGGTCCGCGCCCACCGGCATCCGCTCGCCTCCCCGCTCGTCCTGGAGACCAAGGTCTCCGACTTCCACGACTGGGCGCGGGGCGCGGCCGTCCTCGCGATCCAGGTCCTGGTGCTCGGCCGGGCCGGCGGCTGAACCGCCGTTTCCGCAGGTGCGGCCGTTGCCGGACGGCATCGAACTCCCGCCTGTGCTTGACACATTGACGTGATGAGTAACACGGTCCGATATGTCCGTATCGGTCGTACTTACTCACGGCGCCTTCACGCCGACCGGCATATGCTTCACACCATGTCCACCACTGTTGAAACCGTCACCGAGCGATCGGCCGACGAGGTCAACGAGGAGATCCGGGCCCTGTGGCTCCGGTCGGGCGGGACACTGAGCACCGAGCAGCGCGAGGAGTACCAGCGGCTCGTCCTCGAATGGGCGGCGGCAACCCCGTAGCAGCCGGGCCAGTCGGCCCGACCGCCCGTCCCGGGCACCCACCCGCAGCGGACGGGTGCCCTTCTCGTCGGACCTCGCGCGGCAGACCTCCCGCCGCTCCCGTCAGCCCCAAGTGGCCGAATAGTAGCGCTGGTACGCCTTGCGGTCCTGCTCCGCGCGGATGAAGCGCGTACCCACCAGCGCGATCAGACTGCCCCCGATCACCAGCAGGCCCGGCCCGACGTTGCGGGTGTCCGTGAGCCGGGCCACCAGGCTGGTGTCGTCCCCGGTCACCGGCGCCGTCGACCCCGGCGAGGCCGCGCTCGGCGCGATGGCGCTGTGGTTGGCCGACGCGGACGGCGCGGGCGTGGCGCCCTGGCCCCCGGTCGCGGCCTGCTTCGTCACGATCAGCTGCACGTTCAGCGCCGCCATCGCCCGCGTCACCGGCTGGAAGAACGTCACCCCGCCCGTGGTGCAGTCACCGCTGCCGCCCGACGTCACGCCCAGCGCGATGCCGTTGGAGAACAACGGGCCGCCGCTGTCGCCCGGTTCGGCGCACACGTTGGTCTGGATGAGCCCGGTGACCGTGCCCTCCGGGTAGTTGACGGTCGCGTTCAGCGCGGTCACCGTGCCGTCGTGCAGACCGCTGGTGGAGCCGCTGCGGAACACCTTCTCGCCGACCGTCGGATCGGCAGCCCCCGTGATCCGCACGCCCTGGCCGTTGCCGATCGCGACCACGTCCGGGTTGTCACCGGCCTTCCCGTTCGCGTACTGGATCAGCGAGAAGTCGTTGCCCGGGAACTGCGTGTCGATCGTGGTGCCCACCTGCTGGTCGTTGCCCTGGCCCTCGTCGAACCAGATGGTGTTGGCCGGACCGCAGTGACCGGCGGTGAGGATGAAGTCGGTCGTCCCGTTGGTGACGTTGAACCCCGCCGAACAGCGGCCGCCCGTCGACAGGATGGGCTGCGCCCCGTTGAGCCGGGTGGTGAACTTGCCCTCGGAGCGCTGCATCTGCACGAAACTGCCGATGCCGGCGGCGACCCGGCTCAGGTCCGACCAGTCCGAGGCGGAGACCGTGCTGTCGGCCTCCACCATCACCCGGTTCGTCTTGTAGTCCACCGCCCACGCGGTACCGGCCACCCGCGGCGCGGCCTTCAGCGTGGCGGCGGCCGCCTTCAGCTCGTTCATGCTGTGCGACACCATCTTGGGCTCCGCACCCGCCTGCTTCACCGCCGCGGCGGCCTCGGCGTCGGTGACCGCGACCACCGGCTTGCCGTCGGCGCCGATCCAGCTGCCCGCCGTGCGCGCGGTGCCGAGCTTGGCCACCAGCGCGGCACCGGCGTCGCCGGCCTCGGTCGCGGAGCCGGTGCTGAACGGGACGGCGGACGTGCCGGGAGTCTCGCTCGCCATGGCCGTGGTGACCATCGCGCCTCCCAGAAGGAGTCCGCCGACCGCCGCCAGCTGTGTCCCCCGCCGGACGACCCGTCGTCGTGCGTGCCTCATCCATGGCTCCCGAAACCCCGAACGCGCGGTGCCTGCACCGCGGGGCCCTCCGGTCGTCGAGCGCCCTGCTCTCCATACGCGGGCCGCCCCCGGGGCGTTCACGGCGTTGGTGATCTTTACGATCCCGTGGCAGTGCGGCACGGCCGTACGCCTCGTTCCCGGGCCCGCCGCGGCCGCCTATCTTGAGCCCATGACCAGCATCCCGCAGGAGAATCCGGGCGAACCGAACCCGCTGCGCGCCCTCACCCTCGACCGGCTGCGATGTCGTACCAGCATGAAATGGCGCACCTATCCCGAGGACGTGCTCCCGGTGTGGGTGGCCGAGATGGACGTGCCGCTCGCCCCGGCGGTCGTCCACGCGGTCACGGCCGCGATGGAACTCGGCGACACCGGCTACCCGGCGGGTACCGCCTACGCCGAGGCGCTCGCCGCGTTCGCCGCGAAACGCTGGGGCTGGGACGGACTCGACGTGGCCCGCACCGCGATCGTCCCCGACGTGATGCTCGGCGTCGTCGAGATGCTGAAACTGGTCACCGGGCCCGGCGACCCGGTGGTCGTCAACTCGCCCGTGTACCCGCCGTTCTACGAGTTCGTCGGGCACCTGGACCGGCGGGTCGTGGAGGCCCCGCTCGGCGCCGGCGGACGCATCGACCTCGACGTCCTGGAGTCCGCCTTCCGCGGGCTCGGCGGCGGGCGGGCCGGCTATCTGCTGTGCAGCCCCCACAACCCGACCGGCACCGTCCACACCGCCGACGAGCTCACCGCCGTCACCGCCCTCGCCGAGCGCTACGGCGTCCGCGTCGTCGCCGACGAGATCCACGCCCCGCTCACCGCCCCGGGCGTCGGCTTCGTCCCCTACCTGAGCGTGCCGGGCGCCGAGCGCGGGCTGTCCCTGATGTCGGCGTCCAAGGCCTGGAACCTCGCCGGCCTCAAGGCCGCCCTCGCCCTCGCCGGACCCGGGGCCGCCGCCGACCTCGCCCGGCTGCCGGAGGAGGTCAGCCACGGCCCGAGCCATGTCGGCGTGATCGCCCACACGGCCGCGCTGACCGACGGCACCGCCTGGCTGGACGCCCTGCTCGCGGGCCTCGACGAGAACCGCCGCCTGCTCGCCGGCCTGCTCGACCGCCACCTGCCCGGCATCCGGTACCGGCCCGCCGAGGCCACCTACCTCGCCTGGCTGGACTGCCGCGCCCTCGGCCTCGGCGACGACCCGGCCGAGGTCTTCCTGGACCGCGGCCGGGTCGCCGTCAACTCCGGCATCCCCTTCGGCACCGGCGGCGCCGGGCACGTCCGGTTCAACCTCGCGACCTCGCCCGAGGTGATCACGGAGGCGGTACGCCGGATGGCGGCGGCGCTCGCGTGAGGCGTGAGCGCGCGGCTGACATCATGGCCGTATGCGTGTGCTGATACCGCTGCCCGACCGGGACTTCGACGTGACCGAGGTGGCCGTGCCCTGGCGGGAGCTGACCCGGGCCGGCCATCAGGTCGTGTTCGCCACCGAGCGCGCCGGCACCCGGCCCGCCGCCGACCCCCGGCTGCTCACCGGCGTCCTGTTCGGGCAGCTCGGTGCCGCGGACGAACCCAGGCGGTTCTACGAACAGCTCACCTCGGCACCGGAGTTCACCGCCACGGTCGGCTGGTCCGGCCTCGACGTCACCGGCTTCGACGGGCTGCTGCTGCCCGGCGGGCACGCGCCCGGCATGCGGCAGTACCTCGGCTCGGCCGAACTGCGCGACCAGGTACGGAAGTTCTGGGCACTGGGCCGTCCGGTCGGCGCGATCTGCCACGGCGTGCTCGTCCTCGCCCGCACCCGGGACCCGGCCACCGGGCACAGCGTCCTGCACGGCCGCCGCACCACCTGCCTGCCCAAGTACATGGAGCGCACCGCCTACTTGACCACCGCCTGGCGCCTCGGCCGCTACTACCGCACCTACCCGGCCTACGTCGAGGACGAGGTGCGCGGCGCCCTCGCCGGCCCCGCCGCCCAGTTCGAGCGCGGTCCCCGCGAACTCACCCGGCGCGGCACCGCGACCGACGACAGCCATGCCTTCGTCGTCGAGGACGGCACGTATCTGTCGGCCCGGTGGCCCGGTGACGCCTATCTGTTCGCGCGGAGGTATCTAGACCTGCTCGGCCGGCGGGCGGACGCCTGAGCGTCCCGCCGGTCGCACGGTTCCCCGTGCCCCTCCGGGGCGCGGGTCCGCTTAGACTCCGGGCATGGACGACATCACCGGTACGGCCCTCGACCGGCTCGCCGCCGGGAAGTACCTCCTGGTCACCAGCTACCGCAAGGACGGCACCCCCGTGCCCACCCCGGTGTGGGTGGTACGGGACGGCGACACGCTCGGCGTCTGGACGGTCGCCGACTCCTTCAAGGTCAAGCGCATCCGCCGCCGCGCCGACGTCACGGTCGGTCCCTGCGACCTGCGCGGCAACCCGACCGGCGACCCCGTACCGGCCACCGCCGAGATCACCGACGCGGCCACCACCGCCCGCTACCGCGGCCTCATCGCCCGCAAGTACGGCATCTCCGGCCGTCTCGTCCTCCTCGGCAGCAGGCTGCGCCGGGGCGCCGCCGGCACGCTCGGCATCCGGGTGACCCTGGCGCCCTGAGGAGGCCGGGACCTCCTCAGGGCGCGCGGGCACTACGAGGCGTCCAGCACCGTTCCGGTGAGCGTCAGGCCGCCGGGCAGCGGCTTGCCGTCGTCGTCCGCCTGCTGGAAGGTCACCGACTCGGCCGGTTCCGCGACCTGGTCCCGTACGGTGGGCACGGTCACGTCGAGGTGGGTCTGCCCGGCGGGCACGTCGAGCCACAGGTACAGGCCGTCCACCTGGGACAGGGGCCGTTCCGGGGCCGGGTCGGCGCCGGAGGCGTCGGCCAGCCAGCGGGGGTCGACGTCCTTGGTGGACAGCTCCGTGCCGCCGCTGCCGACCGGCACCGGCACGAACAGCGCGCCGATGTCCGTGTCCGCGGCCGCCGAGAGCGAGATCCGCCACTTCAGGTCCGAGCCCTCGGTCACCCGGTCCGCGAGCGGAGTCACGCTGACGGTGGGTGCCGGGTCGTCGTCGTGCACGGTCAGCCCGCCCAGGTAGGAGCCGACCACGGCCCCGTGGACGGCCTTGACCAGCACGTCGTACGGCACGTCGGCGCCGTAGCGGGTGTTGCCCCGCACCTCGACCGGCACGTCGATGCCGTGGCCGCCCGGCCGCACGGTGACCAGGCGGTCCTTCGCGGTGCCGGTCGCCGGGTCGACGACGTACACCCGCACCCGGCCGGTGCCGTGCCCCGACACCCGCACCGGGACGTGGTAGGTGCGCACGCCCGAGTCGCCCTCGTCGACCGTGAGCCGGCCGACGTCGACGCGCGGCAGTCCGGCCGCCCGGACCGCCGGGGTGCCCGGCCGCCAGCCCCAGGCGTCCATCAGCCAGGCCCGCCCGGATCCCGAACGCGGTGTCAGATCGAGTGAGGCGACGGACCGCAGGTCGAGGCCGGCCCGGCGGGCGGCGGCCAGCGGCACGCGCAGTTCACGCGCCCAGTACGACGCGGTGCGGTCGCTGCCGGGCAGTCCGTCGGCCCGGACCCGGCCCAGGGCGGCCCGCCGGCCGTGGCTGTCGGTGACGGACACGTCGAGGGCGGTGCCCCGGGAGTTCGGCGGCACGAAGACCCGCAGCGTGAGTGCCTCGGCACCGGAGAGCGAGACCGGCCGCGCCACCCGGATGCGGGTCGGGGTTCCGGCGGACGTCCAGTGCAGCGCGATCGCGTGCCGGCCGGCCTCCCGAGCCGTCTCCCACTGCGCGAAGTGCGGTGAGACGCCTGCGGTGCCCCCGCCGAGACAGGCCACCGCCGGGTCGGGATCGACCGCGGAGCACAGCCGGCCGCCGGTCACCGTCACCTTGCCGTCCGGCAGGAACCCGGCACCGCGGTTCGCGCCGACCGCGTGGGCGAGCACCCGCGCCGGGTCCGCCGACGGCGCCCGCCGTCCCGAACCGTCCAGCAGCGGACGGACCTTGTCGTCCCCCGCGACGAACAGGCGGGCCGCCGCCGCGATGTACGCCGAGCCCGCCCGGTGCTGCTGGTCGGCCGTCAGCCGGGTCGCGGCGTGCGGGGAGCAGACCGGGTCCGGGTGGTCCGGGTCGTCGAAGAAGTCGTCCTCCGCGGGGGCCTGCGCCTGCCCCGGCGTCCACTCCGTGTTGAAGAAGTTGTGGTCGGCGCCGATCACGTACACCGCGCTGTGCAGGGCCCTGCCGCTGCTGACCGCGCGGGTGCCGTCGACGTACACCTCGCCCTGGAGGTCGGAGACGTCGCCGTCGCAGCCCGGCAGGATCGTGAGCGACGGCACGTCCGGGACCGGGTTCTGGCCGAAGACGGTCGGGCCGATCAGCACGGTCCCGCTGATGTGCCAGCGCACCTTGCCGCGGTAGCCGTCCTGGCCGGCCGGCGGCGGGTACAGGCTGTCCAGCGCCGCCCGGTTCACGCCCTCGCCGCCCCGCGAGTGGCCGATCAGCAGCACGCGGGAGAGGTCCGCGCGGGGTGCCTCGCGGATGATCGGGGGCGCGTGACGCGGGTCGCGCGCCCAGTCGGCCCAGTGCGCGAGGTGCAGCCGGATCAGGGACGAGCGGGCCTGCGCGCCGCCGTCCTCGGCCTGCCAGTCCTGGCCGTTGATCCCGTTCGCCGAGATCGACACCGTCACATAGCCCTGGGAGGCCAGCAGTTGCTGGTCACGCAGGTAACCGCGGTGGCTCGGGACGGGGAGCGTGCCGGCCGGGCACGGCCAGGCGCCGGAGGCGTCGTCGGAGCCGCCGTGCGGGGCGTAGCAGGTGGCGTGGCGGCCGTGCAGGAACAGCGCGAGCGGGCGGGCCCCGGAGATCCCGGTGGGCGCGACCACCACGGCCTGCATCTCGACCGGGACGGAGAACCCGGGCAGGCGGACCGACTTGAGCCGGTACGAGCCCGTCTTCGTGCGGTACGGGCCGGGCCTGCCCGGGTCCACCGCATTGGCGGGCAGCGGGGCCGGGGGCCGGACCGCCGCCGAGGGCGCGGTCGCTGCCGCGCCCGGCCGGGTGTCCAACCGACGTCCGCCGGACCAGACCTGAAGGTCCGTCAGCGCCCCCGTCCGCGACCCGTCCAGGCCGAGCCGGAAGGTGTGCCCGTCCCGCTCCGGCTTCGGCACCCCCAACAGCCGCCCGGCCGCGCGGAACTCGACCCGCGCGTCCCCCATCGGCACCCGTCTGCCGGACCGCCACACCAGCTGGGGTGCCTGCCGTCCCTGGTCGAGGTGCCAGCCCGGTGGCAGCCGCCCGTCGGACGCGGTGGCGGCCGGGGCCTGCCGAGCGTGTGCGGTGGTGCCGGACACTCCTCCCACGAGCGCGAGCACCGCCGCCGCGGTGACCCATATGCGCCGGGTACGGACCAAGGTTCCTCCTCCTCGGAAGGCGAGCACGGGCCGCCCCGGCCGTTCCGGGGGGGCCCCTCGCCTTCCGGAGGACGGGGAGTCGAGCCTGTGGGTTGCCTGTGGGGCGCGAGTGAAGGGTCAACTGTCCGAGAAGCGGCGCCTGTCGAACTCGGAGGGGGAGGAGGAGGGGCGCGTCCGGTGGTGCCCTCGCGACCGCCGCGGTCCCGCCGGGCTACTCGACGCCGGGCGGTACGACCGTGGCCTGGTGGTAGTACATCCGCCAGCCGCTCCGCTCGTCGCGCCGGCGCCAGAGCGAGCTGTGCCGGGAACGGCGGTCACCGAGACGGGCCTCGAAGGTCACCAGCACCAGCCCGGGGGCGAGGACGACCCCGCTCATGCCGGACGGCTCGTACCGGGGACCGTCGGCCGACGCGCCCGGCTTGTCCGGCAGTTCGGCGAGCAGCTGCTCGTACGCGTACCTGCGGCCGGACGCGCCCACCTCCACGAACTCCGGGTCCAGCAGCCCGGCCGCCGCCTCCCGGGAGGCGCGCACCTCGGGATCCATGAGCCGCAGCTCGCCCGCGATCGCAGCCGCCACCTGCGCAGTCTCATCGCTCATGGCCACATCCTCGCCCGCGGCCCCGGCCACCGGGCAACCGGGTTTCCGACCGTCAGCTCCAGGCGCGGTACGGCTCGTCCAGCAGCTGGAAGACCGGCTCGCCGCGCACCGGGTCCTTGGCCGTGGAGAGCCTGACCCGGTCACCGCTGTGGATACCGATCGGCGGGCCCATGACCCGGCCCCGGACCACGAACCCCTCGGCCATCTCGATCAGGGACACGTTGCGCGCGGCCGGCGTGTTGCGGTGCACCACCGTCGAGTGGCGGACCGTGCCCGTGCCCTCGCTGCGCTCCGTCCGCAGCTCGCTGCCCTGGCACACCGGACACAGCAGCCGGTGGTACGTCGCGGTGCCGCACCAGGTGCAGCGCTGGTAGACGATGGCGTCCTTGGCGCGGTCCGCGGGCGCCGGGTCGAGAACGCCCGTCGCGAATCCGACCGCCGACTGCGCGGCGCTCGTCGAGTGGTGGTACACGCTGGTCAACTCCCTGCGCTCGCCCGGAATCCCGCGTGTCCGGACCCGGCCGGGCACGCCAGTGCCCGGTTGGCCGTGCCACCGTGCACGTCGACAGAGTATGGCACTCAGTGCCAGTCGTAAAGGCACTGCGTACCCCAATCATGAGGTCTTCCGGAACTCAGGCGCGACCGAACGCGGTCTCGATCTCCTGGACCACCCGCCACAGCGGGGCGTCCCGCCGCGAGACCAGGACGACCACGTCGTCCGGGTGTTCCGCCGGGCCGCCGAACAGCGCGGCCGGCGCCGCGCCCGGAGCGGGGCCGGCGGCCGCGGTGCCGAACGCGGACTGCACGTACCCGAGGGCGTGGTCGACCGTCTCGTCCGCGTCGCCCCGCCCGTCCGAACGCAGCCAGGAGCGGAGCGCGTTGTTGTGCGCGGCGACCACGGCCGCCGCGACGACGTCCGCCCGCAGGGTCCCGTCGGGGCGGCCGGCGTACCGGCCGCGCAGGTAGTCGGCGAGCGCGCGCTCGTAGCGCCACACCACCGACAACTCGTACGCGCGCAGCCCCGGGACCTGTTTGGTGAGCCGGTAGCGCTGCACGGAGAACGTGGGGTTCTCCGCGTACATCCGCAGCACCAGCCGCGCCGCGTCGCACACCCGCCGCACCGGCTCGCACTCCGGGTCGCCCGCCGCCAGGAAGGCGGTCATGTCGGCCAGGCACCCCTCGTGGTCGGGGAAGACCACGTCCTCCTTGGACGGGAAGTAACGGAAGAACGACCGGCGGCCGACCCCCGCGAGGGCAACGATGTCGTCGACGGTCGTCTGCTCGTACCCGCGCTCCAGGAAGAGCCGGAAGGCCGCCGCGACCAGGGCGTCCCGCATGGGCGTCTTGGCGGGCGGTGCCGCGCTGCTGGAGCTCATGGACGCGAACGTAGCATTCCGTCGCCCCACATGGCACTCAGTGCACCTGGAAGGGGGACTGAGTGCTCTGCCGGCCGTCCCGGGCCTCCTCGTGCTCCGGGGCTGAACCGGTGGGGCGGTCCTCCCGTATGTGTTCTCGGGGAGCGCGGACTCCCGTGCGCACGGGACGTGGAAGGAGAGCAGTGTGTCGACACCGCCCGACCCTGAACAGCCGCACCGGGGACCGGTCCTGGAGCCGGTCCGGGTCCTGCGCCCCCGCAGGCTGGACACCCTCGCGGAGCTGATGCGCGAGTTCCACGCGGAGGCCGAGGCCGCCGAGAAGGCGCGGGAGGCGAAGGAGGCGAAGGAGGGGAAAGACGCGGGGAGCCGGGACCCCGAGGACTTCGAGGCCTTCGACCCCGCCGTCGGTTCCGGCACCGGGTCCTTCGGCTTCGATACCGGGTCCTTCGGTTCCGGTATCGGGTCCTTCGGCTCCGGTACGGAGGACGAGACCCAGGAACTGCCGCCCGTCACCGACGGCCCGCGCACCGCGACCGGCGGTCGCGGCCACGGGCACGGTCAGGGGCTCGGCGCCGACCCGTCCCGTTCCTTCGGCTTCGGGCCGGGACTGCGCCGGGCCGCCGTCGTGGTGGCCGTCGGCGCGGCCGCCCTGGTCGGCTTCGGCTGCGCCCTGCTGCTGCCCGGCCGGCAGAGCACCGCAGAGGCCGCACAGCCGTCCCCGTCCGCCACCACGGCACCGGCCTCCACCCCGCCGGCCTCGGACACCTCCACCGATCCCGACGGCGCCGGCACCCTCCGCCAGGGCGACACCGGCCCGGAGGTCGTCGAGCTGGAGCAGCGACTGCTGCGCATCCCGGACGTCTACCGCGACGGCTCCACCGGCGGCACCTACGACGCCGCCCTGACCGCCGCCGTGGAACGCTTCCAGGTCTGGTACGGCATCAGCGGCGACGAACGGGGCGTCTACGGCGACGACACCCGCCGCGCCCTGGAGTCCCGCACCAGCCTCACCGACAGCTGACCGACGGCGTCGAACGGCGGGCGATGGATCAGGAGAACGCCGGGAACCTGCGGCGGACGGGCGTCACGACGGGCAGCCCCCGGCGGCCGGACGTCCAGCACGCGCACGTCGTCCCGCCGTTCGAGCCGGCGCTCGTCCCGCAGCGTGCGGTTCCCGGACCCGGCCCGGTGCAGCGACGTCTCGTACGTCTCGTACGCGGGGTCGTGGGAGCAGCCCGTGGCCGCCGGTTCCCGCGGCCGGTCCGGCTCGGCGCGCTGCCCGGACACGGCCCCGGCCGGGGCGGCCGACTCGGCGGCGGCTCCGGTGTCCGCGGCACGCAGGTACTCGCCCGTCCCGGGGCGGGCACGGCGAAGGAAGGCGCATCCGATCACACGCGTACCCGAGCCGTGACGGGCATGGGCATCCGTGGCCGGATACGGTCAGCGGCCGGTGCTGTGCCCGACGAGCGCCTCGGTGACCACGCGGACGCTGCGGGCGATGTGCTGCAGCTGCATGACCTCCGCCGCGTACAGCTTGATGGTGTGCTCGATGACCGACTCCGGCAGGCCCAGCAGGGGCAGTTCGGCGCGCGCCGTCTGCAGCGCCGTGCGCGCCACCCGGACCTCGTGCTGGACCTGGATCTGCGCGTGCCGGGCGAGCAGCACGGGGTGCCGGATCAGCGCCGGGTAGCTGGCGTAGCGGGCCGGAACCAGCTCGCGCAGCCACTTGGCGGCGGAGCGCTCCCAGTCGTAACTCCCCGGTGCCTTGACCTGGCAGGGCCAGTCGGGGCTGATGCGCGCGGTCGTCGTCAGAGTCATGGTCATCGCTTCCGGGTGTGCGGCGTTATGAGGGTGCTCGACGAGGGTCTGGGCGGCTCCGGCCTAGGGGATGGCCGGAGCCGCCGCGGGCGAATCGCACAGGCGATGCCCGTTCGAACATCCCCGGCGCCGACGCGGGTAGGAGACGGCGGCTGGGGATGTCCGTGCGAGGCCCCGGGCGTCGGCCGCCGGCACTGCGGTTGGTGCTGCGTGCGCATGGGCGGTCCGTCGGCTTTCTCGGGGCGGGTGCGAGCGGTGCGTCCTCGGGTGCGGAACGTGCCCGGAGTGGGCCGGGGTGATCCCTTGAGCAGTATTTATATATGCCGTCCGGTTTGCAAGACGTATGAAAACATTCATGCGCGAAATGAGGTGAATACTCCCCCTACGCGATCGTGCGGGGACGTCTGTTCCGGGGTCGGTCCGGGGTCAGTCCTTGAGGAAGAACTGGTGCTCCTCGGCGACCTGCTCGTACTCCTCCAGCCGCGCCTGGGTGCGCCCGGGATCGGCGTCGGTCATGGCCTGGAGCAGGGCGGCGGCCATCAGACCGGGCGCCGCGTAGGTGTCGAAGACCAGGCGGGAGCCGATGCCGGTGCTGAAGGTCACGTCGGCCTCGTCGGCCAGCGCGCCGAGCGCCTGGTCGGTCACCAGCGCGACCCGCAGCCCCGCCGTGCGCGCCACTCTGATCGCGGTCAGCGTCTCCTGTGCGTGCCGCGGCATGCCGAACGCCAGCACCCAGGTGCCGCCCGCCTCGCGTGACTGCAGCAGCGCGTCGTAGGCCACGCTGCCGCCCCGGGTCACCAGCCGTACGTCGGGGTGGATACGGCGGGCGGCGTAGGCGAAGTACTCGGCCAGCGAGACGGAGATGCGCAGGCCGAGCACGGTCAGCGGGGACGACTGGGACAGCTCGCGGCCGATCCAGATCACCCGGTCCGGGTCGGCGAAGTCCCGGCGCAGGTTCTCCAGGTTCTCGATCTCGGCGTCCACGGCGGCCTGCAGCTCGTTGCTGCGCTGCTCGGTGGCGGCCCCGGTACCGCCCGCCAGGGTGCGCAGCGCGATCGACTGGAGCCGCTCACGCAGCGCGGGGTAGCCGCTGAAGCCGACCGCGCCCGCGAACCGGGTCACCGACGGCTGGCTGACCCCGACCCGCTCGGCCAGGTCGGTGATCGACAGGAAGGCCGCCTCGGTGATGTGGTCGATCAGGTACTGGGCGATGCGGCGCTGGCCGGGGGAGAGCCGGGGACCGTCGAAGAGTTCGCGGAGCTGGGAGGTGGGCGCGGCCTCGGCCTCCGGCACGGTTTTGCCCGAGGTGATCGCGGATGCCTGTGCTCGTGCCTGCTGCGGCGATGGCACCGAAGCGCCTCCTTTGTCTCCCACGAGGACTCAACATAGCTCACGGACCGTGGTGACCAGGGGTTGTGCGGTACGCCGGACCGTCCCGGCGCCGAACGCTCAGGATGCGGAAACCACACCGGGATTCCGGTGCTCACCGGCGGCGGATGCGGTGGTCCCCGCCGGTGGATCGGGTGGATCGTACGGTCACCGCCGATAGATGGTGATCGAATGACCGACATCATCGACCGGACGGCTGGTGTCGATCAATTCGGCCAGTGCGCCCCGTGCCTTGGCGGCCGCCGAGTCGGAGACGACCAGCAGTCCGTGCACCTTCCCGGGCGGCACCTTGCGGGGGTCGGTGGCGTGGATCCCGTAGTACGCCGGGACGCCACTGCCCTTGTAGACCAGCCAGATCCGCTCGCCGGGGTAGCGCTCCCGCAGCCGGTCGGCGAGCCGGCCGAGATCCTGCCCCCAGTCCACGTTGGAGTCGTGCAGCCACCGGTGCGTCTTCGCCGGACCCCCGAACGCCTCGTTGGCGTACGGCAGATAGAACGGGAACGTGCGCAGCGAGCTCACCGCGACGAACAGCACCAGCGCCGCGCCCACCGGCCGCGCCCACCGCCGACGCACCGTCAGGACCGCGGCTGAGCCCACCGCGAGGAACATCGGCATGAAGACCGCGTACCGCGTCCCGAAGTCCCGCGACCCGGTCATCGCCGAGGCGAGCAGCACGGCAGGCGGCAGCAGCAGGTACGGCGCGGCCCGCCGCAACCGCCGTACCGCCACCAGCGCGACGGCACCGGCCGCCCACAGCGCCAGCATGCCGAGCGGGGTCTTCACCAGCAGGGCGGCCGGCAGGTAGTACCAGCGGGAGCCGGTGTAGAGGTGCCCGAACAGATAGCCCTGCCAGGGGTAGTCCTCCAGGGCGAACTGCATCCGCATGCCGTCCCGGTAGGCCTGCGGGAAGGGCATCAGGTCGGTCAGCAGGCCCCGCAGCCCGGGCACCGCCGGCACCGGCTCGGCGGACAGCGGACGCAGCCGGGGATCGACCGCCAGGTAGGAGAGCCAGACGACGGCGACCGCGGTCACGGCCACCACGGCCGCCGCCGCGAGGGCCCGCAGCACACGGCCCGGACGCGCGCCCCACACCGACACCACCGCCAGTGCCACGAGCACCGGGAGAGCGGGCAGCGCGCTCATCTTCGTCGCCACCGAGGCCCCCAGCGCCGCCCCTGCCAGGGGCAGGTACAGCCGGGGCCGGCGCCGGGCCCGCCACACCAGCCAGGCCGAGGTCAGCACGAACCCGGCCGACGGCACGTCCAGGGTGGCCAGCGAGCCGTGCGCGATGACGTCCGGGGAGAAGCAGTACAGGGCGAGCGCCAGCAGCCCGGCGGCCGTACCGAGGACCTCGCGGGCGAAGGCGAACGCCACCAGGCCGAACAGCAGCGTCAGCACGATCACCGGCAGCCGCGCCCACAGCATCACCCGCCAGGGGTCGTTGCCGGACGCGTACAGCAGGTGCTGTCCCACCTGCCCCTGGTCGCCCTTGTAGGACGGGTCGTAGTGCGGGTCGGCGACGGCGATGCCGGCCATGACGACGAGCTTGCCGAGCGGCGGGTGCTCGGTGTTGTAGCGCAGCCGGTGCTCGTGGAGGTAGTCGGTGGCCGTGGCCACGTACACCGGCTCGTCGATGGTGGGTGTCTGCTGGACGGCGGTGGTCACCATCGCCGCCGCCATCTGGGCCAGCAGCAGCACCGCGAGGACCGGTACCAGCCACCGGCGGCGGGCCCGCAGGGCGGTGGCCAGCCGGGCCGCGGGGGCGGGCCGGGGGAACGGCCCGGGGGCGGCTGGGAGGTCGGGGACGCCGGGGACGCCGGGGACGTCGGGTTCGAGGACCGACTGCTGTTCGCTTGCCATCTTCCGCCCCGCGGGGACACCGGGCCCGCGGTGACGGGAGCGATCACGAGCAGCCATGGGCCCTACTGTCGCATCGCTCCCGCCACCGGGCGCGTCACCGCTTCACGAGTCGTACCGACAGACCGTCTGCCGTGTAGACGGGTACGGCCCGCAGCGTGGCGGAGTTCAGCTCCACCTTGTCGAACTGGCCGCGCAGCCGGGGCGCGTCGACGACCGGGAGGGTGCTGCCCGCGGCCGGCGGGTGCTCGGTGTCGAGGTTCAGGACCAGCGTGCTGCCCCTGCCCAGGACGGCCAGGTGCTTCACCGCCAGCGGCGCCTTGCGGCCCTTGGCGAGGGTGACCTCCAGGGCGCCCGCGTCCTGCGTGTACGTGCCGCGCACGAACAGCTTCCCGGCGACCCGCAGGGTGCCGGCCGAGACCCGGACGTCACCGCGGCCCAGCGCGTCCTCGGCGGCGGCGACCAGGGTGCCGGCGGCCAGCACGGTGCCGCCCCGGTAGTTGTTGTCACCGGTCAGGGTCAGCGTGCCGGTGCCCTTCTTGGTGAGCGCGCCGTGGCCGTCGATGTCGTTGCGCCAGGTGTCGGCCGCCGCGAAGCCGCCGGCCGCCGCGTCCAGGGTGACCGTGACGTCCGTGTCGAACGCGCCGTAACCGTCCGCGGCGGCGAACAGGTTGAGGCGGCCCCACTGCTCCGGGCCGTCCAGCAGCACGTACCCGGAGGGCAGGCCGGTGGTGCGCAGCACCTCGCGGCGCTGCTCGGCGGTGAGGTAGGGCTGGCGGGTCTCCAGCAGCACCTCGGCGCCCTTGGGCACGTCGAACGGCAGCTCGCGGCCCTCGCGGTCCAGGATGTACGTCAGGCGGGGCGTGGCGGCGCGTTCGTTGGCCTCGCGGTCGGCGTACGGGTCGGTGCCGGTGCCCGCCGAGTGGGCGTAGGCGTACAGGGTGTCGGCGGTGGAGCCGGTCTGCGCCTCGAACCAGGCGAGGGCCTGGGCGCGGGCGGCCGCCTTGAGGTCGGCGTTGGCCGGGTCGGCGAGGGTGGCGGCGGCCAGGGCGGTGGCCATGATGCGGCCGCCGATCACGTCGACCGTGTTGTGCATGCCCGCGATGATGCGGGTGTCGCTCAGCTCCAGGGCCCGGGTGACCAGCTCCTGGAAGCGCTCCGGCACCGCGTACGCGTAGGCGAGGCCCGCCAGGTGGAAGGCGTTGGTGTGGCCGGACGGGAAGCCGCCGTCGTCGGTGGGGGAGGTGCTGCGCTGGCGCAGCAGCTGCGGGGCGACGACCACGTCGGACTCGTAGACCGGGTAGCCGTAGGCGTCCGTCGTACCGGTGTCGACGACCTCGCTGTGCTCGTTCATCCGCCACGGACGCGGGTACTGGTAGGCGTACTTGGACGGGTTGCCGGACGCGTAGTTGCCGCGCAGGGTGTCGACCAGGGTGGCCACCTTGCCGAGCGCCGAGTCGTGCGAGCCCGCGCCGAGCGCCGCGCCCGCCGGGGCGCCGGCCGGGACGGCGTCGTTGATCGTGGTGGCGGGCGTGCCGTCGGGGGCGCTGGTGATCGAGGTGACCGCGAGGGAACCGGCCTTGTAGAGGTCGGCGAGCGGGCCGAGGCCGGCGATCATCGCGTAGCTCTGGTGCTGGCGGTCGTAGAGGAACGCCTTCTTCGCGTCGGCGGCGCTCCGCTTTCTGGTGATCTTCGCGCAGTAGCGCATGTTGTCGCGCAGGATGTCGGCGCGCAGCACGCTGCCGGTGTTCCAGGCGGAACCGGTCTTCCAGATCTGCGCGAAGCCGCCGAGGATCCGGACCACCGCGTTGGTGTCGGCGGTGAGGTTGGTGCTGATGTTCGTCTTGTAGTCGTCGACGAACGCCAGGGCCGTGGCGGCCTTGGCGTCGGCGGCCGCGAGCCAGCCGACGAAGGTCGGGGCCGCCAGCACACCCGCCGACGCGCCGAGCGAGGTCTTCAGGAACCGCCGTCGGCCGACGGCGGTTCCACGGGTCGGGGAAGCGGAGTGGTGCCCGGCAGGTGACGGCATGGGTGTGCCTCTCTTGAATTCTCGGGGAGTTCACGCGGACGGCCGGCGCTCCAGATGCGCGTGAGCGTGTGGGTTCGCGTGGGAAAAGTATTGAACGAGCGAAGTTCTAGGGCGAGTTCGTGTCCCGGTGGTCATCGCCCGACGACCGTCACGTGTCCCGGAGTTGAACGGAAGCCCTGTGGTTCACAGGAAGAACCGGCCGGGACCTGCATGTTCGCAGCCTCGAACGGCCCGTGGTCCAGCGCGGCGGGACCGGACGGGCTGCGGACAGGTTTCTCACAGGATCGAACGCGCCAGCGCCACCGCTCCCTCGACCGGCGGGAGCCGCAACGGCTGCGGCCGCGCTCCGGGTACGGCCTCGGCGAGCCCGGCGGCGAAGGCGTCGTACAGGCGGGGCTGGGAGAGGATCGTGCCGCCCGCGACCACCACGTCGTCCACGGCGAGACCGCGGGCGGCGAGCCGGGCCACGAGGGCGGCGAGGGCGCGGCCGCCGTCGGCTATCACGTCGGCGGCGAGCAGGGAGCCCGCGTCGGCCGCGGCGAAGACCGCCGGGGCGTGCCGGCCCCATTCGGCGGAGACGTCGGAGGCGCTCTCCAGGGCGTCGCCGAGTGCGGGTACCTCGGCCACCCCGAAGGCGGCGACGAGCCCGGTCGCGAGCGCGTCGGGGGCCTCGCCGCGGTCGTGCGCGGCCCAGGCGGCGCGGGCGGCCTCCCGGACGAGTCCGGCGGCGCCGCCCTCGTCCCCGAGGACCGCGCCCCAGCCGCCCACCTGCACGGGGCTGCCGTCGGGCTGCCGGCCGACGGCCACCGAGCCGGTGCCGGCGACCACGCCGACGCCCTTTTCCAGGCCGGCGGCGGGGACGAGGAGTTCCGCGTCGCCCACCACCCGGACGGGCACGTCGAGGAGGTCGCGCAGGGCGGCGGCGATACCGGCGCACTGACGGGGGGTCTCACAGGCGTGCCCGCCGACGGCCAGGGCCGCCGGGCGGGAGCCGGCCGGCAGGGCGTCGTGGACGATCGCGGCCAGCCAGCGGGCCGCGGCGGCCGCGTCGTGCGGCCGCCAGCCGCTGCTGGGACGGATGTGGTCGGCGACCCGGTCCGGACCGGCGACGGCGCGGAGGTGGGTCTTGGTGCCGCCCACGTCGATGCCGACCACGAGCGGGGAAGGCGGGGAGGGCGGAGAAGAAGGTGCGTCCTGCACGGATCCTCTTTCGTCGTCTGGGCGAACAGCGCGGAAGAGCCTGGCACTGATCTGCGACGGCGGGCGAACCGCGCCTGGCCGAACAGGAGTCGAGCAGGTCGGGAAGCCCCGGGACGGGCTTCTTGCGGAGCACGGCAGGCGAGTACCGTGTACTTCGTTAGGAAGTTAACTAACGAAGTACAGTGCGTCAAGAGTTGCCGCGGACTCGATCAACGGGACGCTGTCGAGGCCAGAACCGCGCGGCACAACGGCACCGCATCGCCGCATTCTCCGGCACCCCGGGGGAGCGCGGCCCCTGACCCATGGGGGAACTGTGGAACACGTCGTGGCTGAGGCCCCCCGGCTCACCGAGAGCGCCGGCGCGGTCTTCGCCGTACTGACCCAGGCCGGCAGCGCCACCCGGCCGCAGCTCGCGAGCCTCGCGGGCCTGTCCAAGCCGACGGTCTCCGCCGCCGTCGCGGAGCTGGAGGGGGCCGGGCTCGCCACCCACTCGGGCACCGCCTCCAGCGGTACCGGCCGCTCCGCCGCCGTCTACGGCCTCGGGCCCGCCGCCGGCTCCGTCCTCGCCGTCGACCTCGGCCCGGCCCGTACCCGGGTCCGCGCCTGCGCGCTGGACGGCACCCTGCTCGCCGAGGCGGACACGCCCCGCACCAGGGCGGCCGACGCCGTCCGCGAGGCTCTGGCCGCGCTGCCCGCCGGGGCCCCGCTGCGGGCCATCGTGGTCGCCGTCGGTGACGTCACCGCCCCCGACCGGGCGGGCACCGGCATGCGCCCGGCGACCGCCAAGGCCGGGCCCGTCTTCGACGCGGTCTCCGTCGCCCTGCCGCCGGGGGTCCCCGTCCACCTGGAGAACAACGTGAACTGCGCGGCCCTCGCCGAACTCCACGAGGGCGCCGCCCGGGGCCGCCACACCTTCGGCTACCTGCGGATCGGCGTCGGTATCGGTCTGGGCATCGTCATCGGCGGCCACGTGCTGCGCGGCGCCAACGGCGCGGCCGGTGAGCTCGCCCGGCTGCCCTACCCCTGGGACGACGACCGGGAGCCCCGCCAGGAGGCCCTGGAGGCCTACGTCGGCTCGCAGGCCCTGCTCCGCCGGGCCGCCGAGGCCTGGCCGGAGACCGACGGCCCGTGCCCGCGCACCGCCGACCGGCTCTTCGCGCTGGCCGCCCAGGGCCGGGAGCCCGCCCGCGCCCTGGTCGCCCGGCACGCCGCCGACGTGGGCCGGCTGGCCGCGGCGGTGGCCGCCGTACTGGACCCGGGGTTGATCGTCCTTGGCGGCAGCACGGGCGCGGACCCGCAGGTCCTGCCCGGAGTGCGGGCCGAGCTGGGGCGGCTGAGCTGGCCCACCGAGGTGGTCAGCAGCCAGATCGGCGATCTCGGTACCGTGGTGGGGGCCGCCCGGCTCGCCGTGGCCAAGGGAGTCCAAACCGTGACCGAAGGCGCGCAGGCGAAGGATTGACGGCTTCCTGATCGGTCTGCCAATGTCCGGACAAGCGCTTTCTAAGTCGGCCGGGACGCCGACTTGGGGTGAGCCTCCCAGCCCGTACAGGATGTACGGCAACCGCACGAGGGCGTGCCCGTGCGGTGACGGCCAGGACGGCCGGGGATCTCGCCCCGCGTGGACGATGCGGCCGGGCGAGGCCGCGCCCCCCGGAAAGCGACTTTTCCTTCAAAATGCACCCGTGCCGCCTCAGCCGGCGCCGTGCTCCGTCCGTACGACGAAATGGGAACGAAGATGACCACTGTGGGTGTGCGGCGCTCCAGCCGACTCGGCCGCGGCGGTATGCGCCGCCTGCTTCCCCTCGCTGCCGTTGCCTCGGCAGGAGCCCTGCTGCTCTCCGCCTGCGGGTCGGGCTCCGACTCCGGCGGGACCTCCAAGTCGCTGACGTTCTGGATCTCCACGGTTCCGGGACAGGACGCGGGCTGGAAGAAGCTGGTGGCTCAGTACAAGAAGGAAACCGGCGTCGCCGTCAAGCTCGTCAACATCCCCTACGACGGCTACCCGACGAAGCTGCACAACGCCGCGCAGGCGAACTCCCTGCCCGACGTCGCGGACGTACCGGCCCTCGACCCGATCTGGTCGAACAAGCTGATCGACCTCAGCTCCATCGCCAACAACAAGAGCTACAACATCAACGCCAACTTCCTCGCCAAGGACTCGTCCGGCAAGGTGCTGTCCATCCCCTCGGACGTCACCGCGTCCGGCCTGTTCATCAACAAGACGCTGTTCAAGAAGGCCGGCGTCGCCGTCCCGGCCTCGCCCTCGGACACCTGGACCTGGACCGAGTTCATCGCGGCGGCCAACAAGGTCCGGGAGAAGACCGGCGCGAAGTACTCGCTGACCTTCGACCAGTCGCCGTCCCGGCTGCGCGCCATGGTCTACGAGATGGGCGGCAAGTACGTCCACGCCGATTCCTCCGGCAAGTTCTCGGTGGACGACGCGACCAAGAAGGCCGTGAAGTACTTCGTCGGACTCAACGACGACAAGACCATGCCGAAGTCGGTGTGGACCAGCGGCGCCGACCCGTCCGCCATGTTCCAGAGCGGTGACGTGGTCGCCTACTGGTCCGGCGTGTGGCAGGTCGCCTCCTTCGCGGACAGCATCAAGAAGTTCGACTGGGCGAGCGTCCCGACCCCCGCCCAGCCGGTGCAGGCCAGTGACGTCAACAGCGGCGGCATGATGGTGGGCTTCAACAACAACGGCGCCGCGGCCACCGCCGCGAAGAAGTTCATGTCCTGGGTGTACGACCCGAAGCAGTACACCGAGCTGGTCGAGACCTCCGGCTTCCTCCCGGTCGAGAGCGGCCTGAGCCCGAAGTACCCCTTCACCTCCGACGCGGCGCAGGCGGCGTTCAAGCTCTACAACGAGGAGATCCCGCTCTACGACCCGATCTCGGGCTACTTCAACAACGCGCAGACCGCGTGGGTGCTGAAGGGCAAGAGCCTCACCACCGACCCGACCAAGACGGAGCTCGGCAAGGCGATCAACGGCCAGCAGTCGGCCGACAAGGCCCTGCAGAACATCGTGGACGGCTACAACCAGCAGGTCGGCGGCTGATCGCAGACCCGCGGTCCGGGCGGCGGGGTCGAGACACCGCCGCCCGGACCGGGCGCCCACACGATCACGGGCTCAGGGCCTGAGCCCACGGCAATCCATCCCCACAGCACGGAGTCAGGAACATGACAAAACGCGCCTCGGACGTGTCCGGGAGCCCGCCCAGGCGACGCAGCACCTACACCCTCGCGCCGCTCGTCCTCATCGCGGCCAATGTCGTGCTCTTCGCACTGTTCTTCGTGTGGCCGGCGGTGATCGGGCTCGTCTACTCCTTCACGAACTACACGGGCGTGGGGGCGTTCCAGTTCATCGGGCTGGACAACTACACGAACCTGTTCGGCGACTCCACCTTCTACGACGCGCTGACACGGACGCTGCTGTACACCGTGCTGGTCGTGCCGCTGAACTTCGTGCTCTCGCTCCTCATCGCCAACCTGGTGGTGAGCAAGCAGGCCAAGGGTGCGTCGATCGCCCGGGTCGTCTTCTTCATCCCGTGGCTCATCTCGCCGATCGTCGTCGGTGTCCTGTGGCGCTGGCTGTTCGGTGAGAACTTCGGACTGATCAACTACGTCATCGAGAAGCTCGGCGGAAACGCGATCGCGTGGCAGTCGAACGCGGACCTGTCGCTGGGCGTGGTCGTGATGGCCGGCGCCTGGTGGGGAACGGCCTTCTCGATGCTGCTGTTCATCGCGGCGATCAAAAACGTGCCCACCTCGTACTACGAGGCGGCGTCGCTCGACGGCGCGGGCCCCTGGCGCCAGTTCATCAGCATCACGCTGCCGAGCATCGCGCCGACGTCCTTCATCGTGATCCTGCTCAACACGATCAACGCGATGAAGGAATACCCGCTCTTCGTCTCCCTCAACAACGGCGGACCGGGCACCTCGAACAACCTGCTTGTCCAGTACATCTACCAGACCGGATTCAACCGGGGCCAGATCGGCTACGCGAGCGCCGCGTCGTTCGTGCTCATGCTCATCCTGATGGCCGTCGCGATCATCCAGCTGATCGCCAACCGGCGGTTGGAGAACCGATGACCACCACAGACACGCCGCGTCCGGTCGACGCCGGTTCCGTGAAGGCCCCGTCCAAGAGGCGGCCCCGTGGCGGGCGCGACGGCGGGCTCCGGCGCGCGGTACCCGCGACGACCCTGCTGTGGATCCTGGCGGGCCTCTACGGGCTGCCGGTGCTGTGGTTCATCCTCAGCTCCTTCAAGCCGGCCGGAGACCTCTTCTCCCTCCCGCTGACGGTGGTCCCGCACCACCCCACCCTGTCGGGCTACAAGGCCGCGTGGGACAGCGCCAACTTCTCCCAGTACTTCATCAACACGGCCCTCGTGTGCGTGATCACGACGATCCTCACGGTGGGCGTCAGCTGCTGCACCGGGTACGCCCTGGCCAAGTACGACAACAAATGGCTCAAGGCCTTCTTCATCTGCATCCTGGCCACCACGATGCTGCCGTCCGAGGTCATGCTCGCCCCGGAGTTCCTGGTCGTCCGCGACCTCGGCCTCTACAACTCGTTCGGCGGCATCATCCTCCCGGCCGTGCTCACCGCCACCGGTTGCTTCATGTTCCGCCAGTTCTTCCTGACGGTCCCCGACGAACTCGTCGAGGCCGCCCGCATCGACGGCGCGCGGGAACTGTCGATCTTCCTGAGGATCATGGTGCCGATCTCCCGGCCCATCATGCTGACCCTCGCCATCCTGTCCTTCCAGTGGCGGTGGAACGACTACATCTGGCCGCTGCTGATGCTGAACGACCCCAACAAGTTCACCGTGCAGATCGGCATCCAGAGTCTCGTCGGGGCGCAGAACATCAACTGGTCGGTGCTGCTGGGCGGATCGGTCATCTCCATGATCCCGCTGATCCTCGTCTTCCTGGTGTTCCAGCGGTACGTCATGAGCGCCGACATCAACGCCGGACTGAAGGACTGACCTTGACCGCCCTGCTCGACCACGAGTTCATCCGCGCAGCGGTGCTCGCCGCCGACGGGTCGGTCGCCCTGCCCGAGGCCGACCCGTCGGCGGAATTCATCGGGCCGCACCGCGCCCTGGCCCGGCGGGTGAAGACCCTGGTTGCGGTGTACCGCTCGCCGGAGTCGGCCCTGCACGGCAGCGAGCGGGCCGTCGCCGCCGCGCTGACCTGCCTCCGTGCCCTGCGGTCCCTGCAGACGGCCTCCGGCCTCTTCGCGGGCGGCGACAACGTGCAGTCGCCGCCGGACTCCGCGTTCACCGTCAACGACGTGTGCGACGCGCACGTCCTCGCCGCGGGCGCGGGGCCGGAACTGGCTGACGTCACGGCGGCGCTCGCCGACATCGCGGGCGCCGCCACCGGCCCTCTCCTGACCGGCGGGGTGCACACCCCGAACCACCGCTGGGAGCTGTCCGCGGCGCTGGCCCGGCTGCACCGCTCGTTCCCGGACGCCCGGATCCTCGCCCGCGCCGAGGAGTGGCTCGCCGAGGGCGTCGACATCGACGCGGACGGCCTGTACTCGGAACGCAGTGCCGTCTACGCGTCCCTTGTGACCAACCCGTCGCTGCTGTTGCTGGCCGAGGTGCTCGGGCGTACCGACCTGCTGGACGCCGTCGAACGCAACCTCGCCACGACCCTGGACCTGATCAGGCCGGACGGCACGGTGGAGACCGTCCACTCGCGCCGCCAGGACCAGAAGCTGTCGTTCGCGCTGTGGCCCTATCTGCCGCACTACCGGCTGTTCGCGATCCGCACCGGCCGGGGCGACTTCGCCCGCGCGGCCCGCCTGGCGGCCGCCGACGGCATCGACGACCCCGACCTGCTCGCCCAGACCCTCCTCACCCCGGATCTGTGCCGCGCCCTGCCGGCCCCGGACGCGGAGCAGCTCCCGCGTGACCGGTACCTCTCCACCGCACGCCTCGCCGCACACGTCTCGGCCACCGCGCACACCGTGGTGTACGGCGGCTCCGACGTGCCCGAGCACCGGCGCATCCGCTCGGGTCTCGCCTGCAACCCCACCTTCCTGCGCATGTTCGCCGGTGCCGCCGTCCTCGACGCGGTCCGCCTCTCGCGGGTGTTCTTCGACCTGGGCCCGTTCCGCGCCGCCGACATGGAACAGCTCGCCGGCAACCGGTACCGGCTCACCCAGACCCTCACCACCGCCTACTACCAGCCGCTCCCGAAGGACCGGAGGCGCGACGACGGCGCCTACCGCCTGTCGGACGAGGGCCGCTTCTCCGCGTCGATGGCCTTCCCCGACCGCCCTCAGGACGAGATCTCCCACACGACCCGAGTCGAGGTCGACCTGCGGGAGGACGGGGCCGACCTGCGGATCGACATCAGCGGCCCATCGGTGCCCTGGGCCCTCGAACTGACCTTCCGGCCGGGCGGCGAGCCGCAGGGCGCCGTGCCGCTCGGCGACGGACGCTGGTGCCTGACGACCGAGCCGTTGACCTACCGCGTCGGCGACGACGAGATCGGGGTCGAGGCCGCCGTCGAGGCGGGCGGACCGCTCGCCGGACCGGACCTCGGCGAGATACTGCGGTACGACCCGGGCCAGGACCACACCGTGGCGGGAGGCACCGACGCGACAACGGGGAACCGCGTCTACATAGGCGGTCACGGCCCGCAGACCCTGACCGTCGCCCTGCGCGCCCACCGGCCCGCACCCGCCCACTGACCCCGACGACCCACACCATGGCCACCTCCGGCACGAAGGGCTGACCTCCTCCGATGCATCTGCCGCGCCAGCTCGGCCCGCTGCACGACCTGCCGTCCACCCCCGAGGCGTACGACGCGGTCCTCGCCGACGTCGTCGAACAGGCCCTGGCCCGCCTCACCCCCGCGGGCAACCTCGAACACCCCGACGCCGACGACGACATCGGCGACACCTCCCTCGGCGTCACCTCCCTGCTGGCCCTCGCCTGGCAGCGGTCCAAGGACCCGCGGCTGCCGGAGGCGGTGCGCCGCAGCCTCGCCTTCCACCTGCGCGAACGGGTCTACACCGAGGACAACCCCGGCTACCCGAACCTCACCGTCCGCGACTCCGGCCTGCCGTACGCCCGTTACGTGCTGGCGGCGGGCGCGCACCCGATCGGCGACTGGCCGAGCACGGTCTGGGCGCTGCTCCAGACCGTCGACCTCCTCGACCTCGCGGACGGCCTCGTCGACGACGGACAGCGCGCCGAACTGGTCGAGCTGGGCCGCGGATACTGGCGCTGGCTGACCGAGGCCACCTTCTTCAACCCGCAGGAGGCCGGCAACCAGGCGATCGGGTGCGTGGTCGGCGGGCTGATGCTGGCCCGGCACGTACCGCCGGAGGAGGCGGCGCCGCTCCGCGAGCGGGCGCTGGCCCTGTACGCCGAGAAGATCCGCGCCCACCGGGTCCTCGACCGGGGTGCCCTGCTCCCGCCCGAGCACGGCGGCGCCTACGACAACAACTACGGCCCGATCTCCCTGTCCTTCCTCGCCCAGGCCCACCGGATCAGCGGGGCGGAGATGTTCGCCGAGGACGGTGACGCACTCGCCCGGTACATCGACGCCCGCCTGCCGGGCGGCGGCTTCGACAACGGCGGCCCCCGTTACAGCGAACAGCACTCCGGCTTCGAATCCGTCCTAGGGCTGCGCTACTTCGGCGCTCGGATCGGCTCCGACCTGGGCCGCTACCGTGGCGACACCAACTGGGGCCGGCACGCGGTCAAGCCGGACGGCGGTGTCGACGGGCACTTCGCCTGGATGCTGGTCTGGCAGATCCAGGACCCCACCCCCTGGCACCGCGACCCGTCGACCGCCCCGGCCCGCCACCAACTCCGCGCGGGCTCCGTGTCGGTGGCCTTCGACAGCCGGATGACCCCGTCCCTGGTCGAGGCCGCCGGCACCTACTACCTGCCGGCGGCGGTCGACCGCCAGCACGGCTTCGGCCCGGTCCTGGACGGCTTCGTGTACTGCAGGCCGATGGGCGAGGTCCGGGTCCGGGACGTCCACGCCGACGGCCTGACCGCCAAGCTGGTCGGCAAGCCGGTCGTGGGCCGCGACCACGTGCTGCGCCACGTGCGTTCGCTGTACGTCACGGACGGCACCCGGCTGTGGGTGACGGTGGCCGTGGAACGGCTCGGCGGGGCGCCGTACCTGCTGGCCGGGCTGCCCTACGCGGCGGACGACGGCGACCGGGTGCGCCGGGTCGCCGAGGGCGAGCTCGTCTCGGCGGGCGCCCTGCGGCTCACGCACCCCTCGGCACCGGGCGCCGACCACTTCGACGCGCGCGCCGAACTCACCCAGGAACAGGCCGCGTTCGCCCTCGCCGCGGACCCGCGCGGCTACGGCAACCCGGACGAGGGCTGGCGCCACCTGGTCGACTCCACGGCGTACGAGGCCGAACCGGCGCCGGGCGCACCGGAGTCGTTGCACGTGTTCGCCGTGCGGTACGGGCCCGGCGGTGACTTCACGCCGACGTTCGAGGGGGACCTCACCGTGCACACCGAGGCGTTCACGGCCGTCATCGGGGCCGAGGACGCCCATGGCGTGCCCGAGCTGGCGCTCGCTGCTTGCTGAGGGCTTCGGCAGCGCCCCGAAGGGGCGCGGGGAACTGCGCGACAAGCCACGACGGCGCCGCAGTCGGCAGACGGCAGATCGCGGCACAGCCGGTGGAGCGCTCAGTTCAGCGACCGCTGCCCGCGTCGTAGGGCGCGCGCAGCGCCGTCTCCGGCACCACCAGGTCCGCCCGGTCCCGGGTGGTGGCGACCAGGGCGGCGTTGCGCTCGTCGGTGCGCGCCACCCAGGCCACCGCCTGGTCGTGCGTCTTGCCGAACTCCTCGTGCCGGGCGACCAGCCGCCGTACCCGCTCGCCCTCGTCGATCTCGCAGAACCACACCTCGTCCAGGGCCGGCCGCACCCGCGCCCACAAACCGTCCGCCAGCAGCAGGTAGTTGCCCTCCGTCACCACCAGCCGGGCCGTCGGCAGGACCGGGATCGCGCCCGCGAGCGGCTGCTCCAGGACCCGCTCGAAGCCCGGCGCGTACACCACGGTGTCCGTCTCCGCGCGCAACCGCCGCAGCAGCGCCGCGTACCCGGCCGCGTCGAAGGTCGCGGGCGCCCCCTTGCGGTCCCGCAGGCCGAGGCGGTCCAACTCGACGTCGGCCAGGTGGAAACCGTCCATCGGCACGTGCGCGGCCCACGGCTCACCGGCGCCGTTCAGCTCCCGCACCAGGTGTTCGGCGAGCGTCGTCTTGCCGGCGCCGGGGCTGCCCGCGATGCCGAGGAGCGCGCGCGGGGCCCGTCCGGCGAGTGAACGGGCGCGGTCGAGAAGGTCGTCGAAAGTCAGCGGCACGCAAAAAGTGTGACACCGGGCCCGGAATGTGGCGGGCGCCACCCCCTCGAAGCCGTCCGGTGGGGAAGATGCGGGACATGACTGCACTCGGTCTGCCCGACACCATCCAGGCCTGTCTCTTCGACCTCGACGGGGTCGTCACCAAGACGGCCGTCGTGCACGCCGCGGCCTGGAAGGAGACCTTCGACGCCTTCCTGCACGGCTACGACGGACAGCGGCCCTTCGACGCGGACGACTACGACGAGTACGTCGACGGACGCCCGCGCGCCGACGGGGTCCGTGCCTTCCTCGACTCCCGCGGCATCCACCTGCCCGAGGGCACCCCGGACGACCCACCGGACGCCCCGACCGTGCACGGCCTCGGCAACCGCAAGAACGAACTGCTGCTGGCGAAGATCCGCACCCAGGGCGTCGAGGCCTACGACGGCACCCTGCGCTACCTGGAGGCGGTCCGCGCGCACGGGCTGCGCACCGCGATCGTCTCCTCCAGCGCCAACTGCCGTGACGTACTGCGCTCGATCGGCGCCGAGCACTTCTTCGACGTCCGGATCGACGGTGTCGTGGCCGCCGAGCGGCACCTCCCCGGCAAGCCGCACCCGGACACCTTCCTGGCCGCCGCCCGCGACCTCGGGGTCGAACCGGCCGCGGCCGCGGTCTTCGAGGACGCCCTCGCCGGGATGGACGCGGGTCGCGCGGGCCGCTTCGGGTACGTCGTCGGCGTGGACCGCGTCGGGCAGACCGACGCCCTGTACGCGCACGGCGCGGACACCGTCGTGAAGGACCTCGCGGAGCTGGGAGGCAAGGAGTGATCACCCACCGGTCGTACGCCGTGGAACCCTGGGCGGTCCGCGAGACGCGGCTCAACCTCGACGTGCTCGCGCAGAGCGAGTCGGTGTTCGCGCTGTCCAACGGGCACGTCGGCTGGCGCGGCAACCTCGACGAGGGGGAGCCGCACGGCCTGCCGGGCAGCTACCTCAACGGCGTGCACGAGGTGCACCCGCTGCCGTACGCCGAGGCCGGCTACGGCTACCCCGAGTCCGGGCAGACCGTCATCAACGTCACCAACGGCAAGATCCTGCGGCTGCTCGTCGACGACGAACCCTTCGACCTGCGCTACGGCCGGCTCGTCGCCCACGAGCGGGTCCTCGACCTGCGCCGGGGCGTCCTGGAGCGGACCTGCGAGTGGACCTCGCCGGCCGGCTCCACCGTGCGGGTGCGCTCGACCCGGCTGGTGTCGCTGACCCAGCGGGCGATCGCCGCCGTCTCCTACGAGGTGGAGGCCGTCGACCGCCGCTGCCGGATCGTGGTCCAGTCCGAACTGGTCGCCAACGAGCAGCTGCCCGAGTCCAACGGTGACCCCCGTGCGGCGCTCGCGCTGCAGTCGCCGCTGGAGCAGGAGGACGACTTCGCCTCCGGTCACCGGCTGCGGCTCGTGCACCGGACCCGGCGCAGCGGACTGCGGGTCGCGGTCGCCGCCGACCACACGGTCTCCGGTCCCGAACGGACCACGGTGCGCGCCGAGAGCGGCGTGGACGTGGCCCGGCTGACCGTCACCTCGGTCCTGGAGCCCGGTCAGCGGCTGCGGGTGGAGAAGTTCGTCGCCCACGGCTGGTCCGGGGTGCGCTCGCTGCCCGCCATGGCGGACCAGGTGGACGCGGCGCTCGCGGCCGCCGCCCACGAGGGCTGGCAGGGGCTCGCCGACGACCAGCGCGGCTACCTGGACGACTTCTGGTCCCGCGCCGACGTGGAGGTGGACGGCGACGAGGAGGTCCAGCAGGCCGTCCGCTTCGCCCTCTTCCACGTGCTCCAGGCCGGGGCGCGCGCCGAACAGCGGGCGATACCCGCGAAGGGCCTCACCGGCTCCGGGTACGACGGGCACGCCTTCTGGGACACCGAGATGTTCGTGCTGCCCGTCCTCACCCACACCGCCCCGGGCGCCGTCGCCGAGGCGCTGCGCTGGCGCCACAACACGCTCCCCGCCGCCCGCGAGCGGGCCGCCCAACTGGGCCTGAACGGGGCCGCGTTCCCCTGGCGGACCATCGCGGGACCGGAGGGCTCCGCCTACTGGCCGGCCGGCACCGCCGCCTTCCACGTCAACGCCGACGTCGCCGACGCGGTGGTCCGGTACGTCGCCGCCACCGGCGACACCGACTTCGAACGGGACACCGGCGTCGAGCTGCTCGTGGAGACCGCCCGGCTGTGGCGCTCGCTCGGCCACCACGACAGCCGCGGCGCCTTCCACATCGACGGCGTCACCGGGCCCGACGAGTACAGCGCGGTCGCCGACGACAACACGTACACCAACCTGATGGCCCGGGCGAACCTGCTGGCCGCCGCCGACGCCGTCGAACGCCACCCGCGGCAGGCCGCGGAGCTCGGCGTCGACGCGGAGGAGAGCGCCGCCTGGCGGGACGCCGCGGAGTCCGTGCACATCCCCTACAACCACGAGCTGGGCGTGCACGAACAGCACGCCGGGTTCACCCGCTACCAGCGCTGGGACTTCGAGAGCACCCGCCCCGAGCAGTACCCGCTGCTGCTGAACTTCCCGTACTTCGACCTCTACCGCAAACAGGTCGTCAAACAGGCCGACCTGGTGCTGGCGATGTACACCTGCGAGGCGTACTTCGACGAGGAGCACATCGCCCGCAACTTCGCCTACTACGAGCCGCTGACCGTCCGCGACTCCTCGCTGTCCGCCTGCTGCCAGGCCGTCGTCGCCGCCCAGGCCGGGCACCTCACGCTCGCCCACGCCTACACGGCCGAGGCCGCGCTGATGGACCTCGACGACCTGGAGCACAACACCCGCGACGGACTGCACATCGCCTCCCTCGCCGGCACCTGGATGGCCCTGGTGGCCGGCTTCGGCGGGCTGCGCCACTACGACGACGGGGCCCGGTTCGCCCCCCGGCTGCCGGAGCGGCTGCGCCGGCTCGCCTTCAGCCTGCAGCTGCGCGGCAGCAGGCTGCGGGTGGAGATCGGCGCCGACAAGGCGACGTACACCCTCGTCGACGGCCCGCCGCTCACCGTGTACCACCACGGGGAGCCGGTGGCGGTCGGCACCGACAGCCCCGCCGTGCGCGCGGTGCCCCCGGCCCGCCCGGGCCCGGCTCCGCAGCAGCCACCACACCGGGCACCGAACCGGCCGGCCTGAGGGTCTCGGTCCGCGTCCCTTGATGCGGACATATCGAGGCGAATCTAGACTGACGGGGCATGTGAAACGACGGATCAGGGAGATGTGCGCCATGGCCAAACGAGGGAACAAGCGACGCGCCCGCAAGAAGAAGAAGGCCAATCACGGCAAGCGCCCCAACGCCTGAGCCGACCTGAGCAGACGGCCGTGGGCCCGGCGCTCCTTGAGCGCCTACGCCGCCGGCGGGAAGTCCGCGGCGCGGGAGGCGGTCTCCTGGGCGCGCAGCTCGTCCAGGGCGCCGCGCAGCCGGTCGTGGACGGCGTCGTAGCCGGCGCTGCCCAGGACGATGCGGCGGGGCGGGGAGTCCTGGCCCATGGCGTCGGCCACGGCCCTGACGCCGCGGTGGGGATCGCCGGGCTGGCGGCCGTCCTGACCGACCATGGCCGCCCGCACCGTCTCCACGAACGCCCGGTAGGCCGCCACGGTCTCCGTCACCGGCTCCTCGGCGAAGCCGGCGTAGGCCCGGGTGCGGAACGCTCCCGGCTCCACGGCGAGGACCCGGACACCGAACGGCTCCACCTCGGTGCGCAGCGCGTCCGTCATGCCCTCCACCGCGAACTTGGCGGCACTGTAGAAACCGAAACCGGGCACGCTCGCGATCCCGGCGACCGAGGACATGTTGACGATCCATCCGCCGCGCCGCTCCCGCATTCCCGGAAGCACCGCGCGGACCAGGTCGACGACGGAGAAGAAGTTCAGCTCGAAGGACCGGCGTACGTCCGCCTCCGGGGAGCCCTCCACCGACCCGTACCAACCGCGGCCGGCGTTGTTGACCAGCACGTCGATCCCGCCGAAGTGCGCTTCCGCGGCCCGGACCGTGTCCCGGACCTGCCGGGGGTCGGTGGTGTCCAGCTCCAGCAGCAGGATCCGCTCGCGCGCCCCGGCGCCGTGCAGGTCGGCCCATTCCTTGAGCTGCCCGGGCCGGCGGGCGGTCAGTACGACGTTGTCGCCGCGCTCCAGCGCGACGTCGGCATAAGCCCTGCCGAAACCACCGGTACCGCCGGTGATGAACCATGTCTTCACAGTGCTTCTCCTTGGATCCACCGAGAGGGAAGGGCGGTGGCGTGTCAGGGGGCGATGACCAGGCTGCTGATCAGCGTGCCGTCGAGGGTGAAGCGGTAGTCGAGATCGACGCTGCCGCCGGGGAAGTCGCCCTCCAGGTGCTGGGTGAGGGTGAACCGGTCGGTGCCGGTGCGCTCGGCGGACACCGGCGTGGTGGTGTAGGTGAACTCGGAAGCGGCGTTGGCCATCCACTCGGTGATCGAGGGGATGCCGGTGTGGGTGCGGCCCTCGTCCGTCACGCTCGCCTGCGGGGTCAGGAGCCCGGGCACCGCGGTGGTGTCCCGGGTGTCGAGCGCGGTGACGAACTGCCGGACGGCCGCGGGCAGCTCGGTGATGCCGATACGAACGGTGCTGTCGGTCATGGGGTGCCTCGGGTGAGTTGATCGGGTGCCCTGCGTGAGCCGATCGGGCGGCTCATGTCGATCACCATGGGGTCTCTCCCGGGGAGAGGGTCAAGCGTGTCGGGTCCGGCGGATGCACACTGGGGGAATGTCCCGCGGATTGACGATCGGCGAGTTCGCGCAGCTGACCCACCTGAGCGTGCGGACCCTGCGTCGCCACCACGAGTCCGGGCTGCTGGAGCCCGCCACGGTGGACCCCGTCAGCGGCTACCGCTGGTACTCAAGCGACCAGATCCCCACCGCGCAGGTGATCCACCGGCTGCGGGAACTGGACGTGCCGCTGGCCGACGTGGCCAAGATCCTCGCCACCGAGGACCCCGCGGAGCGCGCGGACCTGGCCGGTGAGCACATGCGGCGGCTGGAGGCGGAACTGGACCGCACCCGAGCCGCTGTGGTCTCCCTGCGGAACCTGCTGCGCCCCGACGGCGGCGGTCTGCGGGTCGAGCTCCGCCCGGTGCCGGCCAGAACGGTCGCCGGGATCGAGGACGTCGTCGGCCACGAGGAGGTGACCTCCTGGTACGACGGGGCGATGGCCGAACTCGACGCCGCGATCGCCGGTCTGCCGGTACTGGGGCCGCCGGGCGGGTGCTACGCCAACGAGCTGTTCACCCGCGGCCGGGGAACGGCGCTGGTCCACCGGCCCGTGGCCGACCCGCCGGCCCGGGGCCGGGTACGACCGGTGGATCTCCCGGCCGGCGAGCATGCCGTGGTCGTCCATCCCGGACCGCATGACGACATCGACGTCACCTACGGCCGGCTCGGCGCCTGGGTGGTCGACCACGCCCTGGCGGTCGACGGTCCGGTGCACGAGACCTATCTCGTCGGCCCGCGCGACGACCCGGACCCGGCCGCCTGGCGCACCGAGATCGGCTGGCCGGTGTTCCGGCTCGCACCCACCCCCGGCTGACCGCCGACCGGTCAGGTCAGCACGTTCCAGAGCAGCCCCACCAGATCGCTCGTCGCGTCCGCCGCGAACAGGGCCGCCAGCGCGCCCAGGGCGAGAACCGCTGCCGCGGCCGGCCAGAGATACGGCGGCGGAGTCGTCTGCAGCGCCGCGATCCGGCGCGTGACCGCGCGGTCCGTGAAGTTGAGGGCGCAGGCCGGGCGCGTGGCGCGGCCCGCGCTGAGAGCCGCGCGGGCCAGTGCCCGGGCGGTGGTCCCGCGGTCCCCGACCTCGGTGGCAGCCTGCTCGTCCGCCCATCGCTCCACCAGGAAGGTCACGGCGGACCGGACCGGGCCGAGCAGCGGGTTCGCGGCCGCGGCGAGCGTCACCGCCGTCACCAGGCGGCCGTGCCGGTGCCGCAGATGGGCCCGTTCGTGGGCCAGCAGCACCCGCCGCTCCGCCGGTGCCAGCGCGCCCAGCATCGCCGAGGTGACCAGGATGCGGCCCGGCCGGCCCGGGATCGCGAACGCCTGCGGCACCTCGCAGGCCGCCACCACCAGTTCGGTGTCCCGCGGATGCCCCTCGCACAGCCGCCGCAGCGCCCGCCGGGTGCGCCGCTCGGCACGCACCGCCCGCTGCACCCGCCAGACCACCACGACCAGCGCCAGGCAGGCGGCGACGCCGATCACCTCGGGCACCGGGTCGGCCAGCGGGCGCCCGTCCTCGTGGGCCTCCCGGACCACCGGCGGGGCGTCGCCCAGCAGGGCCGTCGTCAGGAGGATCAGCGACCAGGTGGCCGCGGCCGCGGTCAGCACGGCGGCGGACGCCAGGACGCGTGCCGCCAGCGCGGGTGCCATCCGGCGGCCGACCACCGGGCTGACCAGGGGCAGCAGCAGGGAGACCAGCAGCGGGGTGTAGACGTCGAACCTCATGCGCCGCCTCCGGCGAACAGGTTCCGCAGCGCCCGCTCCTCCTCCGGACTCAGCCCGGACACGAACTGCTGGAGCGCGGCGATCGGGTCCGGGCCCCGGTCCAGGGCCTCGTGCATGGCCTCGGCGGTCAGCTCGGCCGCGTTCTTCGCCGGCCGGTACGCACCGCGCCGGCCGTCGGCGTCCCGCAGCACCAGGCCCTTGTCGTAGAGCCGCTTCAGGATGGTGTGGACCGTGTTGTAGGCGAGCCCGCCGCCGATCTCGGTCTGGATCTCGGCCGGGGTCAACGGGTGTTCGGTCGCCCACAGGGCCGCCAGGACCTCGCTCTCCAGCTCTCCGGCGCTGCGCCGCTCCGTCCTGCCGCGGGACCCTGTGCCAGCCATGCCACAACCTTACAGCGCGTAGTGCCGCCGTTCGTATGGACGTACCCGCGCTGCCTCCACCGGTAAGTCCGGTTAATTTGTCAGTGTTTGTCCCTGAGTCCATGGAGGGTCCTGCGCGCCGCAGGGGAACAGGGGGGGTGCCTCGATGGTCCCGAACGTGAACGCCACGCCCGTCATGGGCCGCCGGGGACTCTACTGGCAGAGCGCCGCCTGCCTGGTGCTGCTGCTCGGCGCGGGCTGGCTGGTCCGGCGGCACTGGCCGGTCGTGGCGCACGGGGCGGTCCGGCTGGCCGGCGCCGACCAGGGGTGGCTGCTGGTGGCGGCCGTGGCGGCGGTCGGGACGTGGGCGTCCTCCGCACTCGCCCAGCAGGGCGCGGTCACGTGCCGGCTGCCCGGCGGGCGGCTGGTCGCCGCACAGTTCGCCGCGTCGGCCGCCAACCACGTGCTGCCCGCCGGGCTCGGGGCGGGCGCGGTGAACCTGCGGTTCCTGATGCGCTGCGGACTCCCGGCGGGCCGCGGCGCGTCGGCCCTCGCGGTCAAGGCGGCCTCCGGCGCGGTGGTCCGGCTGGCCCTGATCGCGGCCCTCGCCCCCGCGTGCCCGGGGCTGCTGCGGATCCCGCACGTGTCCGGGCCCGTCCTCCTCGCGGTGACCTCCGCGGTCGTGCTCGGCGCGGTGCTGCTCCGGGCCCGGGTGTGGCCCCGCTGCCGGGGCGCGGTGGCCGCCGTGGCCGCCGACATCCGGGCCCTGCACGCCCGCCCGGTCCGCGCGGCCGCGCTGTGGGGCGGCTCGCTGGCCTTCGCCGGGCTGCACGCGCTGGTGCTCTTCGCCGTGACCCGGGCGGTCGGGCTGCCGCTGTCGCCGGCCCGGGTGGCGCTGCTCTACCTCGCCGCCAGCGGCGCCGCCGCGCTGCTGCCCACCCCGGGCGGCCTGGGCTCCCTCGACGCGGCCCTCGCGTTCGCCCTCACCGCCTCCGGGACCCCGGCCGCCGCGGCCGCCTCCGCCGTGCTCGGCTACCGGCTGCTGACGGTGTGGCTGCCGTTGCTGCCGGGCCTGCTGGTGCTCGGGTGGCTGGTCCGCCGCCGGGCGCTGTGACCGGGCGGGCGTTTCCCGGCGCCCCGTGTCAGGTAGGAGTCCGGTGTCGTCGGCCGGCAGGAGGGGGACTGGTATGCCAGCGCACGAGACCGGGGGCCGCCTGGGGGAGGAGTTCTTCACGCCGGGGACCTCGTCCTTCGCCCGCTTCCTCGCCGCCCACCGGCCCGGACTGCTGCCCACCCGCAGCCCGCTGCCGCCCGGTACGGCCGTCGCGCCCGACGCCGTGGCGCACGGCACCACCGTCCTCGCCCTCGCCTACCGCGACGGCGTCCTGATCGCCGGCGACCGCCGGGCCACCATGGGCAACCTCATCGCCCAGCGCGACCTGGAGAAGGTGCACCCCGCGGACGACCACACCGCGGTCGCCTTCGCCGGCACCGTGGGGCTGGCCCTCGACATGGTCAAGCTCTACCAGGTTGAACTGACCCACTTCGAGAAGATCGAGGGCATCCCCATGACCCTCGACGGCAAGGCGAGCCGACTCGCCGCGATGATCCGCGAGAACCTCGGCCAGGCCATGCAGGGCCTCGCCGTCGTTCCGCTGCTCGCCGGATACGACCCCAAGGCGCCGGCGGGGGCACGCGGCCGCATCTTCAGCTTCGACGTCGCCGGCGGCCTCTACGAGAAGCGCGCCTTCCACGCCGAGGGCAGCGGCTCGCCGTACGCCGGAGGCGCGCTGAAGAAGCTGTACCGTCCCGGCCTCACCCGCCGCGAGGCCGCCCTGGCCGCGCTCCAGGCACTCTACGACGCGGCCGACGACGACTCGGCGACCGGCGGTCCCGACCTCAACCGGCGGATCTTCCCGCTGGTCTCGGTCATCACGGAGGACGGCTTCGAACGGCTGCCGGAGTCCGAGACGGCGGACCTGACGCGGGAGATGGTCGACCAGCGCCGCACCCGCCCGGACGGACCCCGCGCCACGTCCTGACTCACGGCGCGGCCACCGGTCTCTCCGGTATCTCGTCCGCCAGCCAGGTGTGCGGAACCCACCGGGCCGCCGCGCACACGCAGATCCCGAGCCACCCGACGGCGAACAGCCAGCCGCCCAGCACGTCGGTGCACCAGTGCACGCCGAGGAACACCCGGGTGGCCCCGACGGCGAGCCCCCAGCAGGCGACGGCCACGCACCAGGGCGTACGGCCGTGCGGGGCCCGCCACCGGATCGCGAGGACCAGGAGGCCGGCGGTCAGCGCGGCCGTGGTGCTGTGCCCGGAGGGGAACGACCAGCCGGAGGCCGACGTCTGCCAGTCGGCCTGCGGCGGCCGGGCCCGGCCGATCAGCTCCATCAGCGCGCTCCGGGCGGTCTGGCCCAGGGCGAGGCAACCCGCGCCGAGCAGCGCGGCGACCAGCCGCTGCCGCCGGGTGCGGCCCACGGCCACCCCGGCCGCCACGACCAGGGCGTACGGCACGACCCCGGTGCCGGTCGCGGTGATCCCGCGGGCCACGGCCACCGCCACGTCCGGCCGGTGGGCGAGGGACCAGGCCAGCAGCGTGCGGTCCGGGCCGAGCGGGACGCCGTGCCGCCCGGTCACGACCAGGGCCAGCACCGTGAACGCCGCCCAGGCCCCGAACGCGACGCTCCCCGCGAACTCCGCGGTCCTCTTGCGTGCCATGACGCCGACGACGGCCCTTTCCGCTGACTACGACAATCCGGTGACTACGAAGGTGTAGACGGTCTACCCGAATGTAGACGATCGGCGTCCCGTCGGTGTTCCCGCGGGGTCGCGCCCGTGTCCGGTCGCGGCCTTTGCCGCACCATTGCCAGTTCATGACCGACTGACTACACGGGTGTAGTCATCATGGTCGGCGGAGTAAGGCATGCCTTCACTAAGTTCGAGCCAAAGGGCGGGGACGGGCCTGCCGGGGAGGGCTGCGACGGATGTGGGACGACGCGTTTCCTAGTTTTCTGATCGGGCTGAGGGAAGGTCTCGAGGCCGGGCTGATCGTCTCGATCCTCGTCGCCACGCTGGTGCGGGCCGAGGCGAGGAACCGCCTGCCGCAGGTGTGGACGGGCGTACTGGCGGCGATCGCGCTGGCGATGAGCTTCGGCGCGGTGCTCACCTTCACCGCCGCCTCCCTCTCGGCGACCGCCCAGGAGGCCTTCGGCGGCACCCTCAGCGTGATCGCGGTCGCCTTCGTCACCGCGATGGTCTTCTGGATGCGCCGCTCGGCCCGCAGCCTCGCCGGCGAGATCAAGGAGAAGGTCACCGGCGCCCTGGCCATGGGCTCGGGCGTCCTGGTCCTCACCTCGTTCCTCGCGGTCGGCCGTGAGGGCCTGGAGACCGCGCTGTTCCTGTGGACCACGGCCAAGGCGGCCGGCGAGTCCGCCGGCCCCCTGACCGGCGCCGGGATCGGCCTGGTCCTGGCGGCCGGCCTCTGCTGGGGCCTGTACCGGCGCGTCCTGAAGATCAACCTCACGAGGTTCTTCACCTACACGGGCGCCGTCCTGATCGTGATCGCGGCCGGCGTCCTCGGCTACGGACTCCGCGACCTCCAGGAGGGCGGCGTCCTCCCCGGCAGCACCGCCTACGCCGTCGACCTCAGCGGCCACATCGACGCGGGCTCCTGGTACAGCACCCTCCTCCAGGGCGTCCTCAACATCACGCCGACGATGACCTGGCTGCAGGTGACCGGGTACGCCGCCTATCTCGCCGTGGTGATGACCCTCTTCGTGCGCGGGGTGCGTGCCGGTACGCCGAAGCCGGCCGCCGCCGCGCCCGCCCCGCGGCCCGCCGGGGACCCACGGCGCAGGCCCGCCTGGGTGGTGCCCGTGGCCGTGGTCACCGTCCCCGCCGTGATCGCCGGGCTCGTCGTCGCCTTCGCCCGGCCCAAGCCGAGCGGCGGGCAGACCGTCGCCGTCTCCGGGACCGAGTGCGGCAAGGGCTTCACCGCGCCCAAGCCGGGCCGGCAGACCTTCCGGATGCAGAACACCGGCAGCAAGACCGCCGAGGTGTACCTGATCGACCCGAGCAGCAACGCGGTCTACGGCGAGGTCGAGGGCCTCGCCCCCGGCACCACCCGCGACCTGGTCGCCACGGTCGCCGGCGGCACCTATGCCTGGCGCTGCGTCCCCTCCAGCGGCAAGGCCGTCACCTCGCAGCCGGTCACCGTCAGCGGCGGCGGAGGCAGCACCAAGGCGGTCGTACCGGTCTCCGAGAACGACCTCGCGGCACCCCTGACCGCGTACAAGGCCTACGTCGAACAGGGTTTGGCCACCCTCGTCGCGCAGACCCGCACGCTCCAGGACGACATCGCGGGCAACCACCTCGCCAAGGCCCGCACCGACTGGCTGACCGCCCACCTCACCTATGCCTCCCTCGGCGCCGCCTACGGCACCTTCGAGGACTACGACCAGAAGATCAACGGGCGGGCCGACGGCCTCCCGGGCGGGGTGGCCGACAAGGACTTCGCCGGGTTCCACCGGGTCGAGTACGGGCTGTGGCACGCACAGACCGCCGGGCAGCTGAAGGCGCCGGTCCAGGCGCTCGCGGTCGCGGCCGCCGGGCTCCAGAAGGCGTTCCCCACCCAGGACTTCGACCCGGGCGACCTGCCGCTGCGCGCCCACGAGATCCTGGAGAACACCCTCCAGTTCGAGCTGACCGCCGACACCGACGAGGGCAGCGGCACCAACCTCGCCACCGCGAACGCCAACCTCGCCGGCACCCGCGAGCTGCTGACCGTTCTGCGCCCGCTCCTCACCACCCGGGCGCCGAAGCTGCTGCCGGCCGTCGACGCGGACATCGCCCGCCTCCAGCAGCTCCTGGACGCCCGGCACCAGGGCGCGACCTGGACCCCGGTCGAGCAGCTCGACACCGCCGCCCGGCAGCGGATCGCCGGTGCCACCGGCCAGCTCCTGGAGGACCTCGCCCCGGTGCCGGACCTCCTGGAGATCAGGAAGTCCGCCTGATGAACCCCGCACAGCACCCGCACCCGTACGACGAAGGGAACCCTCCGATGTCCGCTGCCGACACCCCGTCCTGCCCGATGGGCACCGGCCGCCGCTCCTTCGTGCGGACCGCGCTGGGCGCCGGGGCCGCGGGCGCGGTCCTGGCCGGCGGCGGCTTCGCGCTGAGCCAGGCCGGCGGCACCGCCGAGGCTCAGGCCGCCGACGCGACCGGCACCGCGAAGGTCCCCTTCCACGGCGTCCACCAGGCCGGCATCCTCACCCCGGCCCCGGCCGCCGCCACCTTCGTCTCCCTCGACGTCATCGCCGACGACCGGCAGGGACTCACCGACCTGCTGAAGACGATCACCGAGCGGGCCCGCTTCCTCACCTCCGGCGGCACCCCCGAGGACCTCGGCGTCGGCGCCCCGCCCGCCGACAACGGCATCCTCGGCCCCGAGGTCCCCTCCGACGCGCTGACCGTCACCGTCGGCGTCGGTGCCTCCCTGTTCGACGACCGCTACGGCCTCGCGAAGGCGAAGCCGGCCCGGCTGACGCCGATGCGGACCTTCCCCAACGACAACCTGAAGGCCGCCGAGTGCCACGGCGACCTCTCCCTCCAGATCTGCGCCGACAGCACGGACACCGTGCTGCACGCCCTGCGCGACATCGCCAAGCACACCCGCGGCGCCATGCAGATCAGGTGGCGGATCGACGGCTTCCAGAACGCCCCGCGCCCCACCGGCGCCCAGCGCAACCTGCTCGGCTTCAAGGACGGCATAGCCAACCCGGACGTCGCCTCCGCCCGCGAGACCGACCGGCTGATCTGGGTCGGCGAGGGGCAGGGCGAACCGGCCTGGACGACGGGCGGCAGCTACCAGGTCGTCCGGATCATCCGGATGCTCGTCGAGTTCTGGGACCGGGTCTCGCTCAGCGAGCAGGAGCTGATGTTCGGCCGCCGCAAGGACACCGGCGCCCCGCTGGACGGCGCCAAGGAGACCGACATCCCGCAGTACGCCAAGGACCCGAAGGGCAACGCCATCCCGCTGGACGCCCACATCCGGCTCGCCAACCCGCGCACCGCGAAGACCGACAGCTCCCGCATCCTGCGCCGCGGCTACAACTACGACCGGGGCGTCGACAGCGTCGGCAACCTCGACATGGGCCTGGTCTTCTGCTGCTACAACCAGGACGTCCGGCGCCAGTTCGAGGCCACCCAGACCCGGCTCATCGACGAGCCCCTGGTCGACTACATCTCGCCGACCGGCGGCGGCTACTTCTTCGCCCTGCCGGGCGTGCGGAACGCCAAGGACTGGCTGGGGAGCGGACTGCTGGCGGCCGTCTGACCGCCGCACCGGCCTTTACCTTTCCATGGGATTCTCTTGGTGAAGGCCTGTCGCGGGCGTTGATGCGCATGATTTGCAAGTACGGGAGGATGGCACAAGGCTGCCGATGGCAGCTGCCCATTGCTCGACCGAAGGATGTCACCTCCCGATGACGGCCGCCCCTGGTTCCGTTCCGTCCCTCCCCGCCCAGGCCGACGCCAAGCGCTCGGCCTGGCGCCGTGTCCGGGGCTCCATGACACGGCAGGAGTGGATCAGGGTCGGCGGGATGGCCGGCTTCGTGCTCGCCCTGCACGTCATCGGCTGGGGCACCCTGGTCGGGATCATCGCGCCGCAGCACTTCAGCGTCGGTACCGAGTCCTTCGGCATCGGCATCGGCGTGACCGCGTACACCCTGGGCATGCGGCACGCCTTCGACGCCGACCACATCGCGGCCATCGACAACACCACCCGCAAGCTGATGGGGGAGGGGCAGCGGCCGCTGTCGGTCGGTTTCTGGTTCTCCCTCGGCCACTCCAGCATCGTCTTCGGTCTCGCCCTGCTGCTCTCGCTCGGCATGAAGACCCTGGCCGGACCCGTCCAGAACGACGACTCGCACCTGCACGAGGTCACCGGCCTGATCGGCACGACCGTCTCCGGCACCTTCCTCTACCTCATCGCCGGCATCAACCTCGTCATCCTGGCCGGGATCTGGAAGGTCTTCCGGCAGATGCGCTCCGGCGCCTACGACGAGGCCGCGCTGGAGACCCAGCTCAACAACCGCGGCTTCATGAACCGCTTCCTCGGCCGGGTCACGGGTTCGATCCGCAAGCCCTGGCAGATGTACCCGCTCGGCCTTCTCTTCGGCCTCGGCTTCGACACCGCCACCGAGATCGCCCTGCTGGTCCTGGCCGGGTCCGGCGCCGCCTCCGGCCTGCCCTGGTACGCCATCCTGACCCTGCCGGTGCTCTTCGCGGCCGGCATGTCGCTCCTGGACACCATCGACGGCTCGTTCATGAACTTCGCCTACGAGTGGGCGTTCTCCAAGCCGGTCCGCAAGGTCTACTACAACCTCACCATCACCGGCCTGTCCGTCGCCGTCGCCCTCATCATCGGCACCGTGGAACTGCTCGGCCTCCTCGCCGACAAGATGGACCTGCACGGCTTCTTCTGGGACTGGGTCGCCGGCCTCGACCTCAACACCGTCGGCTTCGTCATCGTCGGCCTCTTCTTCGCCACCTGGGCGATCGCCCTGCTGATCTGGAAGGCGGGCCGCATCGAGGAGAAGTGGACCAGCGGCCTCGCCGAGCAGACCGAGGGCTGAGGAGCGCCCCGTAAGGGGCGCTGGGGGTACCCCCGGCCGAAGGCTGGGGGAGGAACTGCGCGACCGGCCACGACGGCGCCGCAGTTCACGAACGGCATATCGCGGTACTTCCAGCGGAGCGCTCACCCACGCACCTTCAAGTCCGCCCGCCACTTGATGATCTGCTTCTCCGCGTCGCCGGTGTACGACCACGGCGTGCGGGTGGCCCGTCGTCCCATGAGCCGCAGCAGGTCCGTGGCGACGTCCGTGACGCCCGCCTGGCAGGCCGCGTGCGTCAGGTAGTTGAGGTCCCGCAGCTCACCCGGGGCGACCGGCGCCTCGCCGCGCTGGGCGATCCAGCGCTCCCAGGACCGCCGCACGTCGCTGACCGCGCCGTCGTGCTTCCAGTGCTGGCTGAGCGCGACCGCGTTCTGCTGTCCCTGCGCCGCGTCCAGGGCGTACCGGAACTCCTCGACGCGGGCGTACTGCACCAGGACGGGCAGCGCGCAGCCCGGCGGGGCGACCCCGGCCGCGTCCCGGGCGAAGTCGTACATGAGGCCGTGCGTGCCGTGCCAGCGCGCGGAGTAGTAGTGGAGCACCTGGAGGTGGCCCTCCACGTTGTACGGGTCGCGCCGGTGCAACTCGTCCCACCAGCGGGCGAGTTCCTGCCGGCGCACCCCGGTCGGATAGAGCCGGGCCACCGAGATCAGGGAGACCCAGGGGGTCGGGTCCTGCGGGTACGCGTCGGTGGCGGCCAGGCAGGCCAGCACGGCGGTGTCGATCCTGGCCCGGTCGATCGGGACACCCCGGCCCGCCGAAATGGCCAGGGTGAACGCCCGGGCCGTCTCGGTCGCCGCCCGCAGCACCAGCGCGTCGGCGCCCTGCGGCTCGGCGGCCAGCCAGGACTCGGCCGTCGAGTTGCCCGCGCAGGCCTGCGCCAGCAGCCGTACCCGGTGTCCCCGGACCAGCCAGTCGGGGCCGGTGGCCCGGAGCAGTTCCCGCAGGCCCTGCCAGCGCCCGATGACGATGTCCTGCCGGGCCGAGGTGAGGGATTCGTCCCCGCAGTCCGGGTCGAAGTCGGGGGCGAAACGGTCGCGCGCCATCTGACTCGTACCTCAGAAGTCGGTGGGGAGGCCTTCGTAAGCCTGGGCGTGCACGGTGGCGGGTTCGTCGGGGACGTAGTCGGCCTCGACCGTGCGGGTGGCGTCCAGCTTGGCCGGCCGGTAGTAGTCGCTGCCCTGCTTCCAGTACCAGAGCATCGGGATCAGGCCGACGGCCAGGCCGCCGATGCCGATCGAGATCGCCGCGGTGCTGAGCTCGCCCAGCGACTCGACGAAGATCCAGAACATGAACACCGCGCCGCCCAGCGGCCACAGCCCGCCGAGCAGGAAGTTGCCCGCCGACCTGAAGAGCATCTTGCGGTAGGCCACGACCACCGCGAGGCCCGCGAGACCGTAGTAGACGGCGATCTGCAGACCGATCGCCGAGATGGCGTCGGAGAGGATCTCGCCCACCGAGCCCAGCGCGTTGGAGGCGATGAACAGGGTCAGCGCCACCGCGCCGACCACGCCGATCGCCACGTGCGGGGTGTTCCAGGTGCGGTGCACCCGGCCCAGCGCGGCCGGCATCGTCCGGTCGCGGCCCATCGCGAACAGCGAGCGGGTGACCTGGATGAGCGTCGTCTCCAGGGTGGCGATGGTGGACAGCATCACGGCGGCGATGAGCAGCTTGCCGCCCCAGCCCGGCCAGATCTGCTCGCCCAGCACACCTAGCACGTTGGCCTTGTTCGCGTCGATCTGGTCCGAGGAGAGGATGATATTCGCGGCGATGGTGAACACCTCGAACAGGGCGAAGACGATGCCGACGCCGATCAGGCCCGCGAGGCCGGTGGTACGGCGGGAGTTGCGGGTCTCCTCGCTGAGGTTGCTGGTGACGTCCCAGCCCCAGTAGTAGAACGCGGCGATCAGCGCGCCCGAGGCGAAGCCGGAGACGCCGTCGAAGTGCGAGAAGCCGAGCCAGGACCAGTCGAAGGCGCGGGCGTTGCCGGTGTGGAAGAGGGCCAGCACCGCGAAGAGCAGCAGGATCGCCAGCTCGATGCCGGACATCAGCAGCTGGGCGCGCACCGTGAGGCGGGCGCCGCCGAGCACCACCGCGAGCATGACCAGGAACCAGGCGGCGCCGACCACGGTGGACAGGGCCACGTTGTCGGCGAGGTCCGCGTCGAACAGGGACAGCGTCATCGATCCGGCGGGCAGCGAGCCGGCCACCATGAAGATGGTCGCGGACACCACCAGCGCCCAGCCGCTGACGAAGCCGAGGAACGGGTGCAGGGTGCGGCCCACCCAGGAGTAGCTGGCGCCCGCGTTCACGTCGATCCGGCCCAGGTAGCTGAAGGCGAGCGCGATGCCCAGCATCGGTATCGCACACCACAGCAGGGCCGCCGGACTGGCCAGCCCCACCGCCCCGACCAGCACCGCGGTGGTCGCGGCCAGCGAGTACGCCGGTGCGCTGCCCGCGACGGCCATCACCACGGTGTCGAACGTGCCGAGGGCGTTGGCCTGGAGACCTCTGCCCCTGTTGTTGCTCATGGCTGTGCTGCTTTCCGGTCGTGCAGGGCGCACGGGAGTGCTGACCCGCGGCGGTACGGGTGGGGGGTGCACGACCCGCCCCGCACCCGGTGAGGGTTGGCCTCGGGCAAGGACCGGTCGGAAGACAAAGGTGGTGAGGGCCGCATGCCCAGAGTCGGCGAACGGTCACACCGCGTGTGTGGGTGTGACTATAGCGGCACTCTTTGACCTTTCAAGCTGACCGACCGGTAATCACATATGCCACTTGGGGCCGGTAACTCACCCGCCGGAAGCAGCGGTTCCGTCGGCCCCTCAGTCCTCCAGCCGGTCGAGCTGTCGCAGCTTGTTGGTGGCGTCCAGGGCCGCAACCTTGTACGACTCCGCGAGCGTCGGGTAGTTGAACACCGCATCGACCAGATAGTCGACCGTGCCGCCGCAGCCCATCACCGACTGACCGATATGGATCAGTTCTGTCGCTCCGGTACCGAAGCAGTGCACACCGAGCAGCCGCCGGTCCTCGGGGGAGACCAGGAGCTTGAGCATGCCGTGCGAGTCGCCGATGATCTGGCCCCGGGCCAGCTCCCGGTAGCGGGCCACGCCGACCTCGAACGGAACGCATTCCTCGGTGAGTTGGTCCTCGGTCCGGCCGACGAAGCTGATCTCCGGGATGGTGTAGATGCCGATGGGCTGGAGGTTGTCCATCTGTCCGACGGGCTCCCCGCAGGCGTGGTACGCGGCGACCCTGCCCTGTTCCATCGAGGTCGCGGCGAGCGCCGGGAAGCCGATGACGTCGCCGACGGCGTAGATGTGCGGCACCTCGGTCCGGAAGTGCTCGTCCACCTTGATCCGGCCGCGCCGGTCCGCCGACAGTCCCGCCTTGTCCAGGTCGAGCCCGTCGGTCAGGCCCTGCCGGCCCGCCGAGTACATCACCGTGTCCGCCGGTATCTTCTTGCCGCTCTCCAGCACGGTCAGCGTGCCCCGCGGATGCCGTTCGACGGCGGCCACGGTCTCCCCGAACCGGAAGGTGACGGCCAGGTCCCGCAGGTGGTACTTGAGGGACTCCACGACCTCGACGTCGCACATGTCGAGCATGGCGGCGCGCTTCTCCACCACGGTGACCTTGCTGCCGAGCGCGGCGAACATGCTGGCGTACTCCATGCCGATGACGCCGGCGCCGACGATGACCATGGAACGCGGCACCCGCTCCAGGGACAGCACGTTGTCCGAGTCCATGACGGTGCGGCCGTCGAACGCGACGCTGTCCGGGCGGGCCGGCCGGGTGCCGGTGGCGATGACGATGTGCTCCGCGGTCAACAGCCGCTCGTTGCCGTTCGGTTCGAGCAGCGCGACGGTGTGCGGGTCGGTGAACCGGCCGGTGCCGGAGCAGAGGGTGACGTGGTTGCGGGAGAGCTGGTTGCGGATGACGTCCACCTCGCGGCTGACCACGTGCTGGGTGCGTGCGGTCAGGTCGGCGACGGTGATGTCCTCCTTCAGCCGGTAGCTCTGCCCGTACAGGTCGCGCTGGGTCAGGCCGGTCAGGTAGAGGACCGCCTCGCGCAGGGTCTTGGAGGGGATGGTCCCGGTGTGGATGGACACGCCGCCGACCATGTCGGGGCTGTCCACGACGGCGACCCGGCGGCCGAGCTTGGCCGCGGCGATGGCGGCCTTCTGGCCGCCGGGTCCGGAACCGATGACGAGCATGTCGAAGTCGGGCACCCTGCGAAGTCTGTCAGCAGCCGCACCCGCTTCGAAAGGGTGAACGAGCAACCTTCGCGTGAAATCCGGTACGGGCCAGGACCGTTGCCCGCCGCACGGGCCCGGCCCGCCGCCGGAGTCAGGGCAGGAGCCGCTCGATGCAGTTCGGCCCCTCGCGCTCCATCTTCTTCCTGGCCCATTCCAGCGTGGCCGGGGTGACGTCCCGGCCGGACGCCATCACCAGGTCTTCGGGCGCCACCCCGGTGCCGGGGGCGCTGTGCAGCAGGGAGTCCGGGGTGGCGCGGTCGTCGGACGGCCGGGACGCTTCGGGTTCTGGGGTCGACATGGTCCCTCCTTCACGGAGCGGGGTGCACACTCTCACGATTGCCTGCCCGGCCGCACCCCGCATCCCGGGAAGGGGGCAGCCCCTTTAGGCTGTGTCCCTTTTAAGCTGTATCGTGACCGTACATCCGTTCCGGGGAGGCCGTCACGATGGCCGAGCAGGCGTTCTACCAGAATGCGCCCGGGAGCCCCCGCTACCTGCCGATCGCCGAACACGGACTGATCGGCGATCTGCGCAGCGTGGCCCTGGTCGGCAGCAACGGCACGATCGACTGGTACTGCAGCCCGTCCTTCGACGCCCCCAGCGTCTTCGCCGCGGTGCTGGACGCCGAGCGCGGCGGTTTCTTCGCGCTGGCCGCCGCCGTACCGGCCCGGACCAAGCAGTTCTACTTCCCCGACACGAACGTGCTGATCACCCGGTTCTTCACGGACGAGGGGGTCGGCGAGGTCCAGGACTTCATGCCGGTGACGGGGGAGTCGGAGGAGTGCGCGCGGCACCGGCTGATCCGCCGGGTGCTGTGCGTGCGCGGCACCGTGCCCTTCCGGGTCCGGGTGGCCCCCCGTTTCAACTACGGCGCCGACCCGCACACCCTGCGCATGCTCGGTGACACCGCGCTGTTCGAGTCCCCGGCCAAGTCCCTGCTGCTCACCTCCACGGTGGCCCTGGAGAGCGACGGGCCTGACGCCTGCGCCGACTTCAAGCTCTCCGAGGGCGAGTCCGCCGTCTTCGCCCTCGACCAGGCCGGCGAGGACATCGCCCCGCGCGGCTGCGCCCGGGCCGAGGCGGAACAGCAGTTCGAAACCACGGTCTGCTACTGGCGGCGCTGGCTCCACCAGTCCCGCTACCGCGGCCGCTGGCGCGAGATGGTGCACCGCTCGGCGCTCACCCTGAAGCTGCTCACCTACGCCCCCACCGGCGCCATCGTCGCCGCGCCCACCACCAGCCTCCCCGAGCAGTTCGGCGGCGAACGCAACTGGGACTACCGCTACGTCTGGATCCGCGACGCCGCCTTCGCCGTCTACGCCCTGCTGCGGCTCGGCTTCAGCAGCGAGGCCGCGGCCTTCATGAAGTTCGTGACCACCTACATCAGCCCCGGCGACGGCTTCGCCTCCGGCCCGCTGCAGATCATGTACGGCATCGACGGCCGCTCCGAACTGCCCGAACGCGAGCTTCTCCACCTGGAGGGCCACCTCGGCTCGGCCCCGGTCCGGGTCGGCAACGACGCGGCCGGCCAGCTCCAGCTGGACATCTACGGTGCCCTCATCGACTCGATCTACCTGTACGACAAGTGGGCCGAGCCCATTTCCAGCGACCAGTGGGACGACGTCACCCGCCTCGTGGGGTGGGTCTGCGACCACTGGGACCAGCCCGACGAGGGCATCTGGGAGACCCGCGGCGGCCGCAAGAACTTCCTCTACTCGCGTCTGATGTGCTGGGTCGCCATCGAGCGCGCGATCCGCCTCGCCAACCGGCGCGGCCTCCCCGCCGACCTGCCCCGCTGGCGGCAGTGCCGCGACACCATCTACCGGCGGATCATGGACCGCGGCTGGTCCGAGCGGCGCGGCGCCTTCGTCCAGCACGAGGGCGGCGACGTCCTGGACGCCTCGCTGCTGATGATGCCCCTGGCCAAGTTCATCGCCCCGACCGACCCCAAGTGGCTGTCCACCCTGGACGCCCTCACCGAGGACCTGGTCTCCGACTCCCTCGTCTACCGCTACGACCCGCAGGCCAGCCCCGACGGACTCCGCGGCGACGAGGGCACCTTCTCCATCTGCTCCTTCTGGTACGTGGAGGCCCTGGTGCGGGCCGGACGCGTCGACGAGGCCCGGCTCGCCTTCGAGAAGATGCTCACCTACGCCAACCATCTCGGCCTGTACGCCGAGGAAATCGGCCGCACCGGCGAGCAACAGGGCAACTTCCCGCAGGCCTTCACCCATCTCGCCCTCATCAGCGCCGCGTTCAACCTCGACCGGGCGCTCGGCTGAGGGTCACGGCAGCGGCTGCTCCGCCCAGATGACCTTCCCGGCGGGCGTGTAGCGGGTGCCCCAGCGCTCGGCCATCTGCGCGACCAGGAAGAGGCCCCGGCCGCCCTCGTCGGTGCTCGCCGCGTACCGCAGGTGCGGGGAGGTGGTGCTGCCGTCGGAGACCTCGCAGATCAGCGTCCGGTCGTGAAGCAGCCGTACCCCGATCGGGGCCCGGCCGTGCCGGATGGCGTTGGTGACCAGCTCGCTGAGGATCAGCTCGGTGGTGAACGACAGCTCGTCCAGGCCCCAGTCCGCCAGCTGCCGGGTCACCCTGGCCCGCACCTCGGAGACAGCGGCGGGATCCGCCGGCACCTGCCATGCGGCGATCCGGTCCGCGCCGAGCGCCCGGGTCCGGGCGACGATCAGCGCCACGTCGTCGCTGGGGCGGGCCGGCAGCCGCTCCAGGACGGCCGCGCAGGTCTCCTCGGGAGTGCCGCCGGCCGCCGACTCCAGGGCGCCGGCGAGCAGTTCGAGCCCCTCGTCGATGTCCCGCTGCCGGTCCTCCACCAGCCCGTCGGTGTACAGGACCAGGCTGCTGCCCGCGGGCAGCTCCAGCTCGGCCGTCTCGAAGGGCAGCCCGCCCAGGCCCAGCGGCGGACCGGCCGGCACGTCCGCGAACTCCACACTGCCGTCCGGGCCGACCAGCGCCGGCGGCGGATGACCGGCCCGGGCCACCGTGCACCGCCGGGACACCGGGTCGTAGATCGCGTACAGGCAGGTCGCGCCGGTGATCGTGGCCGTGGTGTCCGCATCGTCCGCGGGGGTCTCGTCCTGGTCGATGCGGCCCACCAACTCGTCCAGCAGACCCAGCAGTTCGTCGGGCGGCAGGTCCAGCGCCGTGAAGTTGTGCACGGCGGTGCGCAGCCGCCCCATGGTCGCCGCCGCGTGCAGCCCGTGCCCCACCACGTCCCCGACCACCAGCGCCACCCGGGCCCCGGACAGCGGCAGCACGTCGAACCAGTCGCCGCCCACCCCCGACTGGGCCGGCAGATAGCGGTAGGCGATGTCCAGGGCGCTCTGCGCCGGCAGGCTGCGCGGCAGCAGACTGCGCTGCAGGGTCACCGCCATGCTGTGCTCGCGCGTGTAGCGGCGGGCGTTGTCGATGGAGACGGCGGCGCGGGCCACCAGCTCCTCCGCGAGGGTCAGCTCCTCGGTGTCGAACGGCGCCGCCTTCTCCGCGCGGCAGAAGTTGGCCAGGCCCAGCACCATGTTCCCGGCCCGCAGCGGCACCGTGATCAGCGAGTGGATGCCGAACTCCAGGATCCGGCCGGTCAGCTCCACGTCCTGGGCCCGCCAGCCGGGCGAGTCCCGCAGTCGCGGCTCGACGACGGACTCGCCGGTCTCCAGACTGCGGCCCTGCGGCGAGGACGGCACGAACTGGAACCGCTCGCCGACCGGGTACAGCGGGGCGTCCTTGCGGATGCCGGTGCACGCCACCCGGCGCAGCGCGTTCCCGGGTTTGGGCTCCTCGCCCTTGAGCACCGCCTCGTACAGGTCGACGGAGACGTAGTCCGCGAACCGCGGCACGGCCAGCTCCGCCAGCTCCTCCGCGGTACGGGTGACGTCCAGGCTGGTGCCGATGCCCACCCCGGCGTCGTACAGCATGTTCAGGCGCTCGCGGGCCACCTCGGCGCGGCCGGAGAGGGCGCGCAGCTCGGTGGAGTCGCGCAGGGTGATGACGCTGCCGGGCGGGCCGCCGCGCACCTGGATGGGGCGCTGGTTGACGGCCAGCAGCCGGTCCTTGACCAGGTACACCTCGTCGGTGGCGACCCGCCCGGAGGCGATCAGCGTCGCCGTCTCCGGGTCCAGGCCGAGGTCCGGGACCCGGCGGCGCTCGGCGTCCGGGGGCAGGTCCAGCAGGCGCTGTGCCTCGTCGTTGGCGAGCATCAGGCGGCCGTCGCCGCCGACGATCAGGACACCCTCCCGCACGGAGTGCAGCACCGCGTCGTGGTGCTCGTACATCCGGGTCATCTCGTCCGGGCCGAGGCCGTGCGTCTGGCGCAGCAGCCGCCTGCTGACCAGCGCGGTGCCCGCCGTCGCCAGGGCCAGCGCCGCGGCCGCCGCGGTCAGCAGCAGCGGCAGCTGCTGGTCGGCGGTGCCGCCCACGTGCGCGGTGGTGATGCCGGCCGACACCAGGCCCACCACCCTGCCGCTCGCGTCCCGGACCGGGACCACGGCCTGCACCAGCTCCCCGATGGTGCCGTGGACCTCCTCGGTGACCGTCCCGCCGGCCAGCGCGGGCCCGATGTTCCCGACGAACTTCTTGCCGATGCGGTCCGGCTTGGGGTGCGTGTACCGGATCCCGTCGGTGTCCATGACGACGATGAAGTCCACGCCCGTCGCCTTGCGGGCCGCCTCCGCCCGCGGCTGGAGCACCGCCGTCGGGTCGGGCAGCCGCAGCGCCGCCGCCGTGCCGGGAGCGTCGGCGAAGGTCTGGGCGACGGCCAGGGACCGGTTGCGGGCCTCCATGCTGCTGTCGTGCCGCACCTGGAGCACCAGCGCCAGCACGGCCGACACGATCAGCAGCAGCACGATCGCCACCTGCAGCACGAAGACCTGCCCGGCCACACTGCGCCCGCTCAGCGCCGACCGCAGCCGCCCGGACCGGACACTGCCCGGCCCGCTCGGCTCCCGCGGGACGAGCGGCGTGTGCGGAGCCCCGGAACGGGACGGCCGAGTGTCGGACCGGCCGGGCTGACGGACCATGAGCCCATGTCTACACTGCCGGGCCCCGCGAGGCGAGAGCGTCCCCCGAGGTAACCGGGTCGATACCCCGTTGTGTCCCGATCACCCCGGGGCCGCGGGCCCCGGACGGCGGGTGGCGAGCAGCAGTGCGACGTCGTCCGGGCGGTCGGTGGCGTGCCGGGCCATGGCGGTGAGCCGGTCGGCCACCGCGGTGAGGGTACGGGCGCCGAGCCGCCCCGGCACCGCCCCGGCCTCGGCCAGGGCCGCCCCCAGCGCCGCGATGCCGTCGTCGATGTCGGCACCCGGCCGCTCCACGAGACCGTCCGTGTACAGGGCGAGGATCGCGTCCGGCACCAGCTCCAGCTCGGTCACCGGATACCGGGCCCGCGGGTCCACCCCCAGCACGACACCGCCGGGGATCTCCAGGACGCGGGTGCGGCCGTCCGGAGCCCGCAGCAGGGGCGGCGGATGACCCGCCCGGGCGATCCGGGCGCGCCCGGTGGCGGGGTCCAGACGCAGGTAGCAGCAGCTCGCGAACTGGCCCGGGTCGAGGTCGATGAGCAGCCGGTTGGTGCCGCTCAGCACCTCGTCGGGCGGCCGGTCGGTGAGCGCGAACGCCCGGACCGCGCTGCGCAGTTGCCCCATGGTGGCGGCCGCCTGCACGCCGTGCCCCTGGACGTCGCCGATGACCAGCGCGAGGCCGTCGCCCGCCCCGACGACGTCGTACCAGTCGCCGCCCACGTCCATGCCCTGGGTGCCCGGCAGATACCGGCCCGCGGTCTCCACCTGCGGGTGCGCCGAGAGCCGGCGGGGCAGCAGCGCCTGCTGGAGGCCACGGGCGAGGGCGGCCTCGCTGTCGTAGCGCCGGGCCCGCTCCATCGCGTGCGCGATCAGCCCCGCGAGCGCCATGAGGACCGTCCGCTCCTCGGTGCTGAAGTTGCGCTCGACCTCGAAGCCGAGGATGCAGGTGCCGACCGGCCGCCCGGAGGCGATCAGCGGCAGGAAGGCGCGGGCGCCCACGTCGGCGTCCAGGGCGAGGCCCGGGTAGGTGTCCGCCAGCCGCCGCATCGACTCGAAGAACAGCGGCCTGCCGGTGGTCAGGGCCTCCACACCGGGGATGTGGGCGTCCAGACCGACGCCGTCGAACGGGGCGAGGAAGCCCGGCGGGAAGCCGGTCTCCCAGGCCAGGTAGAAGTGCCGGTCCTGCAGCAGGTAGATGGCCAGCCGGCGGCCGCCGAACGCGGGGAGCAGCTCCTGCATCACCACCGCGGACACCTGCCGGGCGGTCACCGCGTCGGTCAGTGCGATCGCCAGGGCGATCGGCCGGTACAGCGGGGTCATCGGCGGCCCGGGGCCACCGGGCCGCCCGGGCTCGGCCGCCGCGCCCGGCTCGGCCGCCGGCGGCAGGTGCACGGACGCGTCGATCCGGTTGGCCGGCACCACCGTGCAGGTGACCAGGTCCGGGCCCGGATGCACGGACAGGGCGAAGAAGTCGTCGTCCGCGGAGTCCGCGCGCCGGACCTGGAAGTGCACGGGGCCGCGGGCGAGCAGCGCACCGCGCCAGTGGTCGTCGTACGGCGGCCCGCTCAGCCACGGCATCACCTCCCACAGGGGGCGGCCGAGCAGTTCGGAGCGCGGCCGGCCGGCCAGCCGCACGGCCGCCGGGTTGGCGTAGCGGACGGCGCCGGAGCGGTCCAGGCAGAAGACGCCCTCGGGGAGCAGATCGGCCGCGCCGTCGGTGGCCGGGGCCGGGCCCGGGTCGACGACGATCCCGGAGACCAGGGACGGGTCGGGGGCGCCGGGCGGCGGCCACAGCTCCAGCAGCAGCGGGGTGCCGTCCGCCGCCCGTACCCGCAGCGGGGCGTGCGGCGGCTTGCCGGCCGCGGTCTCGTGCAGGGCGGTGAGCACGTCGTCGGCGTCGTCGGGCGTCACGGCCACGGCCAGCTCGGCGCCGGTACCGGGGAAGTCCTGCGGCGCCCTGCCGAGCAGGGCGTGCAGCCGGTCGTCCGCGTGCACCGCCGAGGTGGCCGGATCCCAGGTGAAACGGCCCACCCGGGCCGGCCCGGGCCGGGGCGCGGGCGGCCGGACGCACACCGGCTCGCCCTCCCACGCGACCGCCGCGTCGCCCTCCTCGGCCACCAGCTCGCGCAGCCCGGTCCCCAGCCGGTCTGCCAGCCGGCACAGCCGGTCCAGGTCGGGCAGCTCGTCCACGGTGTCCGCGGTACCGGGAAGCAGCACGGTGAGCACCCCGAACGAGGGCTCCGCGCCGGGCACGGGCGTGTACACCGACCCGAACTGGAAGGGCAGGCCCGCCGCGAACTGCGGATAGCGGCGCACCATCTCGGTGGCGTTGGGCAGCACCACCCGCACGCCGAGCCGGTAGGCGTCCGCGACCGGGAAGGGCCGGTCCACGTGCAGCCGCCACCAGGGCCTGAACAGCGGGCCGGGGAGCCCCACCAGGGTGGCGAGCCGCAGCAGCCCGGGGGTGCCGGAGCGCAGGTACACCCCGGCGACGTGGGCACCGGCCGCGCCCAGGGCGCCGGTCGAGGCGTCGACCAGCAGCGCGGTCAGCCGCTCACGCGCCCGGCCCACGTGCTCGTCGCTCCCAGTCATCGGGTCCTACCTCGTCCGCGCACCGCCGGGTGGGTGACACAGCAAGAATGCGTCACGACGGCCCGGATACGCACCCCCGCGCCGCGGACCGGGCCGCTCAGCCCGTGCCGACCGGCCGCAGCACCAGGTGACCGTCCTCCCGGGCGGCCGCCATGGCGAACGGGAAGACGTCCGTCTCCAGGCACATCGGCACGTCCTCGGGGTGGACGCCCGTCCAGCCGAGCCGCAGGCCCTCGGCGAGCCGCGCCGCCCCGCCGGAGTTCCGGGCCCGCTCCACGAACGGGCCGGGGGCGACGGAGCCGTCGGTCACCAGCCCGGCGATGTACTCGGCGCAGGCCAGGTCCTCGTCGGCCCGCCCGCCGTCCCCGGTGACCACGAAGGTGACCGCCGCGGGCCGCTCGCGCCGCAGTACGGCGGCGGTGGCCCCGGCGACCACGAAGCTCGCGCACAGCAGCAGCCAGGCCCCGGCGACGGCGAGCGCCCCGGTCGTCCCGGCGGTGGTCTTCTGCACGACCGTGCGGCCCGCGACGTCCAGCGAACGCAGCTCGGCCGGCGAGTTGGCCAGGTCGAAACCGGGGACCACCGGGCCGTCCTGGAAAGCCAGCCAGCCGGGGTGACGGGCCTTCAGCTCCAGCGCCTCGTCGAGGGTCTCGGCGAACACGATCCGCTCGGCGCCCTGCCGGAACGCCCGGGCCGCCACGGTGAACGCGCGCATCACGTCGACGACCACGGCGACTTCGGGCGTCGAGGACAGGGAGGACAGACCGGGGACACCGGTGAAGGTGGCATGCACGCCCCCATCATGCCCGGCCGGTCAGAGCTCCGGTTCCTCCGCCGCCGGCAGGGCCGCGCGCATCGAGCGCAGGGCCAGGAGCAGAACGCCGATGTCGTCCAGGTAGATCGGGTCCGGCAGCAGGTCGGTGGGGAGCACCAGATACAGGACGGCGCCCCAGAACACCCAGCGCGAGCCGGTCGGCAGCCCGGCCCGGCGCAGGGTGCGCCGGGTGCGGACCAGCCGCACGAGCACGGCGACGGCGCCCGCCAGCAGGGCCGCGGCGACGATCGCGCAGATCACGAGCACGGTCGTGGTGGTGTCCATGGCTGTCCTGTCGTCCCGCCCCGATCCGGCCCGGGGTCTCTCACTGGTCCGTCTTCCCGGTTTCGTCCCCGGGCATGGCCGCGGTTTCGGCCGCGGGCTCGGCGGATTCCCTCGGGGCCCGCAGTCCCTTGAAGGCGCGGGTCAACTGCTGGAAGGGGGAGGCGGGCTGGGGCGCCGGCGCGGCCGGGGCCGGGGTGTCGCGGAGGGCGGCGAGCGCCTCGCCGGCCCGCTCGGCGGCCTCCCGGTACAGGTCGCGGGACCTGGTCATGGCCTCCAGCGCCTCGGCGTACTGCGCGACGCGCCCCCGTTCCCGTGCCAGCTCCTCCTCCAGCGTCATCAGGGTCCAGTTGTCCCGCAGATCGGCCAGCGCCTCCTCGGCGCCCTGCGGGGCCGGCTTCGGCAGCGCGGCGAACCGGCGCACGGCGGCGATCAGCTCGGTGGGCTCCGAGCCGTCCAGGAAGACGCTGCGCACCGCGTACTCCTGCGCGTCGTAGTCCGACGGCGCCGGGTCCGGCGGCAGCAGCACGGCGCCGCCGCGCGGGACCTCGGCACCGAGGTCGCGCAGCGCCCAGTTGACGGCACGGAACTGCTGGGGCGCGGCCCGGTGCTCCACGACGCGGTGCGCGAGACCGGGCGGCAGCTGCCGCACCAGCGGCAGCCGGCCGAGCGCGTCGGGGGTCATCGCCTCGTGCACGACGAGGTTGACGCACCAGGCGTCCTTCGCCGCGTCCCGCAGCACCCGGCGCATGTCCTTGTCGTCGGCGGGCAGCGGGTTGACCGTGCGGAGCCTGACGCCCGCCACGGCCGGGTGGTAGTCCCAGGCGGCCTCGCCGCCGTCACCGGCCTCCTCGCCGTCGGGCCAGAACATCCCCGCCGGGGAGGGCCAGGCCTCGTCCCAGGGCCGGTCGGCCTCGGCGACGAGCTGCCACTCCCGCCCCGCCTGCCGGCCCTGCAGGTCGACGGCGAGGGTCAGCCGGGCGCGTACCGTCACGGTGCCGTCGTCGACGCGCCAGCGGGCTTCGAGGACGCGCCGGGCGGGGTCCTCGGGCACGGGGGGTTCCGCGAAGTCGTCGAGGGCGCCGGTCTCCCGGCGGCTGCGCAGGATCCTGCGGATCACCTCCTCGGAGTCCGGACCCGTGTGACGGCCGCGGGCGGCCCAGACGGTCGGCGGAAGGACGGCACGGTCGGTGGCGGAGTTCGACATGGGCCAATCTGCTGGTGGGAGAGGAGTGCGTCCTCCAGTATCACCGCCCGGGAGCGTGTCCCACAGGCGGGGGGCCGCCCGCGCACGGTGCGTGCGCCCCGCACCCGGGGCGCGAACCGAGTGCGCCAGACGACTCCGGTTCACCCGTGTCCTTGATCCGGGCCGCCCCGCACAATGGTGCGGCGAACGGGGCCCGCCCGCCCATCCGCTGAGGGGCGGGCCCCGTTCACCCCACCGGGAGGTGTGCGGAAGGGGCCGACGGCACTCCGCCCGCGCCTCCCGGACGCCTCACGCCTCGGTGGCTCAGGCGCCGCTCTCGCGGAGCATGTCCTCGCGCTCGACGAGCTTGACGCGCTCGCGGCCCTGCGGCTCGCCCAGCGCCTTCTCGGCGGCGTCCAGCCTGTACCAGCCCTCCCAGGTGGTGAAGCGGACGTCGCGCTCGGCGAGGAAGGCCTCGACGGCCTCCGGCGCGGGCGCCTCGGGGGTCTGGAGGCGGCCGTTCGCGTAGTCGTCCAGGAGGTTCGACACCGTCTCGTTGGCGTCGCCCTTGGTGTGGCCGATGAGGCCGACCGGGCCGCGCCGGATCCAGCCCGTGACGTACGTCGACGTGAGGTGGCTGCCGCTCTCCTCGATGACGCGGCCGCCCTCGTCCGGGACGGTGCCCGACTCGATGTCCCAGGGCAGCTTGGGCAGCTTGTCGGAGAGGTAGCCGACCGCGCGGTAGACCGCGGTGACGTCCCAGTCCTTGAACTCGCCGGTGCCCTTGACGTTGCCGGTGCCGTCGAGGGCGGTGCGCTCGGTGCGCAGGCCGGTGACCCTGCCGTCCTCGCCGAGGATCTCGGTCGGCGACTCGAAGAAGTGCAGGAAGAGCTTGTGCGGGCGGTCGCCGACGTCGCGGATCGCCCAGTTCTCCAGGGTCTTGGCGACCATGTCGGCCTGCTTGTTGCCGCGCCTGGTCTCGATCGAGCCGTCGTCGTAGTCGATGTCCTCGGGATCGACGATGACCTCGATGTTGGGGGAGTGGTCCAGCTCCCGCAGCTCCATCGGGGAGAACTTCGCCTGCGCCGGGCCGCGGCGGCCGAAGACGTGCACTTCGAGGGCCTTGTTGGCCTTCAGGCCGTCGTGGACGTTCGGCGGGATCTCCGTCGGGAGCAGCTCGTCGGCGGTCTTGGCGAGGATGCGGGCCACGTCCAGGGCCACGTTGCCGACGCCCAGGACCGCGACCTTCTCCGCCTGAAGCGGCCAGGTGCGCGGCACGTCCGGGTGGCCGTCGTACCAGGAGACGAAGTCGGCGGCGCCGTAGGAGCCGTCCAGCTCGATCCCGGGTATCCGCAGTTCGCGGTCGGCGGTCGCGCCGGTGGAGAAGATCACCGCGTCGTAGAAGGAGCGCAGGTCGTCGAGGCTGATGTCGGTGGGGTAGTCCACGTTGCCGAAGAGGCGGATCTGCGGCTTGTCGAGCACCTGGTGCAGGGCCGTGATGATGCCCTTGATGCGCGGGTGGTCGGGGGCGACGCCGTACCGGATCAGGCCGAACGGGGCGGGCATCCGCTCGAAGATGTCGATGGACACGCCGGGCTCGGCGGCCACCCCGGACTTGAGCAGGGCGTCGGCGGCGTAGATCCCGGCGGGGCCGGCTCCGACGATGGCTACCCGCAGGGGGCGCGGCATGATCAGGTTCCCTTCGAGTGAGGACAAGCGATCTCGAACGGGAAGCCTAAACTAAGGCAGTCCTAAGTTAGTACACGGGTCCGCTCTATGACCTCATAAGCCGATCTTATGACGTGTATCGGGTCCGGCTTATGGCTTCCGGGGCGTCCCGGCGGTCTCCCGGTGCTTGGCGGGTGCCCGGCGCATGCACCAACCTGTCCTCTGCGGCGCACCGAGGCGCGGTGGCCGGAGGGCGAGGGGTGAGAGCGTGGACGCACGCGGGAGGACGACCGTCGCGGTGACCGGCGGCAGCGGATTCGTCGGCAGCCATCTGGTACGGCGGCTGCTGGAGCGCGGGTACCGGGTCCGTGCGACCGTCCGCCGCGTCTCCGACCAGGCAAAGGCACGACCGCTGTGGGAGCTCCAGGAGGCCTTCCCCGGGCAACTCGCCCTCTTCGAGGCCGACCTGCTCCGGGACGGGTCCTTCGACGAGGCCTTCCGCGGCTGCGCCGCCGTCTTCCACGTGGCCTCGCCGTTCCTGATGCCGGAACGGATCAAGGACGGCCAACGGGAGCTGGTGGACCCGGCGTTGCTGGGCACCCGCAACGTGCTCGGCAGCGTGGAGCGCACGCCGGAGGTGGCGACCCTGGTCCTCACCTCCACCGTGGGCGCGATCTTCGGCGACTACGCCGACGTCCGCGCAATGGCCGGCGAGGTGCTGACGGAGAAGTACTTCAACACCACCAGCACGGTGGCGAACAACCCGTACCACTACGCCAAGACGGTCGCCGAGCGCGCCGCCTGGGACGCCGAGGCCGCGCAGGACCGCTGGCGCCTGGTCTCGATCAACCCCGGCCTCGTCCTGGGCCCCTCCCTCACGCCCGCCTCCGAGTCCGGCAGCCTCTTCCTGCTCGACGAACTGTTCAAGGGCTACTTCTGCTACGGCGCCCCGGACTTCAGCTTCACCACCGCGGACGTCCGCGACGTGGCCGACGCGCACATCGCGGCCGCGGAGAACCCGGCGGCGAGCGGCCGTTACATCGTGGCCAACGAGACGATGACGTCCTTCCACGAGATGTCCCGGATCATCCGCACCCGCCACCCCTGGGACCCGCGCCTGCCGCGCACCGCGCTCCCGCACGGGCCGGTACGGGTCCTGGGCCCGCTCTTCGGCCTGACCCAGGACTACATACGCAACCACCTCGGCATCCGCTTCCGGGTCGACAACGGCCGCAGCGTGCACGAACTGGGCCTTGCCTACCGGCCCGTCGAGGAGACCCTCCTCGACCACCACGAGAGCTGGCGCACCCGGCGGCGGAAGGTCTGAGCCCGACGGCCAGGCAGCCGGGGCAGAGGGCCGGGAGCACAGGGCCGGGGGGTCAGGCCGGGCGGATCACCCGGTGGATCGCCGACTCCCCGGCGTTGTAGATCGACTCCTCGCGGATGAGCGCCCCGGGGCTCGGCGCGTGCACCATCGCACCGCCGCCCGCGTAGATCCCGACGTGGCTGTCGTCGTCGAAGAAGAAGACCAGGTCTCCCGGCTCGACGGCGGCGAGCGTGATCGGGGTGCCGGCCAGGGTCTGCTCGGGCGCGGTCCGCGGCAGCGACACGCCGGCGGCGCGCCAGGCGGCCTGGGTCAGGCTGGGGGCGTCGTACGCCCCCGGCCCGGTCGCGCCCCAGACACACGGCCGGCCGATCTGCTCCCGCGCGAACGCCAGCGCCTTCATGGCCTTGCCGGGCTCGGCCCCGGCGCCGGGCTGGAGGAAGGCACCGGGGTCGGCGTAGGCGCCGGGGGCAGCCGCGGGCACCGGGGCGGCGGGGACCTGCGGGGGTGCGGTCGGCAGGGGCGTGGTGGGGAGCGGGGCGGTGACGACCGGGGCGGGCGCGGCGGTGGGCATCGCCATGGCGGGCGCGGCCGTCATCATCGCCTCGGGCGGCGCGGTCATGGCCGTCGGCATGGCAGCCGTCGGCATGGCGGCCATCGCCGGTGCGGGGGGTGCCGTCATGGGCGCTGCCACGGGTGCCGCCATCGGTGCCGCCATGGGCGTGGGCACCGGCGCGGGCATCGCGGCGGCGGGCGCCGCCATGTCCGTGGGCATGGCCATGGTGGCGGCGTAGGCGTAGCCGCCGTCGGCGGGCTGCATGCCTGCCGCGTAGGCGCCGTACATGTCGGCGGCCGGTGCCGGGGCGAAGGGCGCGGCCTGCGGCATCGCGGCCATCGGCGTCGCGGGCGGGACAGGGGCCGCCGCGGTGTACCCGCCGGTGGCGTAGGCGGTGTCGGCGACGGCCGGGGGGATGTCGGCGTAGGCGGCGGGCGCGTTCGGCGACATGATCCGGAAGCCGCCGACGTCCATCGGGCCGGGGACCGGGGCGGGAACGGCCGCGGGAACGGGAGCGGCGGGCGCCGCGGTCGGGAAGGCGCCGCTGTCCGAGGGGGCGGCGGTCGGGAAGGCGCCCGTGTGCGTCGGCGCCGCGGTCGGGAAGACGCTCGTGCTCGCCATGGGGTCCGTCGTCGGGAAGACGCTCGTGTTCGCCATGGGGTCCGCGGCCGGGAAGGCGCCCGCGTCGGCCGGGGCCGGCATCGGGAACGAGCCCGTGGCGCCCGGGGTCATGATGCGGAAGGAGCCGGAGTCCCCGAGAGACGGGGCCGGAGCCTGGGCGGCGCCGGTGTCCCTGGCGGCCGCGGTCTGGTAGTTCCCGCCGGCCGAGCTGCCCGGGGTCATGACGCGGAAGCCGCCCGAGTCCGCCGCGGCCCGGCTCGGGGAACTGTCGGTACCACCCGGGGTCATGATCCGGAAGGTACCGGTGTCCGACGGGGAGACGATCGGGATGCCGCCCGTCTCCGTCACCGCCGGGAGCGCGCGGGTGGCGGCGGGGGACCCGCTGCGGAAGGAGCCGCTGCCGGTGCGCTGGTTCGGTATCCCGAGGGCGGGGGCCTGCCACGGCTGCACCGGGGCCTGCGCCTCGGGCGTGGGCCAGGGGCTGGGCGCGGGCGGAGCGGCCTGGGCGGGCTGGACCGGGGCCGGGGCGAGGGCGGCGATCGCGCGCTGCCCGGTGCGCTGGGACAGCACCTCGCGCGCCTTGGCGAGCTTGAGCTGGTTCTTCGTCTTCGAGGTACCCGGCGTGGGCCGCTGCGGCCCGGCGGCGGGCAGCGCCCTGGGCGCACCCGAGGACCCGGCCGGCAGCGCCGCGGCGGGGCCCGCCGTCAGCTCCAGCTTCGGGCGCGCCGGCAGTTCCCGGACGACCTCGATCTCGCTCTGCGCGGACGGCCCCGCGGTCAGCTCCAGCCGGGCCGGGCCGGAGTCCTCCAGCTGGCCGAGCAGGTCGGCGGCCATGGCGCTGACGGGCCGCCGAGGGGCGGGCCGGTCGGGCTTCCGGTCGGAGGGCAGTGCGGCCGGAACACTCGGCCCCAGCTTCGAGCGCGCCCCCTCGAACCACTCCCGGGCGATGTTGTCGAGGCCCGGGTCGTCGCGACGGGGCCGTTTGAACAGCGGGACACCCCGTGAGCGCGAGCCCCCGCTCATCGCACGGGTGGCGTTGTAGTTCCCGGTGGCGTTCTCGGCCTGGTCGTAGAGGCTGTCGATCCGCTGTCGAACCTCGTCACGGCTCTCGGGCGCCATTGAGGGGTCGTGCTCCTTCCGTACTCTGCCTACCGGGTTAGCTGTCGGGTTCGGGCGGTCGAATCCGGAAGGCATGCCCTACGGCCATTGCCCTTGCGGACGGCGGCCGATTCACCCCAGTGATCGGTTGGGTCCCCGGCTCCGGATCCGCCCCTGAGGGGCACCGGACTCGGCGGAGGCCGCGCGGCCCGACGGGATTCGCCGGGGGGAGCCGAACGGCTTGCCCGTCAACTTAGCCAACTTGTGTCACTCGTGTGAAGGTTGAAGTGGCTAATGTCCGATACGTATTTGTGATGTTCGTCGTAGCGTTCGGAACTCGACCGTACGGGACGGCATTTCGCGCGCATCCATTGCATTCGCAGGGTCACCGGGGCGTCGCCGTCGGTCGCGTTGCCCCTGCTCCGGGACACCCGCTTTCTGTGAGGTCACCGTGAATTCCTGGGTCTGTTGAACACGGTGGCGCCGCGGGCCGTATAGGGCCGGGGATTTCCATGCCCGGCCGACCACGACACGCAGGGGAACGACCTTGAGACGCAACAGGCGCAGACGCCCGACCGGCGCACAGCGCGCGACCTTCGCAGCGGTCGCCCTGATGCTCGGCGGTGGAGGACTGGTCGCGGTGAACGTCTACGCCTCGGCCACCGAGAGCGGCGGGGACCAGGGCCAGGTCGCCACCGGCCAGGTGCTGTCCGCGCCCACCATCTACTGCCCCGACATCGGCAGCCGGCTGACGGCGGTGCCCGACGGGGCCCGGGCCGACGTCGACCGTGAACTTGCCCAGCTGGACCAGCAGATCGCGGCCGCCTACCAGCAACTCAAGGAATCCGCCGCCGAGATCGAGCAGGACCCCGGCTCCGCCGCCCAGACGATCATCGACCCGCTGAAGGAGAAGCGGACCGAGTCGATCCAGCGGATCGCCGACGCCATCGGCCGCGAGGGCGACCGCCCGCAGGGCCTCGACGACCTCGCCGCCTGCACCCTGCGCTCCTCCAGCCAGGGCGACGGGCAGTCGGCGGCTCCCCAGGGCAGTGCCACCCCGAGCCAGAGCGCCCAGGGCAGCGCCGCGCCGAGCCAGGGCACCGGCGCCGGCGGCCAGGGCGGCAACGGCCCGGTCGCCGCGGACTACGCGGACATCACCTCCGTGCAGCCCAACGTCACGACCCCGGCCGAGCAGCCCGGCGGCTCCACCGGCACCTTCTCCTCCAGCTGCGGCGTCAACGCCAACGGCCTGTTCAACTCAGACAACGTGATCGTCGCGCCCGGCGTCTCCAACGGCGCCCACCACTTCCACGACTACATCGGCAACCAGTCCAACAACGCCTTCGCCAGCGACCAGGACCTGGCGAACGCCCAGACCAGCTGTGCGGACCAGGGCGACAAGTCCACGTACTACTGGCCCGTGCTGCGGCTGCAGAACGGCAAGCAGGAGCGGGACGCCGACAAGCCGGGCGGCGGCACCGAGGGCAACGCCGGGCAGATCGTCACGGCGAAGGAGGTCACGCTGACCTTCGAGGGCAACCCCACCTCCAAGGTCACCGAGATGCCGCGGCTGCTGCGCATCATCACCGGCGACGCCAAGGCGTTCGTCAACGGCCCGGGCAACGCCAACGCCTCCTGGAGCTGCACCGGTTTCGAGGACCGGCAGCTCAAGGACAAGTACCCGCTCTGCCCGTCCGGCAGCGACGTGGTGCGCACGTTCAGGTTCCAGAGCTGCTGGGACGGCCGGAACATCGACAGCGCCAACCACCGCACCCACGTGGCGTTCGAGGCCCCCGACGGCACGTGCCCGGCCGGTTTCCAGGCCATCCCGCAGCTGGTGCAGCGCATCGTCTACGCCGTGGACGCGCCGAGCCTCCAGGACGGCGGCCGTACGGTCCCGCTGTTCGCGGTGGACTCGTTCCCGGAGCAGCTGCACAAGCCGGTCACCGACCACGGCGACTTCATCAACGTCTTCGACGAGAGCCTGATGCGGAAGATGGTCGACTGCATCAACTCCGGCCGCAAGTGCGGCGCGGGGGCCGACGAGCAGCCGCCGTCCCAGAGCGCGGAGCCGTCCGAGCCGAGCGACACCGCGAGCCCGGTGACGCCGCCCGCCCAGACGCAGAGCGCCGAGCCGACCGCCCCGGCGACCGACCAGCCGTCCTCCGAGCCCCCGGCCGGCACCCCGGCCACGGAGACCGCCACCGCCACGGAGACCGCCACGGCCCCCGCCACGGCCCCCGCCACGGCCCCCGGCTCGGGCTCCGGCTCGGGCTCCGGCTCGGGCGGCACCGAGCTGCCGAGGGTCTACGCGACTGCGTCGCCGAAGAAGACGTCGACCACGAAGTTGTCGGGCGGCGGTGTCATCAGCGAGCCGACACAGCGGCCTGACACCGAGGCACCGGCCGGTACCGCCGCCGCGTCGCCGACCGGCACCGCGGTCGCCGCACCGGCCGGTCAGGAGACCCCGCCGGCCACCGGTTCCGGGACGGTTCCCCAGACCGAACCCCAGGCCGTCCAGGGCGGACTCGCCGAGACCGGCGCCAACCTGTGGCCCGCCGCCTTCGGCGGCCTGCTGCTGGCCGCCGGGGCCGTGTTGCTCTGGCGCACCAGGCGGAACGCGGTCTGACCCCTTCTCACCTGCTGCGCAGCGAGTCCTGGGCGAGCTCGAACGCGGGGAGCATCTCGTCGTGCTCCGCGCTGTCGAGCCCGCCCAGGTGCAGGACGACCGGGCCCTTCGGGGTGACCACGGCGAGCGCGGACTCCTTCTTGGTCTCCGCCAGCAGCTTGCTGGTGTACCGGTAGTCGACCCGGACCCCCGAGAGCCCGCCCGCGGTGAAGGTCCGGTAGGCCGCCCCGCCGGTGTTGTCCTCGGCGGCCACGAACGCCTGCAGCACGGCGCGCGCGTCGCCGCTGCCGGGTCTGCCGGTCCACGCCCTCAGGTAGCCGATGTTCCCGGCGGGTTTGGCGTCGATCTCGCAGACCATGGTCACCGGGCCCTGGCGCAGCAGGCCGTCGACGACCTCCTCGGTGATGTCGGAGTCGGTGCCGGCCGAGGCGACGGCGGCGAGGCCGTCGACGGCCTCCGCCTTCCAGCCCTTGGCGATGTCGAACACCACCGGCAGTTCGCAGGCCGAACCGGCGGCGCCGACCGAGCCCCCGCGCTGCGCCGCCGCACCGGACGCGTGACCGGACTCGGTCACCTCGACGGCGCGCGGTGCGGCGCCGCATCCCGCGAGCAGCGCCAGGAACAGCCCGGTCAACGCCACTCTGCCCCCGTGGGTCCCCACTCTTTACCTCCCCTTGGTACGACACGCGGCGGTCACTGTAACCGAGGGCGCGGACACCGTCGTGCGCGAGAGGCGCGGGCGGCCCGGTTGACGGTACGTCACATTACTGAACCGTAACCTACTGGACGGTACCGCCGGTAACCCCCGCTCGTTACCGTCGAGGAGAGCCGCCATGTGTCCCGGCAGCCGCACCGGGACCACCGTCGCCCGACCTCGCTCGGGTCCCCACGCACCACCTCCCACGTCCCCGCACGTCCAGGAGGTCCTTCCCCATGCCCGTCCGCGTTCGCCTGCTGGCCACCGCCGTCGCCGCTGCCGCCTGCCTCTGTCTCCAGACCCTGCAGGCCACGGCCTCCCAGGCGGAGGTCTCCCGGGGCGTCACCATCCCCGCCTTCTACGACCCGCCGGCCGCTCTGCCCGCGGCCGACGGCGCCCTCGTGCGCACCGCACCCCTTCCGCTGGCCCTGAGCCTGCCGAGCCTGCCCGGCCCGCTGCCGGGCACCGCGACCCGGCTGATGTACAAGTCCACCGACTCGGCGGGCGACCCCGTCGCCGTCACCGGCGCCTACATCGAGCCCGCCGCCCCCTGGCTCGGCCCCGGCGCCCGCCCGCTGGTCGCACTCGCCCCGGGCACCATGGGGCAGGGCGACCAGTGCGCCGCGTCGATGGGCCTGCAGTACCCGCTGCTCCTCAACGGCCGGACGGTGTCCGTCGGGTACGAGGACCTGGCGGTCTACCGGCTGCTCGCCGAGGGGGTCGCGGTCGTCGTCACCGACTACGTGGGACTCGGCGCCACGGACCGGCTCCACACCTACGTCAACCGGCTCGACGGCGCCCATGCCGTCCTGGACGCCGTACGCGCCGCCCGCAACCTGCCCGGCACCTCGGTCACCGCCGCCTCGCGGGTGGGCCTGTTCGGCTACAGCCAGGGCGGCGGCGCGACCGCCGCGGCCGCCGAGCTCCAGCCCTCCTACGCCCCGGACATCACCCTCGCCGGCAGCTACGCCGGGGCACCGCCCGCCGACCTCAACGCCGTCACCGCGGCCATCGACGGCAGTGAGCTGGCCGGCGCCCTCGGCTGGGCGGTCAACGGCTTCGTCCAGGCCGACCCGGCGCTCAGGCCGGTCGTCGACGCCCACCTCGGCGCGGCGGGCCGGGCCGCCCTCGCCGACCTGTCGACGATGTGCGTCGGCGACGCGCTCCTCGCCTACGGTTCCCAGCACAGCACCGCCTGGACGAACGACGGCAGCTCCATCTCCGAGGTCGTCGCCGGGGAGCCCGCCCTCCAGGCCTTCCTGGACGAGCAGCGCATCGGCAGGACCGCGCCGGCCGGCCCGGTCCGGCTGGCCACCGGCGTCAGCGACGACCTCGTCCCGCACGCGCAGGCACGGCAGCTCGCCGTCGACTGGTGCGGCAAGGGTGCGAACGTCACCTACGTGCCGGTCCTCCTGCCGGACGCGGGCAGCGCCCTGCTGAACCACCTCGAACCCCTGCTCACCGACCAGGGCGACGCCGTCGCCTGGCTCACCGCCCGGCTGTCCGGGGTACCGGCCGGCTCCAACTGCTGGAGCATGCCGGTACAGCCCTGAACACGCGGCCCTGAGGGCGCACGGTCCTGAGCGCCCACAGCCCCGGGCGCTCACAGCCCTGGCGCCGCCCGCCGCCGTTTGCCGTCGGCGGGCACCGCACGGCAGGGTGCCGTTGTGCCCACCTTGCTGATCGTCCACCACACCCCCTCACCGCACTGCCAGGCCATGTTCGAGGCCATGGTCTCCGGGGCGACCACCCCGGAGATCGAGGGCGTCCGGGTCGTACGCCGGGCAGCCCTGTCCGCCACCGCCGCCGACGTGCTCGCGGCCGACGGGTACCTGCTCGGCACCCCGGCCAACCTCGGCTACCTCTCCGGCGCCCTGAAGCATTTCTTCGACCAGATCTACTACCCGTGCCTGGACGAGACGCGCGGCCGCCCCTTCGGCGCCTACGTGCACGGCGGCAACGACGTCACGGGCGCCCTGCGCGCCCTCGACTCCATCACCACCGGCCTCGGCTGGCGCCGCGCGGCCGAACCGGTCACGGTGACCGGCGAGCCCGGCAGGCCCGACATCGAGGCGTGCTGGGAACTGGGCGCCACCGTCGCCGCCGGCCTCGCCACCGACGCCTGACCGGTCCGCGGGCGCCGGTCACCCGGACGGACGAAGGTGCGGGCACCGGATCCAGGGCACACGATGGGACCAGGCCATGTCGTCGATCCCAGGGAGCGCCGGATGGCAGCGCAGCGCCGTGCCTGCGGGCCGCCCGCGGAGGAGATGCTGCGGGAGTGCGCCCGTGACGTGGTGGCCGTCGCCGAGGGCATCCGCGAGGTCTCCGCACGGACCAGCTCCGTCCTGTTCGCCCCGGCGCTGACCGGTTCCGCGCGCCGCCGCCCGCGCACCGGCCTGGCCGCCCGCTGGGCGCTGCTGCGGACGCTCACCAACAGGCAGGGCCTCGGCGGCGCGGCGATCGTCGCGCCGGACGGCGTCGGCCATCTGCTCGGCGCGGCGGGCGAGGTGCTGGGCCGGGAGAGCCTGGCCGCGCTGGTGGCGGTCACCGCGCTGCGGCTGAGGATCGCCGCCGTACTCCTCGACCACCCCGAGTTCGGGCGCGACCCGGGCATGCGGCGGCTGACGGACGCGGTCACCGCCGACCACGACCCGGAGGCGGCCGTCCGCGCCCTGCGGTCCCTCCTCAAGGACCCGGGCGCCCAGCGCTCGCTCGCCGCGCTCGCCCCCGTCCTGGCCGAACTCCTCACCGTCCGGGGCCTGCTGGACGAGGACCCGCTGAGCGACGAGACCGCCTGGGCACTGGCGGTGGGCCGGGAGCTGACCGCCGGCCCGGTGAGCGGCCTCGCCGCCGCCCGGCTCCCCGCCACCGGCGGCGAGGGCGCCGCCCAGGCCGTCGAACTGTCCGCCCAGGAGGCCCGGTCCCTCGTCACCGAGGGCTCCTTCCTCGGCTTCCTGCGCAACATCGACGCGCTCGCCGGGGACGCCCGCGTCCTCGTCCAGGAGGTACGCGGCCCCGACGGCGTTCTCCGGTACGTCGTCCAGGCACCCGGCACGGCCCCCGGCCGCCCCCGCGACGACTCCCCGCAGGACTTCGCCGGCGCCTGGCGCAACCTGTTCCTGACCGACTCGCCGTACGCCCGCTCGATCCTGCTGGCGATCCGGGACCACGGCATCCCGCGCGGGTCCGACCTCGCGCTGGTCGGGCACGGCGAGGGCGGGATCGCGCTGCTGAACCTCGCGCAGGACGACGAGTTCTGCCGCGCCTACCGGGTCACCCACGTGGTGGCCGTCGGCGCACAGACCGACGACCGCAGGCCCGCCGACCCGCGCACCTGGGTCGCCGGCATCACCAACCGGTACGACATCGTCCCGGTCCCGGACGGCCCCGGCGCCCCGCACCCCAACCGGTACCGGGTCGACTACACCGGCCCCACCCGCGAGTTCCCGCGCTGCCATCTGCTCGGCGTGTACATCGACGACCTGGAGACGGTGGTCCCGCAGGCCCGGGCCGACGTCGACCGGGCCCTCGCCCCCTACCGGGGCCCGGTCGAACGCGCCCGTGCCTACCGGCTCAGGGACCGCGGCCGCCCGCCCGAGGGCTACCCGTTCCTGGCCGTCCCCACCACCAGCCTCGCCACCTCGGCGGGCCCGGTCGACGTGCCGGTCCGCTACTACGACTCCTCCGCCGCGCACCTGTGCTTCCCGGTCGACGCCGACGTGGCCCGCAGCCTGCTGCCCGACGTCGCCTGGCTGGTCCCCACCCGGCTCGGCCGCCGCGCCCTCGCCGTGCTCTCCCTCTACGAGCACCGCTGCACCACCATCGGCCCCTACACCGAGCTCGGCCTGTCGGTGCTGGTCGACGACCTGTGGCGGCCGCACGCGTACGACCTCGCCGCGGACCTGCTGCGCCGTGCCGACCTGCGGCGCACCGGACGCTACGTGGTCGCGCTCGCCGTCGGCACCCAGGAGGCGCGGGCGGTGGCCGAGGAGCTGTGGGCCCAGCCGGCCGTGCGCGGCGCCGCCGACGTCGAGCTGCAGGGGCGGGAACTGCGCGTACACGCACCCGAGCTGGGTGTCTCGGTGGAGGGCCGCCCGGGGCCCGGGGCCCGCTGCCCCGAGGCGGACTGGGTGTTCTACGGGCGCCGGGGCGAGAGCACCGTGCGCACCCTGGTCCGTGCCCACGGCAGGCCGCGCGTCCATGCCCGTCCCCGGCTGCGGCTGCGGCTCGACGGCGCCCACGGGCCGCTCGCCCGGCACCTCCAGATCCTCGAACTCGACGCCGTGCGGCCCGGGTTCGTCCTGACCAGCCCCAGGTTCGTGGCCCGCAGAAGCGCCGGCGCGGTGCTGCCGCGCTAGGCATCCCTCCGAGTGCAGGTGAACGCCATGGCGACCGAATCCCGTCCCGTCACCGCCGCCCCCGAACTCCTCGCGTACGTGGACGGCCTGAGAGCCGACGCGGACCGGATGGACGGCTACGCCCAGCGGCTGCGCGGCGCGGCCGAGCGGCTGGGGGGCTGTGCGGGGGCACCGGAGTGGAGCGGTGCCGCCCTGGACCGGCAGGCGACGGCCTGCGTGACCGCGGCGGTACAACTGCGGGCGGCCGCGACCGCGTTGCTGGCCCACGCGGCGGAGTGAACGGCGGCCTTCGGCCGCTGACGCGGCGCGGCCGGGACGGTCGCGTCCCGGCCGTGGTGTGGCGTCGGCGGCTCAGCCCGCCGGAGCGGTGTGGGGCTGTTCCGGGCCGGGCTTGGGGCGGGTGCGGGTCCAGGACGGGTCGGCGGCGGGATCAGGAGTGGGGGGACGGTCCATGGGTCGGGGGGCCTCCTGGGGTGTGGGGGGTGGTGAGCGGTGCGTCCGGTGCCGTCGACAGCTCGGCCCAGACGACCCGGGCGGAGGGCCGTCCCTCCGGCGCGGTCGTGACGCCCCAGTCGAGACTGAGCGCGTCGACGAGGAACAGGCCGCGCCCGTTCTGCTCGTCGGGTCTGGCCCGCCGGGGTGCCGGGAGCACGATGCTCCCGTTGTTCTGGTCCTCGACCTCGATGCGGATCCGGTCGGCACCGGCGTGCACCCGGCAGACGATCCGCCGGCCGGCCGAGTGCACGATCGCGTTGGTGACCAGTTCCGAGGTCACCAGGACCGCGTTGTCGCGGGCCTCCTCGTCCACACCCCACGAGCCGAGCAGTTCGCCCACGCTCCGGCGGGCGTTGCCCACCGCGCGCGGCGTCGGCGCCAGGTCGAAGACCCGGCTGCGCAGGGCGGGCCGGTCCCCGGAGGCGAACCGGTCGAGGCCTTGCGGCCCAGGGAGTCGACCGAGGCGTTCGCCTCCGGGTGGTCCGGGGATGCCCGTCGCGTCCGACGGGCGGTACGGGCCCTCGGCGGCGGCCGCCAGGGCCGGCCGGGGCAGTCCGGGTATGTGGTCCTCGGGCAGTCGGTCGAGCGGCTGGGGGAGAGAGGGCGGGGCCATCGCCGTGCGCCTTTCGTCCGGCTTCGCAGCGTGGGGGGCTGATCGGTCGCGTCCGCCCCGGGCCGCTCGTGGGCAGACGACGACCCGTGCCTGGGCGGCGCCGGGCCGCAGTTCAGTCTCCCCCAACTGGACTGCTTCGCCTGCTCCTTGGTCGGCCGGAGCAGTGACTCCACTTTGGCATCTGCCAACATCGCCTCGCAACCGGCAAGTTGAAAATTGCAAGAAGCGAAGTGCATGCTGCTCCCGACAGGAAGTGATCGAACGGGTCCGTGAACGATCACAACCACGTGAGACGGTGACCCTGGAACCTGGTGTGAGGGGGTAGGGCGTGACCTCGGAGACCGACTGGGGCGGAGCCCCTTCCGTCCTGCGCATGATCCTCGGCAGACAGCTGGAGGAGATGCGGACCCGGGCCGGCCTGACCTTCGAGCAGGCGGCCGCCGCGATCGGCGTCAGCCACTCCACGATCCGCCGGATGGAGGCCGCCAAGGTGGCCCGGCTCCGGCTGGCCGACGCCGAGAAACTCCTGCAGGTCTACGGCGTGACGGACCGCCAGGAGATCGACACCTTCCTCCAGTCGGTGCGCGAGGCCAACAAGCGCGGCTGGTGGCACACCTACCGCGATGTGATGCCGGACTGGTTCGCCGCCTATCTCAGCCTGGAACAGGCGGCGTTGCAGATCCGCGCCTACGAGAACCAGTTCGTGCACGGCCTGTTGCAGACCCGCCAGTACGCCGCCGCCCTGCTCGGCGCCGGCAACCCGCACGCGCCGGGCGAGGCGACCGAGCGCATGGTGGCGCTGCGCATGCGCCGCCAGGAGCTGATCACCCGGCCGGCCCCGCCGCGGCTGTGGGTCGTGATGGACGAGACCGTACTGCGCTGGCCGGTCGGCGGGTCCGAGGTCATGCGCGCCCAGGTCGACCACCTGATCGAGATCAACCGGCTCCCCAACGTCACCTTGCAGATCATGCCGTTCGCCAACGGCCCGCACCCCGCCATGCGCGCGGGCGCGTACCACCTCTTCCGTTTCAAGGCCCCCGAGCTGCCCGACATCGTCTATCTCAACGGCCTGGTGGGCGCCGTCTACCTGGACAAGAGCGACGACGTCGTGGTCTACCGCGAGGCCCTGGACCGGTTGGGCGCGCAGGCAGCGCCCGCCAGAAAGACCGAGGCCCTCCTCGGTGCGATTCGCAAGGAGCTCTGACGTGCACCACCCCATACACAACGGCATTCCGTCCCGGCAACTCGGCGCGCGCGGCTGGTCCAAGCCGTGGAGCGACGACGCCGGCGGCGCCTGCGTGGAAGTGAAGAAGCTCGCCGACGGCCGGGTCGCGGTACGCCAGTCGACCGACCCCGACGGTCCGGCGCTGGTCTTCACGCCCCGTGAGATGACGAGTTTCCTGTCCGGTGTGAAGGCGGGTGACGCCGACTTCCTGATGTGATCGGATTTCCCGGAACTTCCTTGCTATAGCTGATCGTTCAACCAACCCCCCACCCCTGAAGCAGCACAGCGCAGCCCCCCGAACACCCCCGCATCCCTCACCTGAATGGGAGACACGGCGTTGCCCGACAACGGATGGCCGGCCGACCGCATCGACACCGAGAACGCGCACTCCGCTCGCATCTACGACTACATCCTGGGCGGCAAGGACTACTACCCCGCCGACCAGGAGGCGGGCGACGCGATGTCCCGGGAGTGGCCCGCGCTCCCGATCCACATGCGCGCCAACCGCGACTGGATGAACCGCGCCGTGCGCTGGCTCGCCGAGGAGGCGGGGATGCGCCAGTTCCTGGACGTCGGGACCGGCATCCCCACCTCCCCGAACCTCCACGAGATAGCCCAGGCGGTGTCCCCGGACTCCCGGGTCGTCTACGTGGACAACGACCCCATCGTCCTCACCCTGTCCCAGGGCCTGCTCTCCAGCACGCCGGAGGGCCGCACGGCGTACATCGAGGCGGACTTCCGCGACCTGACGGACCTCTACGAGGCCCCCGAGCTGCGCGAGACCCTCGACCTGGACAAGCCGGTGGCGCTCACGGTGATCGCCATCGTCCACTTCATGCTCGACGCGGACGACGCGGTGGGCGTCGTACGGCGACTGCTCGAACCGCTGCCGTCCGGCAGCTACCTGGCGATGTCCATCGGCACCGCCGAGTTCGCGCCCGACGAGGTGGGCCGGGTCGCCCGCGAGTACGCGGCCCGCAACATGCCGATGCGGCTGCGCACCATCGACGAGGCCCACGCGTTCTTCGACGGCCTGGAACTGGTGGAGCCGGGCATCGTCCAGGTGCACAAGTGGCACCCGGACGGCACCGGCGAACAGGGCATCCGCGACGAGGACATCGCGATGTACGGAGCGGTCGCCCGCAAGCCGTGACATGACTCCGTGCCGGGGCCCGGCTCACCTTCCCGGCCCCGGCACGGTCGTTCCGCGAGGCTGACTCAGGCGTTCGGGTCGAAGGAGATCCCGGACGGCATGGAGTACCCCAGGTTGGCGTTGAACGAGCCGTCCTTGATCTTGATGGTGGCGTCGCCGAAGTCCGCGTTCATCAACTTGTCGCGGTAGCCCGCCGGGTAGCCGTCCCAGCCCACCAGACGCGGGAAGAACCAGCCGCCGGTCACGTTCTCCGGCGGGTCGTCGTTGGAGTTGGCGAACCGGAAGTCGTGGGTGGACAGGCCGTCCTTGTGGTACACGATCTTCGGGTGGGTGCCGTCGAACCGGATCGCCGAGGCGGCCGCCACCTGGTAGCTGCTGTGCTGGGACACCGAGACGTACTGCACCTGGTTGTTCTGGATCCACACGATGACGTGTTCCCAGTCGTGCCGGTGCCCGATGGCCAGCGGCCCGTACGTCGCCTGGTCCTTCTCGAAGTAGCTGGCGTACATCACCGCGCACCAGCCGTTGTTGCACTTCTCGCGCGAGTAGGTGTTGGCGTTGGCGAGCTGCGCGTAGTCGTGGCAGTGGCCGTTGACGTCGCCGCCGAGCGAGAGACCGGGGTTGATGGTGCCGTCGGCGCCGATGGCCGCGGTGGCGTAGCAGCCGTCGCCGTCGTAGTCGTAGGCGGGGGAGAACGTCTGCTCCAGGCCGTCGGCGTTCTGCGGCAGCAGCGTCAGGACGTCGGCGTGCGCGGTGGCGGGCACGGCGACGACCAGCGCGAGCGCGCCGAGAGCCGCGGCGAGGGCCTTGCGGAGCGGCCGTCTGCGGGTGGGGGTTTGCAGTGCGGTCATGGGGACTCCCTGTCGGTGAAAGGCGAAGCGGAGTCTCGCAGTCAGGTCCTGCCGACGACCACCCTTACGACTTAACTTTGACCCAAAGACAATTGAACAGCTCACCCAATTCGGCTGCTGTCAGAGGCTGTTGACCTGCTGTGAGTCCTCCGGATGCGGTTGCCGCAGGGCACGCCCGGGGCCAGGCTGCTCGTCGGTTCGTCCGCCCCCCACCGCCCGAGAGGGAACCCCGTGAGCGACACAGACATGCCTTCCGCCCCGCTGAACCGGCGCGGCTTCCTCGGCGCCGCCGCCGCAGCCGGACTGCTCGGTACCCCGGCCACCCCGGCCGAGGCGAAGTCCGCGGCCGCCACCGTGATATCCACCGAGTCCGGCCAGGTCACCGGAGTCCAGGGCAGCCTGCGGGGCGTCACCGTCTACAAGGGCATCCCGTACGCCGCCACCACCGCCGGCGCCAACCGCTGGCGCCCGCCGCAGCCGGCCCCCTCCTGGGACGGGATCCGCACCGCCGGCGCCTGGGGCCCCGCCTGCCCGCAGCCCGTCACGGGCATCCCCGACGACCAGGTGCCCGAGCTCGGCGAGGACTGCCTGAACCTCAACATCTGGACGGCGGCGACGGGTTCGGGCGACAGCCGCCCGGTCCTGGTCTGGCTGTACGGCGGCCGGCAGGCCCTGTGGTCGGGCCAGGAGATCTACAACGGCTCCCTGCTCGCGTCCAAGGGCGTGGTCGTCGTCACCCTCGACCACCGCGTCGGCCCGCTCGGCGGTCTCGCCCACCCCGAGCTGACCGCGGAGTCCGCGTACGGCGGCTCCGGCAACTGGGGGATCCTGGACGTCGTCGCGGCGCTGCAGTGGGTCCAGCGGAACATCGGCGGCTTCGGCGGCGACCCGGACCGGGTCACCCTGGCGGGCTGGGCACAGGGCGCGTCCATCGTGCAGATCCTGCTCGCGTCCCGGCAGGCCAGGGGCCTCTACCACCGTGCGCTGCTCTCCTCCGGCGTCCGGTACACGAAGGACCCGGCCCTCGCCCGGGGGGCCGCCCGCTACCGGAGCCTCGCCGACGCCGAGGCCGACGGCACCGGCTTCGCCACCCGGCTGGGGGCCGCCGGCCTCGCCGACCTGCGCGCCCTGGACGCCGCCGACATCGTCACCGAAGCCGCCGCGGACAGCACCGCCGACTTCGGCCACGTCCTCGACGGACATGTCCTGCCCGACAGCTACACCACCGTCCTGAAGGCCTGCGCCGAGACCGACGTGCCCGTCCTGACCGGCGTCTGCAAGGACGCCAACGGCGCGTCGTCCGGCCTGAAGCTGACGCTCGACGCGTTCGAGGCGTACGCCCGGACCGAGTTCGGCCCGCTGGGGCTCGCGGACACCTTCCTGGCCCTGTACCCCGCGGACAGCGACACGGCGGCGGCCCAGCAGTACAGCGCCTACGCCCGGGACGAGGAACGCGTCTCCGCCTTCCTGTGGGGGACCCAGTTCAAGGACACGGCCGCCAACTCCAGCGCCGTGCACACCTACTTCTGGACCCGCGTCCCGCCCGGCTACGACGACACCAACCCGGTCATCGGCACCGCCGCGACCGGCGCCTTCGAGGGCTCCGACGTCTACTACCTGCTCGGCTACCTCTACAACACCGACCGCCCCTGGACCTCCAAGGACTACGACATCGCCGACACCACCGCCTCCTACGTCGCCCGCTTCGCCGCGGGCGGCGACCCGAACGGCTCCTCCCTGGCCGACTGGCCCGCCCTCGCCACCGACACCCCGCAGACCATGGAACTCGGCGCGGACTTCGGCACGCTGGCGGTGGCCGACAGCGACGCCAAGCTCGCCTTCCTGAAGACGTACCTGGAGTCGCAGACCACGGAGTTCTGATCCCCGCGTTCCGCGGCCCGCTACGTCCGGGCGGCGTCGTGGCCGAGGATGCCGTGATGGTGCCGGTGGTGCACGGTCGGGGTGCGGTGCAGGGCGATCAGGGCCGCGTCGTCGCCGAGGTGGCCGCCCGCGTGCGCCAGCAGGTCGCGCCGGATGTGGTGCATCAGCGCCTCCGGGGTGGCGTCGGTCCACTGCGCGACCCGCTCGGCGAGCGGGTAGAAGCGGCCCTGCGCGTCCCGGGCCTCGACGACACCGTCGGTGTAGAGCAGCAGGGTGTCACCGGGCTCGAACGAGAACACGTCCAGGGTGTGCTCGGTGCCGCCCGTCGCGTGCACGCCCAGGGGCGGCGACGGATGCAGGCTCGGCACGGTGACCGCGTGCCCCGGGCTGAGCAGCAGCGGCGGCGGATGACCGGAGCTGGTCATCCGGGTCACCGGGTCCTCGTCGGGGATCTCGACCAGCAGCGCGGTGGCGAACCGCTCGGGCGCCTCCTCCCGGGGCTCCAGGTCCGCCGAGTACCGCTGCACGCTCTGCTCCAGGGCGGCGGCGAGGTCCGGCAGGGTGACATGCCGGTGGGCGGACTCCCGGAAGGCGCTCAGCAGCAGCGCCGCCTCGCCGATCGCGGACAGGCCCTTGCCCCGGACGTCGCCGATGAGAACCCGGACCTCGCCGTCGCAGCGGGTGGCCGCGTACAGGTCACCGCCGATCTGCGCCTCGTCCTCGGCGGCCAGGTACAGCGAGGCGATCCGCAGCGGGCCGATGTGCTCGGGCAGCGGCCACATCAGGACGTGCTGCGCCGCCTCGGCGACCGTGCGCACCTGGGCCAGCTGGGCGCGGCGCCGCTCGCGGACCGCGCTGTAGACCACCACCATCACCGAGAGCAGCGCCAGGGTGACGATCTGCACGATGTGGTTCGCGGTGGTCAGACCGCCGTGGAACACGGCGATCACCACCTGGGCGATCACCGCAAGGGCCCCGACCAGTGCGGTCGACCGGGGCCCCGCGAAGGACGGGGTGAGCGCCGGGGCGATGACCAGGGCGGGGCCCAGATGGATGTTCTCGGGCGTGCGGAGGTCCGCCACCGTGATCACCACGATGAGCAGGACCGGGAGCAGCAGCAGCGCGTGCGACGACTGCCACGAGCGCCGCAGCCCCGCCGCACAGCCCTGCAGCTTGCCCATGCCACCAGCGTGCGCCACCGCCGGGGGAGCGGCCACCGCTCGCCCCTTCGACGTGCGGGCCGCTAGAGGTTCACGGAGCGCATCCCGGCCTCGTCGTAGCGCTCGCCCGCCGCCCGCGGCACCTCGGCCTCGATACGGGCCAGGTCCTCCTTGGTCAGCTCGACGTCCACCGCGGCCGCGTTCTGCTCCAGGTAGCCGACGCGCTTGGTGCCCGGGATCGGCACGATGCCGTCGCCCTGCGCCAGCACCCAGGCGAGCGCCAGCTGTGCCGGGGTCACGTCCTTCTCGGCGGCGATCTCCTTCACCTTGGCGGCCAGCCGCAGGTTCGCCTCCAGGTTGTCGCCGGTGAAGCGGGGACCGCTGCGGCGCCAGTCGTTCGCGTCGAGGTCGTCCGGGGAGGAGAAGCGGCCGGCCAGGAAGCCGCGGCCCAGCGGCGAGTACGGCACGAACCCGATGCCCAGCTCCCGGCAGGCGGGCAGCACCTCGTCCTCCGGGTCGCGGGTCCACAGCGAGTACTCGGTCTGCACGGCGGCGACCGGGTGCACGGCGTTCGCCCGCCGGATCGTCTCGGCGCTCGCCTCGCTCAGCCCGATGTGCCGCACCTTGCCCTCGGCGACCAGCTCGCCCAGCGCGCCGACGGTCTCCTCGATCGGCACGTTCGGGTCGACGCGGTGCTGGTAGTACAGGTCGATGTAGTCGGTGCCGAGCCGCTCCAGCGAGCCGTGCACCGAGCTGCGGACGTGCTCGGCGGAACCGTCCTGCCGGCCGATGCTGCTCATGTCGCCGGGGACGGCGTGGTCCATCCGGTAGTTGAACTTGGTGGCGATCACGTACTCCTCCCGGTGCCCCCGGATCGCCTTGCCGACCAGCGACTCGTTGGTGAGCGGGCCGTAGAGCTGCGCGGTGTCGAGGAAGGTGACGCCGAGTTCCAGCGCGCGGTGGATGGTCCGCACGCCCTCGTCCTCGTCGGCGGTGCCGTAGAAGGCGGACATGCCCATGCACCCGAGGCCGATGCTGCTCACCTGAAGATCTCGCAGATTGCGCTGTCGCATGTGAATCCCAGCCTTTCCCGCTGACTCGTTCTCCTCCAGGACGCTACGACTTCAAGAGCACTCGAAGTCAAACGCGCGCCGCCGATCCGGTACACCTGGATCCGGAGCCGTACCTCGTACCCTTGCCCGTCGCCGGAGCCCGCCCGCGGAGGCCGCATGCTGCTGCGCCAGCTCGAATACCTCGTCGCACTCGCCCGGGAGCGGCACTTCGGCCGGGCGGCCGCCGCCTGCCACGTCTCGCAGCCCTCCCTGTCCGCGGCGATACGTCGGCTCGAACACGAGCTGGCGGTCCCGATCGTGCGCCGGGGCCGCCGCTACGAGGGCCTCACCCCCGAGGGCGAGGTCGTGCTGGCCTGGGCGCACCGCATCCTCGCCGAGGGGGACGCGCTCCGCCAGGAGCTGTCGGCGCTGCGGGACGGCCTCACCGGCACCCTGCGCCTCGGCGTCGTCCCCACCGCCGTCCCCGTCGCCTCGCTCCTCACCGGTCCCTTCTGCGACCGGCACCCGCACGCCAGGGTGGCCATGGAGTCCCTGTCGTCCGCGGACATCCGGCGCGGCCTCGCCGAGTTCGAGCTGGACGCCGCCATGACCTACCTGGACGACGACGAACTGCGCCAGGTCCGCCGCTTCCCGCTCTACGAGGAGCGGTACGTCCTGCTCACCCCGGTCGGCGGCCTCCTCGGCGACGCGCTCACGGCCACCTGGTCGCAGGCCGCCGCCCTCCCGCTGTGCCTGCTCGGGCGGCGGATGCGCAACCGGCGCATCATCGACGAGTGCTTCGCCGCCGACGGCGCCGCCCCCGTCCCGGCCGTCGAGTCCGACAGCGTGGCCGGCCTCTACGCGCACCTCCCCGGCGGCCGCTGGTCCAGCGTGATCTCGCACGCCTGGCTGCACATGTTCGGCGTACCGGAGGGCATGCGCGTGGTCCCGCTGGAGGTCCCGGCCCACCGGCCCCGGGTCGGGCTCGTCGTCGCCCGCAGCGAACCCCAGTCCGTGCTGGCCGGCGCCCTGCTGAAGGTCGCCCGGGAGGCCGGCCTGCGGGACGCCCTGGACAGCCGGCTGCACGCGGTCCTGGACGGCCGCGACCGATGATAGGCACGGCCTATCACGGGATAGCGACGTTCGCTTTGACCTGCGCAGTTACCCCCGAGGATCGTGGAACTCACCATCCGCAACGGAGCTGAGGAGCCGCCATCATGGCCAAGGTGCTCTGCGTCCTGTACGACGACCCGACCGACGGATACCCCACCGGCTACGCCCGCGACGACATCCCGGTCATCGACCACTACCCGGGCGGCCAGACCACCCCCACCCCCGAGGCGATCGACTTCACCCCCGGCCACCTCCTCGGCAGCGTCTCCGGCGAACTCGGGCTGCGCTCCTTCCTGGAGAAGGCCGGTCACACCCTCGTCGTCACCTCCGACAAGGACGGCGCCGGCTCGGTCTTCGACCGTGAGCTGCCGGACGCGGACGTCGTGATCTCGCAGCCGTTCTGGCCCGCGTACCTCACCCCGGAGCGGATCGCCGCCGCGAGGAACCTCAAGCTGGCGGTCACCGCCGGCATCGGCTCCGACCACGTCGACCTCGACGCCGCGATCGCGCACGGGGTGACGGTCGCCGAGGTGACCTACTGCAACAGCATCAGCGTCGCCGAGCACGTCGTGATGATGATCCTCGGGCTGGTCCGCAACTACCTGCCCTCGCACCAGGTGGTGCTCGACGGCGGCTGGAACATCGCCGACTGCGTGAGCCGGTCCTACGACCTGGAGGGCATGCACGTCGGGACCGTCGCGGCCGGCCGGATCGGGCTCGCGGTGCTGCGCCGCCTCGCCCCCTTCGACGTCAAGCTGCACTACACCGACCGGACCCGGCTGCCCGAGTCCGTCGAGCGCGAGCTGAACCTGACCTTCCACGAGAGCGCGGCCGCCATGGCCCCGCACTGCGACGTCGTGACCGTCAACGCGCCGCTGCACCCGGAGACCGAGGGACTCTTCGGCGACGAACTGCTCGGCACCATGAAGCGCGGCGCGTACCTCATCAACACCGCCCGGGCCCTGATCGTCGACCGGGACGCCGTCGACCGGGCGCTGCGCAGCGGGCAGCTGGCCGGCTACGCGGGCGACGTCTGGTACCCGCAGCCCGCGCCCGCCGACCACCCCTGGCGCACCATGCCGCACCAGGGGATGACCCCGCACATCTCGGGCTCCAGCCTCTCCGCCCAGGCCCGCTACGCCGCCGGCACCCGGGAGATCCTGGAGTCCTGGCTGGCCGGCCGCCCGATCCGGGACGAGTACCTGATCGTCGACGGCGGCAAGCTGGCCGGCACCGGAGCCAAGTCGTACTCCGTGCACACCCGCTAGGGGCCCCTAGGGGTTCAGCCGGACCGGCAGCTCGAAGAGGTCGTTCTGGGTCACCACCGGCTTGTTGCGCAGCTCCGACGCCGGTACCGCCAGGTCCAGGCCGGGGAAGCGGTCGTACAGCGCGGGCAGCGCGACGCCCGCTTCCAGCCGGGAGAGTGCGGCACCCGGGCAGACGTGCGGGCCGTGCCCGAAGGAGATGTGCCGGTTCTGCGACTCCCGGGTGACGTCGAACTCCCCGGCGCTCGGCCCGTGCGCGTTCTCGTCGCGGCCGATCGCGGCGTACGACACGATGAGCGCGTCGCCCGCCGGGAGCACCCTGTCGCCGACCGGCACGTCCTCGGTGGCGAACCGGATCAGGACGTGCGAGGTCGGCGTGGACCAGCGCAGGGTCTCCTCGACCACCGCCGACCAGTCCACCTCGCCGGAGAGCACCCGGGCGCGCTGGTCGGGATGGGTGGAGAGGTTGACCACCGCGTTGACGATCAGGGAGATCGTCGTCTCGTGCCCGGCCGCCACCATCAGCTGGAGGGTGGAGACGATCTCCGCGTCGGTGAGGTGGTCGCCGTCCTCGGAGGCCAGGATCAGCGCGCTGGTGAGGTCGTCGCCGGGCTCGGCCCGCTTGGCGGCGACCGTCGCCGCCATGATCCCCGCCAGCTCGGTCAGGGTCGCGATGACCTCCGCGGGCGGGGTCTGCGTCGAGAAGAACTTCTCGAACAGCACCTTCAGGCGCGGCAGTTCGGCCTCGTCGATGCCCATCAGGTCGGCGACCACGAACATCGGCAGCGGGTAGGCGAAGGCCGCCTTGAGGTCGACCGTCTCCCCGTCCGCCGGGAGCCCGTCGAGCAGGTCCTGGGTGAGCTTCTCGATCCGTTCCCGCATCTGCTCCACCCGGCGCGGGGTGAGCGCCTGCGCGACCAGCGTGCGCATCCTGCGGTGGTCGGCGCCGTCCACGGTCAGCATCGAACGGCCGGGGTTGGCGAGGCCGATCAGCGGCCAGTCCGGCGCGATCTCCCCGCGCTGCCAGGCACCCCACACGTTGATGTCCTTGACCAGGCGCGGGTCGTTGAGCAGCGCCTTGGCCTCGGCATGGTGCGTGACGGCCCAGACGGGAACCCCGCCGGGCAGTTCCACGGCCGCGAGCGGTCCGGCGGCGCGCAGCCGCGCGCTCTCGCCGTCGAGGTCGCTGACGAAGGGGTCGAGGGCGATCCGGGCTTGTTCGGTACCGGTCGTCATCGTGGCATGCCTCCCAGGGCAGGGTCGGATAACTGCGCCATGCGGTGTGCTGCGCCTGTCTGTCGGTGCGAGGTGCGGATCAGAGGGCGGGTACGGGCGTGAACCTGACGGGCAGCTCGGTCAGCCCCCGCAGCCAGGGCGAGGGCCGGCGGCTGAGGGACTCGGCCGGGACCGCCAGGTCGATGTCCGGGAGCCGGTCGAGGACGACCTCGATGCCGGTCCGGGCGACCACCTCGGCGACCTCCTGGGCCGGGAACGGGCAGCGGTGCTCGCCGTGCCCGAAGGAGAAGTGCGCGTTGTTGCCGCCGGTCAGCGCGGAGGCGTCGGTGCGCACCTGCGGATCGGAGTTGGCGCCCTGCAGACCGAGGATCAGCAGGTCGCCGGCGCGGATCCGGCGGCCGCCCAGCTGGGTGTCGCGGGAGGCCCAGCGGCCGGCGATGTTCTGGCTGGGGGTGTCCTCCCACAGCACCTCGTTCATCGCCTCGGCGACACTGTTGCGGCCGCCGAACAGGGAGGCGGCGAACCGGTCGTCGGTGAGCATCAGGCGCAGCGAGTTGCCGATCCAGTCGGCGGTCGGCTGGTGCCCGGCCGCCATCATGACCATCAGGTCCTGCATGATCTCTTCGTCGGTGAAGCCGCTCTTGTCCTGGAGCATCCGCGACACCACGTCGTCGGCCGGGTCCGCCTTCCGGTCGGCCAGCAACTGCGCCATGGACGAGCCCAGATGCTGCTGCCCGGCGATCGCCCGCTCGCGCCCGTCGATCATGTCGTTGAGCGCGGTGACCAGGCCGGGCCCCTCCTCGTCGGGGAAGCCGTACAGCCGGGCGAGGACCCGCACCGGCAGCAGCATCGCGTACTGGCCGATCAGGTCCGCCTCGCCGCTGGTGCACAGCCCGTCGATCAGCTCGTCCGCGAACCGCTCGGCGTGGCCGCGCAGTTCGAACGGGTCGACGGCCTCCAGCGCGTCGCTGATCATCCCGGCCCGCTCGCGGTGCCGTTCGCCGACCGTGTAGAGGATCGACGGCTGCTTGCGGCCGATCATCGGCAGCAGCGGCCAGTCGTCGGGGATCATGTCCCACTGGTTCCACAGGTCGGAGTCCCGGCTGAACAGCACCGGGTCCCCGGTCACCTGGTGCAGCTCGCGGTAGCCGACCACCAGCCAGGCGGGCACGTCCCCGTCCAGCACGACGGGGGTGACGGCACCGTGGTCGCGCCGCATCTCGCGGTACAGACGCGCCGGTTCGGTCTGGAACCGGGGGCCGCCGAGCGGCACGGCTTCGGGGGTCACACGAACTCCTGTCGGGGCAGGTCCGCCGGTGCGGATGGGCCGGCGTACCGGTTCTTGACGTGCTGGACGAGCGTGATCAGCACCTGCTTGCCGGACTCCCGGGACCGGGCGTCGCAGTTGACCAGCGGGACGTGCGGGTCCAGGTCGAGGGCGTGCCGGACGTCCTGGGGCGTGTGCACGGGGCCGCCGAAGTCGTTGCAGGCCACGATGAACGGCGTGCCGTGCTTCTCCAGCCGGTCGATGGCGTACCAGGAGTCGCCGATCCGCCGGGTGTCGACGAGCACGACCGCGCCGAGGGTGCCGGAGAACAGCCGGTCCCACAGGAACCAGAACCGCTCCTGGCCCGGCGCCCCGAACAGGTACAGCACGTTGCGGGCGTCCAGGGTGATCCGGCCGAAGTCGAAGGCGACGGTGGTCGCGGACTTGCCGCGCACCTCCCGGATGTCGTCGACCTCCTCGCCGGCCTGGGTCATCGTCTCCTCGGTGTTGAGGGGGCGTATCTCGCTGACCGAGCGGACCAGGGTGGTCTTGCCGACGCCGAAGCCGCCCACGACCACGATCTTGAAACCGTGGTCGGCGGAGGCACCCAACGGGGTGCGCGCGTCAGAGGTTGCGGAGTCCAACGAGCACCTGCTCCAGGATGTCGGGGTCGGTGATGGCCGGCCGGTAGGGGTGGCGGGCGCTGACCCGGCCGGCCGCCTGCAGGTCGCCCAGCAGGACCTTGGTGATGCTCACCGGCAGTCTCAGCTCCGCGGCGATCTCCACCACCGAGGTCGGGAACTCGGCCAGGCGCAGGATCGCCGCGTGCTCCGACTGCATGCCGGGCGCCGGCTCCGACTCGGCGACGACCAGGGTGACCAGGTCGAAGGGGCTGTCGGGGCCGGTGCTGCTGCGGCCGCCGGTGATGGTGTACAGGCGGTCGGGCGCGTCGTCCCTGCCCGGGCGGCTCATGACGTGCGGGGCTGCGCGGTCAGGTGCTCGCCGAGCTGCTCGACCAGTTCGCTCATGTTGTGCCCGACCAGCCCGGGGTCGGCGTCCTCGCTGGTCACCACGGCCAGGTGGGCGCCCTCGCCGGCCTCGACGATGAACAGCACACCGCCGTAGAACTCGGTCATCGCCGACCGCACGCCGCCGCTGCCGTCGCCGAACTCGACGGACGCCCCGTGCGACAGCGACTGGATGCCGGCGGCGATCGCCGCGAGCTGGTCGGCCTGGTCGACGGAGAGCTCCGGGGTACGGCAGAGCTTCAGCCCGTCACGCGAGAGCACCAGGGCGTGCCGCGCGCCGGGGGTGCGCTCCAGGAGGCCCTCGATCAGCCAGGTGAGCTTGTCGTCGGCGGTGGTCCTGCCGGTCATGAAGTGGGGTCGCCTTCCGGGTACGCATGCGGGTGGGACGTGTGTTCCGGGCCGGGCTCCGGGTGGGGCGCGGGGACCGGGTCGTGCGCGGGGGTGGGGGCGTACGGGGCGGCCGGCTCGCCGGGCGCGCCGGCGGTTTCGGCGGCGCGGGGGTCGTGCGCGGCCGGGCGGACGGCCTGCCGGAAGCTGTTGAAGCGGGCGGCGCGGACCTGGGCGTCCGCGGCGCCGGGCGCGGGGCGCGGCTCGGCCGGCTGGGGCGTCGACCGGCGCTCGGCCTCGGCGAGGGTCCGGCCGCGGCGCCGCCGGGGCAGCCCGGTGGGCCCTTCCTCGTCCTCGTCAGGCTCGGCGGCGGACTCGTGCACGGGTGCGGGGTCGAGCGGGGCCGTCACCGGTGCGGCCGGCTCCGCCTCAGGTGCCGCGGCGGGTTCGTCGGCGACCGGGCGGGTCAGCAGGTCCTGCGGGACCAGCATCAGCACCCCGGTGCCGCCGCGCGCGGACGGCCGGAACGACACCTTCAGGCCGTGCTTGCGGGCCAGCCGGCCCACCACCGCGAGGCCGAGCCGGGTGCCGGTGAGACCGCCCAGCTCGGTGCTGTCGCCGGCGACCGCCCGTTCGGCGCGGCGCAGCTGCACGTCGCCCATCACCAGCCCGCTGTCCTCCACGGACACGATGACCCCGGCCGGCACCTCCTCCACGTACACGTGGACCTCGGCCGTGGGGGGCGAGAAGTTGGCCGCGTTGTCGAGGAGTTCGGCCAGCGCGTGCATGACGCCCTCGGCGGCGTGTCCGGCGACGGCCGTCTCGCTCACCGAGTGCACCCGCACCCGGCGGTAGCCACTGATGCGGCCCATCGCGCCGCGCAGGATCGACTCCATGCTGATCGGACGCGCCCAGCGGCGGCCGGAACGCGCCCCGGTGAGCACGGCGATCGAGTCGGCGAGCCGGCCCGCCTGAGCGGTGCGGTGGTCGAGGTGGAGCAGGTCGGCCAGCACGTCCTCGTCGGTGTGCCGGTCCTCCATGGCCCGCAGGTCGGCGAGGGTGGCGGTGGCCAGGGCCTGCATCCGTCCGGCCGCGTTGCCGGCGGCGGCGATCGCGGCGGCCCGCTCCCGCAGGGCGCGCTCCAGATCGCCGGTGAGCCGGGTGTTCTCCTCCCGGTACCAGTCCAGTTCCTGACCGCTGTCCTGGTGGATCCGCGTCCGCTCCTGCTCGAAGGAGTCGGCGAACTCGCTGCGCTGCTGGGCCAGTTCGTCGATCAGCCGCTGCTGCTCCTGGCGCGCCTCCTCGGTGGTCCTGGCCTGCTGCTGGAGCAGCCGCCCGATGTCCTGGCTCACCGCCTCCAGCCGGCGCCGGGCGGCGCGGGCGGCCCGCGCCGCGTGCACGGCCCAGGTCACCGCCGCGCACAGCAGCAGCGCGGCCGCGCTCCCGCCGAGGGCGAGCGGCGCGCGTACCGAGGCCGACGCGGCGGTCACCGCGGCGACGACCGCGAGGGCCGACACCACGGCGGTCAGCGCGAAGGTCGGAACGAGCATGCGGAGGGAAGGTCGTTCGCCGGGATGCGTGGGCGCGGTCATCGGTCCGGTCTGGTCCTCGGAGCAGGTAGGGATGTGTGTCCGGTGAAGGAGTTGTGACGCTCGGTGCTGAACTGGGCGTCACTATACGAGAGTTCGTGATCGAAACAGAACGGTTCCGGTCTCATTGCAGAAAACCTGCTGCGGGGAAGGGGACTTGCTGTGTTCCGGCTGTGGATGATCTCATGCGGAGCTGGGCCCGAAGGCGTCGGCGACGATCGCCGCGGCCGCCCTGACCAGCGGAGAGTCGGCCCCGGCGGTGGCATCGGCGTGGGTGGAGAGGACGGCGACGACCAGCGGTGCGCGACCGGGGGGCCAGGCGACCGCGACATCGTTGGCGGTGCCATAGGCGCCCGTTCCGGTTTTGTCGCCGACCGTCCAGTCGCCGGGCAGCCCGGCGCGGATCCGCTCCCCGCCGGTGGTGTTGGCGCGCAGCCGGCCGGTGAGCCGCCGCCGGTCGGCGCCGTCCAGGGCGTGACCGACCGTCAGCTCCGCGTACGTCGTCGCGATGGCCAGGGGAGTGGTGGTGTCGGTGACCCGCCCGGGCTCCGCCGAGTTCAGCTCCGGCTCCCACCGGTCCAGACGTGTCACCCCGTCCCCGAGCGAACGGCACAGCCTCGTCACCGCCACCGGCCCGCCCAGTTGCTCCAGCAACAGGTTCGCCGCGGTGTTGTCGCTGTACGAGACCGCCGCTCCGCACAGCTGGGCCACGGTCATTCCCGCGGCGAGGTTCTCGGGCCTTCCGGTGACCGGAGCGCCGCCCGCCCGCTCGACATCTCTCTCGTCGTAGTGCACGACCTCGTCGAGCACGCCCTCGCCGAGGTCGCGCAGGACCGCGGCGACCGCGACCGTCTTGAACACCGAGCACATCGGGAACAGTTCCCCGGACCGGTACCCGAGCCGGGCCCCCGAGCCGGTGTCCCGGGCGAACACCCCCAGCCGGGCCCCGTGTTCGCGCTCCAGGGCGCGCAGTCTCGTGGTCGCCCCCCCCCGGCGTCGGCGGGGTGCTCGCCGCCGCCGCCAGGGCCGAGGCCGGCACCGTGCGACGCGACGGGTTGCGCATTACTGCTCCTTTACCGGGACGACGCTCAGGGGGACGCCGACGCGGCCCTGCGGGTTCAGCCGTGGACGGGTGATAAATCCGACGCCGATATCCGGCCGACCGTAGCTCCCGCATCGTCGCAAATGATCCAAACGTCTATACGATGACGCGTGGAACGGCCCGGGCCCGGAGAACCTCTTGGAGGGCGCAGGCCGACAACGGGGGCGGTGTCGAGGGGGCGATGCCTTTCATGGAAGGCGACTGGAGCCGGATGGCCGCGCGGGGGGTCCGGTTCGTGCGGCGCACACTGCGCGACGAATGGCACGCCGTCGTGGTGGAGCCGGTACGGCAGTTGGTGCGGCGCGGGCTGTCCGGGCTCGTGCTGGCGTTCGTGGCCGCGTTCGGCGTCATCTTCTTCCACGCCGTCGCCCAGCACCCCTTCGGCAGAAGGATGGTGTGGCACCTCGGCGGCGTCACCGCCGACCTGCCCCTGTGGCTCTCCCTGCTGCGCACCCCGGTGTCGCTCTACGTCCCGGCGCTCGACCTGCCGGTCTGGGCGGGCATCACCCAGCTCTTCCTCGCCTTCGCGCTCGCCGAACTCACCCTCGGCCGCAGCCGGACCCTCGCCGTCGCGTACGTCACGACCCTGGCCGGCACGATGACCGCCCGGGTGATGGTCGCGCTGGGACCCGGCTGGTGGGGTTTCGGCCTGCCCCCGGAGGTCGGCCGGATCCTCGACACGGGGCCGTCCGCCGCCGTGGTGGGCCTCTTCACCTATCTGGCGGTGGTCCGGCGCGCCCCCGTCGTCTTCACCCTCACCGGCGGCTCGATGGTGTGGGAGTCCGTCGCCGTACCGAACCTCGCCGGCCGCGAACACCTGATCGCCGTGGCCGCCGCGATCGTCCTCGGCCTGCTGCACGGCCGCCGGCTGCCACTCGCCGCCCGCCTCGCGGAACGCCTCGGCACCACACCGTCCTCGCCGCCCCGGTCGGACCCGCCGCTGCCCCGACCGGGCCCGCCGCGCCACCCCGTACCGTCCTTCCGGCTGCCCTGAAGACTCCCCAACCCTGCCGACTTCCCCACCCGGCTTCCCCGAAAACCCATATGTCACGCGGCCGACCCGCCGAAGTGCTCAACCACGTCAATGTGATGGTTTTCGCACTTCAGCCGGTTCGGGCAACCCCTAATGTTGCGGCGAGCTACGGACGGGCGCGGCTGACACCATGGTGTTCGTCGCCGGCAGGCTGAAGGGATCCAGGGATGTTCCGCAAGGTGCTGGTCGCCAACCGTGGAGAGATCGCCATCCGCGCATTCCGCGCGGGCTACGAGCTGGGCGCGCGCACAGTTGCCGTGTTCCCGTACGAGGACCGCAACTCACTGCACCGCCTGAAGGCCGACGAGGCCTACGAGATCGGGGAACCGGGACATCCGGTCCGCGCCTACCTCTCCGTCGAGGAGATCGTGGGCGCGGCCCGGCGGGCCGGGGCCGACGCCGTCTATCCCGGCTACGGGTTCCTCTCCGAGAACCCCGAACTCGCCCGCGCCTGCGAGGAAGCGGGCATCACCTTCGTCGGGCCCAGCGCCCAGACGCTGGAGCTGACCGGCAACAAGGCCCGCGCGGTCGCCGCCGCCCGCGCGGCCGGCGTACCGGTCCTCGGCTCCTCCCAGCCCTCCAACGACATCGACGAACTGGTCCGCGCCGCCGACGAGATCGGCTTCCCGGTCTTCGTGAAGGCCGTCGCCGGCGGTGGCGGCCGCGGCATGCGCCGGGTCGAGAACCCGGCCGCGCTGCGCGAGTCCATCGAACAGGCCTCCCGGGAGGCGGCCTCCGCGTTCGGCGACCCGACCGTCTTCCTGGAGAAGGCCGTCGTCGACCCCCGCCACATCGAGGTGCAGATCCTCGCCGACGGCGAGGGCAACGTCATCCACCTCTTCGAGCGCGACTGCTCGCTCCAGCGCCGCCACCAGAAGGTCATCGAGCTGGCCCCCGCGCCCAACCTCGACCCGGAGCTGCGCGACCGCATCTGCGCCGACGCCGTCCGCTTCGCCCGCGAGATCGGCTACCGCAACGCCGGCACCGTCGAGTTCCTCCTCGACCGGAACGGCAACCACGTCTTCATCGAGATGAACCCGCGCATCCAGGTCGAGCACACGGTCACCGAGGAGGTCACCGACGTCGACCTGGTCCAGGCCCAGATGCGCATCGCCTCCGGCGAGACCCTCGCCGACCTCGGGCTCTCCCAGGAGACGGTGAAGCTGCACGGCGCGGCCCTGCAGTGCCGTATCACCACCGAGGACCCCGCCAACGGCTTCCGCCCCGACACCGGCCGGATCAGCGCCTACCGCTCCCCGGGCGGCTCCGGCATCCGGCTGGACGGCGGAACCACCCACGCGGGTACGGAGATCAGCGCGCACTTCGACTCGATGCTGGTCAAGCTCACCTGCCGAGGCCGGGACTTCAAGTCCGCCATCGGCCGCGCCCGGCGTGCCGTCGCCGAGTTCCGGATCCGCGGTGTGGCCACCAACATCCCCTTCCTGCAGGCGGTCCTGGACGACCCGGACTTCCAGGCGGGCCGGATCACCACGTCGTTCATCGAGCAGCGCCCGCACCTGCTCACCGCCCGCACCTCCGCCGACCGCGGCACCAAGCTGCTCACCTACCTGGCCGACGTCACCGTCAACAAGCCGCACGGCGAGCGCCCCCACCTGATCGAGTCGACCACCAAGCTGCCCCCGCTGCCGGCCGGCGAGCCCCCGGCCGGCTCGCGCCAGCGCCTGGTCGAACTCGGCCCCGAGGGCTTCGCCCGCCACCTGCGCGAGTCGCCGACCATCGGCATCACCGACACCACCTTCCGCGACGCCCACCAGTCCCTGCTCGCCACCCGCGTGCGCACCAAGGACCTCCTCGCCGTCGCCCCGGTCGTCGCCCGCACCCTGCCCGAACTCCTCTCCCTGGAGTGCTGGGGCGGCGCCACCTACGACGTGGCGTTGCGCTTCCTCGCCGAAGACCCGTGGGAGCGGCTCGCCGCCCTGCGCGAGGCCGTCCCCAACATCTGCCTCCAGATGCTGCTGCGCGGCCGCAACACCGTCGGGTACACCCCCTACCCGACCGAGGTGACCGACGCCTTCGTCCAGGAGGCCGCCGCCACCGGCATCGACATCTTCCGCATCTTCGACGCCCTCAACGACGTCGGCCAGATGCGCCCGGCCATCCAGGCCGTACGCGAGACGGGCACCGCCGTCGCCGAGGTCGCCCTCTGCTACACCGCCGACCTCTCCAACCCGAACGAGCAGCTGTACACGCTCGACTACTACCTCCGCCTCGCCGAGCAGATCGTCGAGGCGGGCGCGCACATCCTCGCCGTCAAGGACATGGCGGGCCTGCTGCGCGCCCCCGCCGCGGCGAAGCTGGTCTCGGCGCTGCGCAGCGAGTTCGACCTCCCCGTCCACCTGCACACCCACGACACCGCGGGCGGCCAGCTGGCCACCTACCTCGCCGCGATCCAGGCCGGCGCGGACGCGGTGGACGGCGCGGTGGCCTCCATGGCCGGTACGACCTCGCAGCCCTCGCTGTCGGCGATCGTGGCCGCGACCGACTACTCGGAGCGCCCGACCGGGCTCGACCTGCGGGCGATCGAGGACCTGGAGCCGTACTGGGAGAGCGTCCGCAAGGTCTACGCCCCCTTCGAGGCCGGCCTCGCCTCGCCGACCGGCCGCGTCTACCACCACGAGATCCCCGGCGGCCAGCTCTCCAACCTGCGCACCCAGGCCGTCGCGCTGGGTCTCGGCGACCGCTTCGAGGAGATCGAGGCGATGTACGAGGCCGCCGACCGGATCCTGGGCCGGCTCGTCAAGGTCACCCCGTCCTCCAAGGTGGTCGGCGACCTCGCCCTGCACCTGGTCGGCGCCGGGGTGCGGCCGCTGGACTTCGAGGCGACCCCCGACAAGTTCGACATCCCGGACTCGGTGATCGGCTTCCTCCGCGGTGAGCTGGGCACCCCGCCCGGCGGCTGGCCCGAGCCGTTCCGCACCAAGGCCCTGCAGGGCCGTGCCGCCGCCAGGCCGGCCCCGGAGCTGACCGCCGAGGACCGCGAAGGCCTGGCCAAGGAGCCCCGCACGACCCTCAACCGGCTGCTGTTCCCGGCCCCGACCCGCGAGTTCGACACCCATCGCCAGACCTACGGCGACACCAGCGTCCTCGACAGCAAGGACTTCTTCTACGGCCTGCGTCCGGGCAAGGAGTACTCGGTCGACCTGGAGCCCGGAGTCCGGCTGCTCATCGAGCTCCAGGCGGTCGGCGAGGCCGACGAGCGCGGCATGCGCACGGTGATGTCCAGCCTCAACGGCCAGCTGCGGCCGATCCAGATCCGCGACCGGGCCGCGGCCTCCGACATCCCGGTCACCGAGAAGGCCGACCGCGCCAACCCCGGCCATGTCGCGGCCCCGTTCGCCGGCGTCGTCACCCTCGCGGTGCAGGAGGGCGCGGAGGTCGAGGCGGGCGCCACGGTGGCCACCATCGAGGCCATGAAGATGGAGGCCACCATCACCGCGCCGAAGGCGGGACGCGTCTCCCGGCTCGCCATCAACCGCATCCAGCAGGTGGAGGGCGGCGACCTGCTGGTCGAGATCGCCTGAGCCCGGACGGTCCGCGGGGCGGGGGAGGGCCGGGCCACCCGGCCCTCCCCGGCTACGAACGGGAGAAGTGCGCGCCCAGCCGGGCCTTGAGGAGGTTCGGGTCGCGCTGCGTGAAGTAGGCCGCGCTCGCCACGAACACGTCACGGCCGAGCACCGCGAGCGAGGTCGGGTTGGACAGCCCCTCCTGCACCGTCAGCACGGTGCCGTGGGTGCCGTCCGGGGCCACCAGCGCGACCTCGTTGGACGGGGTCAGCGCGGCGAGCACGAGGTCCGAGTGCCCGGGGAAGACGAAGTCGTCGACCCCGGTGAGGCCGGTCGCCCTCGTCTCCGCGGGCCCCGCCGAGCCGTCCGCGCCGACCGGGATGCGCAGCAGGGTGCCCCGGTCGGTGTTGGTCACCCACACCGCGTCCTGGTGCACCTTGATCCCGTCGGCGCCGAATCCGGTGGCCGACGGGAGCCCGGAGAGTTCGGTGCCCGTGGCCCAGGCGGTGGGCGTGCCGCCCGACTGCGGGACGCGCCAGACCGTCCCGAGCGCCGAGTCGGCGGCGTAGAGCACGCCGTGCTTCTCGTCGAGGGCCAGACCGTTGGGCAGGCCGTCGGCCGGCAGCTGGGCGATCTGCTCGGGCCTGCCGCCGCCCGCCGGGATCCGCCAGACACCGGTCCGGTCGGTGCCGGTGGCGTAGTTGACGTACAGCGTGCCGTCGTGCGCCCGGACCAGGCCGTGCGTGACCGCGCTGCTCACCAGGGGCGTCCGGGGGTGGTTCTCGGCGGGCAGGGTGGCGAGGACACGGACCCGGCGCTCCCGCGTGACCTTGACGACCTGCCGGGCGAACGCGAAGGACATGTCGACCGTGCCGCCCCGCTCGGCGACGACGCTCTCGGGCGTCTGTCCCTGGGCCAGATCGAAATGGGCGACGGTGTGCGGCTGGGAGAGGACCGGCTCGTCGCTCGCGGCCGGAACCGCCGCGAGCAGGCCGATCGCGACCGCGGCCGGGGCGACGACGGCCCGGCGGGGGAATCGGGGCATGTGACCTCTTTCGACGGGAGCGCAAGGCTCCGGCGTACCGGTCACACCAACATGACGCCTGCCCGTCCCCGGGCCGCGGCAGCCGTGGCCGCGACGTCGCCCGCCCGGCGCACGGCGTGGCCCCGCATGCCGCGCAGCCGGGTGACGGCCCCGCTCAGTTCCACATGGGGTAGTTCATGACCTGCGTGTACCCCTCCGGCCTGGCACCGGAGTAGGTCAGGTTCATCCGCGTGAAGTGCTGCACGTTCGGGTGCTTCGTCCAGGCCGTCGGGCGGTCGAGCCGTACGGTCACCGGATACTTGTGGAACTTTCCCGCCGCGCAGTACGGCTTGCAGTCGTTCACCACGTTCACGCCCTGGGCGACCGCCGTGCTGTCGTTCCACTGGGTCCAGCGCATGCCGGTGAGGATGCTGTTGCCGTCGCCGCAGGCCAGCAGGAAGTCCGTCGGCCGGAACCGCTGGTGCCAGAGGCAGTCCACGAGCACCGGGTGCTGGGCGGAGGCCCGCGACGCGGACGGTGTCGGCGGCGTCGCGGACGCCGTCGTCATGCCTGCCGTGAGCAGCAGGGCCGCCCCGAGTCCGATCGCCGTTCCCACCACTGGTCTGCGCATGGTCGCTCCCGCCCGTTCGGCCGTACCTGTCCCTTCGACGCTACGACCGTCCAGCGGGATGTACCACTTGCGGCGTATTCGACAGTCCGTTCATGTCGTGGCCGCCGGTGGAGCGGGAGCCGATCTGGGTGATCAGGCCGAGCACCAGGAAGACCCAGATCAGGACCTTCGCGGCGGTGTCCAGGACCAGGGGCCGGGTGGCGGAGCGCACCTCCTCCCCGGCGGCCGGCGCGTCGCCGAGGAGTCCCTTCGGGTAGACGGGCGTCAGCATGCTGGTGTAGGCGCCGAACCGCATCCGGTAGCGGGCGACCGCGGCCGTCGCCCCGAAGACCGGACCGGGCAGCCGGCCCAGCACGATCCCGATGATCCAGAAGATCCAGCCGACCGCGAACCAGCCGGCCGACGCGAGGTTCGCGATGATCGCCGCCGGGATCATCAGGACCAGCCGGAACAGCACCGCGAGCCGGTTCAGGGTGGTGGGCCGCAGCTCGATCTGCACCGGGTAGCCGGGTGCGGTGAGGGCGAACGGCGGGTACCGGTCCACCAGAAGCATGGAGCTGGCCGCGACCCGGGTCTCGTAGGCGAGGTACCTGCCGAGGAACGAGGCGACGGAGTCGGGCAGCCGGCCCAGCACGAGCGCCGCGAACCAGCCGGCCACCGTGACGAAGAACGCCGCGATGCCGAGGACGACGACCACGACGAACTGCGGGACCAGCAGCAGCCAGCGCAGCAGCACCGTCCAGCGGCGCTGCTGCGCCGGCGCCGGGATGTCGAGCGCCGGCCGCCATTCGGGGCCGTCCGCCGTGGCGGGAGGACGTGGTTCCCAGCTCTGCGTCATGAGTCCTCCCCCGGCGTCCTGCCGCAGCGCGGATGGCCTCTCCATCGTGCGGCGGAACGACGGCCCCCGCCAGGGTGGACCGGGTGAAGTCAGCCGTGTTTGACGGTCAGGCCGTAGAACGCGACGCGGGCACCGTTCGTCGTGCTGTCGGAGGACGACTGGTTGTACGAGCCCGCCTTGAAGTACTGCTTGTACTGGTTGAAGGAGGACGGAATGGCGTAGTGGGTCGTAGTCCCGTTGACGGTCAGGTCGATGGTGTTCCCGCCGGAGACCGCGATGGTGTACGTCCAGGTCTTGCCGACCGACACGTGGCCCACGCTGTGCGAGGTCTGGCCGCCGTCCGGGGAGTTCTCGGTGCCGAGCACGATGTCGCCGTTGGAGCGGTAGTAGAGCTCCAGCAGCGGCTTGGTGGAGGAGCCGCCGGTGCCGAGGTGGATCTGGCCCACGCACACGTTCTTGGTCACCGAGACCACCCGCAGGGTCGCGCTCATCTTGTGGCTGCCGCTCAGCGACCAGTTGGCGGCGCTGCCGTCCCGGTTCATCTCGCGCAGTTCGGAGCGGGCGTAGTTGGAGTTGGGGGTGGTGACGCCCTTCTCGGGCGCCCAGAAGGTCATCGCGCCGTCGCGGGTGTCGGTGTAGAAGTACGCGTCCTGGTAGCCGTTCGCGCCCTGCAGCCGGGACGAGGGGATGGTGGTCGGCGAGCCGGGGGAGCCGACCGGCTCCTGGAGCTGCCAGACGGACAGGTCGAAGTTGCCGCCGGGTGCGACGTTCGGGTCCGCGGCGTCCGCGCTGCCGCCGAACAGGACGGTGAGGGCGAGGGCGAGGCCCGCGGCGGTGGGCGCCGCGAGCAGCCGGGAACGGTTCACGTGGGGGGTCCTTTCGTCGGAGGACTGCGCCCGGAACTCACTTCGTGTTCATGTCTGTGAACTCCGGACGCATCCATAACCGTCGCTGACCCGTGAAGCTAAAGGTCCGGACCAGCCCCGTCAAGGGGTTCAGCAGGCGCCCTCGTCCTCCCAGGGGCCCCACTGCGAGGCGCCGGGCACCTCGTTCTGGGTCCACCACTTGGCCTTCCAGTTGTGGCTGTTGTACGAGACCTCGTTCCCGGCCGTGTACACCGCCGTCGCGCTCCAGGCGGTCTTGCAGGAGGTGGGAGTGGGTGTCGGGGTCGGCGTCGGGGTGGGCGTGCTGGTCGGCGGGGTGACCCCGGCGAACTTCACCGAGTACTTGGCGAAGTCCCAGGCGCCCTGCGCCACGCTGGAGCAGGTCCCGGACGTGGTGCCGTTGTTGTCGACCGGGGTGCACTGGCGGTCGCGGTTCAGGGACCAGAACGTGAAGCGGTCCATGTTGTGGCTCGTCGCGTAGTCGAGCACGGTCTGGAAGTCGGCCTGGGTGAAGTACTCGCCGGTGTCGCTGCGGCCGTTCATCCCGGAGAAGCCCTCGTGGGCGTAGGCGGTCGCCTGGTCCCAGCCGAAGGTCGACTGCAGGATCGAGTTGAAGTTGGTCAGCGCGCTGGTCTGCGCGGCCGCCCCGCTGAAACCCCCGTCGAACGGCATGATGGAGAAGTTGTTGGGCGTGAACCCCTGCGACTTCGCCTCCAGCAGCATCTGCTTGCCGAACCAGCCGGTCCCGTCCGCCGTGCCGGCCGTCGTCACCGACACGTACAGGCCCGGGTTGTTCTGCTGGAGGATCTTCGCGGCGCCGATCTCGTTCCTGATCGCCGCGGTGTTCTCGTACTCCGGCTCCTCCAGGTCGAAGTCGATCGCGTGCAGCCCGTACTTGGTGATGACCTGCTGGTAGGCCGCCGCAGTGGAGGCCGCGTCCGCGCAGGTCTGCCCCAGCTTGGTGCCGCCGTAGCCGCCGATGGAGACGGAGACGTCACCGCCCTTGGCCCGGATCGTGTTGATCACCGACTGGACGGCGGTGTCCGAGGAGACCGCCGACGTGCCGCCCCAGGTGGGCGAGCAGCCGCCGCCGTTGGGGGCCAGCACGAACGCCAGCTGGAAGGCCTTGAGGCCGGTGGCGTCCATGATGGCGGCCGCGTCCGGCGGGTTGTTGTCCAGCGGCATCAGATAGGGGGCGGCCGCGTACCACCGGTTGCTCAGGGCGGTGGTCGCGCCCGAGGCGTTGCTCGCGACGAGGGCGGTGGTGCCGGCGGCGGCGAGGGTCACGGCGGCCGCCGCGCCCAGACATGCGCGAAGGGGTCTCACTGGTGCCTCCAGGGGGCCGGGGAGGTGGGGTGGGTCCCAGCTTCCGGAGGTGTCGCGGTCACGTCAATGAATTGGACTGGACCAAAGCTCACTTTGGACTAGACCATACGATCTCTTTACCTTGTGGGGCGGAGCAGTTCCAGGGTCCCGAACCGGACCTTCACACCGGGCGACCAGAGCACGCTGACCGGCGGCCCGTCCATCGCCGGCAGGCCCGCGGCCTCCACCAACTCGTCGTCCAGATCGAGCAGTTCCGCCCGGTGCAGCGGCCAGGGGGCGTGCTCGTTCGGCAGGTGCGCGGTACGGCCGTGCCAGGTCACGTGCAGCCCCCAGCGCGCCGTCAGGAAGTGCTCCAGCGGCGACGGCTCGGTGACCGGTGCCCCGATCCGCACGACCGCCCGGCTCGCGGCCGCCGGGCGCCGCCGCCGGCAGGTGTAGGTGATCACGTCGCCCTCGCGGCGCAGCCGCATCGCGGACCAGATGTACGGCAGCCGGAACCCCAGCCGGCCCACCAGCACCGGAAGCAGCCGGGTCGCGTCCAGGGACCTGAACACCACCCCGCGCCGGCCCTGCCCGTCCACCGAGTACAGCCGCACGTTCGTCTCGCAGAAGGTGCCCAGGTACGGCAGCCCCGGCCCCGGCCCGAAGCCCGTGCCCCGCATCAGGAACGGGACCAGCCCGACGTACGTGACCCCGTCCAGGGTGTCCGGCCGGGTGCCGGCGGGCAGCAGCCCCGCCACCCGCTCCGGCTCCACCGGCCAGTGCAGAAAGGTCAGTTGGTGCCATCCCTGCACCATCGTCGGCCACGGCACGGGGCGCGGGGTGGACGCGGTTACGGGCTCGGTCGCCACGGTCTCCATGGCACCGGTGATAGCACGCCAGTGCGAGCCGGCGGGGGTGTTCCGCGAGACTGGGGCGGAGCCGGAACCGCCCGCGCGCTTCGGCGGCGACGGCCCGCTGATCAGGACTTCCGCGCCGCTCGCGCCGGTAACACGGGTAAACTGTGGGCGACACGCAGGCCTTGAGAAGGAGGAGCCGGGATGCCGCCGCACAGCTCTTCCGCGGCCGGGGTCCCGGGCGGCGAGGGACCCGGCGAGCCGCCGCCCGTCCGGCAGGCGCTGTCGGACAGCGTGTACGAGAGCATCAAGGCGATGGTCATGGACCACGAGATCGCCCCCGGCGCCCGCGTCGGCATCGACGCGCTGTCCCGGACCCTCAGCGTCTCGCCGACCCCGGTCCGCGAGGCGCTGGCGCGGCTGGAGTCCGACGGCCTCGTGGTCAAGCGCGCCCTGTCCGGGTACCGGGCCACGGAACTGCTCACCCCGCAGGGCCTCGCGGAACTCTTCGAGATGCGGCTGCTGCTGGAACCGACGGCCGCCGCGCTGGCCGCCGCCAACGCCACCGAGGAGCAACTCGACGGTCTGGAACGGATCGTGGAGGAGATGCAGGACCAGCCCAGCCCCGACGGACGGTACGCCTCCTACCGCGACTTCGCCGCCCTCGACCAGCGCTTCCACGAGGCGATCGGACAGGCCGCGCACCGGCCGCTCCTCGCCGATGCCGTGGAACGCCTCCACGCGCACCTGCACATCTTCCGGCTCGGCGACGTCGTGGGCGCCGGCGGCCCGACCGTCGCCGAGCACGAGCGGATCGTCCGGGCCGTGCTCCGCCGCAATCCCGGACGGGCGGCCGAGGCGATGACCGAACACCTCACCCGGAGCATGGAGCGCCAGCTCCAGGACGCCGGCGGAGACGGTGGCGGCGGCGTTGCCGAGTCGGCTACTCCCTGAGGAACAGCTGTTCCGCGGTGGCGCACCACTCGCCCGGGCCCGGCTGGGCCGCCCGTCTCACGGGCGCACCGCGTCCCGGTCGTGGATCAGGCGGATGATCCGGCCGCTCATCCGGTCGTAGTCCCGGTCGTTGTCGACCTCGCCGCGGACCCGGTGGCCGGTCATGACGACGATCCGGTCGGCGAGGGTGACCATCTCCGCGAGGTCGCTGCTGATCAGCAGGATGGGCAGCCCGCCGTCGGCCAGGTCCCAGAGGAGTTCGTGGAAGGCGCGTTTGGTGCGGACGTCGACGCCCACCGTCGGCTCGTCGACGACCAGCAAGCGGGTGTCGGCGGCGAGCCACTTGGCGAGGCTGACCTTCTGCTGGTTGCCGCCGGAGAGTTCACCGGCGTTCTGCGCGAGCCCGGTGATCCGGATGCCGAGCCGGTCGACGAGGTCCCGGGCGACGGCGCGTTCCTCGCCCGCCGGGACGAACCCGAGCGCCCTGGCCAGCCGCTGCCACACCGTCACCGTGATGTTGCGGACGATCGGCTGCTCCAGGAAGACGCCCTCCTCCTTGCGGTTCTCGGTCACGTACCCGATGCCGAACTCGTGCAGCGCCTGGCGGGGCGAGCCGATCCGGACCGGTCTGCCGTGCACCCGGACCTCGCCGGCGGTGATGCGGTCCAGGCCGAGCACCGCCTTGACCAGCTCACTGCGCCCCGCGCCGACCAGCCCGTACAGGCCGACGATCTCCCCGGGCCGCACCGCCAGGCCGATGTCCCGGTGCCCGCCGGCCGTGGCGACGCCGTCCAGCTCCAGGACCGGCGCGGCGGACCGGTCGACCGTGCGCGGGCGCATCTCCGCCGCCGCGTGGGCCCGGCCCACCATCAGGCTCACGATGTCGTCGTGGGAGTGGCCGGCCAGCGGTGCGGACTCCAGCACCGACCTGCCGTCGCGCAGCACGGTCACGGTGTCGCAGACGGCGAAGACCTCCTCCAGCTTGTGGCTGACGAAGACGACACAGGCGCCGCGCTCGGCCAGCCGCCGGACCACCTCGAACAGGCGCTCCGTCTCCTCCGGGGAGAGGGAGGCGGTGGGCTCGTCCAGGAGCAGCACCCGGCTCTCGGTGTACAGGGCCTTGGCGATCTCCACCAACTGCTGCTGGGCGACCGACAGTTCACGCACCGGCCGGTCAGGGTCGAGGTCGACGCCCAGCTCGGTGAGGCAGGCGACGGCCGGCTCGGTCATGGCCGCGAAGTCGACCAGACCACGGCGCGCGGGCGGCTTCTGCAGGGTGATGTTCTCGGCCACCGAGAAGCCCGGGACGAGGTTGCGTTCCTGGTGGACGACGCCGATGCCGGTCCGGGTCGCCTCCAACGGCGAGCGCAGGTGCACCGGTTCACCGCACCAGGCGAGGGTGCCGCCGTCGGGGGAGTGCACCCCGGTCAGGACCTTGATGAGGGTGGACTTGCCGGCGCCGTTCTCACCGAGGAGCGCGTGTACGGAGCCGGCGGTCAGCCGCAGCCCCACGCCGTCCAGGGCGCGGACGCCGGGGAAGACCTTCACGAGGTCGCGGCATTCGAGGAGAACCGTACTCATCGGGCGCCTCCCGGCTGCGGTGACGGGGGCAGTGGTGACGGCGTGGCGGCCTTCGCCAGCCGCGTCTGGTGCAGGTGCCCGCCGGCGACCGTGCCGAGGACGACCAGGCCGATCAGCAGGTTGACCCAGCTCGGGTCCAGCGAGAACTGGGCGCGGGCCGCGTCGATGAGCCGGGTCACGAAGGCCGCGAGCACCGTCCCGAACACCGCGATGGAACCACCGGTCAGCGCGACCCCGCCGATGATCGGCGCGGCGAAGCTGGGCAGCAGCCAGTCGCCGCCGACGCTGCGGTTGACGCCCGGCAGCGAGGCGGTGGCGGTGACGGCGGCCACGCCGACGAGCAGCCCGGACAGGGTGTGCGCGGCCACGATCTGCCGGTCGGTGGAGATGCCCGACAGCCGCGCGGCCAGCGGGTTGCCGCCGGCCGCGAGCAGCCGCCGGCCGGCGACCGTGCGGTACATGAACGCGCCCAGCAGAACGGCCGCGACGATCGCCGTGACGAAGACGAGCGGGATGTCCAGCGGCGCCGCCGTGCCCAGGTCGCGCAGCGTTGCGGAGTAGCCGTCGACGGTCCGGGTGCCGACCAGCCGGTACTGCGCGCCCAGCAGGATCGTCATCGTGGCGAGGGTGACGATGAACCCGTTGATCTGCGTGGCCACGATGACGACACCGGTCACCAGGCCGACGGCGGTCGCCGTCAGCAGCCCCACGAGCACGGCGACCCCGGCCGGCACCCCGTGGTCGGCCATCAGCACCCCCGTCAGGCAGGCGGTGAAGCCGCCCAGCGCGCCGACCGCGAGATTGAGCTGGCCCACGCAGAGCGCCACCATCTGGGCGAGGCCGATGAGGACGGGCGTGGCCAGGTACTGGAGGAAGACCCGCACCGAGGGGCCCTCGAAGAAGGAGCCCGACGACGCCACCTCCAGCGCCACCGCCCCCGCCACGACCACCAGCAGCAGCATGGCCGTCGTCGTACGGGAGAACCGGTGCAGCGCCGCGGCGGCCCGGCTCTGCTGGTCGCGGATCGTGCTCATGTGGCTCATGTGGAGCGCACCACCTTGCGATAGGACACCACGGTGCGGATCCGGTCCGCCGACAGGGCGAGCAGCAGAATGCAGCCGAGGTAGATGTTGAGGCTTTCCAGGCCGACGCCGAGCAGGTCGAGCCCCTTGCGGATCACGCCGACCAGCGCGGTGCCGAGCAGCGTGCCCAGCACGGACACCACCCCGCCGGTGAGCAGGGTGCCGCCGAGCACCGCGCCCAGGAAGGACGGCAGCATGAAGTCGTCGCCGATCGAGGCGCGGAACGTGCCCGTCCCGGCGGCGGCCATGAACCCGGCGAGCGCCGCGAGCAGCCCGGACAGGGTGTGCGCGAGCAGGACCCGGCGTCCGGTGGGGATGCCGGACAGCTCGGCGGCGGCCGGGTTCGCCCCGGTGAGGAGCAGCTCCCTGCCGATGCGCGTACAGCCGTACAGGAAGCCGAGACCGAGCATGGCCAGTACGGTGAACTGGGCCAGCTGCGGGATCGCCGGCGAACCGCAGACCGGGCCGACGCAGATGTCCGCCAGTGAGTAGGACCGCAGGGCGTCGATGCCGGCGGGGCGGCTGGTGAAGGCGGCGTCCTCGGTCAGGGCCGAGTACATCAACGACACCAGGCCCAGCAGGGCGAAGTCCATCGCCAGCGTGACGACGAACGAGCTGACCCCGGTACGCGCGATCAGCCGGCCGGTGACCGCGCCGATCACCGCGCCCGCGGCCAGGCACAGCAACAGGCCGACCTGCATGGGCAGATGGAGCCTGTCGTAGCCGAGGCCCGCGAACATGGCGCCGAAGGCCGCCATCCGTCCGACCGCGAGGTTCATGTGCCCCACGGACAGGGCGGCCATCTGGGCGAGCGCCACCACGGTCAGCGTGGCCACGTCCCGCAGCAGCGGGAAGAGCACCAGGCGCTGGTCGAGGAAGGCGGGCCGGAGCACCCCGAACAGGACGCTCAGCGCGATGACCAGGACCAGCAGACCGAGCCGCTGGTTGACCCAGAACGGCATCCGGTGACCGGCCGCCTTCACCTCCGGGACGGTGTCCGGGGGACTGACGGAGGTCGTCATGCCACCCTCCGGTCGTCCAGCGCGTCCGGGTCCCAGTCGATGCCGATGCCCGGCTCGTCCGGGGCCACGGCGAGGCCGTCCCGGATCGCCAGCTCGGTCCGGGTCACGGCCCGCAGCTGCGGGATGTACTCGACGAAGCTGCCGTTGGGCACCGCGGCGGCGAGGCTGACGTGCAGTTCCATCAGGAAGTGCGGGCAGACCGCCACGTTGTGGCTCTCCGCCAGGTGCGCGACCTTCAGCCACGGGGTGATGCCGCCGACGCGGGCCGCGTCGACCTGCACCACGGAGGCGGCACCCGTCTCCAGGTAGCTGCGGAACTGCATGAGCGAGTACATGGACTCGCCGACGGCCACCGGGATCCGGGTCGCCCGCGCGAGCCGGGCGTGGCCGCCGATGTCGTCCGCGGGCAGCGGCTCCTCCAGCCAGTACGGGTCGTACGGCTCCAGCGCGGCCGCGAGCCGGAGCGCCGAGGACGCCGTCTGGGACTGGTTGGCGTCGGTCATGACGTGCAGCGTGGGCCCGACCGCCTCGCGTACGGCGCGCAGCCGCTCGGCATCCTCGGCGGGGTGCGGCCTGCCCACCTTGATCTTGACGCCGGCCCAGCCCGCCTCCTGGGCCCGCAGGGCGCCCTTCACCAGTTCTTCTGTGTCGAGGTGGAGCCAGCCGCCCTCGGTGTCGTAGACCGGTACCTCCCGGCGGTGTCCGCCGGCCAGCCGCCACAGCGGTTCCCCGGCCCGCCTGCACCGCACGTCCCACAGGGCGGTGTCCACGGCGGCGAGGGCGAGGGAGGTGATGGCGCCGGTGGTGGTGGCCCGGGTCAGGGCGAACAGCCGCTGCCACAGCGCCTCGACGTTGCGGGCGTCCTGCCCGACGAGGGCGGGCAGCAGGTGGTCCCGCAGCAGGGCCAGCACGGAGGTGCCGCCGGTGCCGATCGTGTACGCGTAGCCGGTGCCCGCGAGACCGTCCGCCGTGGCCAGGTCGACCAGGACGGTCTCCTGTTTGACGAAGGACTGCACCGCGTCGGTGCGGTCCGTCTCGACGGCGATGTCGACCAGCCGGGCGGTCGCGGTCGTGATGATGCTCATCGATGTCCGTTCTCTTTCGGGCTTTCCGGGGCGGTCAGCCGCACGAGAGGTACTTGTCGGCGAACTCCGTCTTCAGCTGCCTGGTCCTCTGCTGCCGCGCCTGGTCGTAGTCGGCGACGTTCGCCTTGGTGACGACGAACGAACCGGAGTCGACCTCCACCCCGGGATCGCGCATGGTGCACTGCTTCGTCTGGAGCAGCGCGAGCGCCCAGGTGCCGATCTCGGCCTGGCCGGTGGGGTTCTGCACGACGGTCGCCGTGACCGTGCCCTGCCGGATGCCGCTGAGGATCTTGGCGTCGTCGTCGATGGCGATGACCTTCGCCTTCGAACCGGACGACCTGACCGCGTCGGCGGCGGCGACGGCCGGGTTGTAGGCGGTGGCGACGATGCCCGTGATCCGGCCGCCCTTGGCCGCCATGAGGTCGGACACGGCCTTCTGGGCCGTCTGCAGATCGGTGTCGATGTCGGTGACGGTCTGCAGGAGCTTCACCCTGCCGCCGGACTCCTTGACGGCCCTGGCCACGCCCTTGATGCGCAACTGGGTGTTGGCGTCCACGTTGTTGCCGGTCAGATGGACCAGGGTGCCCTTGCCGCCCATGGCCGCGATGGCGGCCTTCGCGGCCTTGTATGCGGCGAGTTCGACGTCGGTGGAGAGGCAGAAGTCCGCCTCGTCCCTGTCGCCGGCCGGACAGGAGCCCAGGGACGCCACCGGGAAGCCCTGTGACCTGAGGTCGGCGAAGGTGGTGTTGATGTCGGTGGGGGAGACCCCGAACACCCCGAAGGCGTTGTAGCCGCGGGCGGCGAGCGTGGACAGCAGGTTGTTCTGCTTCTGCTGGTCCCACTCCGCCGTCTCGTCGAAGGTGACGTCACCGAGGCCGTAGGTCTTCTTCGCGGCGGCCCCCGCCGTCTTCCACGGCTGGAAGTACGGATGGGCGCCGCCGGGCACGAGGGCCACCTTGGTCCCCGACCCGTCGGCCAGGTCGGTGCCGTCGCCGGTGTGTCCGGACGCCGGGGCCTGCCCGGTGGCGGGGGCGGGTGCGTTGCGATAGGTGCAGGCCGCGGTCCCGGCGGCGAGCAGCGCCGCTGTGAGAACCCCGGACAGGACGGATCTGGTCGGGAAGTGCATCTCCCACCCCTGCGGAATCAGATAGGAAATTGATGCGGTGATCGTGGGGCAGGGGGCGGTGTGCGTCAAGGTCTGCGACAAGAACCGTTTCAAGCAGGGGGTTTGCGTGAATGCCGTGCACGGCATCATCGAGGAGTCGAAGAATCCTATAGGAAACGCAACTCGGCTTGTCTGTACGGCAGTTCGGCCGCGATCAGGTCGCGCACGACTCTGGTCGCGGCCCCCACCATGGGCTACCGTCGGTAACACCAGGCCGTCCCGGCCGTCACAGTCATGTCTCCCGCACCGCCCGCACCCGTACGGAAGGCAACCCCCCATGGAGAATCCCAGAGCAGGCACCGGCGCCGTCGAGGGCTCCGAGCAGCCCTCCCGGTTCAGCCGCCGCCAGGTCCTGACGGTGGCCGGCGGCGCGCTCGCCGGTCTGACCCTCGCGCAGGCCGGGGCGTTCGCCGCCGAGTCGCAGGACGCGGACGCGATCGTCGTCGGCCACGGCCTCGCCGGTCTGGTCGCGACCGCCGAACTCGCCGCCGCCGGCCGCAAGGTGCTGCTGCTCGACCAGGAGCCGGAGGCGAGCCTCGGCGGCCAGGCGTTCTGGTCCTTCGGCGGACTGTTCTTCGTCGACTCCGACGAACAGCGGCTGATGGGCGTCAAGGACTCCCATGACCTCGCCTGGCAGGACTGGCTCGGCACGGCCGGCTTCGACCGGGGTGTCGACGACCCGAAGGGCCAGGACTACTGGGCCTACAAGTGGGCCCAGTCGTACGTGGACTTCGCCTCCGGCGAGAAGCGGTCCTGGCTCTCCGGCCTGGGCGTGCAGTGGTTCCCGATCGTGGGCTGGGCCGAGCGCGGCGGCGGCCTCGCCGACGGCCACGGCAACTCCGTGCCCCGCTTCCACGTGACCTGGGGGACCGGTCCGGCCGTCGTCGAACCGTTCGAGAAGAAGGTCCGTGCGGCCGTCGCCGCCGGCAAGGTGACCTTCAAGTTCCGCTACCGGGTCGACGAGCTGGTGACCACGGGCGGGGCGGTGACCGGCGTCCGGGGCGCGGTCCTGGAGCCCAGCAGCGCGGCCCGCGGCACCGCCAGCAGCCGCACCGTCGTCGGCGACTTCGAGCTGCGGGCCCCGGTCGTGGTCGTCACCTCCGGCGGTATCGGCGCCAACCACGACCTCGTACGGCAGAACTGGCCGGCCCGGCTGGGCACCCCGCCGAAGTTCATGGTCACCGGCGTCCCCGCACACGTGGACGGCCGGATGCTCGGCATCACCGCGCAGGCGGGCGGCCGGATCGTCAACCCGGACCGGATGTGGCACTACACCGAGGGCCTGCGCAACTACGCCCCGATCTGGCCGAACCACGGCATCCGCATCCTGCCCGGCCCGTCCTCCATGTGGTTCGACGCCAAGGGCCGCCGCTTCAACACCCCGGACATCCCCGGCTACGACACCCTGCACACCCTCGGGTCGATCACCGCCTCCGGCTACGACTACTCCTGGTTCGTCACCACCCAGAAGATCATCGCCAAGGAGTTCGCGCTCTCCGGCTCCGAGCAGAACCCCGACCTCACCAACAAGAACGTCTGGCAGCTGCTCTCCCGGATCTGGCAGACCCCGGAGCCCATCGAGAAGTTCAAGAACAACGGCGCCGACTTCGTGGTCGCCGACAACCTCACCGACCTCGTCACCGGCATGAACAAGCTGACCGGCGACAACCTCATCGTCCTCGCCGACCTCAAGCGGCAGATCGAGGCCCGTGACCGCGAGATCGACAACCCGTACACCAAGGACGTCCAGGTCCAGGGCATCCGCAACGCCCTCAGCTACATCGGCGACTCCCTCAGCCGTACCGCCTCGATCCACCGGATCCTGGACTCCGGTGCCGGACCGCTGATCGCCGTCCGGCTGAACATCCTCACCCGCAAGACCCTCGGCGGCCTGCAGACCGACCTCTCCGGACGCGTCCTGGACAGCGGCGGCTCACCCGTCCCCGGCCTGTACGCCGCCGGTGAGGTCGCCGGCTTCGGCGGCGGCGGGGTGCACGGCTACCGCTCGCTGGAGGGCACCTTCCTCGGCGGCTGCCTCTTCTCCGGCCGGCAGGCGGGCCGCGCGGCGGCGCAGGCGACGGCGACCTGACGGTGGCATGACGGCGACCTGATGGTGGTATGACGGCGACATGACCGCGACCCGGCGGCGGTCTGACGGAAAGGGCCGGGAAAGTCCGAGTCACCCCACCCCCAACCTGCCCCGGCAGTGGCACCCTTGACAGCGTGCGTACTGTTTCGCGACGTTTGAGCGACACCTCCGGACCGGTGACCCCGTCACCGGTCCCGGGACAAAGGTGTACAGCGGGGAACAGGAGCTGTTCGTAGAAACGGCAGAACGGCAGAGCGCGGCATACGCGTTATGGGGGGAGAGCGGTCGCCCATGCGATCCAGAGGCCAGTGCAGTCATGCGTCACGCACCTCGTCAGCCGAGGGGCGGTTGATCTGAGGTGGACATCACGATCCACAGACCCGGCGAGCTGACCGAGTCGCTCCGCCGGGCCTGGCACCACGCGATGGACGAGTCGCCGGAGTACGCCAACCCTTTTCTGGCCCCGGAGTTCACGATCGGCGTCGGCAGACACCGCGCCGGCGTCCGGGTGGCGGTCCTGCGCGAGGGCGGGGAACCCGTCGGCTTCCTCCCGTACGAGCGCAACGCCCTCGGCGTCGGCCGGGCCGTCGGCCTCGGTCTCTCGGACTGCCAGGCGCTGGTGCACCGGCCCGGAGTCACCTGGGACGCGCAGGAACTGCTGGGCGCGTGCGGGATGTCCATCTTCGAGTTCGACCACCTGGTCGCCGAGCAGAGACCTTTCACCCCCCACGTGACCGGCACCTTCGCCTCGCCGGTGATCGACGTGAAGCCCGGCGACGGCGGTTACCCGGAATGGCTGCGCGCCACCTACCCGGGCCTGGCGAAGACCACGCTGAAGAAGGAACGGCGGCTCGGCCGCGACATCGGCGAGCTGCGCTTCGAGTTCGACGAGCGCGACCCCGCGGCCCTGCGCACCCTGATGCGCTGGAAGTCCGCACAGTACCGGCGGACCGGACGCATGGACCGCTTCGCCCGCCCCTGGATCGTCGACCTCGTGGACCACCTCTTCCACGTCCGCGAGGAGCACTTCACCGGCGTACTGTCCGTGCTCTACGCCGGCGACCGGCCGGTGGCCGCGCACTTCGGCCCGCGCTCGGCCACCGTACTCGCCGCCTGGTTCACCGCCTACGACCCCGAACTGCACTACTACTCACCGGGGTTGATGATGCATCTGCGCACCGCCGAGGCGTCCGCGCGCGGCGGTGTCACCCTGGTCGACCTGGGGCGCGGCGACAAGGAGTACAAGGACTGGCTCAAGACCCGCGAACTGCGGGTGGGCGAGGGCTTCGCCACCCGCACCCATCCGGTGGCCGCGGCGCACCGCCTGTGGCGCCGGCCGGTCCGCGGGCTGCGCAACACCGTCCTCGCCCATCCCCGGCTGCGCGACCCGGCGGACCGGCTGCTCAAGACGGTCGGCACGCTGCGCGCGTCCCGCCGGCCGGAGGGCCCGCGGGAGGGATGAACCGGCCCGTCCGGCGGCGGCCGGCCACGTCCGGCCGCCGCCTTGCGGTCGACCGCTCACCCGCCGTTCGCACTATGATCCTGTCAAGGTGAAAACCTGCGGGTTTGCCCTGGTAAGGACATCGCCTCGGCCGGAGTGATCCATGCCCCGCAAGCGTGCAACGGACGACGACGAGCTGCTGGCCAGACTCAGGTCGCTCACCGCCCAGGCGCGCGAGCGGGCCGAGTACCAGCGTTCGCAGGTCGAGCTGGCCGTCGCCCTCCAGCGCGGCATGCTGCCCCGGGACCTGCCCGACACCCCGCGCTTCCATCTGGCCGTCCGGTACGCGCCCGCCTGCTACGGGCTCAACGTCGGCGGCGACTGGTACGACGCCTTCACGCTGCCCGACGGCCACATCGGCCTGTGCATAGGCGACGTCCAGGGACACAACATCGAGGCGGCCGCCTTCATGGGGCAGGTCCGGGCGGCGCTGCGGGCGCTCGCCTCGGTGGCCGGCGAGCCGGGCGAGCTCCTCGCCCGCACCAACGACCTCCTGGTGTCCCTGGGCAGCGATCTCTTCGCGACCTGCACCTTCATGCGGCTCGACCCGGAGACCGGACTGCTGGAGAGCGCCCGCGCCGGTCACGTCCCGTTCGTGTGGGCCACCGCCGACGGAAAGTCCGGGCTCGGGGAGGACGAGGGCGGACCCCCACTGGGCATCGACCCGGGCATCGAGTATCCGGTGGCCCGGTACCGGCTCACCACCGGCGGCATGGTCGTGCTGCTCACGGACGGGGTGGTGGAGGGGCCGTCGATGCCCATCGAGGAGGGGCTCGACCAGGTGGTGAGGCTCGCCGGCGTCGCCGCCGTCGCGGGCCTGGAGGCGCAGTCCCTGGCTGCCGCCGTGATCAAGGGCGCGGAACGGGTGGGCCACGAGGACGACGCGGCCGTGCTGGTCATGGGCCACGAGGACCTGGGCCCCGCGCCGTAGCCGCCGGGGCCCCGGCCCCCGTCAGGTCGGCCCGCGGGCGGTCCCCGCCTCGCCGAGACGGCCGCCCCGGTGTGTGATGGCTGGTGTGGTGGGCAACCAGGAGCTGCGCCGGCCGGCCGTCCCGGTCCTCCGGACGCTGGCCGTCGCCGTCTGCTACTTCGCGGGCGGACGGCTCGGTCTGCTGTGCCGGCTCACCGTCGAGGGCGCCGTCTTCACGCCCATCTATCCGCCGACCGGCGTGGCGCTGGCCTGCCTGCTGGTCTTCGGCCTGGGCTGCTGGCCGGGCATCACGCTCGGCGCCCTCTTCCTCGTGCTGTCGATCGGCCCGCCCGGGCCCGACCTGCTGGGCATCCTCGTCGGCAACACGGCCGGGCCGGTCTGCGCCTTCGTGCTGCTGCGCCGGGTCGGCTTCCGCACCGACCTGGGCCGGCTGCGGGACGGCCTCGCCCTGGTGTTCCTCGGCGCGCTCGGCGCCATGCTGGTCAGCTCCACCGTCGACGTGATCACGCTGACGCTGGCCGGCAAACTCGACGCGACCCACTTCTGGCCGATCTGGCTGGCCTGGTGGGTCGGCGACGCGATGGGTGTCCTGATCGTCACCCCCGTGCTGCTGATGCTGTTCGAAGCCCGTCGGCCGCCGTCGCCGGCCCGCTGGAAGGAGTGCCTGGCCCTCGTGGTCGTCGCGGCCGTCCTGGTCCCGCTGGCCACGCTCAGCTCCCTGAACGCGCTGTTCCTCGGCTATCCGCTGCTGATCTGGGCCGCGCTGCGGTTCCGGCTGGCGGGGAGCGTGCTGTGCGCCCTGTTCACGTCCGTGATGGCCGCGGTCGCCGCGACGGAGGGGGTCGGCGCGTTCGCCCACCTGTCCCACGTCGAGGTGATGCTGAAGCTGCAGCTGTTCAACGGCTCGCTGGCGCTGACCGCACTCCTGCTGTCGGCCGTCATCACCGAGCAGCACAACACCCGGCGCTCCGTGGCGGAGGCCTGCACGGAACTGGCCGAGGCCCTGGAACACCTCAGCGCACACGACTCCCCGGCCGGGCGCGCGCCACCGGAGGCGGCGCAGCCGCGGCGCGGGCGCGACGCGCGGTGACGGACGCCGCGGGGGGACCGGACGAGCCGCCCGGTCCCCCCGCGGAAAGCTGCCGGTCCGGGACCGGGATCAGACGGTGCCGCTCGCCGTGATCTCGACCTTGGCCTTGGGGGTGCCGCTCTGGGAGCCGTAGCCCTCGATCTTGTCGACGAGGTCCGAGCCCTCGACGACCTCGCCGAAGACCACGTGCTTGCCGTCCAGCCACGGCGTCAGCACGGTGGTGACGAAGAACTGCGAGCCGTTGGTGTTCGGGCCCGCGTTGGCCATGCTCAGCAGGTACTTGCGGTCGTGCTTGAGCTCGAAGTTCTCGTCCTTGAACTTCTCGCCGTAGATGCTCTTGCCGCCGGTGCCGTCACCGCGGGTGAAGTCACCGCCCTGGAGCATGAACTGCGGGATGATCCGGTGGAAGCCGGAACCGGCGTACCCGAAACCGTTCTGCCCGGTGGCGAGCTCACGGAAGTTGCGGGCCGTCTCGGGCACCACCTTGTCGAACAGGCTGAACACGATCCGGCCGGCCGGCTCGTTGTTGATCGAGATGTCGAAGTAAACGTTGTCGCTCATGCAGGTCAACCTATCGCGAACCGTGCTACCGGGCCGCACGGCCCGGGGTGTCGGGCCGCCGTGGGCCGCTCGGCGGCCCACCAGGCTGCGCAGCAGCTCCCGGCCCACGGGCCAGTCGCCGAGTCCGCTCGCGGAGTTCAGATGCCCGTGCGCGCCGACGGAGTGCCACGGCGCCAGCCAGCCCGAGGCCAGCCCGGCGGAGGCCGCGGCGTCGCCGTACGGGTCGTCGTCGCTCGCCACCACCAGGGCCGGGCCGGGCAGCGGGCGGGCGGTCAGCCCCAGGAAGGTGGGCGCGGCCGCTGCCGGGAACGCCGGTCCCCGGGGATCGGGCGGCGCGGCCAGGAACGCGGCGACCCCCGCGGGCCGTACCCGGGCCAGCCATTCGGCGGCCGCCCAGCAGCCGAGGCTGTGCGCCACGAGTGCCACCCGGCCGTCCGACCCGCCGTCCCGTGCGACGGCGGTCTCGTAGGCGACCTGCACCGCGGCGACCCAGTCCCGCAGCTCGGGCCGGCGCCACGAGCCCGGGGCGATCCGCACCGCCGCGCCGCCCCACGTCCGCTCCCACCGGCTCTGCCAGTGCCTGTCGTCCGACCCGTCGATTCCGGGGATGATGACGTACGCGACCACCGCCGACCGCCCTTTCCGTCGTGGCCCGGGGCTTCCCGGGTCCGTCCTGCGGGCGATTCTGGACGGAGCAGTCGCGACGGCACGGCCCGGCAAGTGATCCAGAGGAAAGCGGGGAGCACGACGATGGAATCACTCGACGACATCGACCGGGCCATCCTGGAACTGCTCCAGACCGACGGCCGGCTCACCGGAGCCGAGGTCGGACGGCGGGTCGGACTCTCCCAGCCGGCGGCGGGCGCCCGGATCCAGCGGCTGGAGAGGAGCGGTGTCATCACCGGCTACCGGGCCGTCGTCGCCCCGGCGGCGCTCGGGCTCAACATCCACGCCGTGGTCCGGCTGCGCACCACGCACGCGCAGCTGCCGATGGCGCTCGCCCTCGCCGCCCGGACCCCGGAGGTCGTCTCGACGCTCCGGGTGACCGGCGAGGACTGCCTGCTCTTCGACGTGCACTGCACCCGTGCCGAACGCCTGGAGGAGGTCGTGGACTCCCTGGCCCGCCACGGCCCGGTCACCACGTCCCTCGTCCTGCGCGGCTACCCGCCCAAGCCGCTGCCCACGAACCCCTGAGCACGCTCAGTAGCGCCGCTCCAGCCGCTCCAGCACCGCCTGGGCCATGGCCGCCTCGCCCTTGGCGTTGGGATGGGCGGGGGCGGCCGGGGAGGCCGGCTGGAGGGGCTCGATCCAGCGGTCGGCGGGGGCCTTGCACATGTCGTGGCCGACGGTCGGGCCGTAGGTGTCCACGTACCGGGCGCCGTTCCAGGCGGCGACCATGCGCAGCATGAGGTTCAGCCGCTTGCCGGTGTCCCGGAGGTAGGGGAAGTCCTTGGCCGCGAACGGCACCGTCGGGTAGCAGCCGCTGCCGTCGTCGGGCAGCAGGTCGGGGTAGCCGACCACCAGGATCCGGGCGTGCGGGGCCCGGGCGCGTATCGCCCGCAGCACCTTGTCGACCTTGGGCGCGGCCTGCGCGATGTTCAGCACCAGCTGGTCGGTGCCGGAGGCGTTGTAGTACTGCTGGCAGGGGTTGCCCGTCAGGTCCTTGGAGCTCAGGGCCGCGCAGGTGCCGATGATCGAGCTGAACCCGATGTCGTTGCCGCCGATCTGGACGGTGACCAGGTCGGTGCTCCGCTGCACGGCGTCGAGCTGGGGGCCGTTGGTGCCCTGCGCCTTCCACATCTCGGCGGTCGTCGCTCCGGAACAGCTCACGTCCTTGAAGGCGCTGACGTGCCGGGCCGCCGCCACCAGCGAGGGGTAGTTGTGGTCGGAGCGGGCGCAGTTCGCGTCGACCTGCGTCGGGATGACCGGGCCCGAGGTGTACGAGTCGCCGAGCGCCACATAGCTCGTGCCGCGGTCGTGGCCGGGGCCCGGGCCGCCGCCGTGCGCCGCGGCCGGTGCCGTGGACGCGGCCACCAGGGCGCAGCCGCCCAGTGCCGCCGCCACGGTGGCCTTCCGCCGGTGCCGTCTCGCCGAACCGTCGGACGGGATGCCGTACGCCATGGAGATCCCCCCTGGAACCAGGACGCGTACGGAACCGGTCCCGACGGGCGGCCCGCACGCGTGTGTCGGGGGTCTGTATACCGCCCGGTAGGAGTCCGTAGCCAGAGGCCGGACGCAAGGAACCGGATCGGGCAACCCGCCCTGCCCGCAAGGGCATCCGGTCCGGACGGCGTCCGGGGGGCGCCCCCTGCGATTGAAGATGGAAACCGATCGGTTTACGATGGGCGGGAACCGAGGGAAACCGATCGGTTTCCGATCTCTGTGCACGTCTGGAGCGTGAGTGTCATGACCTCGATCAAGGATTCCGTCGTCCTCGTCACCGGCGGCAGCCGAGGCGTCGGAAAGGCGCTGGTGGAAGGGCTGTACGCGCGCGGTGCCGGCAAGGTCTACGCCACCGCCCGCGACCCGCGCGCCGTCACCCACCCCGACGCCGTGCCGCTGGCGCTGGAGGTGACCGACCCCGACTCGGTGGCCGCGGCCGTCGAGCAGGCGCAGGACGTCACCGTCCTGATCAACAACGCCGGGGTCGCCCTCGGGACCCGTTTCCTGACCTCGCCGCTGGACGACATCCGCCAGGAGTTCGAGACCAACTTCTACGGCCCGCTGCTGGTCACCCGCGCCTTCGTCCCGGTCATCGAGCGCAACGGCGGCGGCCACATCCTGAACGTGCACTCGGTCCTGTCCTGGCTCGCCGAGGGCGGCGCCTACAGTGCCTCCAAGGCCGCCTTCTGGTCGCAGACCAACAGCCTGCGCCTGGCCCTCCAGCCGCGCGGCATCGGCGTCACCGGCCTGCACATGGGCTACGTCGACACCGACATGGCGGCCCACGCCGACGGCCCCAAGGCGAAGCCCGAGGACATCGCCGCGGCTGCCCTCGACGGCATCGAGTCGGACGCCTGGGAGGTGCTCGGCGACGACCTCACCCGCTGGGCCAAGGGTGCCCTGTCGGGCGACCTCGCCGGCATGTACCAGCAGCTCGGCCGCTGACCGGGGCCCCGCATCCGGACGGCGCCGCCCCCTTCCGCCCGGTTCCCGGTGGGCGGCCCGTCCGGCGGGGGATCCGGGCCGGTCGTTGAGAAATCCGCTGCCGAAGGGTTGTCGCCGGGTTGCCTCATCACTTAAATCAAATCCTGAACTAAGCAGTGGGGTGCGTCGGTTGGACGTACCCCCTGCCCACCTCAGGGAGCCGCTGATGAGATTGAGATCCTTGGGCGTAGCGCTCGCCGCCATGGCAGCGCTGCTGGCCCTCCCCGTCGCGCACGCGCCGGCGGCGCAGGCCGCCGACACCCCGTTGTCGCAGGGAAAGACGGCCACCGCCTCCTCGGAGGAGAACGCCGGGACCGCCGCCGGGAACGCGGTGGACGGCAACACCGGCACCCGCTGGTCGTCCGCCTTCACCGACGACCAGTGGCTCCAGGTCGACCTCGGCGCCACCGCCCAGGTCAGCCAGGTGGTCCTCAACTGGGAGACCGCCTACGGCAAGGACTACAAGGTCCAGATCTCCTCGGACGGCAGCAACTGGACCGACCTGCAGTCCGTGACCGGCGGCGACGGCGGCACCGACACCCTCACCGTGTCCGGACAGGGCCGCTACGTCCGGATGCTCGGCGTGCACCGCGCCACCCAGTGGGGCTACTCGCTCTGGGAGTTCCAGGTCTACGGCACCACCACCGGCACGCCCCCGGTCCAGGGCGGCGGCGACCTCGGCCCCAACGTGATCGTCGTCGACCCCTCCACGCCGAACCTCCAGGCGAAGTTCGACTCCGTCTTCGCCCAGCAGGAGTCGGCCCAGTTCGGCACCGGCCGCTACCAGTTCCTGCTCAAGCCGGGCACCTACAGCGGCATCAACGCCCAGATCGGCTTCTACACCTCGATCTCCGGGCTCGGGCTCAACCCCGACGACACCCAGATCAACGGTGACGTCACGGTCGACGCCGGCTGGTTCAACGGCAACGCCACCCAGAACTTCTGGCGTTCCGCGGAGAACTTCGCCATCACGCCGTCCAACGGCACCGACCGGTGGGCCGTGGCTCAGGCGGCCCCCTTCCGCCGTATCCACGTCAAGGGCGGCCTCAACCTCGCCCCGAACGGCTACGGCTGGGCCTCCGGCGGCTACATCGCCGACTCGAAGATCGACGGCACGGTGGGCCCGTACTCCCAGCAGCAGTGGTACACCCGCGACAGCTCGGTCGGCGGCTGGACCAACGGCGTCTGGAACATGACCTTCTCCGGGGTCCAGGGCGCACCCGCGACCGACTTCGCCACCGGCTCCTACACCACGCTGGACAACACCCCGGTCTCGCGGGAGAAGCCCTTCCTCTACCTGGACGGCAGCGCCTACAAGGTCTTCGTCCCCGCCAAGCGCACCAACGCCCGGGGCGTCTCCTGGCCGGCCGACGCGGGCACCTCCATCCCGCTGGACCAGTTCTACGTCGTCAAGCCCGGCGCCACCGCCGCCACCATCAACCAGGCCCTCGCCCAGGGCCTCAACCTCCTCTTCACCCCGGGCGTCTACCACCTCGACCAGACCATCAACGTCACCCGGGCCAACACCGTGGTCCTCGGCCTCGGCCTCGCCACCCTGGTCCCGGACAACGGCGTCGACGCCATGCACGTCGCCGACGTGGACGGTGTGAAGCTCGCCGGGTTCCTCATCGACGCCGGCACCGTCAACTCCGACACCCTGCTGCGGATCGGCGACCCCGGCTCCACCGCCGACCACTCCGCCAACCCCACCTCCATGCAGGACGTGTTCGTCCGCATCGGCGGCGCCGGACCCGGCCTCGCCACCAACTCGGTCGTGGTCAACAGCAACAACGTGATCATCGACCACACCTGGCTCTGGCGCGCCGACCACGGCAGCGGCGTCGGCTGGGACACCAACCGCGCCGACTACGGCCTCAGAGTCAACGGCAACGACGTCCTCGCCACCGGCCTGTTCGTCGAGCACTTCAACAAGTACGACGTCTACTGGAACGGCGAACGCGGCCGCACGATCTTCTTCCAGAACGAGAAGGCGTACGACGCCCCGAACGCCGCCGCCATCACCCACGACGGCGTCGTCGGTTACGCGGCCTACAAGGTCGCCGACACCGTGACCACCCACGAGGCCTGGGGCCTGGGCAGCTACTGCAACTACACGGCCGATCCGACGATCGTCCAGTCCAACGGCTTCCAGGTGCCGACCGGTCCGGGGATCAAGATGCACGACCTGCTGGTGATCTCCCTCGGCGGCATGGGGCAGTACGCCCACGTCGTCAACACCACGGGATCGCCGACCTCGGGGACCAGCACGACCCCGTCCAAGGTGGTCCAGTTCCCGTAGCCGGCCGGGCCGGACCCGGCTGAGCGGTCGGCGGGAAGTGCCGCGACATGCCGTCTTCGACTGCGGCGCGGTCGTGGCTGGTCGCGCAGTTCCTCCCCCAGCCTTCGGCCGGGGGTACCCCCAGCGCCCCTTACGGGGCGCGGGCTTCTCGCCCCCGGTCAGGCCGTCCGACGCCGTGCCGGACCTCGCAGCAGCAGCCGTCGCGCGGGCCGTTCCACGCCCTCGTAGAGGAGCCAGGACAGGCCCAGCGCCACGGTGAACGCGGCGGCGGCGACGGCGGCGCCGGTGAACAGGTGGAAACGCGGGCGGGTGCCGAGCAGGTGGGTGCCCGCCCGCAGTACCAGCAGATGGACCATGTAGAAGGCGAACGACAGCTCGCCGAGGCGGACCAGCCACCGGCGCCGCCACAGCGAGGGCAGCCCGTGCAGGTCCGCGACGGCCGCCGCCGGGATGAGCAGCGCGAAGCCCGTGATCGTGCAGGCGGTCGCCGCGTACTCGGCGGTGACCTGCGGGACCAGGAAGTAGCCGATGACCGCCAGCGCCAGCGAGGCCTCCAGGCCCGGGCCGCGCCACCGGCCGAGCAGCACCAGGCGTGCGGTGGCCGCGCCCAGCACGAACTCGGGAAGGCGGGCCGCCGGGAAGGAGCTGATCGGCTGCGCCCACCAGTGGTGCGCGTCCGTCCAGGCCAGCGCCAGCACGGTCAGCAGGGCCAGCGCGGCCAGCGCCGTGGCGCCCCGCCCGCCCAGCCGGCGCAGTACCAGCGCCAGCAGCGGGAACGCGGCGTAGAAGAACGCCTCGCAGGCCAGCGACCAGCTGACCGGGTCCAGCGTCTGCCACCACGGCCGCCACCAGGAGTGCACCAGGAACACGTCGGCCAGGCCCTGCAGCAGGGTCGGCCTCGGCTGGCGGGGCAGCGTGCACACCATGACCAGCGCGAGGGCGACGGTGACCAGGTGCACCGGGTAGACCCGGGCGACCCGCCGCCACCAGAAGCGCGCCGCCCGGTCGCCCGGCCGCGCGGACCACATCAGGACGAACCCGGAGAGCACGAAGAAGAACGACACCCCCGAGGCGCCGGCCTCGAATCCCCAGGACACGATGCGGCCGCCGGTGCCGCCGAAATAGCGGAAGTTGTGCACGTGCAGCCCGAAGACCAGCAGCGCGGCCATCCATCTCAGTCCGGTCAGGGAGGGCAGCGCAGGGGCGGGGGCGGACAGCAGGGTACGGGCGGGTGGCGCGGCGGCCGGAGCGGTCGGAGGGGCCTGGGTCGCCGTCGTCATCGAGTCACCTGCCGGAGGGTTCGCGCGTGGAGCATGAAACGGAGCGTTGCCCGTTCCACGCCTTTCATTCCGGCCTCGTACGAAACATCACACCAACGCCGAGCCGCAGCCTCGGCCATCCGGGCCGTCGCCCCCGCCGTGCCCCGCCCCCGCCGGAGTGGCGTCTTGACCCGCGCCTTTGGGGCGCGGGAGGTGCGTCGCAAGACGGGGGCACGGACGGATGACGCCACCCGCCGCCGCGTTGACGCCGCTACGGGCGGGTCGCGGTGGCGGCGGCGCTCGGCCGGTACCCGGACGGGATGTCCCGGACCGCCGAGGGGGTCGCCGACGCGGCCGCCGACGATCCCCGGGTCGGAAGCTGTGTGGCCTCCCGCCGGGTGGGCGCGACGCTGGGGCGCGGACTCGGCGTGGCCGCCGTCGGGGACCCCGACGGGCGGTGCGGGGCGGTGGGCGTGGCGGCCGGCGGTGCGAGGGGCAGCCGCGGGGAGACCGGCGCCGCGGGTGCCGTCACATGCAGCGACAGGGCGACGCAGACGGCGACGGCACAGGTCGCCCCGGCTCCGGCCGCCGCGCGGACCAGGCGGCGGCGGCTCGCGGCGCGCCGGATCTCCTCGTAGCGGCCGGGCGGCGGGCCGAGGTGGGCCGCCGGCGGCCGCAGGACGACCGCGAGCGGGTCGTCCGTGCCGTCGAACCCGGGCTCGTCGTCAAAGCGTGTGGTCAAGGCTTCTCCTCAGATGACCGCGGAGCAGTTCTCGGGCCGCGTGCAGATCGGCCTTGACGGTTCCTTCCTTGCGCCCGGTCAGCTCGGACACCTCCCGGATCGGCATGTCAGCGTAGTAGTGCAGCAGGATCGGCACCCGCAGCCGCTCGGGCAGCGACTGCACCAGCAGCCGTACCGACGGATCGGCCGGTTCGGTGTGCGGGCGGATCGCGGCCTCCGAACCGGCCCGGCGCACCGCCCGGCGCTCGCGCTCCAGCTTGCGCCAGTGGTCCCGGACCAGGTTGGCCGCGGTGACGTAGAGGAAGCCGCGCGGCTCCTCCACCTTCGTCCACCGGGCCCACAGCCGGGTGAAGGCCTCCGAGGCGATCTCGTGCGCCGTCTCGTCGTCGTCGACCAGACGGCGGCACCAGCCGGCCAGGCGCGGGTACAGGGCGGCGAACAGCTCGGAGGCCGCCGTGTCACGGGACCGTTTCAACGTTCTCCAGGGTCGAGGGGGCTCGCTCGTCGGGCTCGTCGGGCTCGTCGGGCTCGTCGGGGAGGATGCGGGACCGGCGGCGTACGTTCCACCGGTCCCGCAGCCGGTCCGGCGGGTCAGGGGGTCGTGCCGGTCAGCGTGGCGAAGACGATCACGTTGTCGAGGTAGCCGTCGCCGCCGCGCGGACCGCCGCAGGTGATCAGCCGCAGCTCCGGGCGGTCCACGTCCCCGTACACGTCCTGCGTCGGGAACGCGGCCTTCGCGACCGTACGCACCTCGTCGACGGTGAACACCGCCGACCTGCCGTTCTCCAGGCGCGCCACGGCCTGCTCGCCCCGGCGCAGTTCCGCGAGCCGGCGGAACACCCCGTCCCCGTAGGCGCCGACCGTGACATGGCCGAGGATCACCGACGGGCCGGTCTGCCCCGGGGTGGGGGAGTAGCGGTACCAGCCCGCCCGGTCGTGCGCGGTGACCGGCGGCACCTGCACCGTGCCGTCGGCGGCGAGGCCGAGCCGCAGCAGCGGGGTGTCGACGTCGATCGCCGGGATGCGCAGCCGGACCGGCGTGGAGCGGCCGAGCGCGGTGGGCGTGCCGGCGGCGGCCGTGGTCGTGGCCGTGGACGGGGGCGGCGAGGACGCCGGCCGCCGGTGTCCGGCCGGGGCCGTCCGCTCCGGTGCCCGGCCCGCGCACCCCGCCAGCAGCGAGGCCGCCGCGGCGGTCACCAAGGCGCGCCTGGAGAGGGGGGTCATGCCCCGGTCGCCCGGCGGCGACGGACGGCGAACACCGTCGCGCCCGCGGCGAGCACGGCCGCGGCGCCGCCGCCGATCAGCGTGCCCTCGGAGCCGGAGCCCGCGGACGGCTCCGTCACCCCGGTGTCGGGCGCGCCCTGCGGCACCGCCGCGACCTGGCGGGAGTCCCGCGTCGGCACGGGGGTCGCGGCCCGGGTGGGCTCGGCGGACGCCGCCGGGGACGGGACGGCGGACGGCTCGGCGGAAGCCCTGGCGGACGGTGCCACGGTGGCGGCCGGGCTCGGGGCGGTGCCGTCGGCGAACGCGGGCACGGCGCCCGCCAGCACGGCGGTGCAGGCGAGGGCCGTGGCGCTCAGAACAGTTCGGCGCATGGAGACGCTCTCTTTCGTCGGCCCGCCGTGGTCGGGACGGGCTGAGTTACGGATCGAGCGGAGAGACGACCCGGCACCGTCGCGGGTTGTAAAGAGATGGCAAAGTCGCGCGGCGGGTGGCGCATGGGACGGCCGTCGGCCGGTTCGCCACCAGACTGGACTGGTTTGTTTTCTTGAATCACTCGTGTTTATGGCGATAGGTTGGCGCCATGACCGCATCCCAGCCCCCGACGACCGCCGATGAGCTGCGCGGTGCCGGCCTGCGGGTGACGGCCGCCCGGGTCGCGCTGCTGGAGACCGTCCGCCACGGCGACCACCTCGACGTCGAGGCGATCGCCTCGGGCGTCCGCGAGCGGGTGGGCCACATATCGCTTCAAGCCGTGTACGACGCGCTGCACGCGCTCACCACGGCACGACTCATACGCCGTATCGAACCGGCCGGCAGCCCGGCCCGGTTCGAGGGACGCGTCGGCGACAACCACCACCACGTCCTGTGCCGGTCGTGCGGTGCCGTCGCCGACGTCGACTGTGCGGTCGGCGACGCCCCGTGCCTGACCGCTTCGGACGACCACGGCTTCGCGATCGACGAGGCCGAGGTCATCTACTGGGGCCTGTGCCCCGCCTGTTCCACCGTCAGCATTTCCTGAGTACGTCCCATAGTTCCTGAGTACGTTGATCCGCCCATTCCGGAAGGATTTCCCCCATGTCTGAGACCCAGGAGAACGCCGCGGGCCAGTGCCCGGTCGCGCACGACCGCGCACCGCACCCCACCCAGGGCGGCGGCAACCGCCAGTGGTGGCCCGAGGGGCTCAACCTGAAGATCCTTGCCAAGAACCCCGCGGTCTCGAACCCCCTCGGCGAGGGTTTCGACTACGCCGAGGCGTTCCAGAACCTCGACCTCGCGGCCGTGAAACGTGACATCGCGGAGGTGCTCACCACGTCCCAGGACTGGTGGCCGGCCGACTTCGGCAACTACGGCCCGCTGATGATCCGCATGGCCTGGCACAGCGCGGGCACCTACCGCATCTCCGACGGCCGCGGCGGCGCCGGCGCCGGCCAGCAGCGCTTCGCCCCGCTCAACAGCTGGCCGGACAACGGCAACCTCGACAAGGCGCGCCGTCTGCTGTGGCCGGTCAAGAAGAAGTACGGCCAGGCCATCTCCTGGGCCGACCTGATGATCCTCACCGGCAACGTGGCCCTGGAGTCGATGGGCTTCGAGACCTTCGGCTTCGGCGGCGGCCGCGCGGACGTCTGGGAGCCGGAGGACGACGTCTACTGGGGTCCCGAGAAGGTCTGGCTCGACGACCAGCGCTACACCGGCGACCGTGACCTGGAGAACCCGCTCGGCGCCGTCCAGATGGGCCTCATCTACGTCAACCCGGAGGGCCCCAACGGCAACCCGGACCCGATCGCCGCGGCCCGCGACATCCGCGAGACCTTCCGCCGGATGGCGATGAACGACGAGGAGACCGTCGCCCTCATCGCCGGCGGCCACACCTTCGGCAAGACCCACGGCGCCGGCCCCGCGGAGAGCGTGGGCGCCGAGCCCGAGGGCGCCCCGATCGAGCAGCAGGGCCTCGGCTGGAAGAGCACCTACGGCAGCGGCAAGGCCGGCGACGCGATCACCAGCGGTCTGGAGGTCACCTGGACCACCAAGCCCACCCAGTGGAGCAACGACTTCTTCGGCATCCTCTTCGGCTACGAGTGGGAGCTGACCCAGAGCCCCGCCGGCGCCAACCAGTGGGTCGCCAAGGACGCCGAGGCGATCATCCCGGACGCGCACGACGCGTCGAAGAAGAAGCTCCCGACGATGCTGACCACCGACCTGTCGCTGCGCTTCGACCCGATCTACGAGCCGATCGCGCGCCGCTTCCACGAGCACCCCGACCAGTTCGCGGACGCGTTCGCCCGCGCCTGGTTCAAGCTGACCCACCGTGACATGGGCCCGAAGTCCCTGTACCTCGGCCCGGAGGTCCCGGCGGAGACGCTGATCTGGCAGGACCCGCTGCCGCAGGCCGAGGGCGAGGCCATCGACGCCGCCGACGTCACGGCCCTCAAGGCCAAGCTCCTCGACTCCGGCCTGACGGTCTCGCAGCTGGTCTCCGCCGCCTGGGCGTCGGCCTCGACGTTCCGCGGCAGCGACAAGCGCGGCGGTGCCAACGGCGCCCGGATCCGCCTTGAGCCGCAGCGCGGCTGGGAGGTCAACGACCCGGACGAGCTCGCCCAGGTGCTGCGCGTCCTGGAGGGCGTCCAGCGGGAGTTCAACACCGGCGCCAAGAAGGTGTCCCTGGCCGACCTGATCGTCCTCGGCGGTGCCGCCGCGGTGGAGAAGGCAGCCAAGGACGGCGGCGTCGACATCGAGGTGCCGTTCACCCCGGGCCGGGTCGACGCGACCGACGAGCACACGGACGCCGAGTCCTTCGCGGCCCTGGAGCCGACCTCGGACGGCTTCCGCAACTACCTCGGCAAGGGCAACCGCCTGCCGGCCGAGTACCTGCTCCTCGACCGCGCCAACCTGCTCGGCCTCAGCGCCCCCGAGCTGACCGTCCTCGTCGGCGGTCTGCGCGTCCTCGGCGCCAACCAGGGCGGTTCGAAGCACGGTGTCCTCACCGGGACGCCGGGCGTGCTGACCAACGACTTCTTCGTCAACCTGCTCGACATGGGCACGACCTGGAAGTCCACGTCCGAGGACCAGTCCACCTTCGAGGGCCGCGACGACAGCGGTGCGGTGAAGTGGACCGGCACCCGTGCCGACCTGGTCTTCGGCTCCAACTCCGAGCTGCGCGCCGTCGCCGAGGTCTACGCGAGCGACGACGCCAAGGAGAAGTTCGTGAAGGACTTCGTCGCCGCCTGGACGAAGGTCGCGAACGCGGACCGGTTCGACCTGGTCTGATCCGGGTCCTGCGACCCGGCGCCCGGTGCGTGACGCCCGGGCCGGCCACCGTGGCCGGCCCGGGCGTCCGTGCATGCGCGGCCGCTGCCCGGGCGGTGCGGCTTTACGGTTCCAACTCCCCGTTGTTTGCTGCACATCAGCGGTTCTTTACCCCACTATGACCTCGACTCCCGTTGTTCACGCGACCTTCGCAGACTCTGCACGTCCTCAGTCACCCCCCGTACCGGCCGCCCACGGGAGTTGCGAACATGAGTCACGGTCACAGCCACGACCACGGTCACCCTCACCACCATCACCACCACGGGGACGGCGACGCCGCCTCGTCGCTGCCGCCCGCCCTCGACCTGTCGGTCCCCGACGCGGAGCTGACGCCCGGTCAGCTCTCCCGCCGCTCGATGCTGCGCCGCACCGGCCTGCTCGGCGCCGGCCTCGCGGCGGGCAGCGTCCTCGCCGGTGCGGGCCAGGCCGCCGCGGTCTCCGCCGCCCACTCCCAGAGCGGCCGCTCCGGCGGCTACCTGTGGCTGGCCGGCGACCACCACATCCACACCCAGTACAGCTCCGACGCCAAGTACCGGGTCATCGACCACGTCCGGCAGGCCAACGCGCACGGCCTGGACTGGATGGTCATCACCGACCACGGCAGCGAGGCGCACGCCAAGATCGGTGTCGAGAAGGTCAACCCGGACATCGTCGCCGCCCGTGACCAGATCGACGACACCCTGGTCTTCCAGGGCCTGGAGTGGAACATCCCGTCCGCCGAGCACGGCACGGTCTTCGTCCACCCCGGCAAGAACGAGGTCGCCGTCCTCAAGGAGTTCGAGAACTCCTTCGACGGCTCGGTGAAGGGCGCCTCCGGCAGTTCCCCCGCCAACGAGGCGCTGGCCATCTCGGGCCTCAACTTCCTCGCCGAGCAGGTGCAGCGCCGCAACGTCAGGGACGCGCTGTTCCTCGCCAACCACCCGGCGCGCAAGGGCATCGACTCCCCGCACGAGATCCGCGCCTGGCGCGACGCCCAGCCGTCGATCGCGGTCGGCTTCGAGGGCGCCCCCGGCCACCAGGCGGGCGGCCTGCCCAAGCCGAACGGTCCCGGCTCGGCCCGCGGCATCTACGACAACAGCCCGAGCGCCGACTCCTTCGCCGGCTACCCCCTGGAGAGCTACCGCACCTGGGGCGGCTTCGACTGGATGACCGCCACCGTCGGCGGCCTGTGGGACAGCCTGCTCGCCGAGGGCAAGCCCTGGTGGATCACCGCCAACTCCGACTCCCACAACGTCTACGCCGACACCGCGGTGCGCGGCCCGAACAGCGACTTCAACGCCAACGGCCGCTACGAGGACCCGGTCTACGGCACCGGCATCAGCCTCACCGACACCGACTTCTGGCCCGGCCAGTACTCCCGCACCCACGTCGGCGCCTCGTCCTTCTCCTACAAGTCGGTCATGGACGGCATCCGCGCCGGCCGGGTCTGGGTGGACCACGGCGGCCTGATCAGCGGGCTCGACGCCCGGCTGCGGTCCGGCTCCCAGGCGGTGACCCTCGGCGACGTGCTGCACGTCCGCAAGGGCAGCAAGGTCGACCTGGTGATCGAGATCAGCCTGGCCAACGGCCCCAACTGGGCGCAGTTCGTGCCGTCGCTGGCCCGCGTCGACGTCATCCAGGGCGATGTCACCGGCAAGGTGAGCGACAGGGACACCTTCGCCACGCCCGCCACCAAGGTCGTGAAGTCCTTCGAGGTCAACAAGGCGACCGGCACGGTCAAACTGACCTACTCCCTCGGCCGCCTCGACAAGCCGGTCTACGTCCGGCTGCGCGGCACCGACGGCAACCGCTCCGCGGTCGGCTACAACGGTGCCGCCGTGGACCCGGCCGGCCCGGCCATCGACGTCCTCGGCGACGCCGACCCGTGGAAGGACCTGTGGTTCTACTCCAACCCGATGTGGGTCCTGCCCGCATGACCTCCCCGCACCACGCGTCCGGCGTCCGCCCCGTCATCGGGGTGGACGCCGGTACGGCGACCCTGCGCGAGGCCGACCACCTGATCCACCGGCTGCTGGACCGGCTGGCGGCCCCGGAGGGCGTGTTCGCCTGCACCCACCTGCTCCGCACCGACGAGCGGCGGGGTACGACGGTCTCGCTGGCCGTCCCCGGCCCGGACGCGGACGCGGTCTGGCAGGAACTGGTCGGCATGCTCCCGAAGGACACCGGCCTCGCCCTGGCCGACCGCGCCCACGGCCCCGACGACGCGGTGGCCGGCGCCCGGCTGGCCGCCGCCGCGCCCCCCGCCTCGGGCCGGGCCGTGGCCTACCCCGGTGCGGCGCACCTGACCGGCACCGTCACCGTCGCGGACCTGCTCGACCGCACCGCCGTCGAGCGCCTGGTCGTGCTCGGCGCACCGGACGCCCGACTCGCGCCCGGCACCGAGGTCCTGACCCAGGACCACGTGCGCCCGGAGTGGCGCGACGGCGTCCTCACCCTCGCCCTGGTCCCGGCGGCGGGCGGCCGGCTGGCCCCCTTCGAGGTACCCAACCCCACCCCCTGCTGCGTGGACCACGCCTGACGCGAGGGTAACCCCTTAGTGACATGGCCTGGTCAAGTCTGACAGGCTTCCGACTCGCACCACTTCGCAACGCGTGAGGCCGCCACCGGCGCACCCCAGCCGGACCGGCGGCCACTCAGCAGGCCATGACCCGGCCTCCGCAAAGGAGTTTCGTGTGAGATCGACCCCCCACAAGGCCTTCGCCACCAGCGCGCTGGCCATCGCGGCGCTCGCCGCGGCCCTGCTCCCCGGTAGCACGGCATCGGCCGCCGCCCAGGCGGCCTGCACACCCGCCCAGGTCGTCACCAACGGCGGCTTCGAGAGCGGCACGTCACCCTGGACCCAGTCCTCGACCAGTGTGATCACCAGCCGTACCGGCCAGTCCGCCCACGGCGGCGCCAGCTTCGCCTGGCTGGACGGCACCGGCTCCACCCACACCGACACCCTCTCGCAGAGCGTCAGCATTCCCTCCGGATGCGCCGCGACGCTCAGCTTCTGGGTGCACATCGACACCGCCGAGACGACCTCGTCCACGGCGTACGACAAGCTCACGGCGAAGATCGGCAGCACCACGCTGGCGACGTACTCCAACCTGGACAAGGCCACCGGGTACGTGAAGAAGTCGTTCGACGTGTCCGCCTTCGCCGGCCAGACCGTGACCGTCGCCTTCACCGGCACCGAGGACTCCAGCCTCCAGACCAGCTTCGTCCTGGACGACATCGCCCTCGACACCTCGGCCGCCACCACCCCGGGCGACAGCACCCGCACCCCGGCGTCGCCGTCGTACACGGTCAGCCTGACCAGCAACTCCACCGGCACCGGCTGGACCGGCCACGAGAGCGTGACCTTCACCAACGCCTCCTCGACCGCGCTGAGCGAGATCTACCTGAGGCTGTGGGACAACTACCACGGCACCTGCTCGGCACCGCCGATCACCGTCAGCAACGTCACCGGCGGTACCGCGGGCGCCCTCTCGGTCGCCTGCACCGCGCTGGAGATCGCCCTGCCGACCCCGCTGGCCCAGGGCCAGAGCACCACGGTCGGCTTCGACCTGGGCATCACCGTGCCCAGCGGCGCCGACCGCTTCGGCTACGACGGCGCCTTCAGCATGATCGGCAACGCGCTGCCCGTCCTCGCGGTCCAGGACGGCTCCGGCTGGCACCTGGACCCGTACACCAACAACGGCGAGTCCTTCTACTCCCTGGCCGCCGACTTCAAGGTGACCCTGGACCACCCCACCAGCATCCTGGTCCCGGCGACCGGCACCTCCGTCGACACCCCCGGCACCAGCGGCCGCACCGTCACCACCGCCACGGCCTCCAAGGTCCGTGACTTCGCCTGGGCGGCCGGGCCGTTCACCAAGATCTCCGGCACCTCCCCGGCCGGGGTGCCGATCAACATCTACTCGGTGTCCGGCATCAGCTCCTCCAGCGCCCAGTCCATGCTCACCACCGCCAAGTCGGCGGTCGACGCCCACGCCGGCCGCTTCGGGGCCTACCCGTACGGCGAACTGGACGCGGTCATCGACAACAACTTCTGGTTCGGCGGCATGGAGTACCCCGGCTTCGTCCTCGACCTGGTCAGCACCACCGCGCTCACCCACGAGATCGGCCACCAGTGGTGGTACGGCATCGTCGGCGACGACGAGTACAACAGCCCCTGGCTGGACGAGGCGTTCACCGACTACGCCACCGACCTGGCACAGGGGCTGACCGGCACCAACTGCTGGAACAGCGTGTCCTGGGCCTCGTCGGCGGAGAAGATCACCAACTCCATGGCGTACTGGGACGCCCACTCCTCCCGCTACTCCACCGTCGTCTACGGCTACGGCAAGTGCGCCCTGCACGACCTGCGCCGCCTGATCGGTGACACCGCCATGACCAACCTCCTGAAGAGCTACGCCAGTTCGCACTGGTACGGCGTCTCGACCACCGCCGAGTTCAAGGCGGCGGCCCAGGCGGCCACCAGCACCGACCTGACGTCGTTCTGGACCACGCACCGCATCGACGGCTGACACCCGTCCGTACGGGGCGGGGAATTTCCCCAACGGGCAAGGCACAGGCCGGGGGATCTTTCCCGCTCCGTACGTACACCACCGTGTGGTACCTCTTTCGTCGTCCGTACGCCGACGAGCCCCTGGTGCCCTCCACATGAGCAACTCCCGCCCCTCTACGATGCGTCGTAGCGAGACCGCCGTGAGTCCCGAGCGACTGGCGATGCTCGGCGATGCCGTCTTCGCCATCGCCATCACCCTGCTCGCCCTCGACATCAACGTCCCCGAAGGCCTGCACGACTCGGAAGTCCCGCACGCCCTGCGGGAGTTGCTGCCCGCGGTCGGCGCGTACCTGCTGAGCTTCGCCGTCATCGGCGTGCTCTGGCTGACCCAGCACGCCCTGTTCAGGATGATCAGGACCGTCGACCGCTGGCTGCTCTACCTGTACTTCGCCCTGCTCGCGGTCGCCGCGGCGCTGCCCTTCCCGACCAAGCTGATCAGCGAGTACGGCGAGACGGCTGCGGCCACGGCGTGCTACTCGGGCTCGATCGCGCTGTCCCTCGGCTTCCTCGGCGCGATGTACCTGCGCCTGCTGGCCGACCCCACGCTGGCGGTCCCGGGCACGGACCCCGGGGAGCTGCGGACGTCGGTCCGGCGCAGCGCCCTGCACGTCCTGGTCTTCGTCACGGCGATCCCGCTGGCGTTCTGGTCGCCCGGCCTCGCCAAGTACTGGTGGCTGCTGGTGATCCCGGTCCGCCTCCTGCACCGGACGCCGGACCCGGCCGCCCCGGTCGCACCGGCCGCGCCCGGGGAACAGCAGCCGTAGGCCTGCGCGGGTCAGGGGATGGCCAGTTCGGCCCAGATGGTCTTCCCGGACCCGGTGTAGCGCGTGCCCCAGCGCTGCGACATCTGGGCGACGAGGAACAGGCCGCGGCCTCCCTCGTCGTCCCGGCGGGCCCGGCGCAGGTGCGGTGCCGTGTGCGCGTTGTCGGAGACCTCGCAGAGCAGGCTGCGGTCCCTGATCAGCCGCAGCAGCACCGGCCCGGTGGCGTACCGGATGCTGTTGGTGACCAGCTCGCTCACCACCAGCTCCGCGGTGAACGCCAGGTCGGACAGGCCCCAGGTCTCCAGCTGACGCTCGGTGTCCGTGCGCGCCCGCGCCACCATCGCCGGGTCCGGCGGCAGCTCCAGGTCCGCCACCTGGCCGGCGCCCAGCCGCCGGGTGCGCACCAGCAGCAGCGTGGCGTCGTCCGCCTGCGGCCCCGGTGGCAGCGTCGACAGCGCCCGGTCGCACAGCTCCTCCAGCGGGCACCGCTGCCAGGTCAGCACATGGGCGAGGCGGTCGATACCGCTGTCGATGTCGGTGCGCCGGTCCTCCACCACCCCGTCGGTGAAGAACGCCACCACGCTGCCGTTGGACAGGCTCAGCTCCACGTTCTCGTAGGGCAGGCTGCCCAGCCCCAGGGGCGGCCCCGGAGCCAGCGCGGACAGCGCCACCGAACCGCTCGCGTCGGCGACGATCGGCGGGGGATGGCCCGCGCTCGCCCAGACACAGCGGCCGCTCACCGGGTCGTAGATCGCGTAGAGGCAGGTCACCCCGAGCGCCTCGTCGCCCAGCCCGTCGTCCGCGTGCGGCTCGGAATCCTGCGCGACCAGGCCGTCGAGGCGGGTGAGCAGCTCCGCCGGGTCGAGATCCAGCAGGGCCAGGGTCCGCACGGTGGCGCGCAGCCGGCCCATGGTCGCGGCCGCGTGCACGCCGTGGCCGACCACGTCGCCGACGGTCAGCCCCACCCGGGCGCCGGAGAGCGGGATCAGGTCGAACCAGTCGCCGCCCACGCCCACCCGGCTGTCCGCGGGCAGATAGCGGTACGCCACGTCGACCGCGCTCTGCTCGGGCAGGCGCTGCGGCAGCAGGCTCCGCTGAAGCACCAGGGCCGCGGCGTGCTGGCTGGTGTAGCGGCGGGCGTTGTCGATGCCGACGGCGGCCCGCTCGGTCAGCTCCACCGCGAGCGTCTGCTCCTCGGGCCCGAAGGGATCGGGGTTGCTGCTGCGCCGGAACGTGGCGAGGCCGAGGACCGCGTCCCGGGCGAGCAGCGGTACGAACAGGCTGGAGCGCCGGCCGGCCGGTACCGGCTCGCCCGTCGACCCGGGCGGCGCGGCGTCGACGACGGGGCGGCTGGTGGCCAGGCTCATCGCCTGCGGCGAGGACGGCGGGTAGGAGACGGGACTGGTGCGGAACTCCTCCGGGGTGCGGCCGTGCATCCGCAGCAGGCTGTGCCCGGGTGCCGACCCGGTCGGCGGCTGCCGGCCCTCGATCACCGCCGGCGGGAGGTCCACCAGCACCTCGTCGGCCAGCTGCGGCACCGCCACGTCGGCGAGCTCGGCGGCCGTACGGCGCACGTCCAGCGAGGCGCCGATGCGCTTGCCCGCCCGTACGAGCAGCGAGAGCCGTTCCTGGGCACGGTAGCGGTCGGTGATGTCCAGCGACTCCTCGAACAGCCCCAGCGGCTCGCCACGGGCGTCCACCAGCCGGTGGTACGAGCAGGACCAGACGTGCTCGCGCACCGGGTCGGCGGGGGCCCGCCCCCGGTAGTGCATGCCCATGATCGGTTCGCCCGTCGTGAGCACGTGCTCCATGATCTGGTCCTCGTCCGGAGGATGGTGGCGGGAGATGAACTCGCCCTCCGGAAACAGGTCCGCGGCCGGACGGCCGACGTACTGGGCGACCCCCGCGAGCTCCAGGTCGGTGGAGACGTTCCCCCAGACGACCCGCATGTCGGTGTCGAAGATCGTCAGGCCCACGGAGGACTCGGTGGCCAGCCCCTGCAACAGGGCCAGCTGCGCCTCCCAGCAGCGCAGCGCCTCCAGCTCCGCCGCGACCACGACGGTCGCGGCCGTGCCCCGGGAGACGAGCGGGCTGAAGTTCACTGCCGCGCGCAGGGTACGCCCGTCCCGGCAGGCCAGGTCCAGGACCGTGCTGCGGGGCCGGTGCGCCGTGCAGAGCGAGGAGGGCCGCGGTCCGGGATCCGTCGCCAGCAGCAGGGACGCCGGCCGGCCGAGCACGTCCTCGGCCGGATGCCCGAGGAGGCGCTGGGCCGAGAGGCCCCATCCCGAGATGCGGCCTTCGGCGTCCAGCACCGCGGCCGCGGCCTTGGTGAGGTCCAGAGGACTGTGGAAATCGACGTCGGCCGCGTTCGGAAAACGATCCATGGGCACCGCTTCCCTCCGTGCTCCCTCAGCATCCCGTGCCGCACGGCGGACGACAACCGCACACACGGCCGACATCTCCGGGTACCCGGCGGACACCGCCGACCTGCGCCGTCGCAGGCTGCCGTCGGCCGTCTGAGGCCGCGACCGCAGCCCCTCCGGGCTGGTACCGGGCGACCCGGCCGCACGTGCCGCACCTGCCGCACGCACGCCCCGGCAGCGCCGCCGAGGAGCGCCCGGGGCTGCTCGCCGCTCCCCGGACGCCACGCCGCCGGACCCTCCCGGACCGGCACCGGCGGCGTGGACGTACGGGCATCCCGAGCGTCGGGTACCGGCGCGAGCCGCGTCGCGGGGTCAGCCCGGGTGGCCCTCCCCGTGTCCGTCGTGTCCGTCGTGTCCGCCGTGGGCCGCGCCGTGGTCGAACTTCATCGCCTCCTCGGGCATGACCACGAAGGGCCGCATCATGCCCATGTCCTCGTGTTCGAGGAGGTGGCAGTGGTACATGAAGCGGCCGTACGCGCCGTCGAACCTCCCCATCACGCGCAGGACCTGGCCGCCCGGCACCCGGAAGACGTCCTTGTGGCCGAGCTCGTTCGGCGCCAGCGGCAGCTGCGTCGCGGCGTTGAACGCGATCGGCTTCGTGGTGCCGCCGACCGCCGGGTCGAACCCGGAGACGTCGTAGGGGTCACGGCCCAGCAGCTGGAAGTCGGCCAGGTGGATGTGCATCGGGTGGACGATCGGCGCCAGGTTGAGGAAGCTCCACTGCTCGTAGGAGCCCTCGGCGATGGTGAAGCCCAGCGCGTCGTTGAAGGTCCGGGAGGTGCGCCGGTAGGTCTTCGTGGTGCCGTCCGCCCCGGTCAGCTGGATGACGCCCTCGGCCGGAACCTGGACGGAGCCGGGGTCGGTGACCTCCGTCATCTCCCAGATCTCCGGGTGCCCGCCCGCGCCCTTGGTGGCCGGCGGGGTGAGCACGATCAGGCGGTGGCCGTGCGGGATGTCGTGCGTGAGCCGCCGGAAGGAACCGGAGAGCACCTCGGGCAGCTCGAATCCGTCCGCCGCACCGCCGCAGCCGACCCGGAACTCCAGGACGGCGGGGTAGCGGACGTCACCCGCCGGGTCGGGCACGCCGGGCGGCTGGTTGCGGCCCTTGTTGACCAGGCGCAGCTTCCTGCCTTCCAGGCCCCGGAAGTCGGCCAGCAGGTCGAAGCGCTCGGCCGGGGCCACGGTGAGCGTGGGCAGCGCCGTGTCGAAGTCGACCGGAACCGGGCGGGGCAGCAGCCCGCCGTCGCTGCCGATCTGGTGCAGCACGCCCGGTACCGGGCTGCCGTCCTCGTCGACCAGGACGAGGTCGTAGATGCGCGCGTTGGACGCGTTGACGAGCCGGAAGCGGTACCAGCCGTCGGACACCTCCGCGTACGGCCAGATGCGGCCGTTGACCGTGGTGTACGGGCCGGTGAACGGGGTGGTGACCGGCTTGCCCGTCTCCGGGTTCCGCTGCTGGACGATCACCGTCTTGTGGAGCAGCCGGCCGTTGAGCCGGCCGTCCTCGTCGGTGTCCAGGTTCCGGTCGGCGAGCAGCAGCGGGATCTCCCGCTCCCCGCCCGGCAGCCCCAGGGCGTCCTCCTCGTCGTCACGGACGAGGTAGGTGCCGTACAGGCCGGTGTGTACGTTCCACCGCGTCACGTTCATGGCGTGGTCGTGGTACCACCACTGCACTGCCTGGTGGTCGTTCGGGTACTCGGAGAGCTGGGCGTCGCCGGAGCCGACGGCGTTGTCCGCCCAGCCGTCGTTGCCCCCGCCGGTCCGGGCTCCGTGCAGGTGGGTCACCGTCCAGGCGGGCAGGGCGGCGACGTCCTTGTCCGGCTCGGCGCCCTCGCGGCCGGGCTCGGTGCTCGGCTGCGGCCGGCCGTCGGTGCGCAGCGGCACCGCCACCGAAGTGACCGGATACTCGCTGCCCCTGGGGATCCGGTTGGTCCAGGCGATGCGGACGCGCTGCCCGCGCCGGACCTCGATGGTCGGGCCCGGCACCTGCCCGTCGTACCCCCACATCAGGGTCGGTGGGAGCTGCGGGTGCAGCCGGACCCAGGCCGGGCGCAGCGCGATCTCCGTCTCGCGCAGGACGTCGCCGGTGCCGGGCCGCAGGACGGGCGGGACCGGCAACGGCGTCACGTACGGCGCCAGTTCCTCCGGGGCCGGCGCCGCTTCCCCCGCGCCCGCGCCGCTCTCGGTGGTCCTGTCGATGATCTCGGTCAAGGTCGAACACCCCCGTGTTCTGTGGCTCTCTCGTGTTCTGCGGTTCTTCTCCCGTCACTCCACAGGACTCCCGAGTCACGCCCGACGTTCCAGGAATGCCCCGTTCCACCCGAAAGGGTGAGTATTTCCGGCCAGGTTTCCGGTGCCCGGAAAAACGCCGCTCGGCACGGTCCGGGGAGGAGGACCGTGCCGAGCGGGTCAGGGCGGGGGCCGGCGTCAGGCGGTGGTGCGCTGCCTGCGGCGGAGCGTCAGGTACGTGCCCGTGGCGCCGGCGGCCACCAGGGCGCCCGCACCGAGGCTGACCGGGAGGGCCGGGAACTGGCCGGAGTCGGTCGTCGCGGCCGTGTTCACCATCGCCGGGCCCGGGGTGATGTGGGTGCTCACCGCGGAGACGTGGCGGATCGGGCCGATGTGCTTGACGGAACCGTCCGAGTTCAGCAGCACCTGCTTGTTGTTCGGGTGCCGGAAGTCGAACATGTTGGTCAGCGAGCCGGCGGTCGCGTCGAAGGAGTGGTCGCCGACGCGGCCGGTGCGCCAGTTGTCCTCGATGAAGCGGGTGATCGAGGCCTGGTCGGTCTGGGTGTGGTCGACCTTGTTCACCTTGCTGTAGGGCGAGATGACCAGCAGCGGCTGCCGGGTGCCCGGGCCGCAGCGGTCGGCGTAGCCGCCGGACGCGGCCGGACCGGCCTGGCAGGCCGCGCTGTCCAGGGCCTTGCCGTTGGAGCCGACCGTGCTGTCCTTGGAGCCGTTGCGCGGCTTGGCGTAGGCGTGGTCGTACCAGCCGTCGGAGTCGTCGTACGCGATGACGATCGCGGTGGACTTCCACTGCGGCGAGCTCTGGACGGCGTTGATCTCGTTGACGAGGAAGTGCTGCTCGTCGGTCGGGTCCGAGTAGCCCGCGTGGCCGTCCTGGTACTCACCGGCCTTGAGGAAGCTGACGGCCGGGAGCTTGCCGGCCTTGGCGGCCGCGGTGAAGTCGGTCAGGTCGTAGTTGTGGTTCGCCTGGCCGTTGTGGCCGATCTCGTTGACGTTCTTCGGCGCCACGTGGTGCGGGTTGGACGTCGACTTGTAGTACGAGAACGGGTTGTGGTGCGGGCTGTAGTCGACCACGGAGGCGCCGCCGACGTTGGTGTGCGTGGTGTCGCACTTGGCGTAGGAGCCGGATGTGCCGCTGTACGCCGTGGACGGGCGGAAGCCGCCCTGGAACCAGCCCCACGTCACGTGCTTGGAGTTGAGCAGGTCACCGATGTTCTTGCCCTGCAGCGAGGCCAGCGCGCTGGTGCTGGTGTGGTCCTTGTCGGAGCAGTCGTCGTAGGCCGGGTCGGGGTCGTTGACGACCGTGCCGACGCCCTTGGCGTTCGGCGACGCGATGGCGTACGAGTCGGGCGTCGACGTCTGCTTGCCGGTGACCGAGTCCACCGAGATCGCGCCGTGCGTCTGACCCGAGATCAGGTTGAGCGCGCCGGGCGTGGACGGGCCGTAGACCGAGCTGTAGGACCGGTCGTTGAGGGCGTACTGCTGGGCGTAGTTCCACAGACCGGTGACGGTGTTGCCGTCGTAGTAGTCCATCACCAGGCCCGGCTCGCCGAACAGGCCGCCGGAGCACTTGTCGACCTCGGTGTTCTGGACGAACTGGTCGGCCTTGCCGCCGTCGTAGGCCAGCTGCTCGGGCCCGTAGGAGTGGTTCTGGTCGCAGGTCATCGCCTGCGACGAGGAGAGCCGCTTCGGCGCGTACTGGTTCGGGTTCTTCGTCAGCAGCCCGGCGTGCGCGACGGTGTCGATGTCCTTCGGGGTCTTCTTGGACGCCGTGAACTTCGTGCCGTCGGTGTTCGCGGCCTTCGGGTAGGTCGCGAAGTAGTGGTCGAAGGAGATGTTCTCGTCGAACAGCACGACCACGTGCTTGATCGGGGTCGCGGTCGACGAGCCGCTGCTGTGCCCGGCGGGTACGGCGGCCCAGCTGGGCGCGGTGCTCCCGAGGACCGTGAGTGCGGCGGCCCCCGCGAGAGCGCCGATGCTCCTCATCGCGGTTCGTCTTCCTGTGCTGGCCATGCTGGTTCCCCTCCGGGCATGAACGTCACTGCGTCGTACAGGCAGTGATGCTTCGCTCGTTCGCGGGCGTTCCGGCGGAGCCATGATGGCGGGTGAATGAACACCGGGTCAGGGATGCTGGGGCAAATCTTGACTGTGTATTGACCGTCTGGGCTACGGAATTGCCGCGGAGTTGTTCGAACAAGCTCAGGTGAGGAGAGCGCGTCCGTACCAGTCGTTCCGGTCCCGTACCCCGGGCAGGGCGAAGAAGTAGCCGCCGCCGAACGGCGAGATGTAGTCGACCAGCGGCTCCCCGGCCAGCCGCTTCTGCACGGTCTCGAACTGCCGGGCCAGGTCCTGCTGGTAGCAGCAGAACAGCAGGCCCATGTCGAGGTTGCCGTTGCCGTCCATGCCCCGGTCGTAGTTGTAGGCGCGGCGCAGGAGCCGCTGGTCGGCGGTGGCCGTGGTGCGCGGGTTGGCCAGCCGGATGTGCGCGTCCAGCGGGATGACGTCGCCCTTGGGGTCGTCGGGGTAATCGGGCGTGTCGTGCTCGGCGTTGCCGTCCAGGGGCGCCCCGGACTCCCGGGAACGGCCGAACATCCGCTCCTGCTCGCTGAGCGAGACCCGGTCCCAGAACTCCACCAGCATGCGGATCAGCCGCACCACCTGGTAGCTGCCGCCGACCGCCCACTCCGGTTCGCCCGCGTCCTTGCCGACCCACACCAGCCGGTCCATCTCCCGGGCGCTGGTGGTCTCCGGGTTGGCGGTGCCGTCCTTGAACCCCAGCAGGTTGCGCGGGGTGCCGGACGGGCGGGGCGGGCTGGTGAAGCCGTCCAGCCGCCAGCGGACCTGCATGCCGCCCCGGGTGTGCCGGGCGATGTCGCGCAGTGCGTGCAGCACGGTGTCGGTGTCGTCCGCGTGCAACTGCAAACTGAGGTCGCCGTGACACCACTCGGGCCGCAGGTCGTCGTCCGGGAAGGCGGGCATCGCCGTCAGCCGGCGCGGCCTCAGTCTCCCGAGCCCGTACCGGTCGTCGAAGAGCGAGCCGCCGACGCCGACGGTCACCGCCAGCGCACCGGAGGGCAGTTGCTCGCCGAGGACGCCCGAGTCGGCGGGCGGGCCGGTGATTCCGACCGGGTCCGGGGTGCCGCCCGAGGTCAGGAAGCGGGCGCGGTCGGTGAGCGTGTGCAGCAGCTCGGTCAGCTCGGCGCGGCTCTCGGCGGTGACGTCGAAGGAGGTGAACACGGTCGTCCGGCGGGGCGCGGCGATCGCGGACTGCTGGCGGGCGCCGTGGAAGGGAGCGATCGCGCCGGAGGCGGTGGCGCCGGGGGCGGTGGGGTCCGTGCCGGGGGCGGCCGCACCGCCCGCGGCCAGCCCGGCGCCCGCGAGGGCCGCGCCGCGCAGGAACCCGCGGCGGCCCACTCCGCCGCTGCCCGCCGTCTCGTTCGCGCTCATACCGTCCTCCGTGGATCGCACAGGGTCGCCACCGACGCCAGCCGCTCCACCAGGTCGCCGAGGACCGCGTCGACGTCCTCGCGCTGCCGGTGGCCGAGCTTTCCGAGCGGGGTCCAGGTGCCGCCGTGCCCGAAGCCGTCGAGCACCGTGCCGGCCTGCTTCAACTCGCCCTCCAGACCGGCCAGGTCCGCGTACCGGGAGGCCAGCAGCGGGTGCAGCCGGGACATGACCTCCACCGTGCCGTCCAGGTTGGCGCGGGCGGTGGCGAGGTTGCTGCCGCTGCCGTAGTCGGTACGGCCGGTCAGCTCGAACTGCACCGTGTTCTCCAGGATCTCGTGGGCCCGCAGCCCCAGCTGGGCGGGGTCCATCCGGGTCTGCGCCCAGTCGTCGCGCAGCCCGGTGACCGCCTTCACCAGGTCCGCCGCCGGGCCGCGCAGGCCGGCCGCGGACTCGCCGTGCCACAGGCCGTACTCGATCCGGTGGAACCCGGTGAAGTCCTTGTCGTGCACCTCGCCGGCCAGCCCCGCGTCCGTGCCGTTGATCGCGCCGTCGGCGTCGCCGAAGGCGTCGTACGCCGCGCCCAGCCGCTCGTACTCCAGGTGCGCCGGCAGCCAGGCGGTGCGGGCGGCGGACAGGTCGCCGCGGTCGATCGCGGCCCGCAGCGCGGTCGTCAGCCGTACGACGTCGGACAGGCCGCCGCCGACCCACTTCTGGTAGGCGAGCGCGGGCGGGATCAGGTCGTGCTCGGTGACCGGGGCCGCGGCCGGGCCGCTGCTGCCCCTGGCGATCCGCACGGTCGGCCCGGTGACGGCGTCGGCGTCGTCCGGCACGCACTTGAACGCGTACGCGCCCTTGCCGAGCCGGACGGTCAGCTCCCGGGTGGTACCGGGCCCGATGTCCTCCACCTCGCCGTACACGGCCTGGCTCCCCGGGTCCTCCAGGAAGACCTCGGCCGCCCCGTCGGTCGGGTTGTGCAGGTCGAAGACCTGGACGCCGGACACCGGCGCGTCCCACCCCCGGCCGCAGCGGCTGGCGGACACCTCCACCGTGGTGTGCGGCAGCGCGGCCGGATCGGCGTGTGCGGGGCGTGAGTCGTGCGTGAGCGCCAGTACTCCGGCCACCAGGCACACGACGGCGACACCGACGACCGTCCAGGGACGCAACGACCTCCACCTGAGGCCGGACAACACCATCCCGAGCTCCCGGGGGTTCGTACCGTTCGTGATCGCCTCATGTTAGGCAGCCCTTTGTACTCGAACGGCCGTCCAGGGAAACCCATGACCAAGAGTTCCCTGCCGGTTCACCGGACCTCCGTGGAAGCCGCTCAGTCGGTACCGGGCTGGACCATCCGGAAGAAGGCGCGGGCCCCGGCGCGCCGCACGGACTGCCGCAGCCGTGCGGCGAGCGGGCGGGCGGGAGCCTGGGCGGGGGTGCCGGCCGCCAGCCGTGGGAAGAGCGCCTCGGCGTTGCCGCGGTCGACGGCCGCGAGGGTGTCGGGGTCGACGCCGCTGTCCAGCCCGTTGGCGAAGTACTGGCCCGCCGCGGCCGGCGCGAACGGCCAGTCGCTGCCGAACAGGACGTGCCCGGGCCGGGCGAAGGCGAGCAGCGTGGGCAGCGCGGCCGGGCTGGAGGAGAGCGCGGTGTCGAAGTAGAAGCCGCGGAGGTCCTCCAGGACGTCCAGCGGACTGCGCCCGGTGTCGGCGGCGAGGGCGACGGCCATGCGGTGCGAGGCGTACGGCACGAAGCCGCCCGCGTGGCTGAGGACGAACCGGATGTGCGGGTACCGGCGCACGACGCCATTGCGTACCAGGAGGTAGGCGGCGCGGGTGGTGTCGAGGAGGAAGTCGGCGGCGAACGGCGGGATCCCGGCCACGGCGGGCCCGGGCAGCTCGGCCGGGTGCACGAACGCGACGGCGCCGTGCTCGTCCAGCACCCGCCACAGGGCGTCCTGGCCGTCGGCCCCGAGGTAGTCGCCGTCGGTGTTGGCGAGCAGGGTGACGCCGTCGGCGCCGAGCCCGGCGAGCGACCTTTGGGCCTCCCGGGCGGCCGCGGCGGCGTCCGGCAGCGGCAGGGTGGCGAACCAGCCGAAACGGCCGGGGTGCCCGGCGGCGAGCGCGGCGGAGAAGTCGTTCAGCCGCCGGGCCATGGCGGTGGCCTCGCCGGGTTCGGCGAGGAATCCGGTGCCCGGCGTGGACACGGACAGGATCGCCGTCCCGGTGCCGAGCAGGTCCATCTGCTCCAGCGCCGCCCCGGGACTCCACCCGGGCAGGGCGCGGCCGCCCGCCTCGCTGATCCCGTGCCCGGCGAGGGCGTCCCGGTAGAAGGGCGGGATCAGGTGCTGATGGACGTCGATCCGGCGAGGTGCGCTGGTCATGGGACTGCCTTTCCCCTTGCGACCGTACTTGACCGCCCTCTGGCGGCCTGCTTAACGTAGCGCTTGCTCCAATTGGAGTAGACGCTACAGCAATGAGCCGCGACGGGAGCGACATGAGGTGGCCCGGTGAGCAGTGAGACGAGCGCCGTGAACAGAGCCGACGACACCTACGACGTGGCGGTGATCGGCTACGGACCCACGGGGGTGACCGCGGCGAACCTGCTGGGCGGGACGGGCCTCAGGGTCGTGGTGGTGGAGCGGGAGGCCGATGTCTTCTCCCGTGCGCGGGCGATCTCCACGGACGAGGAGGTCATCCGGATCTGGCAGCGGACCGGGCTGGCCGAGCGCCTGAAGCTCGACATGCTCGCCGAGCGGCCGCTGGACTTCGTCGACGCGCGGGGCCGCACCTTCCTCACCGCCCGCCCCGCCCCGCGCGGCCACGGGCATCCGCCGCAGATGTTCCTCTACCAGCCCGCCCTGGAGCAGGTCCTGCGCGAGGGGGTCGGCCGCTACCCGAACGTGGAGGTGCTGCTGCGCCACGAGTGCCTGCGGCTGCGCGAGTCCGCGGACGGCACCGGCGTCGAGCTGACCGTGGCCGGCGCCGACGACTCGGTACGACGCCTGCGCGCGCGGTACGTGATCGCGGCCGACGGCGGCTCCAGTCTCACCCGTGCCCAGCTCAACGTGGGGTACGAGGGGCGGACGTACGAGGACCGCTGGGTGGTCGTCGACACCGAGATGCTGAAGCCGTGGCCCGACCACGACCGGCTGCGGTTCCGCTGCGACCCGGCGCGCCCGGCGGTGGACTGCCCGACGCCGCTGGGCCACCACCGGTGGGAGTTCCCGGTCCTGCCCGGCGACGACGAGAAGCACCTGACCACGGACGACGCGATCCACGCGATGGTCTCGCGGTACGGCATCGGACGGGACCGGATCAGGATCCTGCGGGCGACGGTCTACAGCCACCACGTCCGCTTCGCCGCCCGGTTCCGGGTGGGCAGGGTCTTCCTGGCCGGAGACGCCGCGCACGCGATGCCGCCGTGGATCGGCCAGGGCATGGCGGCGGGCGTGCGGGACGCGGCCAACCTGTGCTGGAAGCTGGCCGCGGTGCTGCGGGGCGAGCTGCCGGAGTCGGTCCTGGACTCCTACGAGACCGAGCGCAAGCCGCACGTGCGGGAGGTGACCCGGCGGGCGGTGCTCGTCGGCCGGCTCATCACCGAACGCAGACTCCCGGTGGCCCGGGCCCGGAACGGCGTGCTGCGCGCGATCCGCCCGGCGAAGTGGCTCACCGCCCGGCTGGTGGACTCGAACTGGATACCGGTCGCGTCCTACGCGCAGGGGTTCCAGGCCCGACCGCGCACCAAGGCCTCCGGCCGGCAGATCCCGCAGCCCTGGGTGACCGGCTCCGACGGGGAGCGGGTCCGGCTGGACGACGTGCTCGGCGGCCGCTGGCTGCTGCTGCACCTCGGCCCGTCCCGCCCGCAGCCCGCCTGGGAGCGGGCCGGTGTGCCCGCACTGGCCGTCCTGCCCGCGGGCTCACGCCCCGCCGGGAACGCGGTCGTGGACAGCGACGGCGTGCTGCTGCCCTGGCTGGCGGAACACGGCGTGACCACCCTCGCCCTGCGCCCCGACGCCTACGTCTACGCCGCCGCGCCCGCCGGCGCCCGGCTCCCTCCGCCGCCGGCCGGATTCGCCCCCGCCCCGCGACCGGCCGCCGTCTCCGCCCAGTGAGGACCGCCCCCATGACCACACACAGCCAGCCGACGACGATGCACGAGTCTCTGCTCGACGTCCGCGGCAGGAAGATCTTCGTCGCGGAGACCGGCGACGGCCCGCCCGTCCTCCTCCTGCACGGCGGCGGACCCGGCGCCTCGGGAGTCTCCAACTACAGCCGCAACATCGCCGAGTTGGCCAAGGAGTACCGGGTCATCGTGCCCGACCTGCCCGGCTACGGCCGCAGCAGCAAGGGCGTCGACGGGCGCGACCCGTTCGGCTACCTCGCCGGCCACATCCGGGGCCTGCTGGACCGACTCGGCCTGGAAAAGGCGCACCTGGTCGGCAACTCCTACGGCGGTGCCTGCGCGCTGCGCCTGGCCCTGGACACCCCCGACCGGGTCGGCCGCATGGTCCTCATGGGCCCCGGCGGCATCGGCACCACCCGCGCCCTGCCCACGCCCGGCCTCACCAGCCTCCTCGACTACTACACGGGGGACGGCCCTTCGCGGCCGAAGCTGGAGAAGTTCATCCGCACCCACCTCGTCTTCAACGCCGCCGAGGTGCCCGACTCCGTCATCGACTCCCGTTACCGGGACAGCATCGACCCCGAGGTCGTCGCGGCCCCGCCGCTGACGCGTCCGAAGTCCCTGCGCACCGTGTGGAAGACGGACTTCACCCGCGACAGGCGCCTGGAACGGCTGCCGGTGCCGACCCTGGTGCTGTGGGGCGCGGCGGACAGGGTCAACCGGCCGTCCGGCGGCCGGATGCTGGCCGAGCGCATGCCCGACTGCGACCTGTACATGGTGGCGAACACCGGGCACTGGGTGCAGTGGGAGCGGGCCGAGCTGTTCAACCGTCTGTGCGGCGACTTCCTGGCAGGCCGCCGATGACCACGCGTCCCGACGTCTTCGGCTCCGTCCATCTCGGTTATCTGGTCGTCGAGACGGAGAAGTTCACCGACTGGCGCCGCTTCGGCACCGACGCCATCGGCATGCACCACGACGACCTCTCCCGCGACCTGATGCGGTTCCGGCTCGACGACCACGCATGCCGGTTCCTCCTGCGGCGCGGCCCCGCCGAGGACGTGGTCGCCCTCGGCTGGCACCTCGACGACCACACGACGTTCGAGCGGATCGAGGCCCGCGTCCGCGCCCACGGCGTCCCCGCGGTGGCCGGCACCGCCGAGGAGGCGAAGCTGCGCGGCGTCGAGCGGCTGCTGCGCTTCCCCGGCCCCAAGGGCATCGCCCAGGAGATCTACACCACCCCCCTCACCTCTTCGGAACCCCTGAGGATGCGGGCGTCCGGCTGGGTCACCGGCGACTCGGGGATGGGCCACGTCGCCATCACCTCGGCCAGACCCGCCCTGATGCGCGGCTACTTCGACACCGTCTTCGACGCCCGACTCACCGACTACATCGACGAGACCATCGGCGGCGTCAAACTCAAGATCCGCTTCCTGCGCGTCAACGAACGCCACCACTCCATCGCCGTCGCCGCGGTCCAGGGCCTGCCCATCGACCCGGTCCGCACCCGCGTCCAGCACGTGAACATCCAGGCCGCCTCCCTGGACGACCTGGCCCGCAGCTACCGACGTGTCCACGAACTCGGCTTCGACATGGCCCTGTCCGTCGGGCAGCACACCAACGACAAGGAACTCTCCTACTACGCCCGCACCCCCTCGGGCTTCGAGTGGGAGGTCGGCTGGAACCCCCTCGTCATCGACGAGTCCACCTGGGAACCCGGCACCCACCAGGGCATCAGCATCTGGGGCCACACCCCGGTCGGCCGGACCATCCTCGACAGGCTCGGCCAGTTCCGCCTCGGCGCCCGCTCCCTGCTCCACCCGGAGAAGACCGTCCCCGCGCTCAGCGGTGCCGGCATCCCCGACGACTGACGCCCGGACCGTCACCCGGCACGAGGCGGTCGGCGTGTCCCCGTACCGCTCCCGCAGCGGACTCCGCTTCCTCGGCGCCGTCGGCCGCCGCCCCCGGGGGCTGTCCCGCAGGGCCCGGGACGCCCTCCGACGGGTCGGCGTGCCGTGGACGCAACGGTCACGAGAAGATCGTCCCCGACCACGCGTCCACCCGCTCCCGGAAGGAACCGACGAGATCATGCGCCTCATCGTGGCCCGCGGCCCGGCGGAGGTGTCCGGATGACCGGCGCCGACGAACACGTCCTGCTGCACGTCCGCGGACGGGCCGCGCACATCACGCTCAACCGGCCGAAGGCCATCAACGCGCTCTCGCACGCCATGGTGCGCCGCATCGACGAGGCGCTCACGGCATGGGAGCGGGACCCGGCCGTGCAGACCGTCGTCATCACCGGCGCGGGGGAGCGCGGCCTGTGCGCGGGCGGGGACATCCGCGCCGTCCACGACGACGCCCGGGACGGCGACGGGTCGGCGGCGGCCGCGTTCTGGCGGGACGAGTACCGGCTCAACGCCCGCATCGCCCGGTACCCGAAGCCGTATGTCGCGCTCATGGACGGCATCGTGATGGGCGGCGGGGTCGGTGTCTCGGCACACGGCCGCGTCCGGATCGCCACCGAGCGGTCGCGGATCGCCATGCCGGAGACCGGCATCGGCTTCGTGCCCGACGTCGGCGGCACGTATCTGCTCGGCCGCGCGCCCGGCGAACTCGGCACCCATCTCGCCCTGACCGGCGCCCGGATCGGCGCCGCCGACGCCATGCTCTGCGGACTCGCCGACCACTACCTGCCGTCCGGCTCGATCCCCGCGTTCGTCGCCGACCTCGCCGGCCTGCCCGTGCCCGAAGCACTCGCCCGGCAGGTACGGCAGGCGCCCGACGGGGAGTTGGCCGGGCAGCGGGCGTGGATCGACGCCTGCTACGCGGCCGACACCGTCGAGGAGATCGTCCAGCGGCTGTTCGCACACGGCGACCCGGCGGCGAAGGAGGCGGCGGACACCCTGCTCACCAGGTCCCCCACCGCCCTGAAGGTCACGCTGGCGGCGCTGCGCCGGGCCCGGCAACTCGGTTCGCTGGAGCGGGTCCTGGACCAGGAGTACCGCGTCTCCTGCGCGACCCTCGCCACCCATGACCTGGTGGAGGGCATCCGCGCCCAGGTCGTCGACAAGGACCGCACCCCGCACTGGTCCCCGGCCACCCTCGCCGGGGTCACCGACGCCGACGTGGACCGCTTCTTCGCCCCGCTCGGCGAACGCGAACTCGGCCTCGCCCCACCCGTCTGACCCGCCCCAACCGCCGTCCACCAGGCGCGAGACGAAGATCACGCCTGGTGACGCGGTCTTGGCCGTGCTCCTGACACGCGGTACGGTCTGTCCGATATCGACGACGGCGAGACGGAACCCGGTGGGAATCCGGAACGGTCGCGCCACTGTATGCGAGAGCCCCCGGGCCGCTCGTGAGTCAGACCCGTGGCCGTCGTCCTGTGCACCACCGAGATGGGACGCGAACTCCCAGAGGAGGTCCTGCCATGGCGCAGACCGTCGCTCCGCCGACAGCCAACACCCCCGCCGTCCCCGCCAAGCTGCCGCTGTCCGCGATAGCTCCCTGGGCGGTCTTCTTCGGCATCCTGATGCTGGTCCTGCTCTACTTCGTCGGCGCCGAACAGGGCGCCACCTCCGTGTTCAGCGGCACGGACGTCCACGAGTGGGTGCACGACGCCCGCCACCTGCTCGGCTTCCCCTGCCACTGACACGAGGGACGCCGTACCACCCATGAACTCCGCAACGGTTCGCAACCTCCTGGTGCGGGGCATGCTCGCCGGCCTGGCCGCTGGCCTGCTCGCCCTCGTCGTCGCCTACGTACTCGGTGAGCCGAACGTCGACAAGGCGATCAGCTTCGAGGACGCCCACTCGCACGAGCACGAGATGGAGGTCGTCTCCCGCTCCCTGCAGTCCACCGCCGGCCTGGCCACCGGCGTCCTCGTCTACGGGGTCGCCTTCGGGGGCATCGCCGCCCTGGCCTTCTCCTTCGCCCTCGGCCGCGTCGGCCGCTTCTCGCCGCGGGCGACGGCGCTGCTGCTGTCCGGCTGCGCCCTGGTCGCCGTGTACGTGGTGCCGTTCCTGAAGTACCCGGCCAACCCGCCGTCGGTGGGCGACCCGGACACCATCGGCAAACGGACCACGCTGTACTTCCTGATGATGCTGCTCAGCGTGCTCCTCGCGGTGGCCGCCACCATCCTCGGCAAGCGGCTCCAGCCGCGGCTGGGCACCTGGTGGGCGACCGTGCTCGCGGTGGCCGCGTTCGGCGTGGTCATCGGGCTGGCGTACCAGTTCCTGCCGGTCGTCAACGAGGTGCCGGCGGACTTCCCGGCCACCCTGCTGTGGCGGTTCCGGCTCTCGGCGCTCGCCATCCAGGCGGTGCTGTGGGGTGGATTCGGCCTGCTGTTCGGCGAGTTGGCCGAGCGCGTCCTCAACCCGAAGCCGGCGAAGGCGCCGGCCGCCGCGCGCAGGGTGCCCGCACCGCACTGACCCGCGGCACGGCACACCGACCGGTAGACCGATCGGCACACCGAACGACACCCGAGGGCCCCCGGAACCGTCCGGGGGCCCTCGGGCGTTCACCGGTGTACGCGGGCCGCCGGCCGTATCCTGCGGCCGTGACGGCGACTTATGTACTGGACGGCACCGCGATCCGCACCCTGGAGGACTTCTGGCAGGTCGTCGGGGAGGCGGTCAACGGACCCGGCGGCTACTTCGGCCGCAACCTCGACGCGTTCGTCGACTGCCTCAGGGGCGGCTTCGGCACGCCCGACGACGGCGACTTCGTCTTCGAGTGGCGCGACCACGAGACCTCCCGCGCGCACCTCGGCCACGCGGAGACCGCCCGCCAGCTGGAGATCCGGCTCACCCGCTGCCACCCGACCAACCGTGCCGCCGTGGCGGCGGAGCTGGCCGAGGCCCGCGCCGGACGCGGGGCCACCGTCTTCGACTGGCTGGTCGAGATCTTCGAGGAGCGGGCCCCGGAGACGGTACGACTGCTGTGAACTCGCCGTGAACCCGCCGTGTCTTCGGCGCGCGGCCGGTGCCGCACTCGCGTCCGGGGCCGCTGACAAGGAAAGATGGGCGGCGAGCGATCGATCAACGACTGCGGAGGAAGTGGACTCATGCCGCATGAGCGAGCGGGCCGGCCGGCGGCTCCGGAGGACCTCGTCGACGTGGCCCGGCTGGTCACGGCCTACTACGCACTGCACCCCGACCCGTCCGACCCGGGCCAGCGGGTGGCGTTCGGCACCTCGGGACACCGCGGATCGTCACTGGCGACCGCGTTCAACGAGGACCACATCGCCGCCACCAGCCAGGCCATCTGCGAGTACCGGAGCGGCCAGGGCACCGACGGCCCCCTCTTCCTCGGAGCCGACACCCACGCCCTGTCGGAGCCGGCCAAGGTCACCGCCCTGGAGGTCTTCGCGGCCAACGGCGTCACCGTGCTCGTCGACAGCGCCGACGGCTACACCCCGACCCCCGCCGTCTCGCACGCCATCCTCACCCACAACCGGGGCCGCACCACCGGCCTCGCGGACGGCGTCGTGGTCACCCCCTCGCACAACCCGCCCGCCGACGGCGGCTTCAAGTACAACCCGCCCAGCGGCGGCCCCGCCGCGTCCGACGCCACCTCCTGGATCCAGGACCGCGCCAACGAGATCATCGCGGGCGGGATGAAGGACGTGCAGCGCATCCCGTACGAGCGCGCGCTCGCCGCGCCGGCCACCGGCCGGTACGACTTCATGGGCGTCTACGTCGACGACCTGCCCAGCGTCCTCGACATGGACGCGGTCCGGGCCTCCGGACTGCGCATCGGCGCCGACCCGCTCGGCGGCGCCTCCGTCGCCTACTGGGGCCGGATCGCCGAACGGCACGGGCTCGACCTCACCGTGGTCAACCCGTACACCGACCCCACCTGGCGGTTCATGACGCTGGACTGGGACGGCAAGATCCGCATGGACTGCTCGTCGCCGTACGCGATGGCCTCGCTCATCGAGAAGCGGGACGAGTTCCGCGTCGCCACCGGCAACGACGCCGACGCCGACCGGCACGGCATCGTCACCCGCGACGCCGGCCTGATGAACCCCAACCACTACCTCGCCGTCGCCATCTCCTACCTCTACCGCCACCGCGAGCGGTGGGCGGCGGGTGCGGGCATCGGCAAGACCCTCGTCTCGTCCTCGATGATCGACCGGGTCGCCGCCGACCTCGGCCGCCGACTGGTCGAGGTCCCGGTCGGGTTCAAGTGGTTCGTGGACGGACTGGTCAGCGGGGCGATCGGGTTCGGCGGCGAGGAGTCGGCCGGCGCCTCCTTCCTGCGCCGTGACGGCTCGGTCTGGACGACCGACAAGGACGGCATCCTGCTCGCCCTGCTGGCCTCCGAGATCACGGCCGTGACGGACCGGACCCCGTCCGAGCACTACGCCGGCCTCACCGCCCGCTTCGGTGAACCCGCGTACGCCCGTATCGACGCCCCGGCCACCCGCGAGGAGAAGGCCCTCCTCGCGAAGCTCTCCCCGGCCCAGGTCACCGCCGAGACCCTGGCGGGGGAGCCGGTCACCGCCGTCCTGACCGAGGCCCCGGGCAACGGCGCGGCGATCGGCGGCATCAAGGTGACCACGGAGAACGCCTGGTTCGCGGCCCGCCCGTCCGGCACCGAGGACGTCTACAAGATCTACGCCGAGTCCTTCCAGGGCCCCGACCACCTGGCCCGTGTGCAGGAGGAGGCCAAGGCGGTGGTGAACACCGCACTCGGCGGCTGACGACGCGGGCACGGCGGCCCGGTGCCGGGCCGTCAGGTCGCGAAGGTGCGGCGGCGGGCCCGGTCCTCGGCCAGGTCCGCCCCGGCCCGGCGGGCGTCCGCCGCGAGATGGGCCGAGCCCCAGGCGTGCGCGGTGCGCGCGGCCAGCGCGTAGCCCTCGGCCGCCGCCCGGTCCTCGCCGAGCAGCCGGTGCAGGTCGGCCAGGGCGTGCGCGAGCGGACGGCTCGCGTACGCCGCGCCCGCCGCGCCGGCCAGCTGGTCCCGCAGCGGCCGCAGGTGCCCGAGGAGGGCGGCCGCCGTGTCGTGGTCCCGGAGGAGCACGGCGAGCTCGGCGCGGAAGTCGAGCTCCAGGCCGTAGAGATGGTCCCGCGGCGGTTCCGCGGAGACGGGTACGGCACGCGCCTCGTCGAGTCTGCCCAGGCGCGCCAGGACCAGCGCCCACGCCACCGCGACCTGGCCGGGCGCCGACTCGTACACGGCCCGGACCAGCGGCTCGACATCGGCTGCCCGGTCCTGGACGAGCCGCATGGTGATCAGCCCGAGCGTGCGCAGACCGGTGGCGTGGTGGGCGCCCACCCGCTGCAGCAGGGTGTCCGCCTCGGCGTAGGCGGCCTCCGCCGCCGCGAAGCGCCCGGTCACGCAGGCCAGCATGGCGGTGGTCGCCGCGCTGAGCCCCTGCGCCCACACCAGCCGGTAGCGGCGGGCGAGGACCAGTCCCTCCGCGGTGTGCCGGTGCACGGCCGCCGGGTCGTTGCGGGCGGCGGCGGTCATCGCGTCCAGGTTCTCGCAGACCCAGCGGTAGGCGGGCAGGTCGTGGGCCCGGGCCAGGTCGCGCAGCTCGGTGGTGAGCTGCGGCCGGGTGCCGGCGCCGGTCTCGTGCGGCAGCAGCCGTGCCGAGGTCATCAACGCGGCGGCCATCAGGCGCGGTTCGCCGTCGGCACGGGCGAGCGCCAGCTGGGCGTCGGCCGCCTGCTGGGCCCGGGACGGGTCCTCCGCGGCCACCGAGTCGACGAGCACCTGGAGGACCCGGGCCCGCGTCGGGCCGTCGAGGCCGGGATCGGCGGCGAGCCGCTCCAGGCGGGTCAGCGCGGTCCGGTCGAACGGTCCTTCGAGCCGGCTGCGCCAGGGCGCGGGCTCGGTCCAGGCCCCGTACACGGCCGCGACCAGGTCGCCCCGGTCGGCCTGCTCGGCGAGTTCCACCGCGCGCTGCCGGGTGCGCCGGGCCGTGTCCGTGGCACCGGTGCGCACCTGGGCGCCCAGCAGCCGTACCGACAGCTCGATCAGCCGGTCGGGCGGGGTGTCGTCGCCGGCGGCCGCGGTGTGGGTGTCGATCGCCTGCTGGATCAGGGTGACGGCGACGTCGTGGGCGTAGCGCCGCTCGGCGGCCTCGGCGGCCCGCAGGGCGTAGTCGACGGCGAGCGGCGCGTCGGCCGCGCCGCCGGAGCGGGCGAAGTGGTGGGCCAGGGCGGCGAGTTCGCCGGGCCGGTGGTGGCGCAGCAGACGCGCGACGCGGGCGTGCAGCCGGGAGCGCCGGGCGCCGGACAGGTCGGCGTAGACGGTGTCGCGGACCAGGGCGTGCACGAACCGGACGCGGCCGGGCCCGGGTTCGGCGAGCAGGTCGGCGCCGAGCGCCGCGTCGAGCCCCTCCAGCACCTCCTCCTCGTCCGCGTCGGCGGCGTCGACGAGCAGCGCCACCTCGGCCTCCAGACCCAGCACGGCGGTGAGCTGTACGACGGACCGGGCGGCGGGCGGCAGCAGGGCGAGGCGCCTGCGCAGCACGTCCCGCACCCCCTGGGGGACCTCGGAGACCGCGACCAGGGCGCCCTCGTCGGCCAGCAGCCGGGCGCTCTCCAGGACGTAGAACGGATTGCCGCCGGTGCGCTCGGCGAGCGCCGTCACCGTCTCCGCGGCCACGGGTGCCCCGCAGACGGCGTTCACCAGGGTGGCCGTGTCCTGGAGCGGCAGGCCGCCCAGCGCGATCCGGTGCGGGGCGGCCGGGGCGAGGTGGGCGAGGGTCTTGAGCAGGTGCTCGCCGACCTCGCCGGGCCGGTACCCGGCGACGGTGAGCAGCGGCACCCCGGTGACCGCGGCCGCCGCCTCGACCAGGGCCAGGGTCTCGGCGTCCGCCCGGTGCAGGTCCTCAAGGAGGACGGCGAGGGGCGCCCCGGAGGCCGCGGCGCGCAGCCAGGCGGCGAAGGCGCGGTGCATGCGGAAGCGGCCGGCGCTGGCCTCGCCGTCCGGGGCGGGGGCGGCCGTGGCCTCCGGCTCCCGCAGCAGCACCGTCAGCTCCTCCGGCCTGGCCGGGGGCACCTCGCGGGCCAGCGCGCCGAGCGCCTCCACCCAGGCCCAGGCGGGCGGTGCGCCCTCGTACTCGGGGCAGCGCCCGACCACCACCCGCCAGCCGGCCTCGCGCAGCCGGGCGGCGGCCCGGTCCAGGAACGCGGACTTGCCGGCCCCGGCCGCGCCCGTGACCAGCACCAGGCCGCCGCCCTGGCGTGCGGCCCGGGCAGCCCCGTCCAGGGTCTGCAGTTCCGGGCCCCTGCCGACGAACAGACCCGGTCCGGAGCGCGCGGGGAGTCCGGCGGCGGGCTCGGGCCCGGCCGCACGCAGCACGTCGAGCCGCCCGTTGAGCACGGCGTGCTCCAGCTCCCGCAGGGCGGGCCCCGGATCGCAGCCCAGTTCGGCGCGGAGGACGGCGGTGGCGCGGCGCACCGCGGCGAGGGCGTCGGCCTGCCGGTCGCAGGCCCAGTGGGCGAGCGCGAGCAGCCGCCAGCCCTCCTCGCGCAGCGGGCTCTCCCGGACCAGCGACTCGGCGTCGGCCGCGGCCCGTGCCGCCCGGCCGGTACGCAGATCCGCGGCCACGGCCAGCTCCCGGGCCTCCGCGTACAGCCCGGTCAGCCGGGCCACCTCGGCGGCGGCCCACTCCTCGTCCGCGTGCTCGGCGAAGGCCGGCCCCCGCCACCAGCCGAGCGCCTCGGCGAGCAGCCGCCGGGCCTCCTCGGCCGACGCGGTGCGGGCGCGCTCCACCCAGGTCTCGAACCGCCAGGCGTCCACCGCGTCCGCGGCCAGCCGCAGGGCGTACCCGGGCGCCACGGTGACCAGCACGCTGGCCGGGGCCCGCGGCGGGCGCCCCGGCTCCAGCGACCGGCGCAGGTTGGACAGATAGGCGTGCAGCGACGCACCGGCCTTGGCCGGCGGCTCACCCCGCCACAGCGCGTCCGTCATCCGGTCCACGGGTACGACACCGCCCCGGGCCGCGACCAGCAGGGCCAGCACGGCACGCTGCCGCGGAGCGCCCAGCTCGACCGGTGTCCCGGCGACTTCGGCACCCAGCGGACCCAGGACTCGCAAACGCAGCACGCCGCCGGAATCTACCCGAGCGCCGTGTGCATCCTGTCAACAGACGTTGAACGCGCACTGGACGGGACCGCCAAGCCGGCCGCCAAGCGGACGCCAAGGGGAGGGCGCGACCGTGGGCAGCTCACCGCACACACCGGATCGTTGGAGCAAGCAAGCGTGTCCCTCAACAGCAGCCACGGCGCCTCCGCCACCGCAGAGCGTCCTCATACCCACGAAATGGTCGTGGTCCACCGGGTCTTCCGCCGCGAGTCGGCACTGCTGCCCCGGCTGGTGCGTGCCGTGCCCGACGGCGACCGGGCCCGTGCGGCGCGGGTCGCCGCCGCCCTGCGCGACTACATCCTCGGCCTGCACCACCATCACCACGCCGAGGACGAGCTGATCTGGCCGCTGCTGCGGGAGCGCGCCGCACACGACGGGGCGCTGGTGGCGCTGATGACGGAGCAGCACGAGGCGATCGACCACACCCTGGCGGCCGTCGACGAGTGGCTGCTCCTGTGGGAGCGGTCCGGAGACCGGATACCCGGCGAGGAACTGGCGCTGGCCCTGGACGCACACCGGATCGCGCTCCTGGAGCACCTCGACGAGGAGGAGCAGTCGCTGCTCCCGCTGGTCGCCGAGCACCTCACCGTCCCGGAATGGGAACTGGTCGGACAACGCGGCCTGGAAGGGCTGCCGAAGAACAAGCGCATGCTGGCCCTCGGCGCGATCCTGGAGGAGGCCACCCCCGAGGAGACCGCCTTCTTCCTGGGCAAGGCCCCGCTGATCGGCCGGCTGCTGTGGCGGGCCGTCGGCCGCCGCCAGTATCTCGCCTACCGCCGGGCCATGCGTGGCCCGCTGGACGGAGAGTAGACCATGGCCCTCCTCGACTCCGCCCCGCTCGACATCCTCGACGCCTACCGGACCTGCGAGTTCGCCACCCTGGGCCGGGACGGCACCCCGCTCGCCTGGCCGACGGCCGTGCGCCGCCGCCCGGACGGGACGCTGCTGCTCAGCACGTCCCTCGCGTTCGCGCAGAAGGCGCTGAACATCCGCCGGGACGGCCGCGTCGCCCTGCTCTTCTCCGACCCCACCGGCAGCGGCCTGGAGAAACCCCCGCAGATCTTCGTCGGCGGCCACGCCGACTGCCCCGACGAGATCATGACCGGGCCGCAGGGCGCCGAGGACTACTGGCGGATGCTGTTCGAACGGCAGCCGCACAGCAGGTCGTACGTCACCGCACCGATGCGGCTGGTGATGGACTGGTACTACCTGCGGCTGCTGATCACCGTGACGCCGCAGCAGGTCGTCGTACGGTCACCGCTGCCCGAGTCCGCCGCGCCCGCCGCGGCCACCGGTGAACTGGTCGGCGCCGCGCAGCTCGCCCGCTTCCCGACCGCGGTGCTCGCCGCGCGCGACGCCTCCGGGGCACCGGTCCTCGCCCGCACCAGGCCGGTGCCCACGGGCGAGGGATTCGCCGTGGACGTACCGGCCGACTGCCCGGCCGCCCCGGGCCCCGCCGCCCTGCTGGTGCACCGGCACGACGAACGCCTCAACCACATGCAGAACGCGCTCGTGCGCGGCGAACTGCGGGCGGACAGCACGGGACGGGTGCTGGTCCCGGGCAAGGTGGTGGAGCCGATGGGCTCGGGCCGGGTCAGCGACGCGGTGAACGTGCTGCGCAGCACGAGGCAGGCCACCGACCGCTATCTGCGGCGCCGCGGCCTGCCCCGGCCGCGGGTGCGGTGGGCGGATTTCAGGGCGCTGGCACAGGACGCGCGGCGCAGCTGACGTCCGCGGCAGGCAGCCGCCCGGTGGCGAGATACGCGTTGACCGCCGAGTCGGCGCAGTCGCTGCCGTAGACGCCGAACACCGCGTGCTGGTCCGCACCGCGCAGGGTCACCAGCCGGGAGGCGGGCCAGGCGCGGTGCACGGCCCGGGCGCCCGCGTAGACGGTGCGCGGGTCGCCGGTCGCGTTGACGAGGAGGGCCGGCAGGTCGTCCCGGATCGTGGTCGGGCGCTCGCGCGGCGGGTCCCAGAACGCGCACGGCCCGATGTTGCTGGTCACGGGACCGAACAACGGGTCCTGCGCACGGGCCCGTCGGACGTCACGCCAGTACGTCTCCGGGTCACGGGGCGCGGCGACGTCCCCGCAGAGGATGGCCATCTGCACACTGCCGTAGTCCGAGTCGGAACCGGTCAGCACGAAGGCCAGCGCGTCGGCGAGCCACGGACTCGGCTCGACGGTCCTGCCGTCGGCCGCGGCACGCAGGTCGCGGACGGCCGCCGCGAAGTCGCCGTACGCCGCGTCGTTGTCCTGCGAGAGGCCGTTGAAGACGACCATCGGCGTGACGCTGTCGTCCACCCGGTAGCCGCCCACCCGCAGCGGGGCGCGGCCGGCGGCGGCCTGGATCCGGTCCACGACCCCCAGCACCGCGTCCCGGCTGCGGCCCAAGTGGTACGTCGTGTCACGGGCGGCGGCCCAGGCGGCCCAGTCCCGCAGCGCGTGCCGGTTGGCGGCCTCCGAGCCGCGCAGCAGGCGGGGGCCGTACCGGGCGGGGTCGGCCACGCCGTCCAGCACGACCCGGTCCGTACGGTCCGGGAACATGGTGGCGTACACCTCGCCCAGGTAACTGCCGTACGAGTAGCCGAGGTAGGAGATCCGCCGCTCACCGAGCGCCGCCCGGATCACGTCCATGTCCCGTGCGGTGTTCCGGGTGGTGGCGTACGGCAGGACGTCGCCCTCGTACTTCCGGCAGTCGCGGGCGAGTTCCCCGGCGAAGGCGGTGGAGCGGTCGAAGCCGGCCCGGTCGTGCCCCGGGCCGCGGATCCCCGACCCCGTCGGCCAGTGGCAGTCCAGCGGAGTGCTGCGGCCGACGAAGCGGGGGTCCACCCCGACCACGTCGTAGCGCCTGCCGGTGTCCTTCATCGCCTGCCGCACCCACGGCGGGTCACCGAGCGTCTGCCCGCCCGGGCCACCGCTGTTGAGGAGCAGCGCGCCGACGCGGTGGGCGGTGTCGCCGGCCCTGATCCGGGAGACGGCGACCGTGATCGTACGGCCGCCCGGGTCGGCGTAGTCCAGCGGCACGGTGACGTCGGCGCATCGGGCGCCCGCCTTCTCCAGGTCCCTGCCGGTGTCGTCGTCGGGGCCCAGCACGCAGCTCTTCCAGGTGAGGTGCTGGTGGTGGTAGCGGGCCAGCGGGTCCGGGGCACCGGTCGTGGCCGGTGTGGTGCCGAGGGCCAGGGCGCTCGCCAGGGCCAGGGCGGCGGTGGCCGCGAAGCCGGTCATGCGGAGGTCCTTCCGGTGTCGCAGAGGGAGGTGTCGACGAGGTCCTGGAAGTCCAGTTCGGCCCGGAGGCTGTCCGGGACCCGGTTCAGGGCGACGGCCACGCTTGTGCCGCCGGGGCCGACGGCGACCAGCGCACGATGCCCGCCGGGCACGGTCCCGGCGTGTCCCCACCACACCCCGCCGCACGACAGCGGCGACGAGATCAGCCCCAGGCCGTACCGGGCACCGGGCCACAGCCGGTCCGGATCGGCGGCCACCGTCCGCTGCATCTCCGCGAGCCGGGCCGCCGGCAGCAGCCGTCCGCCGAGCAGCGCGGTGGCGAACCGGACGAGGTCGCCCTGAGTCGAGACCAGGGCACCGCCGACCCCGCCGAGGGACATGTTCCAGTCGGTGCCGTCGACGCGCCGCCCGTCGCCGGACGTGAAGTAGCTGTGGGAATGCGGCCCCTGGAGCCGGGTCTCGTCTCCGGGCCAGTAGGTGTCGTGCAGTCCGAGGGGCCGGATCACCCGGCGGCTGATCTCGTCCTCGGGAGCGTGCCCGGTGACCTCGCGGACGATCAGGCCGAGGACCAGGTAGTTGGTGGTGGCGTAGTGCCAGGGCCCCTCCGGGCGCGGGAGTTGCAGGGCCCGCGCGATCAACTCGCCCGTCTCGAAGTGGCGGTACCGCAGCCGCTCCGGACGCGCCCACTCGGGCGCGTCGAGATAGTCGGGCAGCCCGCTGGTGTGCCCGAGGAGCTGCCGTACGGTGATGCGCCGGCCGTCGTAGCCGTGCGCGTCGATCAGGCCCGGCAGGTAGCGGTCGACGGGGGCGTCGAGCGAGAGGCGGTGCTCGGCGGCGAGTTGCAGGACGACCGTCGCGGTGAACGTCTTGGTGACGCTCCCGGCGCGCAGCCGGTCGGTGGTGTTCATCGGGCGGCCGGTGCGCAGGTCGGCCGTACCGGCGGACCCGGTCCAGCGCCCGCACGGGCCGTCGGCGAGGACCGAGGCTCCGGTGATGTGATCGTCGGCGGTCAGCCGGGTGAGCGCCGCGCGGACGCCGTCGCGCGGGCCGCAGTGCCCGGCCGGTCCCGGAGGCGACGACCGTGCGAGGGCCGCCGGTGCGGACGCGAGTACGAGCGCCGCCACCGATAACGCCTGGGCGGACTTCAGAGGAAACGTTGCCATGCGCCAACACGCTAGGCACGGCCCGCCCCGCGCTCACTCCGGCGGGCTGCCGCATCCGGCGTGGGGACAACCCCCGGCCGGAGCCTGCGGCGAACCCCAGGCTGCCTACGCCGAACGGCACTCCGCGAGGCGCTTCGCCAGGAACCTGCGCTCCGCCGCGTTCTCCGCCAACTCCAACGCCTGCGCGTACGATTCGGCCGCCTCCCGGGTACGCCCCATGCGGCGCAGCAGGTCGGCGCGGGTCGCGGGCAGCAGGTGGTAGCCGGTCAGGCCGTCCTCCGCCGCCAGCTCCGCCACCAGGGCGAGCCCCGCCTCCCCGCCCTCGGCCATGCCCACGGCGACCGCGCGGTTCAGCCGGACCACGGGCGAGGGGACGTACCGCTGGAGTTCGCCGTAGAGGCCGGCGATGTCGGCCCAGTCGGTGTCGGCGGCGGCCGGCGCGGTGGTGTGGCAGGCGGCGATGGCGGCCTGGATCTGGTACGGGCCGGGGCGGCCCCGGCGCAGCGCGCCGTCCAGGAGCGCGGCGCCCTCGTCGATCTCGGCGCGGTCCCAGGCCGTGCGGTCCTGCTCCTCCAGGGTGACCAGGTCGCCGGCCGCGTCGACCCGGGTGTCCCGGCGGGCGTCGTGCAGCAGCAGAAGCGCGAGCAGCCCGACGACCTCCGGCTCGTCGGGCATCAGCCGGGCCAGCAGCCGGGCCAGCCGGATCGCCTCGGCGCACAGGCCGGTCCGCATCAGGCCGTCGCCGGCCGTGGCCGCGTACCCCTCGTTGAACAGCAGGTACAGCACACCGAGGACGCCCGTCGTGCGCTCCGGCAGCAGGTGCGCGGGCGGCACCCGGTACGGGATGCCGGCGTTGCGGATCTTCCGCTTGGCCCGCACCAGCCGCTGTGCCATCGTCGCCTCCGGGACGAGGAAGGCGCGCGCGATCTCGGGCGTGGTCAGCCCGGCGAGCGTGCGCAGCGTCAGCGCGACCCGGGCCTCGATCGGCAGCGCCGGGTGGCAGCAGGTGAAGAGCAGCCGCAGCCGGTCGTCCGCCACCCCGCTGTCGTCGCCCTCGCCGAACGGGTCGTACGGGTCGTAGGGCCCCTCGTCCCGTGCCAGCACCGCCGCCTCCCGCAGCTTCCGGGCCCCCACCGCCGCCCTGCGCAACACGTCCAGGGCGCGGTTGCGGGCGGTCGTGGTCAGCCAGGCGCCGGGGCGGCCCGGCACCCCGTCGCGCCGCCACCGTTCCAGCGCCTGGGCGAACGCGTCCTGCGCGCACTCCTCGGCGAGGTCCCAGTCGCCGGTCACCCGGATCAGGGTGGCGACGACCTGGGCCCACTCCTCGCGGAAGGCGGTCGCGACGGCCGCCTCGACCTCGTCCGTGGTGCTCACTCCCAGACCGGCCGTACCTCTACCGAGCCGCCGGCGAGCGCCGCGGGGTGCCGGGAGGCCAGCGTGATCGCCTCGTCGAGGTCGGCGACCTCGATGACGTCGAAGCCCGCGATGTACTCCTTGGTCTCGGCGAACGGCCCGTCGCTCAGCAGCACCTCGGCATCCCGGACCCGGACGGTCGTCGCGTCGGCGGCGGGCCGCAGCCGGGCACCGCCCCGGACGACGTCCCGGGTACGGACCTCGTGGATGTACGAGGCGAAGCGCGGGTCCGCGGCGATCTCGGCCGGGCTCGACTCCTCGCCGCCGACGGGGGTGCAGATGAACAGGACGTACTTCATGACTGCTCCGCCTCCAGGGGCACCGACACGTGTTCATGGGCGATCAGCCAGCTGAAACCGGTGTCCCGGTAGCCGGTGGTCGCACGCACCACCCGGTCCACGGGCTCCCCGCCCACCCGGGTGCCGTGGATCCGGACCAGGGCGTGGCTGAAGGTACTGCCCTCCCCGGGACGCACCCGCAGCTCCAGCACCTCGCGGTGCACGGGCCCGGTGAACGTCGCGAACCACGCCTCGACCGCCTTGCGCAGCGCGCCGGTTCCCGACCACACCTCCGCACCGGCCGGCCCGAAGGCCTCCACGTCGGGTGCGTAGCAGGCCAGCATCCGGTCGACGTCCCGGTCGCGGGCGGCCTCGGTCAGTTCGGCGTCGATACGGCGGACGGCCCCCTCGGCATCCTCCATCAGCCCCTCGTCCCAGAACGGGCGCACCTCCATGGCCCCGATGCTGGCCACGGGGTGCGAGGCGGCGATCCGGACGGCCTCCTCCAGGCCGTCGCAGTCGACGACGTCGAACCCGGCCACGTACTCCTTCGTCTCCGCGAACGGCCCGTCGGTGCGCAGCACCTCACCGTCCCGCACCCGCACGGTGACCGCCCGGTCCGGCAGCTGCAGCCGGTGGCCGTACAACCGGGCCCCGCGCCGGACGCCGTGCTCCTCCACCCAGGGTTCGACGGGTGCCATCCCGGACGTGTCAGCGGTGTCGTCGCCGCAGACCAGCAGCATGTACTTCATGGTTCCTCCCGGTCCTCAAGAGCTTCCTGCACCCCACCGACGAACGGCACCCCGCGCGATCGACACCCCGGTGCACCGAATTCCCGCGACGCCCGGTCGCCTCCCGTGCGGACGGCGGCGGCTCACCGGCCGATGCCGTGGCCCCGCCCAGGATGCCGTACGGGTCGTGCCGGCACTTCGCCCCGGCCAGGGTGCGCCACCGGCTGCCGTCGGTCGGCACGGGCGCACCCGTCCTCGCACCGCGGGCCCGGCGGACGGCCCCGTTTCCCGCTCCGGCGCCTGAACGGGGGCGCGCGGCACGGGACGGCGGGCGAAACGCCGCACGGGTCCTTTCCGGGAGCCGTGGAAGCGGCGAATATGCCGCACCATGGACATTCTGCTCGTCGCGAGCGCGTTCAACAGCCTGTCCCAGCGGGTCTACGCCGAACTGTCCGACCTCGGCCACCGGGTGGACGTCGTCCTCGCCGGCCAGGGCCCCGACGCCGTCCGCCGCGCCGTACGGGACCGGCGCCCGGAGCTGGTCGTCGCGCCGATGCTCAAGACGGCACTCCCGGAGGACGTCTGGCAGCAGCACACCTGCCTGATCGTCCATCCGGGACCGCTCGGCGACCGGGGCCCCTCCTCGCTCGACTGGGCCATCGCCGACCGGGCGGCCGAGTGGGGGGTGACCGTGCTCCAGGCCGAGGCGGCCATGGACGCGGGCCCGGTCTGGGCGAGCGAGCCGTTCCCGGTGGCGCCGGTCGGCAAGAGCGACCTCTACCGCAACGAGGCCGCCGACGCCGCCCTCACCGCCGTCCACCGGGCGGTACGCCGGTACGCGGACGGCTCGTACAAGCCGCGGCCGCAGAGCGATCCCGCGATCCACGGCAAGGTCGTCTGGCGGGACGTCCTCCGGCAGGAGCGGCGGCGGATCGACTGGGCGGCCGACGACACCGCGACGGTGCTGCGCAAGCTGCGCGGGGCCGACTCCCAGCCGGGGGTGCTGGACGAACTCGCCGGCCGTGAGGTGTTCCTGCACGGCGGCCACCCCGAGGACCGACTGCGCGGAGCACCGGGCGAGCTGCTCGCCACCCGGGCGGGCGCGGTCTGCCGGGCCACCCGCGACGGCGCCGTCTGGATCCCCGAGCTGCGCCCCCGCAGGAACTCCGGCGACCCGGCCCCCTTCCGCCGCCCCGCCACCGACGTCCTCGGCGGCCCCGGCCTCCCCGGGAGCCCCGCCCCGCTCGAACTGCCCGCGGACCGCCGCACCTGGACCGACATCCGCTACCGGCAGCACGGCGACGTCGGCCTCGTCACCTTCTCCTTCCCCGGCGGCGCGATGAGCACCGACCACTGCCGGCGCCTGCTCGCCGCCTACCGGTACGCCCTCGACCGGCCCACCCGGGTCCTGGTCCTCGGCGGCCGGCGCGACTTCTTCTCCAACGGCATCCACCTCAACGTCATCGAGGCCGCCCCGGACCCCGCCGAGGAGTCCTGGACCAACCTCCACGCCATGGACGACCTGGTCGAGGCCGTACTGCGGACCACCGACCGGCTCGTCGTGGCCGCTCTCGGCGGGAACGCGGCGGCCGGCGGGGCCATGCTCGCCCTCGCCGCCGACGAGGTCTGGTGCCGCGCCGGCGCCGTGCTCAACCCGCACTACCGGCGGATGGGCCTGTACGGCTCGGAGTTCTGGACGTACTCGCTGCCCCGCCGCGTCGGCATGGCGGCCGCCCGGCGGCTGACGGAGGAGGCCCGGCCGGTGAGCGCCGCGACGGCCGCCGGCATCGGGCTCGTCGACCGGCTGGTACGGGTCCCCGCGCAGGGGTTCACCGCCGAGGCCGAGCGACTGGCCGCCGAGCTGGCGGGCGCTCCGGATCTCGACCGCCGGATCGCCGCCAAGGCCGCGGCGCGCCGGGCCGACGAGGAGGAACGGCCGCTCGCCGAGTACCGCCGCGACGAACTCGCCCGGATGCACGCCCTGTTCTTCGACCCGGACGCCGCCTACCACTCGCTGCGCTCCGACTTCGTCCGCAAGGTACCGGGCGGTGCCCGGTGACGCGGCTGCTGGTGGCGGGCGTCGGGAACATCTTCCTCGGCGACGACGCCTTCGGCCCGGAGGTGATCCGCGCCCTGGAGCAGCGCCCGCTGCCGCCCGGCGCACAGGTCCGGGACTACGGCATCCGGGGCATGGACCTCGCCTACGCCCTGCTCGACGGCTGGCCGGTGGTCGTGCTCGTGGACGCCGCCGTCCGCGGCGAACGCCCGGGCACCCTGTCCCTCGTCGAACCCGAACTCCCCGACGGCCGCCCGGCGGCCCCGCCCGAGGCGCACGGCATGGACCCGGCGAAGGTGCTCGCCCTCGCCGCCCACCTCGGCGAGGAGGCCCTGCCCCGCGTCCTCGTGCTCGCCTGCGAGCCCGGAGAGCTGCCGCGGGGCGACGAGGACATCGCCCCGGGGCTGAGCGCCGCCGTCCGGGACGCGGTCGGCCGGGCCGTCGAGGCCCTGCACACCCTGGTCCCGGCGCTGCTGGCGGATCCCCTGGTCACGCCCGCGTTGGCCCGCCCGGAGGAATCCGCGGCCCCCGCCGCGGCCGGTCGCCCGCCGACAGCCGCCACCGGCGCGGAGGATCGCTAGCGGACCAGGACGCGGAACCGCGCGCTCCGCAGGTCCTTCCCGAACCCAGCGACCGAGGAGCGGAGTCCCCATGTGTCAGTCGGAGGAGGTCACCCGGGCCGTCCTGGCCAGGAACGACGGCCTGGCCGCCGGCCTGCGCAGCGACCTGGCCGCGCGCGGGGTGAGCGTGGTGAACCTGCTCTCCAGCCCCGGCAGCGGCAAGACCGAGCTGCTCGGCCGGGTGCTGGCCCGGGCGGGGGAGCGGGGCGTGTCCGTGGCCGCCTTCACCGCCGACCTCGCCACCGAGAACGACGCGAAGCGGCTGGCCCGCTCCGGAGCGCCGGTCAAGCAGCTGCTCACCGACGGGCTGTGCCACCTGGAGGCCCGGCAGGTCCGCGGCCATCTGGAGGGCTGGCTGCCGGCGGACACCGCGCTGCTGTTCGTGGAGAACGTCGGCAACCTGGTCTGCCCGGCCTCCTACGACCTCGGCGAGCACCTGCGGATCGTGCTGATGGCGGTGACCGAGGGCGAGGACAAGCCCGCGAAGTACCCCACCGCCTTCGGCTCCGCCCACCTGGTCGTGCTCACCAAGACCGACCTCGCCGGGCCGGCCGGGTTCGACGAGCACGCCTTCGCCGAGCACGTGCGCCGGGTCAACCCCGGAGTGGAGATCGTCCGCTCCTGCGCCCGCACCGGGGAGGGCGTCGACACCGTCCTCGACCGGGTGCTCGCCGCACGGGACGGCGCCCCCGTGCACACCCCGCCCCTCGCCCCGCACCCGCACGGCCACGTCCACGCCCCCAGCGCCTCGTGACGGCGCCCACCACGGCGGCGGCCGTCCGCCGGCGCGTCACCGTGCACGGGACCGTGCAGGGCGTGGGGTTCCGCCCGTTCGTCCACCGCCTGGCCGCCGACCTGGCGCTCACCGGGTTCGTCGGCAACACGGCGAACGGGGTGCTCATCGAGGTCGAGGGAACGGCGGCCGGCGTCGAACGGTTCTGCGCGCGGCTCGCCGGTGAGCCGCCGCCGCTGGCCGCCGTGACCGCCGTGGCCGTCGAGGAGGTACCGGCCACCGGGGCGGACCCCGGCTTCACCATCCGCGCCACCGAGCAGTCGGCCCCGGGCCGCACCCTCCTCCCGCCCGACACCGCCACCTGCCCCGACTGCCTGCGCGAACTGGCCGACCCGGCCGACCGCCGGCACCGCCACCCCTTCATCACCTGCACCCACTGCGGGCCCCGCTTCACCATCGCCACCGGCATGCCGTACGACCGCGCGGCCACCACCATGTCCGGCTTCCCCATGTGCCCCGCCTGCACCCTGGAGTACGACACCCCGGCCGACCGCCGCTTCCACGCCCAGCCCGTGGCCTGCCCGGACTGCGGCCCCCGGCTGCGGCTGGTGCCCGCCGCGGGCAGCGGGGTGAGAGCCGCTCGCGACGGTGATGCCCTCTCACGGGCGCGGGAACTTCTCGCCGCCGGGCGGATCGTCGCCGTGAAGGGCATCGGCGGCTACCACCTGGCCTGCGACGCCTCCGACGCCCGCGCCGTGGACACCCTGCGCACCCGCAAGGCGCGGGGCGACAAGCCGTTCGCGGTGATGTGCGCCGACCTCGCGGAGGCCGAGCGCATCGCCGAGGTCGGGACGGCCGAGCGGGCCGCGCTCACCAGCCCCCGCCGTCCCATCGTCCTGCTCCGCCCCCGCCCGGCCGCCCGGCTCGCCCCCGGCGTCTGCCCCGGCAGCCCGCACCTCGGCGTCCTGCTGCCCTACACGCCCGTCCACACCCTCCTCTTCGGCCTCCCCGGCGACCCGGCCGGCCCCCGCGTCCTCGTCATGACCAGCGGCAACCGCTCGGGCGAGCCCATCGTCACCGCCGACGACGAGGCGCTGACCCGGCTGTTCGGACTCGCCGACGCCTGGCTCGTCCACGACCGGCCCATCGCCTCGCCCTGCGACGACTCCCTGCTGCGGGTCCGCGCCGACGGCACCGAACAGGTCCTGCGCCGCTCCCGCGGCTACGCGCCGCGCCCGCTGCGCCTGCCGGTCCCGGTGCGGCCCGCGCTCGCGGTGGGCGGCGACCTCAAGAACGCGCTGTGCGTCGGCGAGGGCGACCTGGCCTGGTTCGGGCCGCACATCGGCGACATGGGCGACCTGGCCACCCTGGAGGCGGCCGTCCGGGCGGAACGGCACGTACGCCGGCTGACCGGGATCCAGCCCGAACGCGTCGCCGCCGACCGGCACCCGGGCTACCACTCGTCCGCCTGGGCCCGCCGCCGCGCCACCCGGCTCGGTCTCGGCAGGCCGGTGTTCGTCCAGCACCACCACGCGCACATCGCCGCCGCCATGGCCGAGGCCGGCCTCGACGGCACCACACCCGTCATCGGCGTCGCCTTCGACGGCACCGGCTACGGCGACGACGCCACCGTCTGGGGCGGCGAGGTGCTCGTCGCCGACTACACCGGCTACCGGCGCTTCGCCCATCTCGCCCCCGCCCCGCTGCCCGGCGGGGACGCGGGCGTCGCCAACCCGTGCCGGACCGCGCTGGCCCGGCTGTGGGCGGCCGGCCTGCCCTGGGACGCCGACCTGCCCAGCGTCGCCGCCTGCTCACGCGAGGAACTCCGCTTGCTGGAACGGCAGTTGCCGAGCCAGGTCGGCTGCGTGGCCACCTCCAGCATGGGGCGCCTCTTCGACGCGGTGTCGTCCCTCGCGGGCGTGTGCCACCGCACCGGGTACGAGGCCCAGGCCGCCCTGGAACTGGAGGCGCAGGCCTGCGCGGCCTGGGGCACGGAGACGGCCGCGTACCCCTTCGGCGACCGCTTCGACCCGGCCCCCGCCCTCTGCGCGATCATCGCCGACCTGCGGCGCGGCACCCCCGTGCCGGTGATCGCGGCCCGCTTCCACCGCGGGGTCGCCCGGGCCGTCCTGGACCTCTGCCGCGGCGCGCGCCGCGCCACCGGACTGACCACCGTCGCCCTCACCGGAGGCGTCTTCGCCAACGCGCTCCTTGAGGACGCGAGTGCGGACCTGCTGCACGGCGCCGGATTCACGGTCCTGCGGCACGGCGAAGTCCCGCCGAACGACGGCGGACTGGCGCTCGGGCAACTGGTGGTCGCGGCCCACGGACCACGGCCCGACGACGACCGACGCAAGGCAGTCAGCGACGAGACGGAGTGACCCATGTGTTTGGCAGTGCCCGGCAGAGTCGTGAGCATCGACGACACCGCTGATCCGCTCACCGGCCTGATCGACTTCGGCGGTGTGCAGAAGCAGGCGTGTCTCGAGTACGTGTCCGACGTGAAGGTGGGGGAGTACGTCATCGTCCATGTGGGCTTCGCCCTGCAGCGCCTCGACGAGGAGTCGGCCCTGGCCTCCCTCAAACTCTTCGAGGAACTGGGCCTCCTGGAGGAGGAGTTCGGCGACGCCTGGCAGCAGGCGGCCCGGCAGGCGGAGGGGAGCGAGGCGCGGTGAAGTACCTCGACGAGTTCAACGACCCGCGGCTGGCGCGCCGGCTGCTGGACGAGATCCGGGCCACCGTCACCCGGCCCTGGGCCCTGATGGAGGTCTGCGGCGGCCAGACCCACTCGATCATCCGGCACGGCATCGACCAACTCCTCCCGGAGGAGGTCGAGTTGATCCACGGGCCGGGCTGCCCGGTCTGTGTCACCCCGCTGGAGTGCATCGACAAGGCACTGGAGATCGCCGCCCGCCCCGACGTGATCTTCTGCTCGTTCGGCGACATGCTCCGGGTCCCCGGCACCGACCGGGACCTGTTCCGGGTCAGGGGCGCGGGCGGTGACGTCCGCGTGGTCTACTCACCGCTCGACGCGCTCCAACTCGCCCGGCGCCACCCGGACAAGCAGGTGGTGTTCTTCGCCATCGGCTTCGAGACCACCGCCCCCGCCAACGCCATGGCCGTCCACCAGGCCAAGCGCCTGGGCCTCGCCAACTTCACCCTGCTGGTCTCCCACGTCCGGGTCCCCCCGGCCATCGAGGCCATCATGACCGCCCCCGCCTGCCGGGTGCAGGGCTTCCTGGCCGCCGGGCACGTGTGCAGCGTGATGGGCATGGCCGAGTACCCCCGACTCGCCGAACGGCACCGGGTCCCCGTCGTCGTCACCGGCTTCGAACCGCTCGACATCCTGGAGGGCATCCGCCGCACGGTGGGCCAGCTGGAACGCGGCGAGCACCGGGTGGAGAACGCCTACGCCCGTGCCGTGCGCGAGGACGGCAACCCGGCCGCGATCCGCATGATCGAGGAGGTCTTCGAGGTCACCGACCGCAACTGGCGCGGCATCGGCCGCATCCCCGGCAGCGGCTGGCGGCTGAGCCCGGCCTACCGCGACTTCGACGCCGAGCACCGCTTCGACGTCACCGGCATCCGCACCGAGGAACCCGCCGAGTGCCGTGCCGGCGAGGTCCTGCAGGGGCTCATCAAACCCACCGACTGCGCGGCCTTCGGCACCACCTGCACCCCGCGCACCCCGCTCGGCGCCACCATGGTCTCCAGCGAGGGCGCCTGCGCCGCCTACTACCTCTACCGCCGGATGTCCGAACCGGCGCTCCCGCGCGAGGAGATGAACCCCGTTGGCTGAGCAGACCCTCGTCGACCCCGCGAACTGGAGCTGCCCGGCGCCGATCCGCGACCAGCCGGTCGTGGTCATGGGCCACGGCGGTGGCGGCGCCCTCTCCGCCGAACTGATCGAGCAGATCTTCGCCCCCGCCTACGGCAACGCCCTCCTCGCCGGGATGACCGACTCCGCCGTCCTCCACCTCGGCGGCGCCCGCCTCGCGCTCTCCACCGACTCCTACGTCGTACGGCCGCTGTTCTTCCCCGGCGGCTGCCTGGGCGACCTCGCCGTCAACGGCACCGTCAACGACCTGGCGATGAGCGGCGCCCGGCCCGCCTACCTCTCCGCCGCCTTCGTCCTGGAGGAGGGCGTCGAGCTGTCGGTCGTCGAACGCATCGCGCGGGCCATGGGCGCGGCGGCCGAGACGGCCGGGGTCACGATCGCCACCGGCGACACCAAGGTGGTCGAGAGCGGCCACGGGGACGGGGTGTACGTCACCACCGCCGGCGTCGGCCTGGTCCCCGAGCGGGTCGACATCCGGCCGCAGCGGGCCAGGCCCGGCGACGCCGTCATCGTCAGCGGACCGATCGGCCTGCACGGTGTCGCCGTGCTCAGCGTGCGCGAGGGGCTGGAGTTCGGCGTCGAGATCGCCAGCGACACCGCGCCGCTGGCCGACCTGGTCGCGACCATGCTGGACGTCACCCCCGACGTCCACGTCCTGCGCGACCCGACCCGCGGCGGCCTGGCCGCCTCCCTGAACGAGATCGCCCGCGCCTCGGGGACGGGCGTACGGCTCGCCGAGCGCGCCCTGCCGGTACCGGACGCGGTCGCGGGCGCCTGCGGCTTCCTCGGCCTGGACCCGCTCTACGTCGCCAACGAGGGCAGGCTCGTGGCCTTCGTCCCGCCGACGGACGCCGACGCGGTGCTGGAGGCGATGCGCGCCCACCCGCAGGGGGCCGGCGCCACCCGGATCGGGGAGTGCGTGACCGAACACCCCGGCATGGTGGTGGTGGCGACCGGACTCGGCGGCACCCGGGTCGTCGATCTCCCGCTCGGGGAGCAGCTGCCGCGCATCTGCTGACGGCGGCTCTCGCCCGACGACTGGGCGTGACCCCGCCGGTGCCCGGACCGTCCCGGGCACCGGCGGGGTCACTCGACCGCGGTGATCTCCAGCTCCCGGCCGCTGCGCAGGTCGGTGGAGGGCCGGTCGCAGCGCGGGCACCAGAAGAACGGCGGCATGCCCACCGCGAACTCCTCGGCGCAGGGGCCGCACCAGGCCTGTGCGGTCACCTGTTCGACGACGAGCCGGGCGCCGGCGAGGACGGTGCCCTCGCGCGCCACCTCGAAGGCGAAGTCCAGGGCGTCGGGGACGACCCCGGACAGCTCGCCGACCCGGACGGTCACGGCGCGGACGCGGTCCGCGCCGTCCGCCCGGGCCCACTCGTCGGCCTGCTCCACGATCGCGGTAGCGATCGACAGTTCGTGCACGACCGGCTCACGGATACCGGTGGCCGGCGCGCAGCCCGCCGGCGATCCGCCAGATCCTCATCTCGCGCATCATGCTGGGGATCTCGGTGACGAACAGCGCCAGGAGCAGCGCGCCCACCACGGCGACCTCGGCGGTCAGCACGCGCTGGGCCGCCGTTCCGGTTCTCTTGCGTTGCATCTTCACAGCGGGCACTCCCTGTTCTGTGTCACGCGCTTCTGTGTCACGCGGGCGGGATGTTCGGCATGACGTCCAGCAGGGCGTCGTGCCGCTTCCAGTGGATGTTGGTCGAGCGCCGCGCGTCGGCGGTGCCGTCCGGGTGGTGTCCGGTCTGCTTCTTGTACGGACCCCTGTTCCCCTGGTGCATGCCGGGCACGTGGGACGGTGTGTCGGGCCGGGCCTGGGCTCGGCCGACTCGGATGCTGCCCATGGGGTTCTCCTTCCTGTGTTGCCGTTCCTCGAGGCCGCTCGGCTCATGGCCGCTCAGCTCAAGGCCGCTCGGTGAGCTCCTCGAAGAAACGCTCCACGGCCGGCCACATCCGGCCGCCGCCGGACAGGCCGCGCCATTCCCGGCGGACGACGGCGAGCATGCGGAAGCAGTCGTCGACCGGGACGATCCAGTGGTGGTCCAGGCCGTGCACCGTGTTGACCAGCAGCGCCTCGACGTCGGGGGTCAGGCCGGCCAGGGGCGGGCAGCCGGCGACCGCCCGCTGCCAGCCCTCCGCCGCCACCTCCCAGCGCATGGCCCCCGCCGGGCTCGGCCCCTCGGCGGTGACCGTGCCGTCGGCGCGCGGCACGAAGAAGACCAGGCCGACCGGGACCCCGAGGGCCGCGGTGTCCACCTTCGGGAGGCGGACCCGGCGGGTGGGGACCAGCCGGAACTGGCCGCCGCCCGCGCCGGTGCCGTGCCGGGTGCCGGCGAACAGCACCGAGCAGGCCCGGCAGGCGCAGCGGACCTCGGCCTGCCCGGTGTCGTACAGGTGCGGATGGTCCTCGGCCAGCGGCTCGGCGCACAGGTCGCACACCTCCGCCCCGGCCGCCGGCCGCCGGTCGGCCGAGGAACGGATGAGGCGGGCCAGGGCTCCGCCGGCCGGCGTCCGGGTGGTCACCGGGCCTCCTGTGGCCGGCGCAGGGAGTCCAGGGGGACGAAGGCGGGTGCCGGCGCCTCGGGCACCGGCTGCACGTCGGCCAGCTCGGGGGCCGCGGCGAGCACCGCCTCCCGGACGGCGTCGGTCACCTCCGTGGTACCTCCGCCGCACCCCGAGCCGCAACCGCCGCCGGTGGCCAGCCGCACCCGGCCGACCCCGCCCTCCACACCGGCCCACTCGACGTCACCGCCGCGTTCCCGCACGGCGGGACGCAGCCGCTCGACCGCGCGGGCGGCCCGGCGCTCGGGCGGGTCGGGGTGGATGCCGTGCAGGACCATGAGGTGGTCGAGCAGCTCGTCGTCGGCGAGCCGCTCGGCCAGCGGCGGGTCCGCGTGGTCGAGGATCCGGGCCAGTGCCTCGCCGTAGACCTCGGTCAGCAGCCGTACCGCCTCGACGGCCGAGCCGCCGGTCGGCCCCGGCGCGGACTCCAGGCTCTCCAGCAGCCCGTCGAGCCGGGCCAGCCGGGACTCGACCGCCGGTCCGTCGAGCCGCGCGTCAGCCATGGTTCGCCCCGTACACCGGCGAGTGCGTGACGCTCAGCGTCTTGCCCTTGCCCGTGTACATGTGGACACCGCACGGCAGACAGGGGTCGAAGCTGCGGACCGTGCGCATGATGTCGACGCCCTTGAAGTCGTCCGGGCCGTTCTCCTCGAAGATCGGCTGGCCCATGACCGCGTCCTCGTACGGGCCCGGGGTGCCGAACTTGTCGCGGGGGCTGGCGTTCCACGGGGTCGGCGGGTACGGGTGGTAGTTGGCGATCTTCTTGTCCTTGATCACCAGGTGGTGCGAGAGGACCCCGCGCACGGCCTCGTGGAAACCGCAGCCGATCGCCTCGTCCGGCACCTCGAAGTCCTCGAACACCTTGGTGTCGCCGGACCTGACCAGGCCCATCGCCTCGTCCAAGAACTGCAGGGCCATGGCGGCCGCGTACGCCACGAAGTACGGCCGGGCGCGGTCGCGCTCAAGGGTGTTCGACCACTTCGGGATCTTCCACTCCAGCGTGGTCTCCGGCAGCTCCGGGCCCTTGGGCAGCGAGATCCGCACGCTGCTGCCGGTGGCCTTGATGTACGGCGTGTCGACGAGGCCGCTGAGCGCGGTCGACCAGAGCCGGGCCAGCGGCCCGCCGCCGGTGTCCAGGGCCAGGTGGTCGCCGGTGCGCTGGTCGAACCAGCGTGGGCTCATCACCCAGCTGTAGTTGCCCTCGAAGTCCCGCTTCTGCGGCACCGGGAGGGTGGTCTGGTTCCACGGGTGGCGCATGTCGACGGGGTTGCCGAGCGGGTCGTGGGTGACGAACGGGTCCTCGTTGACCCAGTCCTCGTAGAACGAGCTGCCGAGCATGATCCGCAGGCCCAGGTTGATGTCGACCAGGTTGTTGGTGACCAGCTCGCCGTCGACCACGATGCCCGGGGTGACGTACATCGCCTTGCCCCAGCGGTCCATGTTCTCGTACTTGTAGTCGACCACCTTCGGGTCCTGCCATGCGCCCCAACAGCCAAGGAGGATACGGCGCTTGCCGACCTCCTCGTAGCCGGGCAGCGCCTCGTAGAAGAAGTCGAAGACGTCGTCGTTCATGGCGACGGCCTTCTTCACGAAGTCGATGACGTGCATCAGCCGGCTGAGGTAGTCGGTGAACGCGGTCGGCGACGGCATGGTGCCGACACCGCCCGGATAGAGGGTGGAGGGGTGGACGTGCCGACCCTCCATCAGGCAGAACATCTCGCGGGTGGTCCGGGAGACCTTCAGGGCCTCCTTGTAGACCTCGCCCTCGAAGGGGTTGAAGGCCTTCATGATGTCCGCGATGGTCCGGTAGCCGTGGATGTCACCGCGCGGCGCGTTGGTCTTCTGCGCGCGGGCCAGGACGCTCGGGTTGGTGGCCTTGACCATCTGCTCGCAGAAGTCCACGAAGACCAGGTTGTCCTGGAAGATCGTGTGGTCGAACATGTACTCGGCCGCTTCGCCGAGGTTGACGATGTGCTCGGCGAGCGGCGGCGGTTTCACGCCGTACGCCATCTGCTGGGCGTAGTCGGAGCACGTCGTGTGGTTGTCGCCGCAGATGCCGCAGATGCGGGAGGTGATGAACCCGGCGTCGCGCGGGTCCTTCCCCTTCATGAAGACGGAGTAGCCGCGGAAGAGGGAGGAGGTGCTGTGACACTCCACCACCTCCTTGTTGGCGAAGTCGATCTTCGTGTAGATGCCCAGGTTTCCGATGATCCGGGTGATCGGATCCCAGGACATGTCCACGATCTGAGCGGGCTTGCGCCCTTTGTGCCGGGCCTCTGTCGTCATCGGCTCGCTGACCTTTGCTGTGGGGGGACTTGGGGGTGCGGGAGGGCGCGGGTGGGTCAGGGGCGCCAGCGCGGGGCGTAGCCGCTGGTGAGCTTGCGCTTGTTGTGGCGCCACTTGGGCTCGTGGTTGACCAGCTCGTTGGTGAAGCCGCGCAGCCTGCGGATGACCGCCCCGTACGGCTTGATCGCGAGCGAGGAGAGGGTGCCGCCGGGCGGCTCGTCCATGAACGGCATGAACGCGTCCGGGAAGCCCGGCATGGTGCAGCCGATGCAGATGCCGCCGACGTTCGGACAGCCGCCGATGCCGGCCATCCAGCCCCGCTTGGGCACGTTGCAGTTCACGACCGGACCCCAGCAGCCCGTCTTGACCAGGCACTTGGGCGAGTTGTAGTCCGCCGCGAAGGTCGCCTGCTCGTAGTAGGCGGCGCGGTCGCAGCCCTCGTGGACGGTGCGCCCGAACAGCCACTGCGGCCGCAGCATGTGGTCCAGCGGCGGCGGGGGAGCGGTGCCGGCGGCGTGGTAGAGCACCCAGACCAGGGTCTCCATGAAGTTCTCCGGCTGGACGGGGCAGCCCGGGATGTTCACCACCGGCAGCCCGCCCTGGGACTTGAAGTCCCAGCCGAGGTAGTCCGCGAGGCCCATCGCGCCGGTCGGGTTGCCGGCCATGGCGTGGATGCCGCCGAAGGTGGCACAGGTGCCGACGGCCACCACCGCCCAGGCCCGGGGCGCCAGTTCGTCGATCCAGTCGTTGAGGGTCTGCGGCTGGCCGGTCTCCGGGTCGTTGCCGAAGGACGTCCAGTAGCCGTCGCCCTCGATGATGTTCTGGTTCGGGATCGAGCCCTCGATGACGAGGATGAAGGGTTCCAGTTCGCCCCGCGCGGCCGCCCGGTACGGCGCGAGGAAGTCCTCGCCTCCCAGGCTCGGCGAGAGCACCTTGTTGACCAGGTTGACCTTCGGCATGCCCGGGATCAGGCCCAGGACCAGGTCCTCGATGGAGGGCTGGTCGGCGGCCGTGACCGAGACGGTGTCGCCGTCGCAGCTCATGCCCTCGGAGATCCAGAGGATGGTGATCTCGTCGAACCCCTGGTGCTCGCCGTCGGCCCGGGCGGGTTCGCCGCCGACGGCCGTGGTGCCGTTCTTGCTGGTGCTCATGTGCTAGGCCTCCGATGGTGTGGGCCCCGGCGACGGCTCGGCAGCCGCCGCTGGATCCGGGACTTCGGTGCCCCCGAGCGGCTCGACTTCGTCGGGCCGGAAGTAGTGGTAACGGCCGTACCAGCCGTGCAGTTCGGCCGCCGGGTCGTCGTCCACGGTGACGGCGAGGTGGGTGCTGCCGTCCACGTCGTGGAAGACGGCGGCCACGGTCGCCGTGCGGCCGGCGAGGAACATGTCCTGGGCGTCGGCGCCCCTGCCGCGCGGGCGCAGCCGCACCGGGCTGCCGCCGCCGACCCGCACGCCGTCGACGAGGACCGTGTCGGTGGTCGGGGACAGCCCGTCGTCGCCGCCCTCCTGCCACCAGGCGGGCCGCCCGGCGAGGAAGTCCTCGCCGGCGGAGGCCGGGGCGCGGAGGGGTGCGCCGACGGCGCCTGCCGGGTCGGTGGCGGGTGTGTCGACGGCGCCTGCCGGGTCGGCGGCGGGTGCGTCGGCAGAGCCTTCGCTGCCCGTGGTCCGGCCGGCCGGGCCGATCGAGCGGATGGCGCCGTGCAGGCGTTCGAAGACCTCCGGCGGCATGGTGTCGACCCGGTCGAGGATCTCGGCGGCCCGCGGATCGGTGGCCCGTGCCTCCCGCTTCTCCTCGTCCGTCAGCAGCATGGTGCGCAGGGTGAGGATCTCGTCGATCTCGCCGGCGTCGTGCAGGTCACCGGGGCTCTCCGGGGCCACCTGCGGATGGTCGGGGAGGATGATCGGCGAGGAGAGCAGCAGGCCGGAGACCGAGCCGTCCGCGGGGGCGACGGCGGGCGGCGCGCCGCCGAGCACCGGGAAGGTGAAGTCGTTGCGGCAGCTCCGGGCGGCCTCCTGGAGGGCCCGGCCCGGGTCGATCAGGGAGACGAACTCCGCGCCCTCGACCCCCAGGAGGGTGTGGGTGGCGATGAGCGCGTGCCGCAGCGCCCGGTCGCGCGGGGCGTGCGGGTCTCCGGGGTGCCCCTCGTTCGTGGTGCGGACCCGGAGCCGGATGAGGTCTCCCCCGAGCTGCTCGGCCACGAGGACGGTACGCGCCCGCACCTCCGCCCGGCGACGCACGATCCGCCCGGCTCCGGAGGGCAGCTCCTCGACGTCGGTACCGGCCGGCGAGCCCACCGGAAACCCGTGCTCGTCCCCGTCCAGCGCGACCGTGAACTCGGCCTCGCGGGCCACCGCCTCCTCGAAGGTGAGCTGCACGGTCCCGTCGTCGCAGGCGAGCGACTCGACCGGCCGCCCTTCGGCGTCCTCGACCTGCTTGTGCTGAAGCTGCAGATACCGGACCCGCAGCCGCAGGACCGCGTCCGGCCTGCGCACCCGCAGCAGGCACTCCGTCTGCTGGTACCAGGAGTCCGCCGAACCCGACACGCCCGGTCTGACCGGACCGTCGGCCTCCGCCCGGTCGCGCGGGAAGAGCACCCCGAACTGCCAGCGGGCACGATTCTTCGGCGAGGACCGCCGATAGGGGTAGAGGAGGTAGCCCTCGTAGAGCACGGCGTCGGCGACTGCACTCATCGCATCGAAGGTCGGCGCGGGGCGGCCGGAGCCGTCCACCAGGGCAGTGCGGGGCGCTCTGCCGTCGACCAGTCCCTCGGCCATGCAGCCTCCTCGGATCCGTGCGCGCGCCCATACCTTCCACCACGGTCACACCGGTCACGCCCGCCCGCCTCTTCTGGCGGAGCGGGGTTGGGCCGGACGGGGGACGGGTGCCGGGGCGTACGCCGGACAGCGCACGGGCGCCGGTCCGGCCGCCGGAGTGCGACGGCGCGGCAGCGGCGGGCCGGTGCGGTCAGGAGGCCGGTGCGGTCAGGGGGCCGGTGCGGTCAGGGGGCCGGTGCGGTCAGGGGGCGACGAACAGGGCGGGGAAGCGGGGCCCGAGCCAGGGCTTGCGTCCGAAGGCGAACACCTGGCCGCGGGCCATGGCGAGCCACGGGTTGCGACGGCCGAGGGCGATGAGCAGGAAGGCGACCGGATCGATGAGGATCGTGCAGTCCGGACGGTCCCGCGGTTCCGGAGCCACCTCTACGGTGCCGTCGGCCAGGGAGACACCGAAGCCGCCGCCGCCACCGCGCAGCCGGATCGTGTAACGGGCGGTCAGACCGGCGGTGGCCGTGCCGTCCGCCACGGCCGGCATCACCGAGAGCAGGAACGGCAGGCACCTGGCGACCCGTTCGGCGTCGATCATGTGCGGGCGGCGCACCGCGCGGGCGAGGTCGTAGCCGTGGCCCAGCATGTGGGTGAGCAGGTAGGAGGCGAGCACGGACCGGTCCATCGGGCCGAGCGGGGTCACCGGCGCCGGGCCGTCCGCCGCCGCGGCCAGCGCGTCGGCGCAGCGGTCCGCCTGCTCGGTGATCATGGCCGCGAGCGGCGCCGCCCGGCGCTCTTCGAACACGGCCAGCGACTCGGCGTTGGCCGCCGCCAGGCTCTGCGGCGTACCGTCCCCGTAGGGCCGTTCCCGCCCCAGGGCGAGGTCGGCCATCAGCTCGTTGGCCAGCGCCAGATGGGCCGCCGCCTCGCCGACCGTCCACTGCGATCCCGGTACGGGTCCGCTCGTGTCGGCGATGCCGTCGAGTACGGCCGCGATGTCCGCGGCCGTCTGCCGTATCGCCCGCCCGAGCTCCGCGGGCAGCGCCCCGCCGACGTCCTGCCGTGCCGCCTGATCCACGCCGGTCACCCCTGTTCTGTCGCGCGGTACCCAATCAGACGCACGGGCCGGCCACAACCCCCGCGACGATCACCGCGTCCCCAGCCCCCGGAGAAAGCTGTCGACGACCGTGTCGGCGGCCTGGGCCGGGTTGAGCTCGGGCAGCTCCCGCGACGCCAGATGCATGAGCTGCGGCAGCAGCGAACTCGCCCAGCCGGGCGGCAGGTCGGCGCGGAGCAGCCCCTCCTCGGTGGCCCGCCGCAGGAAGTCGTCCACCTCCCGGACCAGGGCGTCGCGCCGCTCCCGGATCGCGTCGTCGGCCCGCAGCCGGGTGAGCTCCACCGGCCACTTGCGATTGACGCCGATGATCTCCTCGACGTACCGGTGCAGCGCCACGGCGACCGGGGCCTCCCGCAGCCTGGCGTGCTCGACGGCCCGCTCGACCGCGTCGTACCGCGCCTCGTAGATGGCGGCCAGCAGCTCCTCGCGGGACGCGAACCGCCGGTAGACGGTCCGCCGGTCGACACCGGCCTCGGCGGCGATCGCGGCGATGGTCGCGCCCGGATCGACGGCGAGCATCCGGGCCCCGGTGGTCAGAACGGCTTCCAGGTTGCGTGCTGCGTCGGCTCTCACGCGCCAGAGCATATCCGGAGGTGTGGAACCTGCCGCACCTTCTGGCGCACAGATGAGGCTTACACTCATGGAAGTGCTACATTGAAGTGACATATAACAGAGCCGGTCCGTTCGGATCCGGATCCTCAGGAGAGGCCACATGATCACTTACGACTGTCTCTACATCGCGGGCTCGTGGGCGGCGCCCAGCGACCCGGAACTCCTCGACATCCGCTCGCCGCACGACCAGGCCGTCATCGGCCGTGCCGCCCAGGCCCGGCCCGCCGACGTCGACCGCGCCGTGGCAGCCGCCCGGGCCGCCTTCGACGAGGGTCCCTGGCCGCGGACGGCACCGGCGGAGCGGATCGCCGCCATACGGCGGCTGAACGCCCTGCGGGAGGCCGACGCCGAGCGGATCGCCGACCTCGTCTCGGCCGAGAACGGCTCCGCCCGTTGGTTCACCAGGGCGGGACAGCCGGGGCTCACCCGCCAGGCCGAGGCCTACCTCCGGGCGGCGGAGGCGTTCGGCTGGGAGGAGACGCCGGAATCCGCATCGGAATCCGCTCCGGAATCCGCCCCGGCGGTCCGGACGGTGGTGCGCCGCGAGCCCGTCGGCGTCGTGGCCGCGGTCATCCCCTGGAACTCCCCGTTCTCGGCCGCCATGGCGAAGATCGTCCCCGCGCTGCTGGCCGGCAACACCGTCGTCCTGAAGGTGTCCCCGGAGAACTCGCTGAGCATGGGGCTGCTCGCGGACCTGCTGGACCGGGCCGGGCTGCCCGAAGGCGTGATCAGCGTCCTGCCCGCCGACCGGCAGACCAGCGAGTACCTCGTCTCGCACCGCGACATCGACAAGATCGCGTTCACCGGCTCGACCCTGGCCGGCCGCAGGATCGCCGCCATCGCGGGCGAGCAGCTGAAGCGGGTCAGCCTGGAGCTGGGCGGCAAGTCCGCCGCGATCATCCTGCCGGACACGGATCTCGGCCGGGCGGTGCCGGGACTGAAGTTCGCCTCGCTCCTCAACAACGGCGAGTCCTGCATCGCACAGACCCGCGTCCTCGCGCCGCGCAGCCGGTACGAAGAGGTCGTCACCGCCCTCAAGGACCTCGTGGAGTCGCTCAAGGTCGGCGACCCGGCGGACCCCGACACCTTCATCGGCCCGATGGTCCGCCGGGACCAGCAGCAGCGCGTGCGCGACTACATCGAACTCGGCATCAGGGAGGGCGCCCGGCTCGTCACCGGCGGCCCCCAGGTCCCGCCGGGCCTGGAGAACGGCAACTACGTCACCCCCACCGTCTTCGCCGACGTCGACAACTCCTTCCGGATCGCCCAGGAGGAGATCTTCGGCCCCGTCCTCGTGGTCATCCCCTACGACGACGAGGACCACGCGGTACGCATCGCCAACGACTCCGAGTACGGCCTCTCGGGCGGCGTGTGGTCCGCCGACGAGACCCACGCCCTCGAAGTGGCCCGCCGCCTGCGCACCGGCACGGTCACCGTGAATGGCGCACCCATCTCCTTCGACGGCCCGTTCGGCGGCCACAAGGCCAGCGGCATCGGCCGCGAGTACGGCATGGCGGGGCTTGCCCAGTACACCGAGTACAAGTCGGTGACGCTGCCGGCCTCAGGGGTCTGACCTGGACCGGTGCTGACCTGGGCAGGCATTTTCACGCCCCGCCAGTAGTAGCCGCGGCCCCGCAGCTGGAATGCCGGTCGGCGCTGGTGGCCGGCTGGCCGCCTGTGGCCTCGTTGCTGTCCGTGGAACTCCTGGTCCACCGGACGGGTGGTCGTCGTCTGGACGGGACGGAGCGGTGCTTCGACCGAGATCGGGCGGAGCCGGGCGGGGCGGAACTGGATGAGGATCCGCTCCTGGCGCGAGCGAGAAAGCTCGATCCTGAGCATCGGGAGCTGCATCAGCGGTCGGCCTCGGCGGAGACGCTACGCAAGGAACTGCACGTCGGAGCGAGGAAGTCCAGGGTGTTGGCTGCGCGGGTGCGAGGCCGGCTGGAAGAGGGCGAGGTCGGAGGGGAGCCCGGGTGGGGTGACGGGAAGCCTTGTTCTGTGGGCGGGCGAGGCGGCGCAGGCCGTCATCCAGGTCTTCCCGTCCATCGAGGTAGGGGCCCGGGTGAACCGCGGCTCCATGCACCGGGTCGCGCACCATCTGGCGCGCCAGGGGGTCCGGCAGTTTTTCGATGTGGGCGCCGGAATCCCCACCGCGCCCAACCTCCGCCAGATCGTCCAGTCGTCCTGGTCTATGCCGACGCACTCCTCGACGGTGCCCCCGAGGGCAGGACCTGCTACGTCGAGGCCGACGGGACCCAGCCCGACGAACTGCTGGCGGCCATCAGGGCAATCGCGACCGTCGATTTCGGCAAGCCGGTGGCGCTGAGCCTGACGCACTGCACCGGCGACGCGCGACGCTCCCACGCGGCTCCGCCTGGACTGACACGGCAGAAACGCCAGATGCCCTGCCGGCAGCGGGCGACGGTAGCCCGACCCTCAAGGGCCGCAAAATTTACGGGCGTTGAGGCCTCAGCAACGTTGCTGGGTGCCGGCTTCCGGCAGATACCGCCCCCGTGAGGGCGGCGCAAGAGTTTCACCGAGACCGATGACGCCCGCCTGCTCGATGCCACGTACTAGCAGCTCGGCGGCCCGATCGTTGTGGCCGGGGCACCCGAGTTCCATCCGGTCGATGATGGGTGGTCACATCTGGAGAGAGCGCTTGCCAACCTCGCCAGGCGCAGCCTCGACGGCCTCACCGCGAAGACCGGCCTTGACTTCCGGTCGCCGTAACCCCAGCTGTTGAAGATCTCTAGCGGACGGGGATGAAAGTCCAGCTCATCTGGGGCTGGGTAGAGCCGGTGCTCCAGGAGGTGACCGCGGCGGGCTGCACGGGTGCCGCGGTGTAGCCGTTGAGGTTGAGGTCGCTGTTCCCGGAAGGGCGGAACGCCGTGTAGCCGGCGTCGGTGGTTGTCGGGTTCCACCACTCGTAGGTCTGCAGCGGGTTGGTGTAGAACGGCTGCAGGTTGACGGGGGTGGGGTCTTTCAACGGGCCGCTGCCGTTGATGTCGAGAACCTTGCCGGTGGCGGGGTTGTACAGGTAGGTCATGTTCGACGGGGTTCCGTCCGGCTTGCCCTGCTGCCACAGGCAGTACAGGTTGAGGGCCGGGCTGAGCACTTGCAGCTGCACATTGCTGTCACCCGTGTCGGCACAGAGCGCCATGCCGGGTTGGGGAGAGCCGGCGGTCGGCCGTGCGGACTGGTCCACCAGCAACCCATAGGTCCCGACGGTGAACGGTGCCTTGGCCAATGTGGCCGTGGGTGCCGTCGCGGCCGGGTCCATCATGGTGAACTGCCAGCTCATGGACCGCCGATCCTGATCCCACGTGGTGAGCATGAGACCTCTGGCGCCGGAGTCGTTGCCGTCCATGTTGATGTTGAGATCGAGGTTGGTGGCCGGGCGTATCGCCACGCCGCCGCTGTTGGTCTGGCTGCTGAAGTTGAACAGCTGCAGGTTGACCGCGGAGGCACCGGAGAGCTGTGGTTTGAGAGTGAAGCCGACGCCCTTGGCAGGGTTGCCGAGCAGCGTGAGGTATTTATCGAGGCCGGTGTTGTACAGGTAGTAGTTGTCTCCCACCGGTTTCAGCAACCACTGGCAGTTCGCGGGCAAGGTGGTGACTGGAGTGACCAGCAGGAAGGGCTGAGGGTTTGGGTCGCCGTACCCGCACAGCGACCCGCCGCCGGCGGTGAGGACGAGGGTGATCGAGACGGCGTGCGCGGACGCCGCGGCCACGATCACGGTACTGACGCTCAGGGCGGCTGCCACCAGGCAGCGCAGGACATGCCCAAGACGACGGCAGGTGACTAACAGGGACACGTCGGAGGCCTTTCGGAGGGGGAGATGGTTGAGTGACAGCTCGCTCGGCCGCCGCCTGGGTGCGAAGCGGCCCTTTACGCACGGCGGCAGCGACTTCGGGCGGTCACCACCGTGGCGTCGCGCAGCACTGAGATACTAAGGACTCGGACAGGGTGTGCGTGACCGGGCCTGCTCGGCTGTCCGCTTGGCCTCGGGGATCAGGCGGAAGTCTGGAAGTTCCCTGGGGTGGCCTCCGTGCCTGAGCAGCCCGTCAGCACTGTCACGATCAGACTCGCAGCACCCGGCGAGGGTCCTGCGGCAGTGGCGCTGGGCGCCCTCGCCGTCCAGGAGTTCATCCCCACGCCAGGCGCGGCGGCGCGGCACTTCTGGCCCGGGCCATCGACCGCCACGGCGGGCAGGTGCCGTTGCCCTACGGGCACGGCGGCTGCCTGACCGCTCGCATCGCAGACACCGTGGTCGTCTGGTCCGGAGCCTGGTCGAGATCGAATTCCTGGCCGTCGCCGAGCCCTGGCGTGGCCGGGGCATCGCCAGCGCGCTGCTGAGGGAGGCCGGGGAGACGGCCCGTGCTGCCGGCACGTATCCGGCCTTCGCGAAGATCCGGACAGGCGCGTTCCCTACCATGCCCGGCACTGTCCTGCGCCGGCACACGAGCCAGGGGAAGACCATGCTCGTTGCAGAACACAACGCCTGAGCCCAACGCGGATCCGCTGTTCCCTCGATTCAGAATGAGGTTCGCAGGCGGCGGAGGCAGATGGGGCCGCAGGTCAGCTAGAGCAGGCCCATGTGGAGATCAGCGCGTCGCTCGTAGCGGATGCGGAGTCGCTTGAACTGGTGCAACCAGGCGAAGGCGCGCTCGACCACCCAACGCACCTTGCCCGGTCCTGAGCCGTGGGCGACACCGCGGCGGCCGATCAACGGCTTGACGCCGCGTTTCCACAGCAGGCGGCGGTACTTGTCGAAGTCGTAGCCCCGGTCGGCGTACAGGCGCCGCGGCTTGCGGCGGGGGCGTCCCCGCAGGCCCCGGATCGGTGGGACCGCGTCCAGGAGCGGCAGAAGCCGGGTGACGTCATGCCGGTTGCCGCCGGTGAGCGTGACGGCGAGCGGGGTCCCGTGACGGTCGACGATCACATGGTGTTTCGAGCCGGGGCGGGCCCGGTCGACGGGCGGGGGGCCGACGTGATCCCGCCTTTGAGGGCCCGGACGTGCGAGCCGTCCACGGCGCAGTCGTCCAGGTCCAAGAGGTCGTTGCGGCGCAACTCGCTGAGCAGGGCGGCGTGCAGACGAGGCCATACACCGGCCTCGGTCCAGTCCCGCAGCCGACGCCAGGCCGTCACCCCAGAGCAGCCCACCGTCTCCGCGGGAACATCGCGCCAGGCGACACCGGTCCGCAGCACGTACAGGATGCCGGCGAGTGCAGCGCGGTCCGCAACACGCAACCGTCCGGGGTAGCGGTGGCGTCGCTCGGGAGTGGGCGGCAGCAGCGGAGAAACCCGCTCCCACAGGTCGTCAGGAAAAAGATCAGCACGCGCCCCGGACACACTGGCCGACCGAGGTCTACGAGCGCAATGCCCATGTCGACCGGGATCTTTGCTAGCGGGAATTACGGCGGTTGGTCCCGCCTGACCAACGTCAGAGGCCAGGCGTGAGTATCGTGAGATCGATGACGGTCTTCCCGCGGCGGGGGCCTGTCCCCGCCGCCGCGTGTGCTTCGGCGGCCCGGCTGGCAGGGAAGACCGCCTGGACCGGTACGTGGAACAGTCCCTTTTCGGCGAGATCTGCGGCGACAGCGAGTCCGTGGCGCCCGTCGGGCTGGCCACCGAACTGGCCAAGGGAGAGGCGCACCTCACGGCTGGGGCCGGTGAAATCCGCCAGGGTGACTACCGACTGAGGTCCGTTGGTGAGACTGATGAGTTCATCGAGCGAGCCGGCTCCGGCCACGTCGAGCGCGCGGTCGATGCGTGAGATGCCCAGCGAGCGAACCCGCTGGGGCAGGCCAGGCCCGTAGGGCAGGGGGGTCGCGCCGAGACCGGAGAGGAATTCTTCGCTGCTGGGGCGGCCGGTTCCGACGACACGGGCTCCGCGAGCCACGGCCAGTTGCACGGCGATGCTCCCGACACCACCCGTCGCGCCGTCGATCAGCAATGTCGTGTCCGTCTCCTCGCGCACGCCGAGCAGGTCCAGAGCACGGGTAGCCGTTTCCACGCTCGTCCCGGCGGCACCTGCCTCCTCCCAGGACAAAGCGGCCGGCTTCACCGCCCAGAACGCCAGGACGGCGAACTGCGCGCTCGCCCCGCCCCGTCGGGCGACATCGACGGCGCCGAACACTTCGTCCCCGATGGCAAAGCCTTCGACGCCTTCGCCGACCTCGTCGATCACGCCGGCCGCGTCCACGCCAGGGATGTGGGGCAGGGCAAGGCTGTCGCGTGAGGGTGATTCACCGGCCCGCAGCGCGAGGTCGACCGGCGACACCGCGCTGGTGCGGACCGCGATGCGCACCTCGCCCGGGCCTGCGTGCGGCTCGGGCGCGGAGCGGACGCCGAGTACGTCGGGAGAACCGAAACGGTCGAACTGTACTGCTTGCATGATCACCTCTCCGGCCCGGAATTTCCGGGCGCTGCCTTACGGTAGACATGGATCTGGAGCAGGTGTTCCGTATCAGGCCGAAGTGAGAATCGCGGAGATCGAAGTGACTCGGAAACCACGCATGGACGCGGAGCTCAACCGTCGCCGTATCATCGCCGTCGCCCGCGCCGCCTTCGCCGGCGAAGGGCTCGACCTGCCGATGCGGGAGATCGCCCGCCGTGCCGGTCTGGGCATTGCCACGATCCATCGGCACTTCCCTGCACGTACCGACCTCGTCACGGCGGCGCTCGCTGAGCATGTCGCGGAATGCCGTGGGGACATGCAGGCATCTCTGGACGAGCCCGATCCCTGGCGCGCGCTCAGCGGCGCCATACACAGCTTCGCGGAGCACCGGTTGCAGGACCGCGGGCTGAATGAGGCTCTGTTCGGTTCCCACCCGGCGGCGGCAGCCTTCGCTGTCGACCGCCGCGAACAGGCACGGGCAATGGAGCAGCTCGTAGACCGCGCCCGCGAGGCGGGTGCAGTGCGTCCGGACGTCACAGTGGAGGACGTACGCGTATGCCTCGGCGCCATTGCCTCGTTCCGTCTGGCGCACTCCGCCACAGACCTTCAGCGACTCGTCGAACTCCTCCTGATCGGGCTGGCAGCGGACGACAGCACATCCCCCGAGAGCAGCGCACGGCTTCTCCGCGCACGTCGACAAGCCATACCGTGAGGGCGGGGTTGATCTGCTGTGCTTGCGTGCCGGCCGAGGCCAATCGGCATGTGTGGGTGCTGAGGAGCGCACAGGGATATTCGCTTCTGGGGTGGTTTGATGGGCCGGTATTACGGCCGTCGCCTCCGAGACCGGGGCATCACACCGAAGATCACCCGCAAGGCCACCGCCCACGGCTCCGGCCTGGGCAGGACCCGCTGGGTCGTCGAGCGCACCTTTGCCCGGCTTCACCAGTTCAACAGCTACGAACCCATACGCTCCGACCTCCACGACGGCCTGCTCCAACTCGCCTGCAGCATCATCTGCTTGCGACGACTCCGCACCTCATTCTGAAATGATCAGTAAGACTCCCGGTAGTGCGGGAGGGCGTGCAGGGCGAGGACTCTCATGCGGAAGGAAGGGGGCGGCGGGTGTCGCCGTGAGGCGAGCCCGCGCTGGTGTCCTGAGGTTCCGTTCAGCGTCCCTGCCCCTGGCCGCGGCGCGGGCGGGGCGTGAAGTGCGGCGTGGGCGGCGGGACGAGAACCGGTGCCAGTCCACTGATCGTGCTGCCTGCAGCGTCGGTGGACACACGTAGGACAGATCGCGGTGCCGGGCGATCGAGGGCCGCGGCAAGGGATTCCGTCAGGGTCATCGCGGCTGGGGGTTGGGCTGCGCGGGCGATGAAATCGGCGGCTGTCCCCTTCACGACTGCATTCTCCGTCCCATGCGGTTGAGGGGAAGGGCATTTCCTCACCCTGGTGGCGGCTACGCGCGGGCATGCGCCATGCCGTAGTCCCGGGCGGACCGGCGGGCCTCTCTCCGGCCCGCGCTCCTGGTTTGTTCCGGTAGATCTTCCGGTAGTCCGTCCCGTGCTTCTTCCTGGTGTCCCTGTCCGTCCCCATGTTCTGCTGTACGGGGTCAAGCAGCCACCCCACCTCATTGAGTACATCAAGGGGCCGGCCGTGAATGACCGGGGCTCCCGAACCCCACAGGGGATCCTCCAGAACCACAGCAAGGCGCTCTCGCCGAGGACCTCGACGGGATCGTCGCCAACTACGGCCCTGACGCGGCCTTCATCACCCCGGACGGCGTCCGCGAGGGGTTCGCCGACTCCGATACCAACCGGGCGCAGCACGGCGCGGACACCTCCGCCTTCCGTGACGGGCTCATCCAGAGCCACACCGTCCACTGCGCGCTGACCCGAGGAGCCGAGGAGACCGGACTCACGAGAGGGAGGTTCGTGAGTTTATGCCAGTTTCATGGCCGTATCGGGGCGAGGCTGAATTTTCGTCCAATAAGTCGCCCGCGTAAGGCTTACGTTCGCCCACCCCGCCACACCGGCAGACCACCGACTGCGGACCCACGAATTCCGCCCGTGCCGACACCATCAGGCGACGACGGAACCACTCCAAAAAATTATGAACCGCCCTCTCGCACCTCCCAAATCCCAAATCCCAAGGAGCTCAGACATGTTGAGACGCCTGCGCATCTGCCTCGCTGCCCTCGCCCTCGCCGCCGTGCCCGCGCTGTGGGCGTCCGGCAGCGCGGAGGCTGCCGAGGCCGGCACGGCCGCGCCGCTCGATGACCCCGCCGGCGGTAACTTCTGGTCCGGGTACACCGCCCTCAATCCCCCCAGAACCCCCTTCATATGGGGATGGGGACCCAACTATTACGGGTGGGGCGCCAGCGCCAACTGGGTGCAGCCGCCGATCGGCTGCGGCGCCGAAACGAACACGGTCGCCAGCTTCTGGGCCGGCGTGGGCAACTCCTCAGGAGGCCCGGTCGAACGGGCCGGCACCGACGCCGACTGCTCGGGGGCCACCCATGTGAACTACGCCTGGTACGGCACCTCCCTTACCTCGAAGATCACCTTCGGGGGCGCGATCAACACGGGCGACTCGATGACGGGGAGGGTCGCCTACCTCGGCGGCTATTGCACCTTCGTGGTCGTCGACAACACCGCGGGCTGGTCCGATGCTGCCGTTATCCCGTTGACCGGTACGCCGGCCAGCACCGAGGTCGTCGCCTCGATACCCACGGACGGCCTCACGCCGCTGACGAAGTTCACCACGGTCAACTTCAGCGCGGTGGCTCTGGGCGGCATCGGGTCCTCCTTCGACCTGACCCAGATACCAGCCATTACCAACAGCGCGGGCACTCCCCTGAACAGCATCAGCGCACTCGGCGGCAGCAACCTGGACAACAGCTTCAGCGTCAGCTGGCTCCGCTCAAGCTAGGCACTGCAGGGCACCGCCCGTCAGGTGCCAGGGCCGGAAGACGCGCCCCTGCAGGCGCGACATGTCCCGACACCCGCCCGCCGGCCCGGGCCGGCGGGCAAACCCGGCGACCCACACATGCCGGAGGAGCCAGGCCCGCGGGCTCGACCGGCCTGCCACCGCACGCGCAACTCCGCCCAGACCCGCCCCACCACCGTCTCCGCCGCGCGCCCCGTAAGCAGGCGGACCGAAGCACAGGCAGGACGGGCCGTCAGGAAATTCACCGCCCCTGTCGGCAGGCCGGTAGGAAACGGTGATCCGCGTATGCGTTGTTCGCTTCATGGAGAACGCGGCTCTCGAGCAACGGGCGGCCGACGCCGGACCCTGCCCAGGCCCCCTGTTCGAGGCCGTGGACGACATCACCCGCCGTACGGGCGTTCCTGCCGATCCGCCGGACGTCGTGTTCCGCCGCGCCCGGCCGGCTTCGTCGGACCGGGCCGGGAAGGTGCCGGCGGGTGGCTGCCGCCACCTCATGACCGCGGCGGACGGCTGGGTGGCGATCAACCCGGCCCGGCCGGACGACGAGGCCGCCCAGCCTGCACTGTCCGCACGCTCCGGACGCTCCGGACGGTCCGGGCTCCTCGTCGACACGTCGGCGGATCCCGTCACCGGGTTGTGCGCCGCCCCTGCCAACGCCCTCCCGCCGCGCCCGGCAACGTCGTGCTGATCAGGGCGGTGGAGGTCGAGGGGCGCGGCCTGGTGGACGTACGGGTCGGGGCCGACGGCCGGATCGCGGAGATCGGGCGTCGCCTCGGCGGGTCGGCGGACGTGGACGGCCGCGGCGGGGCGCTGTTGCCGGGGTTGCACGACCACCACGTGCACCTCACCGCGCTGGCGGCGGCCGCCGCTTCCGTGCGGGTCGGGCCCCGCGACGTACAGGGCCGGGCCGGACTCGCGGCGGAGCTGCGCGAGGGCCCGGCGGGGGAGTGGGTGCGGGCCGTCGGCTACCACGAGAGCGTGGCCGGGGAACTCGACCGGTGGGCGCTGGACGCGATCGTGCCCGACCGGCCGGTACGGGTGCAGCACCGCAGCGGTGCCATGTGGTTCCTGAACAGCGTTGCGCTGCGGTCGGCCGGCCTGGACGACGGCGAGGACCGTGACGGCCGGCTGTGGCGGTCGGACGAGCGGCTGCGCCGCCTTGTTCCGGCGGTCCGGCTGGACCTGGCCGGACTGGGGCTCCGTGCGGCACGGTGCGGCGTCACGGGGTTCACCAACGCCGATCCGCGCCCGGCGCCCGGACTCGGGCGCGCCCTCGCGGCGCTGCCGCAGCGGGTGGTCGTCATGGGAGCGGACCGGACGGCACCGGTCAAGATCATGCTCGACGACCTGAGTCTGCCCACGCCCGCCGGCCTCGCGGCCACCGTCGCCGGACTGCGGCCCCGCCCGGTCGCCGTGCACTGTGTCACCCGAGTGCAGTTGCTCGTGACCCTGCTCGCCCTGGAGCAGGCCGGACCGGTCGGCGGAGACCGCGTCGAGCACGGGGCGGTGATCCCGGGCGATGTCCTGCCGTGGCTGCGGCGGCTCCGTGTGACCGTGGTGAGGCAGCCGCACTTTCCCGTCGAGCGAGGCCGTGAGTACGCCACCGATGTCGCCCCGGACGACCGGCCCCACCTCTACCGCTGCCGCAGCCTGGCCGAGGCCGGCATCCCCCTGGCCGCCGGGACCGACGCACCGTACGGCACCCCCGACCCGTGGGCGGTGATGCGGGCGGCCGTCGCACGGGAGGACGGGGAAGCGGTGACGCCGCGGGCTGCCCTGCGGCTCTTCCTCGGCGCACCCGAACGGCCCTCCCGGCCACGGCGGTTGAAGGTCGGGGGCCCGGCCGACCTGTGCCTGCTTCATGCGCCTCTGCGCGAGGCGCTGGACGCGCTGTCCGCCGGTGTCGTCCGGGCCACCTACGTCGGCGGCCGGGCGGTCACTCCTTGAAGCACGTCCCGTCAGACGCTGTACCCGCCGTCCACCCCCAGCGCCTGTCCGGTGACGAACGCGGCCCGGTCCGAGGCGAGGAAGCAGACCGCCTCCGCGATGTCCCGGGCCTGCCCGAACCGGCGCAGGGGAATGTTGCGCCGGGTGATCGCGAGGGCGTCCTCGTCGAGTTCTCCCGTCGCGATCAGCCGGGCCGCGATTCCGTCGTCGAGCATGCCGGGAGCCACGCAGTTGACCCGGACCCCGTACCGGCCCTCCTCGGCGGCCAGGGCGCGGGCGACGGCCTCGACCGCGCCCTTCGTTCCCGAGGACAGCCCGTCCCGGACCGGGTAGCGGCGGGTCGCGACCGTGGTGACGGCGACGACGCTGCCTCTGCTCGCCCGCAGCAAGGGCAGTGCCGGATGGACGAGGTTGAAGAACGCCACGGCGTCGGCCTCCAGTTGGGCGCGGTACCGGGCGGGCGTGACCCGGCTCAGATGGGTCATGGGAACGTGGGGTCCGGCGGCGTACACGAGGGTGTGCAGGCCGCCGGACGTCTCGGCTGCCTCGGTGACCGCCCGCGCGGCCGCCGTCTCGTCGGTCAGGTCGACCCGCAGCGAACGGACCTGCCGGCCGAGTGTCTCGACCTCGTCCACCAGGGCACCCGCCGCCTCGTGGTTGGCCCGGTAGGTGAACGTGACGTCGCTGCCGTGTTCCGCCAGCGTCCGTACGACCGCCGCGCCGATGCCGCCGGTGCCGCCCGCGACGAACGCGGTTCCGGGCCGGTGGGTGAAGTCCTCCACGGACATGGCTCACAACCCCAGTGACTTGGCGATGATGACCTTCATGACCTCACTCGTCCCCGCATAGATCCGCGTGATGCGGGCGTCCGCGTACAGCCGGGCGATCGGATACTCCAGCATGTAGCCGTATCCGCCGAAGAGTTGAAGGCATCGGTCCACGGCCCGGGCCTGCATCTCGGTGCAGAACAGCTTGACCTTCGCCGCGTCCGCGCCGGAGAGCCGGCCGTCCACGAGGTCCAGGACCGCCCGGTCCAGCAGGGCCTGCGCCGCCTCGACCTCGGCGGCGACGGCGGCCAGTTCGAACTTGGTGTTCTGGAAGGCGGCGACCGGCGAGCCGAACACCCTGCGTTCCCTGACGTAGGCGATCGTGGTGTCCAGCGCCGCCCGGGCCTGGGCCACCGAGCCGACCGCGACCGTCATCCGCTCCTGCGGGAGGTTGTGGCCCAGGTAGGCGAAGGCGGCGCCCTCCTCGCCGAGCCGGTCGGCCACCGGCACCCGTACGTCGTCGAAGGCCAGCTCGACCGTGTCCTGCACCTTGATGCCCATCTTGTCCAGGACCCGGCCGCGGGTGAACCCGGGCGTGCCGTCCGCCACGACGAGCAGTGTCAGCCCTGCCCGCCGGTCGTCCGGGACGGTCGCCGTACGCGCCACCACGATCACCAGATCGGCCAGCAGCCCGCCGGTGATGAAGGTCTTGGCGCCGTTGAGGACGTAGGTGTCGCCGTCGCGTACGGCGGTCGTGCGGATGCCGGCGAGGTCGGAGCCGGTGCCCGGCTCGGTCATCGCGATCGCGGTCAGCAGGCGCCCGGACGCCAGGCCGGGGAACCAGCGCTCGCGCTGCTCCTCGTTCGCGTAGGCGAGGAAGTACGGCAGCACGACGTCGAGTTGGGTGCGCACGGTGCCCAGGGTGACCAAGGCGCGGGCGGCCTCCTCCTGGAGGACGACGTTGTAGCGGTAGTCGGGCAGCCCGCTGCCGCCGTACTGCTCCGGGATCGCCGTGCCCAGCAGGCCCAGCGAGCCGAGGGTCGCGAAGAAGCCGCGCGGGATCCTGCCCGCCTTCTCCCACTCGCCGTAGTGCGGCACCACCTCCTTCGCCACGACCTCCCGCACCAGTCCCCGGAACGCCTCGTGGTCGTCGGTGAAGACATCCCGCCGCATGCCGACCGCCCCCGTCACGCGGCGAGTTCGACGAGGGTGGCATTGGCCGTGCCGCCGCCCTCGCACATGGTCAGCAGGCCGTAGCGGATCCCCTGGGCGCGCATGTGATGGACCATCCGCGTCATCAGCACCGCACCCGACGCGCCGAGCGGATGGCCGAGCGCGATCGCGCCGCCGAGCGGGTTGAGGCGCTCGGGATCCGCGCCGGTCCCGGCGAGCCAGGCCAGCGGGACGGGCGCGAACGCCTCGTTCACCTCGAAGACCCCGACCTCCGCCAACGCCACTCCGGCTCTCCGCAGCACCTTCTCCGTCGCCGGAACGGGTCCGGTCAGCATCAGCACCGGGTCGGAGCCGACGACCGCGCCCGCCCGGAACCGCACGAGCGGGGTCAGGCCCAGCACGCGGGCCCGCTCCGGCGTGGTGATCAGCAGCGCCGCCGCGCCGTCGGAGATCTGCGAGGCGTTCCCGGCGTGCAGGACACCGTCCTCCCGGAAGGAGGGCCTGAGCCTCGCCAACGTCTCCACGCTGGTGCCGCGCCGGACGCCCTCGTCCGCCGCGACCCCCGCCACGGGCACGATCTGCCCGTCGAAGGCCCCGCCGTCCTGCGCGGCCGCCGCCCGCTCGTGCGACAGCGCGGCGTACGTGTCGAGCCGTTCCCGGGTGAAGCCCCACTTCTGTGCGATCAGCTCCGCCGAGAGGCCCTGGTCGAAGGAGAAGTCCCGGTAGCGGGCGCGGACTTGGGGTCCGTACGGCATGCCGCCCGCCTTCGCCGAGCCCAGCGGCACCCGGCTCATGACCTCGACGCCGCCTGCCACGACCACGTCCTGCTGCCCCGACAGCACCGCCTGGACGGCGAACTCCAGCGCCTGCTGACCCGACCCGCACGCCCGGTTGACCGTCGTCCCCGGGATGCTCTCGGGCCACCCGGCCGCCAGCACGGCGTAGCGGCCGATGTTGCTCGACTGGTCGCCGACCTGGGACACGCACCCCCAGATCACGTCGTCGACCACCGCCGGATCGACCCCGGACCGTTCGGCGAGCGCCGTCAGCACCGCCCCGGACAGGTCGGCCGGATGGACGCCGGCCAGCCCGCCGTGCCGTCTGCCGACAGCCGTACGGACCGCCGCCGCGATCACCGCTTCCCGCGTCATGTGTCGTTCTCCGTTCGTCTCGGCACCACCCAGCGGCCGGTGAACAGCGGCTCTCGTCCGCCCGCGAACGCGGCGTACGCCTCCCACACGTCCGCGGTGGCGAAGTTGACGGCCTGCGCCCGCGCCTCGTTCGCCAGCGCGTCCCGCAGGGTGCGGTCGGCGCCCTCGTCGAGCAGCGCCTTGGTCTGCGCGAGCGCGACCGGCGCGCCGGACGCCAGGCGCGCCGTCAGGCCGTCGACGAAGGCGTCCACCTCGTCGGCGGCCACGACCCAGGTCACCAGGTTCAGCGCCCGCGCCTGCTCGGCGTCGATCGTCTCCGCCAGCAGGGCGAGCCGCTTGGCCTGCTGGAGTCCGACGAGCCTCGGCAGCAGCCACGAGCCGCCGCAGTCGAGTGACAGACCGCGCCGCGCGAAGATCTGCGAGAACCGCGCCTCGGGCGTGGCCACCACCAGGTCGCAGCCGAGCGCCAGGTTCCAGCCCGCGCCCACCGCCACGCCGGTCACCTTGGCGATGGTCGGGAACGGCAACTCGTGCAGCAGCAGGGTCACTTCGGTGAGCGTCCGCATCCGGTGCAGCGGATGCCGGTCGGTCACCGGCCGGGAGATGTCGGCACCGGAGCAGAACGCGCCGCCCGCCCCGGTGAGGACCAGGGCCCGAACGGACCGGTCGGCTCCGGCCGCCCGCAGGGCCGCCGCCAGCGCCTCCCACAGCTCGGCGTCGAGGGCGTTCCTGCGGTCGGGCCGGTTCAGTGTCAGCGTCCGTACGCCGTCGGACGCGTCGTCCGTCAACAGCACGGTCACCGCACCGCTCCCTGCTCGCGCAGGGCGGCGATGTCCCTTGCCCCGAAGCCCAGTTCGGCCAGCACGGCGTCGGTGTGCTCGCCCAGGGAGGGGACCGCCCCCATCGGCGGGTCGTACCCGGCGATCACCGGCGGCGGCAGCAGCGCGGGCACCGGCCCGGAGGGTGTGCCGATCTTCCGCCAGCGGTCACGGGCGGTGAGCTGTTCGTGGGCGAGGACGTCCTTCGCCGTGTTGTAGCGGGCGTTGCCGATTCCGGCGGCGTCCGCGCGGGCTTGGACGTACGCCAGGTCGTGGCGCCCGCACCAGGCGCCGATCGCCTCGTCGAGCGGCGCACGGTGCTCGACCCGGCCGGCGTTCGTCCGGAACCGCTCGTCGTCCGCCAGGTCCGGCCTGCCGATCAACTCCCGCGCCAGCCGCTGCCATTCGGCGTCGTTGGTGGTGCCCAGGACGACGGTCTGCCCGTCGCCGGTGGGGTAGGCGCCGTACGGCGCGACGGCGGGCGAGCCCATGCCTAGCGGCTGCTGCTCGATCCCCGAGTGCAGGGTGTACGTGAGCGGATACCCCATCAGCTCGGCCATGGTGTCGAACATGCTGACCGCCACGGACGACGGCGGACCGCCCCGGCCCTTGCCGTACAGCAGCGCCAGGACCGACAGCGCCGCGTACAGCCCGGTGCACACGTCGGCCACGGGCGGGCCTGGCTTCGCCGGGGCGCCGGGGCGGCCCGTCACCGAGCAGGCACCCGACTCCGCCTGGACCAGCATGTCGTAGGCGCGCTTGTGGGAGAGCGGGCCGCCGGGGCCGTACCCGTCGATCTCCACGGGGATCAGCGCGGGGTGCCGTACCTCCAGGTCGGCGGGGGAGAGCCCGAGCCTGGCCGTGGTGCCGGGGGCGAGGTTGGAGACGAGTACGTCGGCGCGGTCCAGCAGCCGGTGCAGGATCGCGAGGCCGGCCTCCGACTTGAGGTTCAGCGCCACCGACTCCTTGCCCCGGTTCGCCCACACGAAGTGGGCCGCCAACCCGCCCACCACGTCGTCGTAGTGGCGGGCGAAGTCCCCGCCCGCAGGGTTCTCCACCTTGATGACCCGGGCGCCGAGGTCGCCGAGCGTGCGGGTGCACATGGGGGCCGACACGGCCTGCTCCAGGGTCACGACCGTGACGCCGGTCAGCGGTCCGCCCATCTCAGAACTCCCCGAGCCGGGCGCGCAGTTCGTGCTTGAGGATCTTCTGGCTCGCGTTGCGCGGGAGTCCGTCCACGAATCGAACCCGGCGGGGGACCTTGAAGTTGGCCATGTGCTCCCTGGCCCAGGCGATGATCTCGCGCTCGGTCGGGTCCGCCCCCGGCTTCGGCACGACGAAGGCGCACCCGACCTCGCCGAGCCGCTCGTCGGGGACGCCGACCACCGCGACCTGCGCGATCGCCGTACAGCCGAGCAGCAGTTTCTCGATCTCCGCGGGGTAGGCGTTGAAGCCGCCGACGATGAACATCTCCTTCTTGCGGTCGACGACGGACAGGTTGCCGTCCGGATCGAGGCGGCCGATGTCCCCGGTGTGCAGCCAGCCCTCGGGGTCGATCGCGGCGGCGGTGGCCCCGGGGTCGTCCCAGTAGCCGCGGGTGACGTTGTAGCCGCGCACCAGGATCTCCCCGTCCTCGCCCGGAGCGGCGTCCCGGCCGTTGTCGGCGGCGATGCGGACCTCGACGTCGGGTACGGCCCGGCCGGTGGTGCGGGCCACCGTCTCCTCCGGGTCGCCGACGCGGGTGCTGGTCACCAGCGCGCTCGACTCGGTCAGCCCGTAGGCGCTCAGCACGATGTCGAAGGTCAGCTCCTTCTTCATGGCGCGGATCAGGGCCTCGGGGACCGTGGTGCCGCCCGTCATGGACACCCGCAGCGAGGACAGGTCGTACGCGGACCGGTCGGGGTGGTTGAGGAGGTCGTGGAAGATGGTGGGCGGGCCGAGGAGGATGCTCACCCGTTCGTCGGCGATGAGCCGCAGCGCCCGTTCCGGGTCGAAGACGGCCATGGGGATCACCGTGACCCCGTGCATCAGGGAGGCGAGCCAGCCCGCCTTGTAGCCGAAGCAGTGGAAGAAGGGCGGGATGACCAGGAACGTGTCGGAGGCGGCGAAGGTGTACTCCGTCGACATCCAGCCGTACGCCCGCAGGGACTGCCCGTGCGTCAGCTGCACGCCCTTGGGGTGGCCGGTGGTGCCGGAGGTGAACATCACGTCGGACAGGACGTCCGGGGCGATCCGGTCGATCGAGGCGTATACGGCCGAGGGCGCCGTCCCCGCTCCCGCGTCGAGGAAGTCCCGCCAGTCCAGGGTGGCCTCCGCGGCCGGCCCGAGGAGGGAGACGGCGGTGGCCAGTGCGGGCAGCCCGGGGTCGGCCCGTCGCAACTCGCCGATGTAGTCGTGGCCGAGGAAGGAAGCGGCCGCGAAGAGCGCCCTGGCATGCGACTTGCGCAGGATGTAGGAGATCTCCTGTGCCCTGAAACGGGTGTTGAGGGGGACGACGACACCTCCCGCGCCCTGGATGCCCAGCGCCGCGACGATCCACTCCGCGGAGTTCGGCGCACACAGGCCCACCCGGTCCCCTGGCCCGATGCCCAGCGCGAGCGCGCCGCGCACCGCCTGGACCATCCGCTCCTCCAGCTCACGGAAGGTCAGCCGCACCGCACCGTCGACGATCGCCGGGGCGTCGCCGAACCGTCGGGCGGCGATCCTGATCACGTTCGGGATGCTGCGGAACTCCTGGTCGTGTCGCATCGGCGGACTCCGTTGCTCAGGCGCGGTCGTCGGCCGGCAGGCGCAGCAGCCGCTTGGCGATGATGTTGCGCTGGATCTGGGACGTTCCGCCGTAGACGGAGGCGGCCCGGGAGTACAGGTAGTCCCCGAACACCTCGCCGCCCTCGGTGTGCAGCTCTTCGGGGAACACCGACAGGGCGGTCTCGTAGAGGCGTTGCTCGGCGCGGGTCATCAGCAGCTTGTCCACGGACGAGTCCGGCCCGGCGACCCGACCGGCGAGCCGCTGCGCGGTACGGCGCCGGGCGTGGGCGACGAGGACCTGGTAGTCCACCACGCACTGCCCGATCCGCGAGAGGAGCCCGTCCGGCAGGCTCCCGCGCCGTTCCTGCGCGGTACGGCGCAGGCGGTCGACGAGGAGTCCGTATTTCGACAGGTGCCCGGTGTCGAGGGCGTTGCGTTCGTACGACACCGTGGTCATCGCCAGTGGCCAGCCGTCGCCCTCGGCGCCGACCCGTTCGGCTTCCTCGACGCGGACGTCGTCGAGGAACAGCTCGCAGAACTCCTCGTCGCCGTTGGCCGCGCGCAGCGGGCGCACGGTCACGCCGGGCCGGTCCAGCGGCAGGGCGAACGCGGAGATCGAGGTGTGCGCGGGAGCCGTGCGGCCGGTGCGGGCCAGGAGCAGGCAGAGGTCTGAGTACTGGGCGTAACTCGTCCACAGTTTCTGCCCGTTGACGAGATACCCGCCGTCCGGCTGCCGTTCGGCGCGGGTGCTCAGGCCGGCCAGGTCCGAGCCGGCGCCCGGTTCGCTGAAGCCCTGGCACCAGACGTCGTCGCCGGAGAGCATCCGGGGCAGCAGACGCCGGCGCTGTTCGTCGTCGCCGAACTCCAGGAGGGCATGGGCGAGATAGCCGATCCGGGGGACGCCGGGGGCGCCGCGAGCACCCAGCTCGTCGCTGACGGCGACCTGGTGCAGTGGTGTCAGGCCGCGGCCGCCGTACTCCCGCGGCACGTCGAGGCCGACCCAGCCGCCCGAGTGCAGGATGCGGTGCCAGCGGTGCAGGAAGGCGGGGACCGGTTCGTCCGGCCGCCGCTCGGGCAGCGGATGGCCGGCCAGCCAGGCACGGAAGTCCCGCCGCAGCCGTTCCAGGTCCGCCGGGTCGCCGAAGTCGAGGGGGCCGTCGGTCATCGGGTCGCCTCCGGCACGGCGAGGGCGGGCAGCAGGTCGGCCGTGGTGGCCAGCACGGTGGCGCCGACGAGCACCCTGCGCAGGTACAGGTGGGCGACGTGCTCCCAGGTCTGGGCGATCCCGCCGAACACCTGCATCCCGGCGTACACCGCCTCCACGGCCGAGGTGTTCACCTCGGCCTTGGCCGCGCGGGCCGCCGCGAGCGCCCGGTCCGGCGGCTCGTGGTCCAGACACCAGGCGGCGTACCGGGTGGCGCTGGTGGCGCCCTCCACCAGGACGGTCGCGTCGGCGAGCAGATGCCGGACGGCCTGGAAGGAGCCGATCCGTCGGCCGTACTGCCGCCGCTCGCGGGCGTATTCGACGCTCCGCCCGACGAACGAGCCCGCCGCGCCGACGAGTTCGCTCGCCACGATCACCAGCGCGTAGGCCTGCCAGCGCAGCCGGTCCTCCGGTGCGAGCCGGCCCAGGGGCTCGCCCACGGCGGCGGCCTTCCGGACGCTGCGCAGCAGGTCGGCGGTGGGCGCCGGTGACCCGAGTTCGGCGCGGGTCACGTGTCCTCCGGTGTCGGCGTACAGCGCCGCGTCGGCTCCGTCGCAGTCCCAGGCGCGGAGACTCCGTGGGGCGGGGCCGTGGAGGCGCAGGTCGGAGGCGAGTGCCACCGTGAACCGTGTGCCGCGCTCGTCCGCCCGGAGGAGGCGCAGCAGCTCCGGAGCCAGCAGGACGGTGCCCAGCAGCGAGGTGGTCAGCGGCAGCCGGCCGTGCTCCTCGGCGAGCAGGGCGCACTCCTGGACGGTGGCGGCGGGCAGGGCGGTACCGCGCAGTTCGGCGAGTCCCAGCCCGTCCAGGGCCTTCTGCGCCGCGGCGCGGGAGCGGGCCGTGACCTCGTCGGCCGAGCCGACGGCGTGCCGGCTCGCGAACGTCCGCAGCAGATCGCGGACCAGCGTGAACTCCTCGGGTCGCATGCTCAGCCCTCCCCGGGAGCGGCCGGGCGGCGGCCGGCCCGGGCGGCGAGGTCGCCGACGATGCGGATGTGGTCCGGGCTGGTCATCGTGGACCGCTCCGCCAGGAGCGCCGCCTCCATGCCGCCGCGGGAGACCTGCTCGACCACCGCGGCCAGCGCCGCCTTCGTCGCGCGCAGCGCCTCCGCGGGCTGCGCGGCGAGCCGGTGCGCCAGCACCAGCGCCTCGGGCAGCAGGTCCGCGGCCGGCACGACCCGGTTGGCGAGGCCGAGCCCGACCGCGGTGGCGGCCGGGATGCGGTCCCCGGTGAACAGGTACTCCTTCACCCGGAGCAGGCTCGTCAGCAACGGCCACAGGGTGACCCCGCCGTCGCCCGCCACCAGACCGACCGAGACATGCGGGTCGGCGAGGTAGGCGTCCTCGGCCATCAGGACCAGGTCGCAGCCGAGGGCCAGCGAGCAACCCAGCCCCACCGCAGGGCCGTTGACGGCCGCGACGACGGGCAGCGGGAAGCGGATCATCTCCGTCTGGAGGGTCCGGTCGAGCCGGATCGACCGCTCGCGCAGTTCGGGATCCTCATGATGGCTGCGTAGATGGTCGAGGTCGCCGCCCGCGCTGAACGCCCGGCCGGCGCCGGTGAGGACGACGGCCCGGGCCCCGGCGTCGTCCGCCAGCTCCCGCCACACCTCGGACAGCCTGCGGTGGAGTTCCGCGGAGACGCCGTTGAGACGGTCCGGACGGTTCAGGGTGACGATGCGGACGTCGCCGTCGGCGGCCACGGTCAGTACGGGACTCACCTCGCTCATGCCGACGATGCTATTAAAGGTCAGGCCATAACTGTCAATGGTGTTACTCGAATATGAGAATGAGATTCTCGCATGCGTGCGGTGACACCCCGGTGTCCCGGGCTCGGGCCGTCAGGCTTCGGGGTCGGTCAGCTCCACGCGCTCGCGCACGTCCACCTCGGCCGCCGCGCGAGCGAAACCGCACACGTGCCGGGACATCCGCCGCATCGCCGCCGCCTCGTCACCGGCCCGGATCGCGTCGGTGATCCGGGCGTGCGCCCGCGCGGTGACCTCGCGGATGTCCGCTCCCGTGAACTGACGCAGGTTCGTGGCCGCGTGGATCGACTGCGAGAGCGCGCTCATGAACCCGATGAGCAGTTCGTTGTCGCCCGCCCGCGCCACCGCGTTGTGCCAGCGCACGTTCGCCCGGAGGAACCGCTGGGCGTCGTCCCCGGCCTCCCTCAACTCGGCGTTCGCGGCGTCCATGTCGGCCAGGTCCCGGTCGGTGCGCCGTCTCGCGGCCAGCGCGGCACACGTCGGCTCGATCGCCTCCCGGGTCTCGTGCAGCGCCTCCAGCCGGATCTGCTGGCCGCGGATCACCAACCGCACGGTGTTCGCCAGGGACTCGCGCCCGGGCCGGTGCACGAAGGCCCCGCCGCCGCGCCCCGGCCGGATCTCCAGGAGCCGCTCGACCTCCAGGATCCGCAGCGCCTCCCGCACGGTGGCCCGGCTCAGCCCGGTCTGCTCGACGAGCTGGCGCTCCGGGGGCAGGGCCGTGCCCTCGCCGATCTCCCCGGACAGGATCCGCTCGCGGACCTCCGCCGCCAGCACGTCCGACGCCTTCGGCACGGTCAGGGTGTCGAAGCGCGGGGTGTGCGGGGAGGGCTCGGCGCTGGGCACGGGTACAGGCCTCTCGTCGTACGTCCGTTTCGGCTGAACTATTCAACACAGGACGTCCGGGGCTGTCACATGACCATGCCCCCGTCGACCGGCAGCACCTGACCGGTGATGAAGGAGGCCGCGTCCGAGGCGAGGAAGACGAACGCCCCCGCGACCTCCGCCGGCTCCGCCCACCGTCCGAGCGGGATCCGGGCGAGCATCCGGGCGGCGAACTTCTCGTCCGTCCTGATGGTCTCCGTCATCGGGGTCGCGGCCAGCGGGGCGAGGGCGTTCACCAGGATGCGCCTGCGGGCCAGTTCGCGGGCCAGGGATTTGGTGAGGCCGATGATGCCGGCCTTGGCGGCGGAGTAGTTGACCTGTCCGAGCGTGCCGACGATCCCGGCGGACGAGGTGACGTTGATGATGCGGCCGCGTCCGTCGTCCGGGAGGTACGGCAACGCGGCCTGTGCGCAGTGGAAGCTGCCCACGACGTGGATGTCGAGGAGTCGCCGGAAGGCGTCCTCCGCCAGGTTCGCGAACATGGCGGGCGCGGTGATGCCCGCGTTGTTGACCAGGATGTGCAGGGTGCCGTCGGCGAGCGCGGCCGCCCGCGCCACCGCGGCGTCGGCGCTCGCCCGGTCGGTCACGTCGAGTCCGGTGCTGTCGGCGGTCAGCCCGGCGGCCGAGATCTTCCCGGCGACGGCCGCCGCGGCCGACTCGTCGACGTCGGTCACCAGCACCGCCGCCCCGGCCCGGGCCAGCGCCTCGGCCACCGCCGAGCCGATACCGCCCGCGGCACCGGTCACCAGCGCCGAGCGCCCCGTGAGGTCGAACAGATCCGTACGGTCGGTCATCCCCAGCTCCTCAGTAGCTCCTGGGCAGGCCCAGCGTGTGCGAGCCCAGATAGTTCAGGACCATCTCCTGGCTGACGGGCGCGATCCGCATCAGCCGTGCCTCGCGGAAGTAGCGGGCGACGGGGTACTCCTCGGAGTAGCCCATGCCGCCATGGGTCTGCAGCGCCCGGTCGGCGGCGGTGAAACCGGCGTCCGCGCACAGGTACTTGGCGGTGTTCGCCTCCCGGGCGCACGACCGGCCCCGGTCGTACAGCCAGGTCGCCTTGCGCAGCACCAGCTCGGCCGCGTCGAGCCGGGCGAGGGAGTCGGCGAGCGGGAACTGGATCCCCTGGTTCATGCCGATCGGCCTGCCGAAGACCTCCCGCTCCCTGCCGTACCGGACCGCCTGGTCCAGGGCCACCCGGCCGATGCCGAGCGCCTCGGCGGCGATCAGCATGCGCTCGGGGTTCAAGCCGTCGAGGAGACAGCGGAAGCCCTGGCCCTCCGCGCCGACCCGGTCCTCGACCGGTACCCGCAGTTCGTCGATGAACAGCTCGTTCGACGTGACGGCGTTGCGGCCCATCTTGGGGATCGGGCGGATGTCGACCCGCGCCCGGTCGAGGTCGGTCAGGAACAGCGTCATGCCGTCCGTCGGCTTCGCCACCTCGCCGGCCTTCGACGTCCGCGTCAGCAGCAGGATCTGCTCGGACTCCATCGCCTTGGAGATCCACACCTTGCGGCCGCTCACGACGTAGTGGCCACCGTCCCGGCGGGCGTACGTCGTGATGCGGGACGTGTCCAGGCCGGCGCCCGGTTCCGTGACCCCGAAGCAGACGTGCAGGCCGCCGTCCGCGATCCGGGGCAGGGTGCGCCGCTTCAGCTCCTCGGAGCCGTGCACGACGACGGGGTGCATACCGAACACCGACATGTGGATGGCGCTGGCCGCGTTCATCCCGCCGCAGCGGGCGGCCGCCTCCAGCAGCAGGGTCGCCTCGGTGATGCCGAGGCCGTGGCCGCCGTACGCCTCCGGGATCGTGAGGCCCAGCCAACCGCCCCCGGCTACGGCGTCGTAAAACTCCTGCGGGAAGACGTGGTCGCGGTCCTTCTCCATCCAGTACCGGTCGTCGAAATCGCGCAGGAGACCGGTCACGGCCTTGCGGATCGTCTCCTGGTCCTCGGTCAGCTCAAAGTCCACGGCGGGGAACCCCTCTGCCGGCGGCTGATGGCGAAACATATCAAAGGTCAGACCGAAATCTTCCGTCAAGGGGGCGAGGCTGCGGAGTCCGGCTCTGCCGGGCGGCCGGAAGGGGGGCGGAAGGGGGGCGGAGCGTGAATTTCGCCCGTGGCATGACGAAGGGCCCCCGCGGACGGTCCCGCGGAGGCCCTGGGCCGGCGCTGCCGCCTCTAGGAACCGGCGCCCTTCGTGGTGGCGGCCTTCGCGGCGGTTGCCTTCTTCGCCGGAGCGGCCTTCTTCGCCGGAGCGGCCTTCTTCGCAGGAGTTGCCTTCTTCGCGGCGGCCGTGCGCTTCTGCGGTGTCGCCGTCGTGGCCTTCTTCGCCGGGGCTGCCCTGCGCGTCGTGGCCGGCGCGTCCTCGGTCGCCGTGGCGGCGGCCGGAGTCCGCACGTCACCCGGCCCCCTGAGGCCGCCCAGGCAGAACGCCCAGACCTCCTCCGCGGTGATGGGGGAGGGGTGCGCGCCGACCGGCGCCGCCGGAGCCTGTGCCGTGAACATCGCCGTCTGCATGATCAGGGACGCGGTGCGCCGGGGCTTCGCGGCCACGGCCTGGCCCGCCTCGACCGCCTCCTCCACCAGCTCCGTGAAGTAGGCGAGCAGCGGCAGGTGGGCGGTGGCCACCTGGTCCGGGTGGGTGACCAGCAGCTGGATCGCGAAGTCGGTGAAGAGCGGGGACTGCTGGCCGGCGCGCGGCGTGGAGGAGGTGTACAGCAGATCGACCGCGATCCTCAGCCGCTCCAGCGGGTCCTGCCCGGCGGCGGCCCGCTCCCGGATCTCCGCGGCCGACTTCGACAGCGCGTCCTCGAACAGGGCGAGCAGCAGCTCGTGCTTGCCGTCGAAGTGCTGGTAGAAGCTGCGCAACGACTGCCGGGAGCGCTCCACGACCTCCTGCACGGTGAAGTCGGTGGTGCCCTTGTCGGCGATCAGCTCCTGGGCGGCGTCGAGGAACCGCTGGACGCGCTGCTCGGCGCGGAGTTTCGCGGCCCGGGTGGACCGCTCGACGGCGCGCTGCCGCCAGGCGGGCTCGGGGGTCTCGACCGGTTCTGCGGGGACGGCACTCATGGGCAGAACGGTACTCCACGTATGTGAAAAGGAGGGGTACTCCCCCTACCGAATCGCACTCCGTAGGAAACAAGAGTATTACTTTCGCTTAGCGAGAATGATATTCTCGCGGACCCGGGCTCGCACTCGGGATGCGGCCACCGGGTACGGCCACCGGGTACGGACAGGGCGGAGGCGGGCGTGGAGTTCGAACTCGACGAGGACCAGCAACTGCTGCGGCGCACGGTGCGCGAGACGGTCGCCAAGGTGCGCGGCCGGCCCGAGGACCAGCAGTGGAGCACCTACCGCCGGCTCGGCTGGCTGGAGGCGCCCCCCCTTGAACTCACGCTGATCCTGGAGGAGTTGGGCTATGCGGCCGACCCGACCCCGTTCCTGGCCACGGCCACCTGGTTCGCCCCGCTGACCGGACGGCTCCCGGAGGGGAGCGGCACCGCGGTCTTCGACGGCACCGGGCGGTACGTCCTGGACGCCGACCGCGCCGACGAGGTCGCGCTGCTCACGCCGGACGGCGTGGTCGTCGTACCCGGCGCCGAACTGGCGGCGCGCCGGGTCCCCGTGCTCGACCCGAACCTGCACGTGGCCGAGATCGAGGCCACCGCCCTCACCGGAGTCGGCGCCCTCACCGCGGGCGTGCCCGACCTGGCGCTGACCGGGCTCGCGGCCACCGCGGTCGGCGCCTGCCGCCGGATCCTCGACCTGAGCCTGGAGCATGTGAAGCGGCGGGTGCAGTTCGGCCGTCCGCTCGGCTCCTTCCAGGCCGTCAAGCACAAGGCCGCCGACATGCACGTGGCGATCGAACGGGCCCGCGCCCTGACCCACTTCGCCGCCCTGACCCTCGCGGAGGACGACCCCCGGCGCACCCGGGCCGCCCACATGGCCAAGGCCGCGGCCGGGGAGTGCCAGCGGGTGGTCTTCCGGCACGGGCTGCAGCTCTTCGGAGCCATGGGCTTCACCTGGGAGAACGAACTCCAGTACCACCTGAAGCGAGCCCAGGCCTGCGACCTGCTCCTCGGCACCGCGTCCGCGCACAGGAAGGCTCTGCTGGCCGCATGAGACTCGCCGACGATCCCGAAGTGGCCGCGTTCCGCGCCGAGTTCGCTGCGTTCCTCGACGCCCGCCTGCCCGCCGAGGCCGAGGCGCGGGACCGCTCCCGCTCCAGCGCCCACGTCCCCGACTGGGCGCGCCGCTGGCAGCGCACCCTGTTCGACGAGGGCTGGCTGCTGCCCGGCCGGCCGCCGGAGTTCGGCGGCCGTGACGCCACGCTTCCCCAACAGCTCGCGCATCTGGAGGAGTTGGCGCACCGCAGGATCTACCACAGCTTCAACCCGCAGGGCCTCGGCATCATCGCCGCCTCCCTGATCACCTTCGGTACCGCGGAGCAGAAGCGCCGCTGGGCCGTGCCGATCCTGCGCGCCGAGATCACCGCCGCGCTCGGGATGAGCGAGCCCGAGGCCGGCTCCGACCTGGCCTCCCTGCGTACCCGGGCGGTGCTCGACGGCGACACCTTCACCGTCGACGGGCAGAAGATCTGGACCTCCGGCGCCCACGACGCCGACGTCCTGCTCGCCTTCGTGCGCACCGACCCCGACGCGCCCAGGCACCAGGGGATCAGCGCGCTGCTGATCCCCACGGCCGCCGAGGGGGTCGTACGGCGTCCCTTCGGCTCGATCGCCGCCGAGGACGACCTCGACTTCAACGAGGTGTTCCTCACGGACGTCCGGGTCCCGCGCGAGCACCTCGTCGGCCCGCTGAACGAGGGCTGGCGGGTGGCCAACGGCTCCCTGGGACACGAACGCACCCTGCTGTGGCTGTCGTTCGCCGAACGCCTGGAGGACCTGGTGCAGGACGCGGCCGACGTCGGAGCGGGCGAGGAGTGGTACGCCACCCTGCTCATGGACCTCCAGGCGCTACGGCTGCTCGGCTACCGGCAACTCGGCCCGGACCGGGACCCCGCCGAACTGTCGGTCCTCAAGCTGCTCGGCTCCGAGGCCGTCCAGTCCGCCTCCCTGTACGCCCTGGAGGCCCACGGCGCCGACGCCCTGCCGCATCCCGCCCGCACCGGGCCGTACCACCACATGAACAACGAGGCGTTCGTCTCCAGCTGGTTCGAGCGGTACGCGCGGAGTTTCGCCGGCACCATCGCGGGCGGCACCAGCGAGATCCAGCGCAACATCGTCGCCGAGCGCATCCTCGGCCTGCCGCGCTAGAGGACGGACAGAGGACCCCAGCCATGGACCAGATCCTGTACGACGCCGAGGACGGCATCGCGACGATCACCCTCAACCGGCCGGAGGCCGCCAACGCCCAGACCATGGCCCTCCTCGACGACCTCGACGCCGCCTGGATGCGCGCGGCCCGGGACGAGGCGGTGAAGGTGGTCGTGCTCAGGGCGAACGGCCGGCACTTCTCCGCCGGCCACGACCTGAAGGACCGCTGGCCGGGCCCCGGCGAGATCACCCTGGAGTGGATCTACGCCGCCGAGACGCGCCGGTACCTCGAATACTCGCTGAAGTGGCGCAACATCCCGAAGCCCACCATCGCGGCCGTCCAGGGCAAGTGCATCGCGGCCGGCCTGATGCTGTGCTGGCCGTGCGACCTGATCGTGGCCGCGGAGAACGCGGAGTTCTCCGACCCGGTGGTCCACATGGGCATCGGCGGCGTCGAGTACCACGGCCACACCTGGGAGCTGGGGCCCCGGAAGGCCAAGGAGATCCTCTTCACCGGCCGCCCGCTGACCGCGCACGAGGCCGAACAGGTCGGCATGGTCAACAGGGTCGTACCGCTTTCCGAACTCGGCCCGGCGACGGACGAGTTGGCCCGGCGGATAGCGCGGATGCCGTCGTTCGGCCTGCGCCAGGCCAAGCGCGCCGTCAACCAGACCCTCGACGTCCAGGGCTTCTACGCCGCCCTCCAGTCCGTCTTCGACATCCACCAGACCGGGCACGGCAACGCCCTGAGCGTGGACGGATATCCGATCCTGACCCGGCTGGACGAGATGAAGGACCGGCTCAGGCAGGGCTGAACGGGCTCTGGCAGGGCTGGACGGGAGGGGACCGCGGTTCCCTCCCGCGCCGGGCCCCGGCTCAGCCGAGCTCCGCGGTGAACAGGGGCAGGTCCACGGTCGTCCGGATGCCGGGCGCGGCCGCGCACACGGCGGGGACGGCGTTGACCGCCCGGTGCGCGGTGTATCCGGGGGAGACGGCCGCCAGCTGGTCCAGCGGCACCGGGAACCGCATGTCGACGTCGAGGGGTGTGTCGCCGTCGACCGTGAGGTGCCAGCCGGTGGGACGCAGGTCCCAGTCCGCGTCCAGGTCCGTGGTGCAGTACCAGGTCGCGTCGAACTCCAGCAGCGTGCGGCCGCCGTGCCGGCCGGTCAGGGTGATCCGCTGTGCGGCCACCGTCCCCGCGTCCAGCACCCCGGCGGCGATGGCGGTCGTGCGCGCGGCGGTGGCGATCCGGCCCCGGGCCTCGACGGATTCGAGGGGCAGGCCCAGGGCGTCGGCCACCAGCCGCAGCGACGGCCCGAAACCCGACCGGACGTGGGCCAGGCGGCCCTCGTCGAACGCCGCACCGGCCGGTGCCGCCCCGAACCCCATCACGTCGAAGAGCAGCCCCGGTGAGTTCCGGCGCGACAGATCGGCGTACTCGTGGACGGTCAGCTTGTCGAGGCGTCGTTGCACGGAGGCAAGGACGAGGGGTACGGCCTCGGTGATGAACCCCGGACTGCTGCCAGTGGCGTGCAGCGACGTGCCGCCCCGCTCACAGGCCTCCTCGACCCGGTGCCTCAGCGCGGGATCCAGGCCGGGCGGATGATGGAAACCGCCCGCGGTGGTCACCACGTTCGCACCGGACGCCAGCAGGGCGCACAGCTCGTCGTGGTCGGTCGTGCGGGGCATGTAGAGCACGCAGTCGGCGCCCAGTGCGAGTATCTCGTCGCGGTCGCAGGTGGTGACGACCCCGGTCGGGCCGCTTCCGCACAGCTCGCCGGCGTCCCGCCCGGCCTTGTCCGGATCCGTGACGTACACACCGGCCAGAGCCATGCGCGGATGGCCGGCGACGGCACGGAGCGAGCGCGCACCGATGTTCCCGGTGGCCCACTGGACGACCCGCAGGCGCTGCTCAGGATGCCGGGGATGCCCCGGCCTCACCCTTCGCCCGCCGTCCCGGCGCCGTCGATCCCGGCGTCGTCCATCCCGCCGTCGTCCATCCCCGCATCCGGCTCCACGCCGAAGGTGTTGTACGCCATGGCCTGCAGGCGGTAGGCGCCGACGACGAACACGAACTCCATCAGCTGCGGCTCGTCCAGTTCCTTCGCCAGCTCCGCGTACACCGCGTCCGACAGCGAGGACGCGGTGTCGAGTTCGTCCACCGCCCGGTTCACCAGGGTGGCCACGCCCCGGCGTACTCCGTCGACCTCCTCGTCCGTGACACCGGCCTCCCGGGCCAGCAACAGGTGGTGCGCCCACTCGTAGCGGCAGCGGTTGCGCCAGGCGACGCGGAGGACCGCCAGCTCCCGGATCCGGGCGGGCAGCGTGCCGCGGTGGACCAGCTGCGTACTGAACGTCAGGAAGGCCCTGGCCAGGCGCGGATGGTTCAGCAGGAGGCCGAGGGCGTTGGACGGCGGGACGGTCCGGCCGCCCGTGAGCGGCCGCAGGGCCTCGGTGTCCCAGTCCTCGTACGGTATCGGCGGCAGCCTCGTCATGTGTTGCGGCCCCCGTTCACGCCGATGATCTGGCCGGTGATGTAGCCGGCCTCCTCGCTCACCAGGAAGGAGCAGGTCGCGGCGATGTCCTCGGGGCGGCCCACGCGGCGGACGGGGGTGCGGGCGATGTGGTCCTCGACGGTGCCGCCGAGGCGCTGCTCGCGCTCCGCGGTGCGCAGCATCGGGGTGTCGACGAAGCCGGGCGGCACCGCGTTGACGGTGATGCCCCGCGGGCCCAGCTCCAGCGCGAGGGACTTGGTGAGCCCGTTCACCGCGGACTTCGCGGCGACGTAGTGTGCCATGAAGGGCTGGCCGGAGTGGGTGCTGGAGGAGGAGATGTTCACGATCCGGCCCCAGCGGCCCTCCCACATGTCCGGCAGCGCCGACTGCACGCAGTGGAAGACGCCGTTGAGGTTGATGTCGACGACCCGCTGCCAGTCGGCGAAGGGCAGGTCGCCGAAGCGCGTGAAGCCGTCCTTGCCGGCCGCGTTGACCAGTACGGAGACGGGGCCGAGACGCTCGCGCACCGCGTCCATCGCCTTGTCGACCTGGGGCCGGTCGGTGACGTCGACGGTGAGCCCGTAGGCCTCCGGCGCCGGGACGAGGTCCAGTACGGCGACCTTCAGCCCGTCGGCCGCGAGCCGGCGGGCCACGGCCAGGCCGATGCCGGAGGCGCCGCCCGTGACGACCGCGGTCCGGGCCGGGACCGGGGCTGTCGCGGTCATGCGAACGCCTCGTCGCCCACGACGGTGGTCCGGTGCAGCAGCCGCTCGGAACTCTCGTCGTACGGCAGCGCCCGGTGCAGGATCCCGGTGTTGTCCCACACCACCAGGTCGCCGACCTCCCAGTCGTGGGTGTAGCGGAACCGCTCCTGGGTGGCCCAGTCGAGCAGGTCGTCCAGGAGGGCGCGGCTCTCCTCGGGGTCCATTCCGACCACGTGGTCCGCGGTGGCGCCGGCGACGAGGGAGCGGCGGCCGTCCCGGCGCCGCCACACCAGGGACATCTCGTGGGCCGGCTGCGTGCGCCAGCCCGCCAGCTCCTCGGGGGTGGGGTCCGGGGTCACCAGCCGCTGCGCCGCCTCGAAGGTGTGCACCACCCGCAGGGTCTCGTAGCGTTCGCGGTCCTTGACCGGCAGGTTCTCGTACGCGGCGTAGGTGCTGGCGAAGTCCGTGCCCCCGCCGGTCGTGGCGACGTGCCGGGCGGTGAGCGTGGTCGCCTTGACCGGAACGTCGTCACTGGTGCCGTCGAGGTGCCAGAAGAAGGCGCCCTTGAGGTACTTGGCGCTCGCGCTCTTCTCCGGGTTGATCGAGATGGGGAAGATCTCCTGGCCGCGCAGCGCGACCACCTCGCCGAGCCGGCGGCTGAACGCCAGCTGCCGCTCGTCGTCGAGGTGCAGACCGCGCACGACCAGCACACCGCGCCACTTGAGCGCCTCGACGCAGCGATGCACGAAGGTGTCGTCGAGCGGGTCCGTGACGCCCGTGAACTCCACGCCGAGCGACGGGCGTACGGCCTTCGAGTCGATCATGAAAACTCCCCTTTCGTTTGCGAGAACCTTATTCTCGTAAGGGTGGGGCGGGAAGTGAAGAGCATGAGATTCTCGTGTTCGAGTCCTTGATTCGCTCAAAGTGAGAATGTAGTTTCCAGCCCAACCGAGCAAGGAGGCTGGGATGCGCTTGCAGAACAGGGTGGTGATCGTCACCGGGGCCGGCCAGGGCATCGGTGAGGGATATGCCAGGGCACTGGCCGCCGAGGGCGCGCGGGTCGTGGTGGCGGACCTGAACGAGGAGCAGGGCGAGCGCGTCGCCAAGGACATCGGCGACGCGCTCTTCGTCGCGGTCGACGTGGCCGACCCCTCCTCCGCCGAGCAGCTCGCCGCCACCGTGATGGGCGAGTACGGCAGGATCGACCACCTCGTCAACAACGCGGCGATCTTCCACGGCATGCGTCGCGAGGGCGTCGTCACCGTCGACTACGACTACCTGGACCGGTTCCTCAAGGTGAACCTGCTCGGCGCCCTGCACGTCACCCGCGCCGTGCTGCCGCACCTGAAGGAGGGCGCGGCGATCGTCAACCAGTCCTCCACCGCCGCCTGGCAGGCCACCGGCTTCTACGGGCTCGCCAAGGCGGGCGTCAACCACCTCACCGTCTCGCTGGCCTCCGAACTCGGCCCGCGCGGCATCCGCGTCAACGCCATCGCGCCCGGCCCCACGGACACCGAGGCGACCCGCAGCATCATCCCGGAGGCGCACCGCTCGGCCATGGTGCAGTCCTTCCCCCTCAAGCGCCTGGGGACCCCGGCGGACCAGGCGGGCGCACTGCTGTTCCTGCTCTCCGACGACGCGGCCTGGGTCACCGGCCAGATCCTCGCCGTGGACGGCGGATCGCTGGTGCGGCTGTGAGCGCGCCCGCCGGCAGGTCCCAGCTGATCGACGGCAAACTCGTCACCGCCGACAGCACGTTCCCCACCTACAACCCCGCCACCGGTGAACTCCTCGGCCACGCCCCCGACGCCACCACCGCCAACGCCCAGGCCGCCGTGGCCGCCGCCCGCCGCGCCTTCGACACCACCGGCTGGTCCACGGACCGCGACCTGCGGCTGCGCTGCCTCCGCCAGCTCCACCAGGCCCTCGACGAGCACCGCGAGGAACTGCGCGAACTGACCATCGCCGAGGTCGGCGCCCCACGCCAGCTCACCCACGGCCCGCAGCTCGACGAGCCCATCGGCACAGTGAAGTTCTACGCCGACCTGCTGGAGGGTTACGCGTTCTCCGAGGACCTCGGCGAGATCGAGTCGCGCGGCCAGCGCCACCACCGCTGGGTCGAGAAGGAGGCGGCCGGCGTCGTCGCCGCGATCCTGCCGTACAACTACCCCAACCAGCTCGCCCTCGCCAAGATCGCCCCCGCCCTCGCCGCGGGCTGCACCGTCGTCCTCAAGGGCGCCCCGCAGACCCCGCTCACCACCCTCGCCCTCGGTGAACTCATCGCCGAGCACACGGACATACCGCCCGGCGTGATCAACGTGCTCAGCTCCGCCCGCCCCGAGGTCGGCGAGCAGCTCACCACCCACCCCGACGTCGACGTGGTCACCTTCACCGGCGCCACCGCCACCGGCCGCCGGATCATGGCCGCGGCCGCCGACTCCGTCAAGCGGGTCTTCCTCGAACTCGGCGGCAAGTCGGCCATGATCGTCCTGGACGACGCCGACTTCGTGAAGGCGGGCATGTTCGCCGCGTTCACCATCTGCTCCCACTCCGGCCAGGGCTGCGCGCTCACCTCACGGCTGCTCGTACCGCGCGAACACCACGACCGCATCGTGCAGTTGGTGGCCGCGGGCATGGCACGCGTGAACGTCGGCGACCCGACCGACCCCAAGACCACCATGGGCCCGCTGATCAGCGAGCAGCAGCGCGACAAGGTCGACGGCCTGGTGCGCCGGGCCGTCGAGGCGGGCGCGACCCTCGTCCGCGGCGGCAACCGCATCGACCCCGGCTACTTCTACGAACCGACCCTCCTGGCCGGCGTCGACCCGGACAGCGAGATCGCCCAGGAGGAGGTCTTCGGCCCGGTCCTCGCCGTGATCCCCTTCGACGACGAGGAGGACGCGGTCCGGATCGCCAACAACTCCCGCTACGGCCTGTCCGGCGCCGTGCACAGCGCCGACGAGCAGCGCGCGATCCGGCTCGCCCGGCGCATCCGTACCGGCACCTTCTCCATCAACGGCGGCAACTACTTCGCGCCCGACGTGCCCTTCGGCGGCTACAAGCAGTCCGGGGTCGGCCGGGAGAGCGGCCGCTCGGGATTCGAGGAGTTCCTGGAGGAGAAGTCCTTCGCCCGGGTCGTCGTGCCCGAGGAGCAGGGATGAGGCCTCTGGAGGGCATCCGGGTCCTCGAAGTCGCCATGTACGGCTTCGTGCCCTCGGCCGGGGCCGTGCTCGCCGACTGGGGCGCGGACGTCGTCAAGGTCGAGCACGCCGTGAACGGCGACCCGCAGCGCGGACTGCGCCAGACCGGCACCTTCCGGGTCGAGGGCGACCCCAACCCCAACGTCGCGCACGCCAACCGCGGCAAACGGTCCATCGGCCTCGACATCGCACGCTCCGAGGGCCGCGAGGTGCTGTACGAACTGGCCAAGGACGCCGACGTATTCCTCACCAGTTTTCTGCCCGCCTCCCGGGCCCGCCTCGGCATCGACGTCGACGACATCCGTGCCGTCAACCCCCGCATCGTGTACGCCCGGGGGAGCGCTCTCGGGCCGCGCGGCCCCGAAGCGGACAAGGGCGGCTACGACATGACCGCCTTCTGGGCCCGCGCCGGCACCGCCGCCAGCATCACCCCGCCCGGCACCGAAGGCCTGATCAGCCCGCCCGGACCGGCCTACGGCGACACCGTCTCCGGCACCAACCTGGCCGGCGGCATCGCGGCCGCCCTGCTGCGCCGCGAGCGCACCGGGGAGGCGGCGGAGGTGGACGTCTCCCTGCTCGGCAGCGGCCTGTGGGCGATGGGCCACGCCATCGGACTCTCGCTGCACCTGGCACGGGCCTGGGAAGGCGTACGCCCCAGCGCCCACGGTTCGCCCAGCAACCCGCTCTCCGGCCTCTACCGGACGGCCGACGACCGCTACGTCTCCTTCGTCATGCTCCAGCCGGCGAGGTTCTGGCCGGGCGTCTGCCGCTGCCTGGGGCGGCCGGACCTCGCCGGGGACCCCCGGTTCGCGACCGGCGAGGCCCTCGCCGGGCACACCGAGGAGGCGGTGAAGATCCTCCGGGAGATCATCGCCGGCGGCACCCTCGCCGAGTGGTCCGAGCGGTTCGCCGCCCTGGACGGGCCCTGGGCCCCCGTCCAGGACACCCTCCAGGCCGCCGCCGACCCGCAGGCCCGCGCCAACGGCTACCTCGGACCGGCCGGCGACCTCGAACTCGTCGCCAGCCCTGTCCAGTTCGACGTCGAGGACATCCCCCTCGGCCCCGCACCGGAGTTCGCCGCGCAGACCGAGGAGATCCTCGCCGAGCTCGGCTACGACTGGGACCGCATCCTCGCCCTGAAGGCGAGCGGCACGGTCACCTGACCCCGCACCTTTCGTACCTCCCTCGGACGACGGCGTCCGAGCCCTTCGAGGAGGCACCATGCGCAGGCTGCTGATCGGCGCGGTCACCGTGACCGCGGTGCTGCTGGCCGGCTGTTCCACGCGCTCCGACGACACCACCGGCTCCGGCGCCGCGCACAACGCGAGCCCCACCGCGAGCGGATCGGGTTCATCCAGCGCCGACTTCGGCACGCTGAAGGACGTGTGCGGTCCCGGCACCGCCGAGTCCTCCACCGCCAAGTCCTCCACCGCCGAGTCCGCCCCCTCCCAGGGCGTCACCGCCGACCGGATCCAGGTGGGCGTGATGTCCGACGTCGGCTTCACCAAGAACTCCGAATTCGTGGACGCCGCGAAGGTGTTCACCTCGTGGTGCAACGACGCGGGCGGTATCAATGGCCGCAAGCTCGTCCCCGTCACCCGCGACACCAAGCTGACCGAGGTCCGCCAGCGCGTCCTGGAGGCCTGCAAGGCGGACTTCGCGCTCGTCGGCGGCGGCTCCGCACTGGACAGCCTCGGCGTGCAGGACCGGCTCAAGTGCCTGCTGCCCAACTTCCCCGGCCAGTCCAGCCAGATCGGTGCCATCGGCTCCGACCTCCAGGTGATGGCCTCCCAGCCCGTCGCCGGGTACTTCCAGTACGCCGGCTACTACACCTGGCTGCTCAAGGACAAGTACCCGGACTCGGCGAAGAAGGTCGGCATCATCGCCGGTGACTCGCCCGTCACCAAGGTGATGGCCGCCCAGTTCAAGGAGGCCGTGGCCGGCCTCGGCGGGACCGTCTCGTACAGCGACCTCTACCCCGCGGCCGGCGTCTCCGACTGGACGCCGTACGCCCAGTCGATCAAGAACAAGGGCGTCAGGGGCCTGGTCTTCCTCGGCGACTTTGCCTCCCTGGCCAAACTGGAACAGGCCCTCACCGCCATCGGCTACACCCCCGACTGGATCGACGCCAACAGCAACGCCTACGGCCCGGCCTTCCTCCAACTCGCCGGCACCGCCCTGGCCAAGCAGCACAACTACGCCGAACTGTTCGCCACCGCGCCGCTGGAGAGCGCCGCCACCAACCCGGCCACCCAGCAGGTCATCGACCTCTACAAGAAGTACGCGCCGGACAAGCAGGTCACCTATCCGGCCCTGCGCGCCTTCTCCGCCTGGCTGCTGTTCGCCACGGCGGCCCGCGACTGCGCCACCCTCACCCGCACCTGCGTGTACGGCAACGCGGCGAAGAACACCGACTGGACGGCCGGCGGTCTGCAGGCCCCCTTCGACCTCACCTCGAAGCAGCCGACCAAGTGCTACTCCGTCGTCGAGGCGACCGCCAAGGGCTGGCAGGCGGCCGACTTCCAGCCGGACCAGGGCGCCTACCGCTGCGACGCCCCCGTCTACAAGTACCAGGCCGACTACGGCAAGCCGGCCACGCTCGCGAGCGTCGGCAAGTCGATGGCCGACCTGAAATGAAACCGGAGATGAGTCACGTGAAGGTACGCGTCGACCCGGAGCGCTGCCAGGGCCACACCCTGTGCGCCATGCGGGCGCCGAAGGTCTTCGAACTGAGCGAGATCGACGGGCATTCCTCACCGGTCACCGAGGACGTCCCCGCCGACCAGGAGGACGCGGTGGTCGAGGCCGTCCGCTCCTGCCCCGAACGCGCCATCAGCGTGTTCTGAGCCGCACCCGGCGGACCGAGAGGAAGCCACCCCATGACCACCGCACCGGACGACACCGGCGACGAGGCCCGCAAACAGCCCCGGGTCCACTTCGACCGGCACGCCCCCGAGTACCGGCACCACTTCGAGGAGAAGACCCAGGAGTTCCACTCCGGCTGCCCGCTGGCCTGGTCCGACACCTACGGCGGCCACTGGGTCGCCGCCGGCAACCGCGAACTGCTCGCCTTCGCCCGGGCCGGCGAGCAGCTCTCCAACGACCACGACGTGCACGGCGAGCGCCGCGGCTACCAGGGCATCAACATCCCCGCCCCGGCCCGCGGCAGGGGCATCCGCGGCGGCTTCCTGGAGATGGACCCGCCCGAGCAGCGTGCCTACCGGGGCGCCCTCAACCCCTATCTCTCCCCGGCGGCGATCAAGCGCTGGATCCCCTTCATCGACGAGGTGACCCGGGCCTGCCTCGACGAACGGATCGAGAGCGGCCGGATCGACTTCGTCGACGACCTCGCCAACATCGTCCCCGCCGTGTTCACGCTCGCCATGATGGGCATCCCGCTGAAGAAGTGGGAGCTGTACAACGAACCCGCGCACGCGGGCGTCTACACCCCACCCAACTCGCCCGAGATGGCGCGGGTGGTGCAGGCCCACATGGCCATGCTCAAGGACATCGGCGCCACCCTCCAGGAGGTCCGGGCGAACCCGCGCCCCGGCCTCGTCGACGCCCTCGTCCGCATGGAGTTCGACGGCAAGACCCCGGCGGAGGGGGACCTGGTCGGCGCCCTCGCCCTGCTCATCGGCGGCGGCTTCGACACCACGACCGCCCTGACCGCGCACGCCCTGGAGTGGCTCTCCCAGCACCCGGCCGAACGCGAGCGCCTCAGCCTCGAACGGGACACCCTCCTCGACACGGCCACCGAGGAGTTCCTGCGCTACTTCACCCCGGCGCCCGGAGACGGCCGTACGGTCGCCGAGGACTGCGAGATCTCGGGCAAGCAGTTCAAGGAGGGCGACCGGCTGTGGCTGTCCTGGGCGATGGCCAACCGCGACCCGGCGGTCTTCGCCGACCCCGACACCGTCGACCTCGCCCGCGGCGGCAACCGGCACACCGCCTTCGGCCTCGGCATCCACCGGTGCATCGGTTCCAACGTGGCCCGTGCGGTCTTCAAGCGGATGCTGCTCCATGTCCTCGACCGGCTACCGGACTTCGTCTGCGACCCCGAGGGCACGGTCCACTACGAGACCATCGGCGTCATCCAGGGCATGCGCCGGCTCCCCGCCACCTTCACACCGGGCCGACGGCTCGGCCCCGGCCTGGCGGAGACCCTGGAGACCCTCCAACGTGCCTGCGACGAACAGGGGTTGGCGGAACCGGTGACGATACGCAAGGCGGAGGCGAAGCTCCGTTGAGCACGCCCGGCGAGAAGCCCGGAGCCGTCCGGCCCCGGCCCGTGACCGCCCCGGAGAGCGAGTTCTTCTGGACGTCCGGCCGCGACGGACGGCTCCGCTTCCGCACCTGCGGCTCCTGCGCGTCCCTGATCCACCCACCGCAGCCCGTCTGCCGGTACTGCCGGGGCCGCACCGGCGGCCTCCGCGAGGTCTCCGGCCGCGCCACGCTCATCGGCTACACGGTCAACCACCGCTTCCCCTTCCCTGGCCTGCCCACCCCGTTCGTCGTCGCCCAGGTGGCGATCGAGGAGGACCCACGGGTCCGGCTGACCACCAACGTCGTCGGCTGCACCCCGGAGGAACTGCGGCTGGGCATGCGCATGGAGGCCGTGTTCGAGCAGGCCGACGACGTCTGGCTGCCGCTGTTCCGGCCGTGCGCCGAGCAACCCCCGCCCGCACCGCTGCCCACCGACGAACCCGCACCCGAGCGCATGCGCGAACACGTCCGTACGGCACCCGTCCCCCGCAGGTTCGAGGAGCGCGCGGTCATCAGCGGCGCCGGAGCCTCCCGCATCGGCCGCCGCCTCATGGTCCCGCCCCTCGAACTCACGGTGGAAGCCTGCGAGAAGGCCGTCGCCGACGCCGGACTCACCTTCGACGACATCGACGGCCTCGCCACCTACCCGGGCGGCGGTGCCTACGGCGGCTTCGCCGAGGGCGGCATCACGGCCCTGGAGTCGGCACTCGGCATCCACCCCGTCTGGCACAACGGCGCGGGGGAGACCTTCGGCCCCGGCGGCTCGCTGATCGCCTCGATGCTGGCGGTCGCGGGCGGCCTGGCCCGGCACGTGCTGTGCTTCCGCACGGTCTGGGAGTCGACGTACGCCGAACTGCTGAAGCAGGGCAGCATCCGGGCGGCTCAACCCGTCGGCCCCGAAGGCTGGTTCAAGCCGTTCGGCGCCGTCTCCCCGGCGATGATGCTCGCGATGAACGCCCAGCGGCACATGCACCGCTACGGCACCACCCGCGAGACCCTCGGCCGGATCACCCTCAACCAGCGCGCCAACGCCGCCCGCCACCCCGACGCGATCTACCGCGACCCGCTCACCATGGACGACTACCTCTCCGCGCGCACCGTCACCACCCCCTTCGGCCTGTACGACTGCGACGTCCCCTGCGACGCCGCCACGGCCGTCGTCGTCTCCGCCGCCGAGACCGCCGCCGACCTTCCCAGGCCCCCGGTCCGCTTCGAGGCCGTCGGGACGCAGATCCTCGAACGCCCCGAGTGGGACCAGTCCACCCTCACCCACGAACCCCAGGTGCTCGGCCAGGCCGCCCACCTGTGGACCCGTACCGAGCTGCGCCCCGCCGACGTGGACGTGGCCCTCCTCTACGACGGATTCACCTTCAACTGCCTTTCCTGGATCGAGGCGCTCGGCTTCTGCGGCATCGGTGAGGCCCGGGACTTCCTGGACGGCGGCAAGAACATCGCCCCCGACGGGGTACTGCCCCTCAACCCGCACGGCGGCCAGCTCTCGCACGGCCGCACGCACGGCATGGGCCTGGTGCACGAGGCGGTGCTCCAGCTGCGCGGCGAGGCCGAAGCCCGCCAGGTCGTCGGCGCCCGCACCGCGGTGGTCTCCAGCGGCGGGCTCACCCCCAGCGGCGTACTCCTGCTCAGGACGGACGGATGAACTCCACGACGGACGGATGAACTCCACGACCGATGGACGAACTCCAGGACCGACGGATGAACTACAGGACGGTCGGATGACCTCGCTCGAACCCGAACTCGCCCACGCCGTAAGGCCGCTGGTGGCCGACGTCCACGGCGTGCCCGCCTCCGGACTGCTGGCCGAGGTGCCGAACCCGCGGGCCGTGATCGTGGCCCTGCACGGGGGCGCCACCACCTCCGCCTACTTCGACCATCCTGGCCACCCCCGGCTCTCCCTCCTGCGCACCGCGGCCGCCGCGGGCTTCACCGTCCTGGCCCTGGACCGCCCCGGCTACGGCAGTTCGGCCGGACACGAGGACCGGATGGGCACTCCCGAGCAGCGCACCGACTTCGCCTACGAGGCTGTGGCCGCGCTGCTGGACGGCCTGGAGCGCGGCCTCGGCGTGTTCCTCTGGGCGCACTCGGCGGGCTGTGAACTGGCCGTCCGCATGGCGAGCGACCGGCGGGGCGCGGACCTGCTCGGCGTGGAGCTGGCCGGGATGGGGCGCGTCCACCACCCCCGTTCGGTGCGGGCGATGGAGGAGTGGCGCCGCGACCCGACGCGCACCCGGCCCAACCTCCGCCGCGCGCTGTGGGATCCCCCGCACGCCTACCCGCCCGACGTGTACGGCGGCCGGCACATCGGCTCCGCCTCGCCCGCCTACGAGGGCCACCGGGAGCGCTGGCAGGAGGAGTTCGCCCGGCTCTCGGCACAGGTGCCGGTGCCCGTCCACATCACCCTCGCCGAGTACGAGCAGGTGTGGGCCAACGGCCCCGAGGGGCTCGCGGACCTCGCCTCGATGTTCACCCGGTCGCCCCGTGTCGTCGTGCACGAGCAGGCGGGCGCCGGCCACAACACCAGCGTGGGCCGCACCGCCCCCGCCTACCATCTGCACGTCCTCGCCTTCGTGGAGGAGTGCGCGCTCGGCGTCCGGGCGCTGCCCGCAGAGAGGCGGTACCGGGATGGGTGAGGCCCCGGACGCGGCGCTGCTCGCCGTGCGGCTGGAGCTGGGCGCGGTCATGGTGGCGCACGGCTGGAACCACTGGCGCGGTCCGGGCGGGATCGACGGCACCGCGGGCTGGTTCGGCGGCCTCGGTCTGACCCGGCCCCGGCTGCAGGCCCGGCTGAGCGTCCTCACCGAACTCGGAGCGGGCGCCCTGCTCGCGCTCGGCCTGCTGACCCCGCTCGCCTGCGCGGCCGTGCTGTCGGTGACGCTGGTCGCCGGACTGCTCGCCCACCGGCCGCACGGCTTCTTCGTGTTCAGGGAAGGCTACGAGTACGTCCTCGTCCTCGGCACGCTCGCGGTCGCGCTCGGCGCCTGGGGACCGGGGAAGTACGCACTCGACAGGGCGGTGGACATCACGCTCACCGGATGGACGGGGGCCGGTGTCGTGCTAGGGGTGGGTGTGGTGGCCACCGCCGGACTGCTGGCGGTGTTCTGGCGCCCGCGGAAGACGACCTGACGTGAGGAGGGCACCCATGCGTGTGGGCTTCATCGGACTGGGCAGCCAGGGCGGGCCCATGGCCCGGCGGATCGCCGGTGCGGGACACGAGACGACCCTGTGGGCCCGCAGACCCGCCACGCTCGCCCCGTTCGCCGACAGCGGCGCCAGGACGGCCGGTTCGCCCGCCGAACTGGCCGCCGCGAGCGACCTGGTGTGCCTGTGCGTCGTCGACGACGCCGACGTCGAGCAGGTGGTCACCGGCCCGGACGGGGTCCTCGCCGGGCTGCGCCGGGGCGGGGTGATCGCCGTCCACTCCACCGTGCACCCCGACACCTGCCGGCGGCTGGCCGAGGTGGCCCGGGCCTCCGGTGTCTCCCTCCTCGACGCGCCGGTCAGCGGGGGCGGCCGGGCCGCCGAGCAGGGCACCCTGGTGGTCATGGCGGGCGGCGATCCGCAGGTCTTCGCCTACTGCCGGCCGGTGTTCGAGACGTACGGCGACCCCGTCGTCCACCTCGGCCCCACCGGCTCCGGACAACTCGCGAAGCTCCTCAACAACGTGCTGTTCACCGCCCAGTTGGGGCTCGCAGCCGATGCGCTCGGGGCGGGTGCCGACCTCGGTCTGGACCGGGCCGCGCTGTCCCGGGTCCTGCCCCGCGGGAGCGCGGCCAGCTTCGCGCTGGACCGGGTGGCCGACGCGGGCGGCACCCTCGACCGCATCGGCGCCCACGCGGGCGGGCTGCTCGCCAAGGACGTCCGGCTGTTCGCCGACATCGCGGACACGGCCGGTGCCGACGCGGCGGCGACACTCCGGGGAGCGGCGCTCGCCGCCCTGGCCGCGATGGGGAGACGAGAGGAACCGCACGGGGAAGCGAGAGCAACGGCGACGGGGAAATGAGGGGAGTGCCGGACGCCCTCTCGCCCTTCCGCGCCGCGCCTGCATAGTGTGGGCGGGCACCTCTCCAACGGCGGAAGGGGCCCCACGTGGTGTCCGCGAGGCGTCAGCAGATCCTGGAAGCGGCCCTGGAGGTCTTCGCCGAACGCGGGTTCAAAGGCACCTCGATCGACTCGGTGGCCGAGCGCGCCGGACTCACCCGGCAGGGCGTGCTGCACTACTTCCCCAGCAAGAAGAGGCTGCTCCTCGACCTCCTCGACTTCCGCGAACAGCTCAACCGGGAGCACCTCGCGGGCCGCAGGCTGGGGGAGGACTGGGCCGGCGACTTCGCCGAGGCCGTGGCGTTCGAACTGCACCATCCCTCGCTCGCCACGGTGCAGACCGTGGTCCTCGCCGAGGCCGTCACGGGTCAGGAACCGGCCTGCGGCTACGTCCGCGAACGCAGCCGGTCCCTCCAGGAGCACCTGACCGCGCATCTGGTCGAGCGGTACGGGGAGCGGCTGCCCAGCGGCCTGGAGCCGCGGACCGCGGCCGCCGCCGTCCTGGCCCTCATCGAAGGCGTCCACCAGCTGTGGCTCGTCGACCAGGACGCCGAGCGCTACCCCGGGATCGTGCGCGAGGCGCTGTCCGTGCTGCTCGGCACCGACAGCACCCCGGAACCTCAACTCCCGCTGACGAACGGATAGATGCGGGTGAAGTCCACGCCCGGCTCGGCGGTGGCGAACGCCTCCCACAGTGCCTCCGTGACGGCGGCGAGTGCCGCGGGCCCGTCCGTCTCGTCCACCTCGCGCAGGTACAGCCGCAGGTCCTTGGCCATCAGCGAGTTGCTGAACCCCGAGGCGTAGCGACCGGTCAGCACCTCCTGCGGGAACTTGTCGAGCGTGGCCCCGCTGCGACCGCTGGACGCGTTGAGCACGTCCAGCAGCACACCCAGGTCCAGTCCGGCGGCCCGCGCGAAGGCCACGGCCTCGCTGGCCGCCGCCAGCGCGCTCGCCGACAGGAAGTTGTTGGCGAGCTTCAACGCCTGCGCCTGCCCGGGGCGGTCGCCGACCCTGCGCCTGCGGTCGCTCAGCCCCGCGAGCACCGGCTCGACGCGCGCGCAGTCCTCGTCGGAGCCGGCGTACATGACCATCAGGGTGCGTTTCCGCGCCCCTGCCACTCCGCCCGAAACGGGCGCGTCGACGTACGACAGTCCGGTGGCGGCCAGATGACGGGCGGCAGCGACTCCGACCGTGGAGGTGTCCACGACGTGGGTGACGCGGCGGTCCCTCGTGGCCAGGAGGTCCCCCACCACACTCCCGCAGGCCGTGCCGTCCGGCAGGCTCAGCACCACCGTGCCGACGGCTCGCGCCACCTCCGCCGGGCTCGGTGCCCAGCGGGCGCCGTCCGGGGTCCGGGCCGGACCGGCGGCGTCGTACGCCACCACCTCGAAGCCGCCGCGCACCAGGTTCGTCGCCAGCGCCCCGCCCATGTTGCCCAGCCCGATGAAGCCCACCGCCCGGCTCCCGCTCACCCCGCCTCCCGCGCGGCCCGCACCTGGCGCAGGATCCCCGAAGCCTCGTTCCCGGCCGGCGCGCCCCAGTAGGCGGCCCGCTGCGCTGCTTCGTCGTACATCCCTCATCCCCTCGCCTCGTCGTACATCAGCCATCCCCTCCGTGGTCAGCCAAGGCCGGCGCTGACGGTCTTGAGCTGCGCCTGCTCGTACCGGGCCGCCAGGCCCTTCGCCCGGCCGCGGCCGCTGTTCCGGTAGCCGCCGGACGGCGACCAGGACCGGTCCTGACCCGACCATAGGTTCCATATGCAGAATACGGAAACGCTATTCTCCAAATCAGAGACGATTGTTATCGTGGGGCTGTCAACCGACCGGAGGTTCCCACTCATGGCGCACTTCCCGAAGCCCGCCGAGGGCAGCTGGACCGAGCACTTCAAGATCGGTACGGAGCCGGTCTCCTACGCGGACTCGATCTCACCGGAGTTCTACGAACGGGAGCGGGACGCCATCTTCCGGCGCACCTGGCTGAACGTTGGGCGGGTCGAACAACTGCCCCGCAAGGGCAGCTACTTCACCAAGGAGCTGGACGCGGCCCGCGCCTCCGTCGTCGTGGTGCGCGGCACCGACGGCGAGGTGCGCGCCTTCCACAACGTCTGCCGCCACCGCGGCAACAAGCTGGTGTGGGACGACTACCCCCGCGAGGAGACCAAAGGCACCTGCCGTGCCTTCACCTGCAAGTACCACGCCTGGCGCTACGATCTGGAGGGCAGACTCGCCTTCGTCCAGCAGGAGTCGGAGTTCTTCGGCGTCGACAAGTCGAAGTACGGGCTGCTGGCCGTGCAGACCGAGGTCTGGGAAGGCTTCGTCTTCGTCAACCTCGACCCCGACAACACCACTCCACTACGGGACTACCTCGGCCGGTTCGCCCGCGGCATCGAGGGCTACCCCTTCCACAAGCTCACCCAGGTGCACAGGTACCGCGCCGAGATCGGCAGCAACTGGAAGCTGTTCATCGACGCGTTCGCCGAGTTCTACCACGCGCCGATCCTGCACTCCGGCCAGTACGTCTCCGAAGAGGCCGCCAAGATCAAGAAGTACGGCTACGAGGCACTGTCGTACGACATCGACGGCCCGCACAGCATGGTCTCCTCCTGGGGCGGCATCGCCCCGCCCAAGGAGCGGGCGATGGTCAAGCCCGTCGAACGGGCCCTGCGCAGCGGCCTGTTCGGACCCTGGGAGGCTCCCGACATCGGCCTGACCACGGAGCAGCTGCCTCCCGCGATCAACCCCACCCGCAGCAAGGTCTGGGGCATGGACTCCTTCGTCTTCTTCCCCAACTTCATGCTGCTCGTCTGGCGGCCGAACTGGGTGCTGACCTACCACTACTGGCCGACCTCCTACAACACCCACATCTTCGAGGGCACCTGCTACTTCGTCCCGCCCGAGAACGCCTTCCAGCGCCTCCAGCAGGAACTCGCGGTGGTGTCCTTCAAGGAGTACGGCCTCCAGGACGGCAACACCCTGGAGGCCACCCAGACCATGCTGGAGTCGCGCACCGTGGACGGGTTCCCGCTCTGCGACCAGGAGGTCCTGCTGCGCCATCTGCACGCCACCGCACAGCGGTTCGTGCGCACTCACGAGCAGCCGGCGGCACCGGCCCCCGCGTCCTGAGACGTCCACCGAGCAGACAGGGAGAGTGCAGAGATGACCACGGTCTTTCCCGCCGGGTTCCACGAGCTGGAGCCGTTCGCGGACTGGGCGATCCACGGCGAGCGCGCCCGCTACGCCAAGCGGGTCGCCTCCACCATGGAGGAGTTGCAGGCCTTCTACGACGTGGCGTTCCCGCTGCTGCAGAAGGGCACCGTGTACCTGGAGCAGGTCGGCATGGAGGGGATCGGCGAGCAGGACCGGAACCTCCTGTGGGCGTTCTGCTCGCTGGTGACCGTCGCCTTCCCGGTGGAGGCGTGGGGCCAGCCGAGGGTCCCGGACAGCGGTCCCGCCGGCATCCACGCCGTCGTCGAACCCGCCGTGTGATGGCGGGCCGGGAGGCGGCGCCACGGCCGCCCGTGCTCCTGCGGGCGGCCCGGCTCCTCGACGTCGGCAAGGGTGAACTCGTCGAGCCTGGTGAGGTGCTGGTGGTCGGCGAGCACATCGCCGAGATGCAGCCGGCAAGGCCGCCCGAGGGCACGGTCGTCCACGAACTCGGGGACGTCACCCTCCTGCCGGGCCTGATGGACATGGAGGTCAACCTCTTCCTCGGCGGCCCCGACCACCGCAGCCCGCTGATCCCGGTCCAGGAGGACCCGGCGCTGCGCACCCTGCGCGCGGTCGCCAACGCCCGCCGCACCCTGCACCGCGGGTTCACGACCGTACGCAACCTCGGTCTCTTCGTGCAGACCGGGGGCGTGCTCCTGGACGTCGCCCTGAAGAAGGCGATCGACCTGGGGTGGGTGGACGGACCGCGCGTAGTGCCTGCCGGGCATGCGATCGCACCGACCGGCGGGCACCTCGACCCGACCATGTTCCAGGCGTTCGCACCCGGCGTGCTGCCCCTGACCGTGGCGGAGGGCATCGCCGACGGCGTGGCGGAGGTGCGCAAGGCGGTCCGGTACCAGATCAAGTACGGGGCGAAGGTCATCAAGGTCTGTGCCTCCAACGGTGTCATGTCACATACCGGCCCGGCCGGCGCGCAGCAGTACTCCGACGAGGAGCTGCGCGCCGCCGTCGACGAGGCGCACCGGGCGGGCCTCCGGGTCGCCGCCCACTGCATGGGGGACTCGGCGATCCGGGCCGCCGTCGAGGCCGGCATCGACTGCATCGAGCACGGTTTCCTCGCGAGCGACGCCACCCTGGACCTGATGGTGGAGCGGGGCACCTTCCTGGTCGCCACCACGTACCTCACCGAGGGCATGAACACCGAGCACGCGGACCCGGAGCTGCGGGCGAAGGCCGCCGAGGTCTTCCCCCGCGCCCGTGAGTCCACCGCCCGCGCGATCCGGCGCGGGGTCAAGGTGGCCTTCGGCACCGACGCGCCCGCCATCCCGCACGGCAGGGGCGCCCTGGAACTGCTCGCCCTCGTCGACCGGGGCATGCGCCCGCTGCAGGCCCTGCGCGCCGCCACCACGGTCGCCGCCGACCTGATCGGCGCCGACGACCGGGGGAGGCTGAGCCCGGGACTGCTCGCCGACGTCGTCGCGGTCCCCGGCGACCCGCTCGACGACCTGTCCGTCGTGGGGCGGGTGTGCTTCGTGATGAAGGGGGGCCGGGTGTACCGCGACGACACACAGGGGGCCTGACCGGTCAGCTTCGCTGCGGTGTCGCCAGGCCCGTCGAACTCCAGGTGCGCAGAAAGGCCGTCGTCGCCTCCAGCTGCCTGAGTCCCTGCGCCGAGGAGTCCTCGTAGATCCGCATGTCGACGTCGACCCCCGAGCGCGCCGCGCGGGTCGCGAGGGACAGCGTGTCGTCCAGGAGCATCTCCGTACCCGCCGCATGGAGCTGGATCGGCGGCAGGCCGTGAAGGTTGCCGTGCAGCGGGCTCAGCAACGGGTGGGCGCGCGGTGTCGTGCCCGCGTACGCGGCCGCCTGGGCGGGCAGGGCCTCGGCGTCGAGCGTGCGGTCGGCTGCCGCGTTGAGGAGCAGACTGGACGCGTCCAGCGTGAAGTCCAGCACCGGCGACGACAGCACCGCACAGGACGGCGGAGCTGCCCCCTCGTCGCGCAGTCGCAGCAGCAGACCGGCGGCGAGGGCACCGCCCAGCCGCTTGCCGGCCACGGCCGCGGGGCCGGGGCCACGGTCGCGGCAGTACTGCCAGGCGGCGTACGCGTCCTCCAGCGCCTCGGGGAATCGCAGCCGGTAGCGGGCGCACACGACCGTGCAGCCGGTGTGCCGGGCCAGTTCGCGGGCCGTCGGCACGGCGTCCTGCGGGGTGCCCGCGAGCCGCGGGTCGCCGTGCAGATACAGCACGGTCTGCTCGACGGCCGCGCCCTCGGGCCGCACCTCCGGCCCGAACGGCCCTTCCTCGACGTGGATCTCACCTGCCATGGGACACCACCTTCTCCGCCGCCTGCCAGTGTTCGTCGGACACCCAGAGCCGGGCGAAGGCCGCCGCGGCCTCCTGCGGGGACCTGGCGCGGGTGGTCAGGTTCTTGATCTCGGCGGCCTGCATGGTGGCGAGCGCCCGCGCCACCTCCCGCCAGCCATCGTCGAAGCCGGCCCGGGGCAGCACCAGGTCCACCAGGCCCAGCCGTTCGGCCTCGCCCGCGTCCAGCACCCGTCCGGTACCCGCCAGCAGCAGTGCCCGGCCCGGTCCGACGAGCCGGGCCAGCCGCTCGGCACCGCCCCACGCGGGCACGATGGCGAGCTTCGTCTGGTTGAAGCCGATGCGGATGCCTTCGGCGGCGACCCGGATGTCGGCGGCGACCGCGACCTCCGCGCCACCGCCGAAGGCGTGCCCGTTGAGCGCGGCCACCACCGGGCCGGGGAAGGCGGCGATCCGGTCGCACAACGCCCGCATCCGCAGCGCCATCCCGGCCGCCTCCTCCTCGGTGCGCAGCCGCGCCAGCTCCTTCAGGTCACCGCCGGACACGAACGCCTTGTCGCCCGCGCCGGTCACCACCAGGGCTTTCGAACCCTCGGCGGCGTCCAGGGCCTTGTCCAGTTCGCCCATGGTGGCCGGGTCGATGGCGTTGCGGGCGTGCGGGCGGTCGATGGTGACGACGGCCAGGCCGTCCTCGATGTCCAGGTCAACCATGCGTGGCCTTCCGGTCGGGCGGGCGGGTGCCGATGGTCCGGCGGGTACCGATGGCTCGGCACGTGCCGGGGCTCCATCGGGTGCCGATGTCCCGGCGGGCGTCAGTCCTCGTAGACGACGGTCACCTCGGCGGTCGTGGGTTCGGCCTGGCAGGTGAGCACATAGCCCTCGGCGATCTCGTCGGGTTCCAGGGCGTTGTTCACCCGCATCTTGGCCTCGCCCTCGGTCAGCCGGGCCATACAGGTGGCGCAGTCCCCGGACTCGCAGGAGAAGGGCGGGGTGAATCCGGCCCGGCGCGCGCTCTGCAGCAGGGTCTCGCCCGCGCGTTGCGGCACGGTACGGCGCCGGCCGCGCAGGTCGACGGTGACGGTGCCGGGGACGGGCTCGGCTTGTGTCTCGCCGGGCGGGGCCGGCGTGAACCGCTCGACGAAGATCCGTCCGGCGGGCGTCCCCGCCGCGAGCAGCGTGCTCTCGACGAGTGCCATGAACGGCTCCGGCCCGCAGATGTAGTGGTCCGCTTCGCCATCGGCGAGGGCCCGTATCTCGTCGGCGCCGACCAGTCCGTCCCGGTCGTCGAGGTGATCGTGGAGGCGGAGCCGGTCGGGGTGGTGTGCGACGAGGGTGTCGAGTGCCCTGCGGAAGATGGCCGAACCCGCGTTCTGATGGGCCGTCAGTAGCCGCACTGCGCGTGGTGTGGTCGCCAGTGCGCTTTTGACCAGGGAGAACACCGGCGTGATCCCGCTCCCGCCCGCGTAACCGACCAACGGCCGGTCCGTCGCGTCCCCGCGGAGGCAGAAGGAGCCGCCGGGCCGGGTGGCCTCAAGTGTGTCGCCCGGCCGCAGGTGGGTGTGCATCCAGCCGGAGACGAGTCCGCCCGGGACCCGCTTCACCGTCACGGACAGCTCGCCGTCGGTGTCGGGCGAGGACGACATCGAGTAACTGCGCAGCGTCCCGCACACCTTGAAGGTCAGGAACTGCCCCGCGCGGTAGGGGAACGGCGCGTCGAGGGCGAAGGTGCGCGTGTCCGGCGTCTCGTCGACGATCCGGGTGATCCGCACCGGATGGAAGCCGTGATCCCGTGCCATGTATGGAACTTACCTTCTCGCTATGGGAGAGTGCAATTCTCCTACAGGTGCAATGGTGACCGCGACGAGGAGAACTCCAGCCATGACGACGACTTCTCCCGGTGCTCTGCGGCCGTTGCCGCCCGGACTGTCCGCGCGTTACGAGGCAGAGGGCTGGTGGACCCGCGAGACCCTCGGTGAGCTGCTGACTGCCGGGCTGGCCGCAGCCGGGGACGTGGAGTTCCGTGTGCACTCCGAGGTACGGCCGTGGGCGGGGACCTTCGCCGACGTCGAGCGGGTGGCGCGGCGGCTCGCCGCGGGGCTGCGGGCGCGCGGGGTCGGCTCCGGCGACGCGGTCGCCATGCAGCTGCCCAACTGGATGGAGGCCGCGGCCGTGTTCTGGGCTTGCGCCTTCCTGGGCGCGGTGGTCGTGCCGGTGGTCCACTTCTACGGACCCAAGGAGGTCGGCTACATCCTCGGCGCGACCCGCCCCAAGGCCTTCTTCGCGGCCGGGCGCTTCGGCCGGTCCGAGTTCCATCCGGAGCTGTGCAAGGACGTCCCGGTCCTCGGTGTCGTCGGCCGCGGCTTCGACGCGCTGCTGGCGGACGAACCCCTGGCCGGCGTACTGCCCGTCGACCCGGACGCCCCCGCGCTCATCGCCTTCACCTCGGGCACCACCAGGGACCCCAAGGGCGTGATCCACAGCCACCGGACTCTGGGCTACGAGACGCGCCAACTGGCCGCGAGCTACCCGCCCGACCGGGGACGGCAGTTCACCGTGGCGCCGGTCGGCCACTTCATCGGCATGATCAACGCCTTCCTCATCCCTGTCCTCGACGGCACTCCGGTCAACCTCGGGGACGTCTGGAACCCTGCCCAGGCGCTCGCGCTCCTGCGGGCCGAGGGGCTGACGGTCGGCGGGGGAGCGACGTACTACATGACGAGCCTGCTCGACCATCCCGACTGCACGCTCGAGCACATCGCACACCTCAGGTACGCCGGTCTGGGCGGCGCTTCGGTCGCCTCCGCCGTCACGACCCGGCTGGAGTCGCTGGGCATCGGCGTCTTCCGGGCCTACGGCTCCACCGAGCACCCGTCGGTGACCTGCACCCCCTACGACGGCCCGGCCGCCAAACGGCTGCACACCGACGGACTCCCGCTGCCCGGCGTGGAGTTGAGGCTCGCCGAGGACGGCGAGATCCTCACCCGCGGCCCCGACCTCTGCCTCGGCTACACCGACCCCGCGTTGACCGCCGCCGCCTTCGACGCGGACGGCTGGTACCGCACCGGCGACATCGGCGTGCTCGACGCCGACGGATACCTGACCGTCACCGACCGCAAGGCCGACGTCATCATCCGCGGCGGCGAGAACATCAGCGCCCTGGAGGTCGAGGACGTCCTGCTGGGCCTGCCCGGCGTGGCCGAGGCGGCCGTGGTCGCCGTCCCCGATCCGCGCCTGGGGGAGCGGGCCGCCGCCGTGCTGCGCATGCGCTCCGGCTGGTCCGCGCCGGTGTTGGCCGAGGTGCGGGTGCACTTCCAGCGGTCCGGGCTGGCCCGGCAGAAGTGGCCCGAGGAGATCCGCACGGTCGACGACTTCCCGCGTACGCCGAGCGGGAAGGTGAAGAAGTTCGAGCTCCGCCGGGACATTGCCACTCCCGCACAGTGAGAATACGATTCTCAAGATTGGTGAAGGAGGATCTCATGCCCTCTCGCGCGCTCGCGTATCCGCTCTTCGACGCGGACAACCACCTCTACGAGACGCAGGAAGCGCTCACGAAGTACCTGCCCAAGGAGTACGACGGGGCTATCGAGTACGTGACCGTCCGGGGCCGTACGAAGATCGCGATCCGTGGGCAGATCAGCGAGTACATCCCCAACCCGACCTTCGACGTGGTCGCCCGGCCGGGGGCCATGGAGGAGTACTTCAGGGTCGGCAACCCGACCGGCAAGACCCGGCGGGAGATCTTCGGCGAGCCGATGCGCTCCGTGCCCGCCTTCCGTGAACCGGCCCCGCGCCTGGAGCTCATGGACGAGCTCGGCATCCAGCGCAGCCTGATGTTCCCCACGCTCGCGAGCCTCATCGAGGAGCGGATGAAGGACGACCCGGAGCTGATCCACACGGTCATCCACGCCCTCAACCAGTGGCTGTACGACACCTGGTCCTTCACCTACAAGGACCGCATCTTCACGGTGCCCGTCATCACCCTCCCGATCGTCGAGAAGGCGATCGAGGAACTGAACTGGGTGGTGGAGCGCGGCGCCCGCGCCATCCTGGTCCGGCCGGCGCCCGTGCCCGGCTTCGGTGCCACGCGCTCGTTCGCGCTGCCGGAGTTCGACCCGTTCTGGAAACGGGTCGTCGAGACCGGCGTGCTGGTCGCCTTCCACTCCTCCGACAGCGGCTACGCCCGCTACGCCAACGACTGGGAGGGCAACCAACGCGAGTTCCTGCCGTTCAGGCCCAACGCGTTCCGCCAGGTCATCGAGTGGCGGCCGATCGAGGACGCGGTCTCGTCCCTGATATGCCACGGCACGCTCTCCCGCTTCCCGGACCTGAAGGTCGCCGTCATCGAGAACGGCGCCTCCTGGGTGGAACCGCTGCTCGGCCGGCTCGCGGACGTGCACAAGAAGATGCCCCACGAGTTCCACGAGGACCCCGTCGAGGTCTTCCGGCGGAACATCCACATCAGCCCGTTCTGGGAGGAGGACATGGCCCGGCTCGGTGACCTCATCGGCATCGAACGCGTCCTGTTCGGCTCCGACTACCCGCACCCGGAGGGCCTGGCCGACCCGGTCACCTACGTCGACCACCTGGCCAGGCTGACCGAGGCCGACAAGGCCAGGGTCATGGGCGGCAACCTGGCCCGGCTGATCGACGCATGACCGCGACGGTGCCGTGGCGCAGCATCCCCGAACTGGTGCGCAGCGCCGCAGACCGGTTCGGGGACGCGGAGGCCGTGGTCGACGGCGACCTGCGGCTCACCTTCACCGGCTTCGCCGATCAAGTCCGGCGCACCGCCGGAGCGTTCGCCTCGATGGGCGTCCGGCCCGGTGACCGGGTCGCGGTGTGGGCACCGAACTCGGCCGAGTGGGCGATCGCCGCGTTCGGCGCGCTCACCGCGGGAGCCGTGCTGGTCCCGGTGAACACCCGCTTCCGGGACGAGGAGGCCCACGACATCGTCGCCCGCAGCGGCGCCAGGGTGCTGTGCGTCCAGAACGGCTTCCTGGACCGGGAGTTCACCGGACCGCCCGGGGTCCCCGTCGTCGACCTGCGGGCGGACGGATTCCTCGGCTCCGGGGAACCGCTGGAGCGCGAGGTCGGCGAGGACGACGTCGCGGACATCATCTTCACCTCCGGCACGACCGGCCGCCCCAAAGGCGTGATGACGACGCACGGTCAGACGCTGCGCCTGTACGCCGAGTGGTGCGCACTGGCCCAACTCCGCCGAGGTGACCGCTACTTGATCGTCAACCCGTTCTTCCACATCTTCGGCTACAAGGCGGGCCTGGTCGCCTCCCTGATCCGGGGCGCGACCGTGCTCCCCGTCGCCGTCTTCGACGTGGAGCACGTCCTGGAGCTGGTGGCGCGGGAGCGGGTGACGATCCTGCCGGGACCGCCGACGCTCTACCACTCCCTTCTCCAAGCGGGCGAGAAGCACGACCTGTCGTCGCTGCGGGTCGCGGTGACCGGCTCCGCCGACATCCCCGTCGAACTGGTCCGCCGCATCACCACCGAACTTCCCTTCACCCACCTCATGACCGGCTACGGCCTCACCGAGGCCGGCACCGTCACCGCGTCCCGGCCCGGCGACCCGTACGAGGCCGTCGCCACCACCGTGGGCAAGCCGTGCGAGGGCTTCGAGGTGCGCCTCGCCGAGGACAAGGAGGTCCTCGTACGCGGCTACGCCGTCATGCTCGGCTACCTCGACGACCCCGAGGCCACCGCCGAGACCGTCGACCCCGACGGCTGGCTGCACACCGGCGATCTGGGCGAGATGGACGGCGACGGGCGGCTGAGGATCGTCGGGCGCAAGAAGGACATGTTCATCGTGGGCGGCTTCAACGCCTACCCGGCCGAGATCGAGGGCTTCCTGCTCCGGCACCCGGCCGTCGCCCAGGCCGCCGTCATCGGCGTGCCGGACGTCCGCATGGGCCAGGTCGGCAAGGCGTTCGTGGTGCCCCGCGGCACGGTGACGGAGGCCGAGCTGATCGCGTGGGCCAGGGAGCGGATGGCGGGCTTCAAGGTGCCCCGGCAGGTCGAGTTCCGCACGGAACTGCCGCTGAACGCCACCGGAAAGGTGATGAAGGACCAGCTGTCATGACCGACGAACCCCGCACCGCGTCCGGCATCCCCCTCAAGCCGGTCTACGGCCCCGCCGACCTGCGCGCCGAACCCCCGGACCCCGGCACCTTCCCCTTCACCCGCGGCAACTACCCCACCGGCTACCGGGGCCGCACCTGGACCCTGCGCCAGTACTCCGGCTTCGGCACCCCCGAGGAGTCCAACCGCCGCTACCGCTACCTCCTCGACCAGGGCGGCACCGGCCTGTCGGTCGCGCTCGACCTGCCCACCCAGTGCGGCTACGACTCCGACGACCCGGAGTACACGGACGAGGTCGGCCGCGTCGGAGTCGCCCTCGACACCCTCGCCGACGCCGAGATCCTCTTCGACACGATCCCGCTGGACCGGATCAGCACCAGCTTCACCATCAACGGCACGGCGGCCGTCCTGCTCGCCTTCTACGTCGCCGCCGCCGAGAAGCGCGGCATCCCGCGCGCCCGGCTGACCGGCACCATCCAGAACGACATCCTGAAGGAGTACGCCTCGCGCGGCACCTGGATCTGGCCGCCCGAACCGTCGCTCAGGCTCATCGCGGACACCATCGAGTTCTGCGCCGCCGAGGTGCCCCGCTTCAACGCGATCTCGGTCGCGGGCGCCCACTTCCGGGACGCGGGCGCCAACGCCGTGCAGGAGATGGCGTTCACGCTCGCCGACGGGGTGACGTACTGCGAGACCGTGCTGGAACGCGGCCGTATGAGTATCGACGAGTTCGCCCCGCAGATCTCCTTCTTCTTCTACACGCACGGCGAGTTCTTCGAGGAGATCGCCAAGTACCGTGCGGGGCGCAGGCGGTGGGCGTCGATCGTGCGCGAGCGGTTCGGCGCCCGGACCGACAAGGCGTGCATGTTCCGCTTCGGCTGTGTGGCCGGCGGGGCCTCGCTGTACGCGCCGCAGGCCCGCAACAACACCGTGCGCGTCGCCTACGAGGCGCTCGCCTCCGTGCTCGGCGGCGTGCAGTCGATGTTCACCGCCGCCTGGGACGAGCCCTTCGCGCTGCCCAGCGAGGAGTCGGCCACGCTCGCCCTGCGCACCCAGCAGATCCTCGCCCACGAGACGGGGGTGGCGAACGTGGCCGACCCGCTGGGCGGGTCGTACTTCGTGGAAGCCCTCACCGATGCCACGGAGGAGCGGATCGCCGCGATCATGGCCGATCTGGAGGCGCACGGCGGCATGGTCCGCTGCATCGAGGACGGCTACCTCCAGGGGCTGATCGCCGACGAGGCCTGGCGGCTGCACCAGGAGGTCGACTCCGGGCAGCGGCCGGTCGTCGGCGTCAACCGCTTCACCGCCGAGGAGCCCCCGCCCGACCTGGCCACCTACGAACTCGACGGCGAGGGACGGGAACGGCAGCTGAAACGGCTCGCCCAGGTCAAGGCCGAGCGCAGCGCCGCCGAGGTGCGCACCCGTCTCGCCGAGCTGAGACGCGCCGCCGAAGGAGACACCAACCTCATGGATCCCCTGATCGCCTGCGCCAACGCCTACTGCACGGTCGGCGAGACGGCCGGAGCCCTGCGCGAGGTGTGGGGCGAGTTCCGGCAGCCGGTGGTGTTCTGATGACCGGGCCGGTGCGGATCCTCGTCGCAAAGCCCGGGCTCGACGGGCACGACCGCGGGGCCAAGCTGGTGGCGCGCGGGCTCCGCGACGCCGGGTTCGAGGTGGTGTTCACGGGCATCCGGTGGCGGGTGGCGGACATCGTCGCCACCGCCGTCCAGGAGGACGTGGCCGTGGTCGGCCTGTCGATCCTCTCCGGCGCCCATGTCACGCTGACCCGCCGCACGGTCGGCGGACTGCGCGCGGCGGGCGCGCCCGACATCCCCGTCGTGGTCGGCGGCACGATCCCGGCCGCCGACGTGGCGCTGCTGCAGGAGGCCGGCGCGGCGGCCGTGTTCCCCACCGGCACCCCACTGCCCGCCATCGTCGCGGACATCCGTGCACTGACCGCCCAGGAGGGCTGACATGCGAGTCGGAGTGATGAGCGGTCCCGAGCGGGGCGACGCGGCGCACAAGGCGGCGCGCATGGCCGACGACGCCCGCTGGGCCGAGGAGGCCGGCTTCGACACCGTGTGGGTGCCGCAGGTGCCCACCGACTTCGACGCCCTGACCGCCGTCTCCCTGATGGGGCAGGCCACCTCGCGCATCGAACTGGGCACGGCGGTCGTCCCGGTGCACGCCCAGCACCCGGTGGCCCTGGCCCGGCAGGCGATCTCGGCCCAGGCGGTCGCCGGCGGGCGGCTCGCCCTCGGCGTGGGCGCCTCCCACCACTGGATCGTCCGCGACATGCTCGGCATCCCGTACGAGAAGCCCGCCATGTACACCCGCGCCTACCTCCAAGTCCTCAACGCGGCACTCAGCGGCGCGAGTTCGGTCGACGTCGAGAACGACGTCTTCCGCGTGCACAATCCGCTCACCCTCGCCCCGCGCGCCCCGCTGCCGGTCCTGGTCGCCGCCCTCGGCCCGTTGATGCTGCGCATCGCGGGGGAGTACACCGACGGCACCGTCCTGTGGATGGCGGACGAACGGGCCGTGGCCGAGCACGTCGTACCGACCCTCACCAAGGCGGCGGAGGCGGCCGGACGGCCCGCCCCGCGCGTCGTCGCGGGCATCCCGGTCTGCCTCTGCGCGCCGCACGAGGTGGACGCGGCCCGGGAGCGCGCCAACCGGATCCTCGGCGAGGCCGAGGTCTCGCCCAACTACCAACGGCTCCTGGAGTACGGCGACGCACGCGACGTCGGCGACCTGTCCGCGGCCGGCGACGAGGCGGCCATCGCGGCCCGCTTCCGGCGCTTCGCCGACGCGGGCGTGACCGACCTGTCCGTCCGCCTGCTGCCCATCGGCAGCGGGCGGGACGAACTGGTCGCCTCCAAGCTCCGCACCCGGGACACGGTCGCGGCCCTCGCCGCGGACTTCCGGTGACCGGAGGGCCGGGCCCGCTGGCGGCGCCGCGCTCGGACGGGGGGCCGGGCCCGCTGGCGGCGCTGCGCGTCCTGGAGGTCGGCCACATCCTCGCCGGCCCCTACGCGACCATGCTGCTCGCCGACCTCGGGGCGCGGGTCACGAAGGTGGAGCCGCCCGGCGGCGACCTGTCCCGGCAGGTGTCCGACGCCTACTTCGCCAGCCTCAACCGGGGCAAGCGCTCGGTCCGCCTGGACCTGACGACGCCCGGCGGGCAGGACCGGCTGCACGACCTCGTGCGCGACTCGGACGCCCTGCTCGTCAACCTCAAGCCGTCCGCCATCCGCCGCTTCGGCCTTACCTACGACGCCCTGAGGCCCCACAACGAACGCCTCGTCTGCGTCGCCCTCACCGGCTGGGGCATGGACGCGGGCGACGAACCCGCCTTCGACTACGTCGTCCAGGCCGCCACCGGCATCGCCGCCCTCACCGGCGACCCGGACGGCCCGCCCCTGCTGCCCGGTTACTCCTCCGCCGACAACTCCGCGGGACTCGCCGCCGCGCTAGGCCTGCTGGCGCTGGTGGTCTCGGGGCGGGGCGGACAGATCGAGGTCTCCCTGCGGGACGTGATGCTCTCCCAGCTCAACTACCACGCCTCGGCCTGGCTCAACGACGAGGTCGCCCCGCGCCGCCTGGGCGGCGCGCACGCCTACTACGTCCCCGCCCAGCTCTTCCCGACCGCCGACGGCCATCTGGCCCTGTTCATCACCCACGACGGCTTCTGGCGCACCTTCGCCGCCGAGGCCGGCATCGAGGGTTTCCCGACGATGGCCGAACGCGCGGCACGCCGCGACGAGGTGATCGCCGCGGTGACCAAGGCGCTGGCCGCCGACACGGCCGTCGGCTGGGAGGCCCGCCTGCGTCCGCTCCGCGTCCCCGCAGCGGCCGTCCGTGCCCTTCCCGAGGCACTGGCCCAGGCTCCGGACGCAGTGGTGGACGCGGGCGGCCTCCGGCTGGTCGGCAGCCCGTTCCGGGTCAGCGGCTACGAGCCGTCGTACGGGCCGCCGCCGGGGCTGGGCGAGCATGGCGGCGCCGACAACACGTAGGCGCTCCCCGGGGAGCGCCGCGGTATGTCGTAGATCGGCCGCGGCGCCGTCGTGGCTGGTCGCGCCCACGCGGCGGCAGCCGCATATCCCATACAGCCCCGCGCCCCTTCGGGGCGCTGCCGGTCACGGCATCCCCCCGTCCACCCGCAGGGTCGCCCCGCTGGTGTACGAGGACGCGTCCGACATCAGGTAGAGGGCGGCGCCCACCACCTCGCGCGGGTCCCCGATGCGGCGCAGGGCGTGGCCGCGTACGCCCTCGGCGAGCTGCTCCGGGTCCTGCTGCCAGCCCTGGGTGGCCCAGGTGTCGAACGGGCCGCACATCAGGGTGTTGACCCGCACCGACGGGCCGAGCGCCTGCGCCAGACCCACGCTCACCGCGTTGAGTCCCGCTTTGGCGGCCGCGTACGGCACGATCGCGGGCCGCGGCCGGACCGAGCCGGTGGAGCTGACGTTGACGATCGTGCCGCCCCCGGCCTCCGACATCCGCGCTCCCGCGAGCACGGACAGGCGGAACGGGCCCTTCAGGTTGAGGCTCAGCACCGCGTCGAACATCTTCTCCGTGACGTCGGCCAGATCCTCGTAGACGGGGGACATCCCGGCGTTGTTGACCAGCGCGTCGAGCCTGCCGAAGCGTGCGTAGACGGCGTCGACCAGGCCGGGCAGCTCGTCCCAGCGGCCCACGTGGACGGCGTACGGGAACGCCGTACGCCCCGTCTCCTTCTCGATCTCGGCGCTCACGGCGGCGCAGGCCTCGTAATTCCGGCTGGCGACGACGACGTTCGCACCGCAGCGGGCCGCCCCGAACGCCATGGCCCGTCCCAGTCCCCGGCTGCCGCCGGTCACGAGGACCACGCGGCCGGAGAGGTCGAACAGTTCGTCCGCGTAGCCCACGTCCGCCTCCTGGAGCGTTCTCGATGACGAGAGTAGCGTTCTCCGATATGCAGAATAGCATTCGGGATCGCGACGCCGAGGCGCTGTTGGACGCCGGACTGGCCCTGATGGTGGCGGGCGGTGGGCGGCGGCCCCGGGTGGCCGACATCGTGGCCGCCGCGGGGCTGTCGAACGACGCCTTCTACCGCTCGTTCGAGAGCAAGGACGCCCTGGTCGAGGCCATCGTGGAGCGTGGGGCGCATGCGCTCGTGGGGTATGTCCGGCACCGCATCGCTCGGGCGGCAGGGCGGGGGCCGGAGGCCCGGTTGCGGGCGGGGCTCGAAGCTGTTGTACGGCAGGCTGCCGACGTGACCCTGGCCCGCCAGACCCGGGCCGTCCTGGCCAACGCCACCGGACACGCTCCGCGGGCCTCGCATGTCACCGTCGCGCTGGTGGACGCCCTGGCCGCACTGTTCGCCCAGCCGGCCGCCGAGTTGGGGTCCGGCGACCCGATGCGCTCCGCCCGGACCACGGCCGGCGCGGTCGTCGCGGCTCTGCAGTACTGGCTGTTCACCGAGGAGGTGCCCGGACGCGCGGAGACCGAGCACCTGGTCGGGTTCCTGCTCGCGGGCGTACGCGCGCCCGATCCCCGCAGGAGGTGAGTCCTGTCCCTGGACGCGAGAATGACGTTCTGTTAATTTCAGAACGCCATTCTGAAGGAAGGTGGATGCGTCATGTGGGACTTCAGTACCGACGCCGCGTTCCAGGAGAGGCTCGACTGGGCCGTGGAGTTCGTCCGTGCGGAGATCGAACCGCTCGACGTGCTGTTCCCGGGCAACGCCGAGCCCTACGACCGCGACAGCGAGGTCTTCCGCGAAGTGGTCCGCCCGCTGCAGCGGCAGGTCCGCGAGCAGGGGCTGTGGGCCGCCCATCTGCCGCCCTCGCTCGGCGGCATGGGCATGGGGCAGGTGAACCTCGGACTGCTCAACGAGATCCTGGGCCGGTCGAGTTGGGCGCCGATGGTGTTCGGCACCCAGGCCCCGGACTCCGGCAACGCCGAGATCCTCGCCCACTACGCCACCGAGGAGCAGCGCAAGGAGTACCTGGAGCCGCTGCTCGACGGGCGGATCGTGTCCACCTTCGCGATGACCGAGCCGACCGGCGGTGCGGACCCCGGCGGCTTCACCTGCCGTGCCGTCCGTGACGGCGAGGAGTGGGTGATCGACGGCGAGAAGTGGTTCGCCTCCAACTACCCCCATGCCGCCTTCGTCATCGCCATGGTGGTCACCGACCCCGACGTGCCCGTGCACAAGGGCGCGTCCATGATCCTGGTCCCGGCCGGCACACCCGGCATGGAGATGGTGCGCGGCACCGGCATGGCCGGCGAGCCGCTCGGCGAGGGCGTCCACGCCTACCTGCGGTTCACCGACTGCCGGGTGCCGGCCGCGAACCTGCTCGGCGAGCCCGGCTCCGGGTTCCTCATCGCGCAGACCCGCCTCGGCGGCGGCCGGCTGCACCACGCGATGCGCTCGGTCGGTCAGTGCCGGCGCGCGCTGGAGATGATGACCGAACGCATCGCCTCCCGGCGCACCCGCGGCGGCCCGCTCTCCGACCAGCAGGCCGTGCGTCACCAACTCGCCGACACCTGGGTGCAGATCGAGCAGTTCCGCCTCCAGGTCCTGCACGCCGCCTGGCAGACGGACCGGGCGGCCGAGACCGGCGACCCGGCCGACGCCCGCCGGGCCCGGCTGCACGTCTCCGGCGTCAAGGTCGCCACGCCCAAGGTCCTCGTCGACGTCGCCTACCGGGCCCTGCACCTGCACGGCGCGCTCGGCGTCTCCAACGAGCTGCCCCTGGCCAAGATGTGGAACTCGGGCCCCACCCTCGGTGTCGCCGACGGTCCCACCGAGGTCCACCAGGACGTCATCGCCCGGCTGTTGCTGAAGGACGTCACCCCGGCGGACGACCAGCTGTTCGGCTCGGCCCATCTGCCCACCCGGCTGGCCGCGGCCCGCGCGAAGTACGCGGACCGCCTGAGCGGAACGGCGGTGACCCGGTGAGCACCCAGGAAACGCCCGCTGCCGACGACACGCAGGCCGACCTCGACCGCCTCAACTCCTGGTCCGGCGTCGCCGAGCTGCCCGGCGACGGCCCCGTCACCGCGCTCGAACCGCTCACCGGCGGAGCGCAGAACCTCCTGTTCGTCCTGCGCCGGGCCGACGGCACCGAACTCGTGCTGCGTCGGCCCGGCCGCCACCTGAAGGCCGGCGCCTCCGACGCCTTCCGCCGCGAGAGCCGGGTCCTGGGCGCCCTCGCCTCGACCGATGTTCCGCACCCCCGCCTGTACGCGAGCGTGCAGGACGAGGCGGTGTTCGGCGCGCCCTTCTCCGTCCTGGAGAAGATCGACGGCTTCATGCCCCGCGGGCAACTGCCCGGCCGTTACGGGGAGGACCCCGAGTGGCGGCGCGCGGTCTCCTTCGCCCTCGTCGACGGCGCCGCGCGGCTGGCCGCGGTGGACCCCGACGCGCACGGTCTGGCCGACCTCGGGCGTCCGGAGGGCTGGCTGGCGCGGCAGACCCCCAAGTACCTGAAGGTGCTGCACGGTTACCGCACCGACCCGGCCTATTTGGAGAGCGAGAACCCGCACGTGGACGCCGTGGCCGACTGGCTGGTCGCGCACGCGCCGAAGCAGGGCGCGACCGGGATCGTCCACGGGGACCTGCAGTTCGCCAACGTCATGTTCGCCCACGACGCTCCCCGCCTCGCCGCCGTCGTCGACTGGGAGATGGCCTCCCTGGGGGACCCGCTGCTCGACCTCGCCTGGATCCTCACGGCCTGGCGAGAGCCGGGCGACCCGCCCGGCAGCGACCCCCAGCTCCGGCCCTGGGACGGCATGCCCTCCCGTGCCGAGCTCGTCGCGTACTACGCCGAGCGGACCGGCCGGGACGTGTCCGCGTTCCGCTGGTACCAGGTGCTGGCCTGTTTCCGGCTCGCCGCGCTGCTGGAGGGCAGCCATGCGCGTGCACTGGCGGGGAAGCTGAACCGGAGGATGGGTGAGGCGTTCCACGCCTACGCGGGGTGGTTGTGGGAGAAGGCTCGCCAGGAGATGGCGGGTGACTGATGTCGTTCGGCCGCGGCGCCGTCGTGGCTGGTCGCGCCCACGCGGCGGTAGCCGCACATCGATACAGCCCCGCGCCCCTTTCGGGGCGCTGGTGTGGGCGTCGCTTCGGAGGGAACCGCAACGCTCGGTCCCCTTTCGGGGCATTGGGTGTACGTCACTTGGGAGGGAACCGCAACGCCCCGTCCAGGCGGACCACTTCGCCGTTGAGGTAGCTGTTCTCGCACAGGTGCTGGACCAGGGCCGCGAACTCCTCCGGGCGGCCCATCCGGCGCGGGTGGGGCACCTGCGGGCCCCAGTACGCCTCCAGCTGGTCGGCGGCCTTGCCGTACGCGGGGGTGAGGACCGTGCCGGGGGCGATCGACACCACCCGGATGCCCAGCGGTGACAGGTCGCGGGCGGCCACCAGGGTCATCGCACTCACCCCGCCCTTCGCCGCGGCGTACGGCAGCTGGCCGATCTGGCCCTCGTACGCGGCGATGGACGACGTCGTCACGATCACACCGCGCTCGCCGTCCGCCCCGGCGGGCGCGGTGCGGGCGATGGCCGCGGCGGCCAGGCGCATGACGTTGAACACCCCGGTCAGGTAGACGTCGACCGTGGTTCGGAAACCGGCGAGATCCAGCGGCGCCCCGTCCTTGCCGACGAGCCGACCGCCGTGCGCGGGCCCGCCGTGACAGTCCACCGCCGTGCGGAACTCGCCTTCCTCCGAAGCCGCTTCGACCGCCGAGGTCATCGACTCCTCGTCGGTGGCGTCCGCGCGCACGTACCGCACCCCCAGCTCCTCCTGGAGGGCCTTGCCCTTGTCGTCGGCCAGGTCGGCGACCACGACCCGCACGCCCGCCGCGTGCAGGCGTCGTACCGTCGCCTCGCCCAGTCCGCCCGTGCCGCCGACCACCAGGGCCGAGGAACCCTCGATGAGCATCGCCGTTCCCCTCTCTTGCGAGTAAGGCTCTGAGTGTATGAGAATGCCATTCTCATGAACATAGCCGTGATCCTGGAAATGGCCGCCTCCGCGGGAGACCGGCCGGCCGTCACCGAGGGCGGCCGTTCGCTCTCGGCCGCCGAACTCCAGCGCCTCGCGCGTCATGCGGCCGACCGCTTCCGCGACCGCCCCGCGGTCCTGTACCTCGGCACGAACCACCTCGCCTACCCCGTCGCCCTGTTCGGCGCGGCCCTGGCCGGTGTCCCCTTCGTCCCCCTCAACTACCGCCTGGGGGAAGATCAGTCGGCCGCCCTGCTGGAGCGGCACCCGGGCGCGGTCGTCCTGCGCCCCGGCGACCTCGACGCCCTCCTCGCTCCCTCCGGGGACGCCGATTGGCGGCCGACCCCCGACGACCGGGACGCCACCGCCGTCACCCTCTACACCAGCGGCACCACCTCCGCGCCCAAGGCGGCACTGCTGCGCCACCGCCACCTGCTCGCCTACGTCTTCAACACCCAGGACTTCGGCTCGGCCGACGTCGACGACGCGACCCTGGTGGCCCTCCCGCCGTACCACGTCGCCGGGTTGATGAACCTGCTGACGAACCTCTACGCGGGCCGCCGGATCGTCTACCAGGCCTCCTTCGAGGCGGCGGACTGGCTGGCGACGGTACGGAGCGAGCGCGTCACCCACGCCATGCTGGTGCCGACCATGCTCGCCCGCGTCACCGCCGAACTCGGCGAGCGCCAGGCCGGGACGCCCACCCTGCGCAGCCTCGCCTACGGCGGTGCGCGCACCCCGCGCCCGGTGGTGGAGCGGGCGCTGCGGCAGTTCCCGGAGACCGGCTTCGTCAACGCGTACGGTCTGACCGAGACCGCGTCCTCCATCTGCGTCCTCGGCCCCGACGACCACCGGCAGGCCCTGGCCGCCGAGGACCCGGCCGTACGGGCCCGGCTCGGCTCGGTCGGCCGCCCGCTGCCCGGGATCGAGGTCGAGATCCGGGACGAGGACGGCAAGGTGCTCGACGCGGGGGAGACCGGGCTCGTCTTCGTGCGTGGCGAGCAGATCTCGGGGGAGTACGCCGGCGGCCGGGTGCTGGACGACCGCGGCTGGTTCGCCACCCGCGACCGGGGACGGCTCGACGGCGCGGGGTACCTGTTCGTCGAGGGGCGCGCCGACGACACGATCATCCGCGGCGGCGAGAACATCGCCCCCGCCGAGATCGAGGATGTACTCCTCCGGTACCCGGGGGTGCGGGAGGCCGCCGTGCTCGGGGTCGCCGACCCTGAGTGGGGGCAGCGGCTGGTGGCCGTCCTGGTCGGCTCCGGGGACCCCGCCGACATCAGGGCCTTCGTCCTCCGTCACCTGCGTTCCTCGAAGACGCCCGACCTCGTCGTCTTCCGCCCCGAACTGCCCCGCACCGCCACCGGCAAGCTCCTGCGCCGGACCCTCGTCGCCGAACTGGAGGAGACCGCCGATGCCTGAGGCCGTCCTCGTCACCGCCCTGCGCACCCCGATCGGCACCGCGTTCAAAGGCACCCTGCGCAGTACCACCGCTTACGACCTGGCCGACCGCATCGTCTCGGCGACCGCGGAGGGGCTCGACCCCGCGCTCGTCGACGACGTGGTGCTCGCCGAGTCCCACTACGGCGGCGGGGTCGTCGCCCGGCACGCGGCCCTCACCGCCGGGCTGCCCCGGGTCCCCGGCCTCGCCCTCAACCGGCACTGCGCCGCCGGACTCGCCGCCGTACAGACCGCCGCGGCCTCGGTCCGGGCCGGCATGGACCGCCTCGTCCTCGCCGGAGGCGTCAACTCCACCTCCACCGCACCCACGTTGGCCTTCCAGGACGCCGAACGCTGGGTGCCGCCCACACATCCCGACCGCCCGGACGCGCCCAACCTCGACATGTCGATCACCGTGGGCTGGAACACGGCCGTACAGGAGGGCATCGGCCGCGAGGAGATGGACGCGTGGGCGCTGCGCTCGCACCGCAACGCCGTACGCGCCCAGGACGAGGGCCGGTTCAAGAGCGAACTCGTGGCCGTCGAGACACCCTACGGCCCCTTCGAGGCCGACGAGCATCCGCGCCGGAACACCAGCGCGGAGCGGCTGGCTGCGCTCAAGCCGCTGCACCCCGAGATCGAGGGGTTCTCGATCACGGCCGGGAACGCCTGCGGTGCCAACGACGCGGCTGCCGCCGTCGTGGTCGCCGACGAGCGGCTGGGACTGCCCGCCCTGGCCCGGGTGCGCTCCTGGGCCTCGGTCGCCCTGGACCCGGCCGAGACCGGGCTGACCCCCGTGCTCGCCATCCCCAAGGCGCTGGAGCGGGCCGGGATGTCGGTCCCCGACGTGGACCTCTTCGAGATCAACGAGGCCTTCGCCGTCGTACCGGTCGCCGTGATCCGCCGCCTCGGCCTCGACCCGGACGCGGTGAACGTCAACGGCAGCGGCTGCTCGCTCGGCCACCCCGTGGCCGCCACCGGGACACGCATGGTCGTCACCCTCGTCCACGAACTGCGGCGCCGGGGCGGGGGAGTGGGCGTGGCCGCGATGTGCGCGGGCGGCGGCATGGGCTCCGCCCTGGTCCTGGAGGTGCCCGCGCCCTGACCGGTCGGGGCGCGGCGGCTAGCCGCCGAACCTCAGCAGCGCCTCCTGTGCGTAGGAGGCGAGCAGTGTCCCGTCCTCGGTGAGGACGTCGCCGCGTCCGAAGCACCGCCCGTGTGCGGCCAGCGGGCTGTGCTGGCGCAGCAGCAGCCACCGCCCGGTGCTGAACGGGCGGTGGAACCAGATGGTTTGCGTGGTCACGGCTGAAGTGAACGCCCGGCCCGCGTCCGCCTGGGTGAGGCCTTCCCGGGGGCGCAGCGCGGTGCCGATCGGGGTGAGGTCGGTGGCGTAGGCGAGGAGCGCGGGGACGAGATCCGGCGGTGCGGCCGGGATGCGCGTCCACAACTCGTAGGCGGGAGGCTCGGACTTCGCGGTGTCGAGGTCGGTGGCCGCCCGTGACTCCCAGGGCAGCAGCCCGAGTTCGACCGTGCGCTCCGGGCCGGGCAGCACCGGCGCGGGGTCCACCGTCTGCCGGTCCGGCCCCTCCTCCCAGACATGGAGACTCGCGCTCGCCACCGCGACGACTCCGTGCGCCTGGCGGGCGGTGAGCCGCACGGTCGCGAAGGTACGGCCGTGCTGCGGCACCTCGGCCTCGTAGCGCACCGGTTCCCCGGTGCGGCCCTCGCGCAGGAACTGCGTGTGCAGGGACTTCAGCGCCTTGCCGGGCGCGGCCAGACAGGCGGCGCGCGCGAACTGGGCGAGGAGCTGGCCGCCGAACAGCCGCCGGTACCGCAGCTGTTGTGAGCGGGCCTCGTAGGCGCCGGCGCCGTGGGCGGTGAGGTCGAGGCAGCCGAGGAGGTCCGTCCAGAGATCCGTGGTCACGTGTGCCCTCACAGGTCGACGAGGCGGCGCGTCCGGCGCTCGCGCAGCAGCGACGCGCCCGCCTCCCGGGTCAGTTCACGGGTCGAGCCGAGCAGTCCGTCGAGGACGAGAGCCCGTCTGACGTGCCGGTGCAGTGCGTGCTCGGCGGTGAAGCCGATGCCGCCGAGGGCCTGCTGGCAGTGGCGGGCGGTGGTGAGCGCGGCCCGCCCCGCTACGGCCTTGGCGAGCAGCGAGCCGGTGTCGTCCGCGGCCGCGGCCAGGGCCGCCTCGGCTCCCTCCAGCGCCACGTAGGTCTCGGCGAGCCGGTGCCGAAGGGCCTGGAAGGAGGCGAGGGGGCGTCCGAACTGCCGCCGGTCCAGGACGTGTTCCCGCGCGAGTGCGAGCATCGCGCGACCCGTGCCGAGCAGCCACCAGCCCAGCGCCCGCCGCCCGGCGGCGAGCGGGACGGCCTCGCCCGGGTCCACCCGGCGCAGCGGCAGCCCCGGGTCGAGAGCACTCGGCGTCGCGGAGCCGTCCCGCGCCCACTCCACCCACACCCCGCCCGCGTACGGCAGTGGCAGGGTCCCTCCGACGGGCCGCCCGGCCGCGTGCAGGACGACGTCGTTGAGCACGGCGGCCTGCGTCCCTGTCTCCCCGAGCAGCCGGAAGACCAGCGGGACGGCGGTGTCGGGCTCCTCGGCGAGCATCTGCGGCCAGCCGAGGTCGGCGAGCGCGGAGTCGAGCCCGGCGCCGGGCTCGCTCATCGTCATGGCCTTGCGCAGGGCCTCTTCCAGAAGTTCGCGTTCGGCGGTGTCCACCGCGTGTCACTCCTTTCCGAGGCCGAGCAGGCGACGGGCGACGATGTTGCGCTGGATCTCCGCGGTGCCGCCGTAGATCGTGGCGGCCCGCGCGTACAGGTAGCCGGTGCGCCACGAGGCGTCCTCGGCCAGTTCGACCGTGCCCGGCAGGAGATCGCGCGCGGTGTCGAACAGCCGCTGCTCGGCGGTGGCCAGGAGGATCTTGTCGACCGATGTCTCCGGGCCGAGCCGTCCGCCCTCCGCCAGTCTCCGCTGGGTCGCGGCCGACCGGCAGCGCACGGTGTGCAGGTCGAGCCAGGCGGAGCCGAGGGCGTCGGGGTCCTGCTCGCAGTCGTCGGCGAGGAGCCGGTCCAGGGTGCCGTAGAGGTGGGCGACGCGGTGCCAGAAGCAGGTGGAGCGTTCGTGCGGCAGCAGGTCCATGGCCAGGCGCCAGCCGTCGCCGGGGGCGCCCAGCATGCGGTGCGCCGGTACCCGCACCTCGTCGAGGAAGACCTCGGCGAACTCGTCGACGCCGTGCAGGGTGCGCAGCGGCCGTACGGTGATGCCGGGGCTGTCCATGTCGAGGAGGAAGGCGCTGATGCCGGCGTGGCCAGGGCCGCCGGTGCGGGCCAGCAGTACGCAGCGGGCCGCGTACTGGGCGAGGCTCGTCCACACCTTCTGGCCGGACACCACCCAGGCGTCACCGTCGGGCACCGCCCGCGTCGTCAGCGAGGCCAGGTCGCTGCCCGAGCCCGGTTCCGAGAAGCCCTGGCACCACTGCTCCCGGCCGGACAGCAGCCGCGGCACCAGTTCGGCGGCGAGCGCGGGCGGCGCGTAGCCGACGACGGTCGGCACCAGCACCTCGACCATCGACCAGATGCCGGGCTCCGCCAGCGCCCGCGAGGCGATCTCCTCGCCGAGCACCGCGCGCAGGGTGCCGCTGCCGCCGAGCCCGCCGACCGCACGCGGCCAGCCGTACCGCATCCAGCCCGCGTCCCACAACGCCGCCCGCACCCGGGCCAGTTGGGCGACCTGGGCGTCCAGGGAGCCGTCGGGGGAGTCAGTTGGTGAGGCGTCGGGCGGGGGCGTCAGGTCGTTGTCGTGCAGCCAGGCGCGCAGCCCCTGCCGGAACTCGGCGGTCCTCATGACCGCGTACGGTCGAAGGCGTGCGGGCGGCCGGAGTCGTGGTCCCCGCTGCGGCGGATGAAGGTCATGGCCCGGGTGCGCAGCCGCCAGCCTTCCGGGGTGCGGGCGTAGGTGTCGTGGTAGTAGCCGATGCGCATCCGGTGCTCGGAGTGCTCGACGAAGCAGAGCGGCTGGGTGCCGGTGGCGGTGTCGCCGGCCAGCTCGATCTCCGGTGTGCCGACCAGGAAGAGGCCCTTGGGGGCGGCGGCGACCAGCGCGGGGAACTCGTCCAGCGGGTAGGTGTCGCCGAACGCGCTGTAGCTTCCGTCCGGGGTGAAGACGCCGAGGACCCGGTCCACGTCCCCACGGGTCATGGCGACCGCGTACCGGGCGAGCAGCTGCTGGATCTCGATCAGGTCGTCGGTGGCACTCAAGGGGGCCTCCACGGTCGCTCGGTGAGAATGTGATTCTCGAAATCGAGTATCACGCTTCCATGCGGACCTGCCGCCGTCAACGCCGATGCCGCGTGAAGCAACCTCCCCTTGTGCGAATGGTTGATTCTCCTCTAGTGAGAAGCTAGTTTCCAACCCATGGATCAGTTCCTGGCCTTCACGGTGGTCGGCCTGAGCACCGCCGCCATCTACGCCGTGATCGGTAGCGGTCTGGTGCTCACCCACACCACGGCCGGGGTCTTCAACTTCGCCCACGGCGCGGCCGGAATGCTCGCCGCCTTCGCCTACTGGCAGCTCGCCGTCGGCTGGGGCCTGCCGGTGCCGGTCGCCCTGGCCGTCGTACTCCTCGTCCTCGCGCCCGCCTTCGGCCTGTTCGTCGAACGGGTCCTGATGCGCCCGGTACAGGCCCTGGGCGAGGCCGAACGGCTCGTCATGACGGTCGCGTTGCTCGCCGGCTGCATCGCGCTCGCCCGCTGGGTCTGGGATCCCGACACGCCGCGCCCACTGACCCCGTTCTTCGCCGGTCAGCCTGCCGTCCGGCTCGGCCCGGCCGTCGTCACCTGGCACCAGGCGACCACCATGGCGACCGCGCTCGCCATCGCCGCCGGCCTGTGGTTCCTGCTCCATCGCACCCGGGCCGGCACCGAGATGCGCGCCTGCGTCGACGACCGCGCCCTCGCCGGGCTGACCGGCGCCGATCCGCTGCGCGCCGGCCGGCTGGCCTGGGTGCTCGGCATCCAGCTCGCGGCCATCGGCGGGATCCTCATCGCGCCCACCGTCGCGCTCGACGCCCAGCAGCTCTCCCTGCTCATCGTCAGCGCCTACACCGCCGCCGTCTTCGGGCGGCTGCGCAGCCTGCCCCTCACCTTCCTGGGCGCAGTCGTCGTCGGCCTGATGGAGGCCTACCTGGCCGGCTACCTGCCACAGAACGACTACCTGCCCGGCCTGCGCCTCGCCGCCCCCGCCCTGCTGCTCTTCCTGGCGCTGCTCGCCTTCCCGCACCGCCGGCTGCGCGGCCGCGACCGAACGGTGGTCCGCGTCCCGCTGCCGGGCCGGCGGGGCAGCCTGCTCCTCGCGGGCAGCGTCCTCGTGCTCGCGCTGTTCCTGGTCAGCGTGCTGAGCGAGGACCAGGTCATCTCGTACGGCACGCTGTTCTCGCTCGGTGTGATCGCCCTGTCCTATGTGCCGCTCGCCGGATACGCGGGGCAGGTCTCCCTCTGCCAGCTCTCCATCGCCGGGATCGGCGCGGTGGTCTGGGGCCACCTCGGCGCGCACGGCGAGCTGTGGGCGCTGCCGGCCGCCGTCCTCGTCGCCGCTGCCGTCGGCGCCCTGGTCGCACTGCCCGCGCTGCGCCTTTCGGGGATCTACCTGGCGCTCGGCACCGTCGCCTTCGCCACCGTCCTCGACCGGTGGATCTTCACCCTGCCGGCCTTCGACGTCCTGGGCGTGCACATCGCCCTGTTCGACCAGGGCTCGGTCTCCGTGACCGGCCCCGACCTGTTCGGCCTGCACCTCACCGCACCGGCCGAACTGCTCGTCATCGCCGCCGGCTGCCTCGCCGTCACCACGCTCGGAGTGGCGTGGCTGCGGCGCGCCCGCTTCGGCCGCCGGCTGATCGCCCTGCGCGACAGCGAGGCCGCCTACGCCACCCTCGGCGGCCGCCTGCTGGTCGCCAAGGTCGCGGTCTTCGCCCTCTCCGCGGGCATCGCGGGACTGGGCGGCGCCCTCTACGGCATGCAGCTCCAGACCGTCACCGCCGACCGGTTCAACCTCGTCGCCGGACTGCCCGTCTTCCTGATCGCGGTCGTCGGCGGCCTCGGCTCGGTCGGCACCGGCCTGTTCACGGGGCTCGCGTACGTCGTGCCCACCCAACTGCTGGACGGGCTCGGTCCCTGGGCACAGAACCTGTCCGCCCTCCTCATCGCCCTCGCGGGCATGGGCTTCGCGCACAGTCCGAGCGGTGTGATCGCACGGCTTAAGGCCGACTGGGCGCCACTCGGCCGCGACCGGCCGCTGCTGACCGTACTGCTCGGGGTGCTCGCCGCGTGCTGGGCGTCCGCCGCCCTCGTCCCGGACGGCGGCCCGCCGTCCCTGGCCGTCGCCCTGCTGGCGGCCGTGACCCTGCGCGGCCGGGCCGCCATGCGCGAGGCCGCCCCCGTCGACATTCCGCCGGAGTGGTGGGGCGTACGACGCCCATGGCGGCCCGAGGACGGGGAGGTGCTCAGCCGTGCCACCGCCGCCGCAAGCTGAACCGCTGCTGCAAGTCGAGGGGATCACCGTCGCGTTCGGCGGCCGGCGGGCCCTGGACCGGGTGTCGCTGGCCGCCGAGGCCGGCCGGGTCACCGGCCTGATCGGCCCCAACGGGGCCGGGAAGAGCACCCTGTTCGACACCGTCTCCGGGCTCCGCCGCCCGCAGACCGGCCGGGTGCGGCTGGACGGCCGGGACATCACCCGCGAGGGGCCTGCCCGCCGGGCACGGCGCGGACTGTCCCGGACCTTCCAGCACCTGGAACTCTTCGGCCGGCTCTCCGTCCGCGACAACCTCCTCGTCGCCGCGGAACTCGGGCCCCGACGCGGCCACGCGGCCCGTACGGCGGACGAGGTCCTGGCACGCCTCGGCCTGACCGACACGGCCCAGGCCCCCGCGGACGCCCTGCCCACCGGCATCGCCCGCCTCGTCGAGGTCGGCCGCGCGCTCGTCCAGAGCCCCCGTCTGCTGCTCCTCGACGAACCCGCGGCCGGACAGGACGCCGAGGAGACCGAGCGCTTCGCCGGCCTGCTGCGCTCCCTGGCGGCCGAGGGCACGGCGGTCGTCCTGGTCGAACACGACATGAGCCTGGTCATGGCCGTCTGCGACGACGTGTACGTCCTCGACCTCGGCCGGGTCGTGGCGTGCGGCCCGCCGGCCGGGATCCAGCAGAACGAGACCGTCCTCGCGGCCTACCTGGGGGAGCCATGACCGTGTACGCCGGCCCGCTGCTGGAACTCCGCGGCGTCCGCGCCGCCTACCACGGCATCACCGTGCTGCACGGTGTGGATCTGACCGTCGCCGCGGGCCAGGTGGTGGCACTCCTGGGACCCAACGGCGCGGGCAAGACCACTGTCCTGAAGGTCGCCGCCGGACTGCATCCGGCCGGCGCCGGGCACCTGCTGATGGGCGGCCGGGACGTCACCGGCATCCGTCCCGGCCGCCTGGCCCGCGCCGGGGTCTGCCTGATCCCGGAGGGCCGCGGCGTCTTCCCCAACCTCTCCGTCCGCGACAACCTGCTGATGATGACCTTCTGCGGCCGCGGCCGCCGCCGGGAGGAGATCGAGGAGACCGCGTACAGCCGTTTCCCCGTCCTCGCCGCCCGCCGCACCCAGCAGGCCGGCACCCTCTCCGGCGGCGAGCAGCAGATGCTCGCCCTCGCCCGCGGCCTGGCCACCGATCCCGCCGTGCTCCTCCTCGACGAACTCTCCATGGGGCTCGCCCCGTTGGTCGTCGCCGAACTGTACGAACTCGTCGCCGGGATCGCCCGGCAGGGCGTCGCGGTGCTGGTCGTGGAGCAGTTCGCCGCAGCCGTACTGAAGATCGCCGACCACGCCGCCGTCCTGGTCCGTGGCCGCGTCCAGTGGCAGGGGCACCCCGACAGCTCCCTGCAGGCCGAACTGTCCACCTACTACCTGGGGAGCCCCACATGACGTCGACCCCCGTACCGGCCTCGCGGGCGGACCGGTTCGTCCGTGAACTCGCCGAACTGAAGATCCCCGACCCCGCCGCGGCGCGCACCGCCCTCTGGCTCCGCCTCGGCGGACTGCTCATGACCGCGGGCCTCGCGCTCGGTGCCCTCGCCTTCCCCCTCGCCCACGCCACGGACAACTCGCTCGCACAGGGGGACGCGCTCTCCCTCGGCCTCGGCGGCATCACGGCCGCCGTGGTGGGCGCCGCGCTCTTCCTCCGCTACTCGCTCAGCGGCTTCCTGCGCTTCTGGCTCGTCCGGCAGTCCTACGACCTGGACCGGCTCGGGGAGCGCCTCGGCGGTCCCGCCGTCGCTCCGAAGCCGGCCGACGCACCCGCCCCAGAAGCCGATTCACCCGCACCACAAGCCGATTCACCCGCACCAGAAGTCGATTCACCCGCACCGGAAGGAGAACCGCGCAATGGCGCTGCTCCCTCGCCCAGGTGACCAGCTCGCCTCCGCCACCTCCACCACCCGGGTGATCGTCATCCGGGCCCCGGCGAGTGCGGAGGGCCCGATCGAGTGCGGCGGCCTGCCGATGGTCCCGGCCCGGGACGCCCCCGCCGCACCGGCCGACGAAGAACCGTCCGGCACGCTCATCGGAAAGCGGTACGTCGACGCCGCCGACACCCTCGAACTCCTCTGCACCGCCTCCGGCGCAGGTCAACTCACCTACGGCGGACAGCCGTTGCAGATCAAGGCGCCCAAGGCACTGCCCGCATCGGACTGACCCGAGCCCCAAGGAGCCCGCATGAACCGCGACGACATGATCCTCATCAGCGTCGACGACCACATCATCGAGCCGCCCGACCTGTTCGCGAACCACCTGCCGGACCGCTACAAGAAGGACGCCCCGCGCCTGGTCCACCGCGAGGACGGCAGCGACGTGTGGCAGTTCCGGGACAACAGCGTCGGCAACGCCGCGCTCAACGCGGTCGCCGGCCGCCCCAAGGAGGAGTACGGCATGGACCCGCAGGGCCTCGACGAGATCAGGCCCGGCTGCTACGACGTCGACGAGCGGGTCGCCGACATGAACGCCGGCGGCGTCCTCGCGCAGATGAACTTCCCCTCCTTCCCCGGCTTCTCCGCCCGCCTGTTCGCCACCGAGGACTCCGACTTCTCGCTCGCCCTGGTCCGCGCCTACAACGACTGGCACATCGACGAGTGGTGCGCCGCCCATCCCGGCCGGTTCATCCCGATGGCCCTGCCCGCCATCTGGGACGCCGAACTGTGCGCCCAGGAGATCCGCCGGGTCGCCGAGAAGGGCTGCCACTCGCTCACCTTCCCCGAGAACCCGGTCCCGCTCGGCTACCCCAGCTTCCACTCCGAGTACTGGGACCCGGTATGGCGTGCCCTGACCGACTGCGGCACGGTGATGAACCTGCACATCGGCTCCTCGGGACGCCTCGCCGTCACCGCCCCCGACGCCCCGCCGGACGTGATGATCACCCTCCAGCCGATCAACCTCGTCCAGGCCGCCGCCGACCTGATGTGGTCCCGCGTGCTCAAGGAGTACCCGGCCATCAGGATCGCCCTGTCGGAGGGCGGCACCGGCTGGATCCCCTACTTCCTGGAGCGGCTCGACCGCACCTACGAGATGCACGCCACGTGGACCCTCCAGGACTTCGGCGGCAAGCTGCCCTCGGAGATCTTCCGCGAGCACTTCCTCACCTGCTTCATCAGCGATCCGATCGGGGTGCGGCTGCGCAACGAGATCGGCATCGACAACATCTGCTGGGAGGCCGACTACCCGCACAGCGACTCCATGTGGCCGAACGCGCCGGAGCAGCTGCACGAGGTGCTCACCGCCAACTCCGTGACGGACGACGAGACCGACAAGATGACCCACGGGAACGCGATGCGCTGGTACTCGTTCGACCCGTTCGCCCACGTCCCGCGCACCCGGGCCACCGTCGGCGCGCTGCGCAAGGCGGCCGAGGGCCATGACGTGTCCGTCAAGTCCCGCAGCCGCCAGGTCATCGCCCCGGCGGACAAGCTCGCCACCTACCGCAAGAAGGCACAGGCGGCACTGGCGGCGGCCGAGCAGTGACACGGGTGACGATGCCAGGGCCGCCCGGCAGGGTGAGGGCGCCGGTCACGACGCCGGGCCGGCGGCGGCGATCGTGATCGTCGTGTCGTTTTCCACGAGACGTCTGACGACCGCGAGCGCCTCCTCGTCCTGGATCCAGCCCGGTGATCAGCCCGACGCGGAGTGCGCGAGGCCCATGGCGTAGCCCCGGTCGCCGTGGCTGGACCACAGCAGGAGCAGGTGGCTGCTGCCGAGCCGGAAGAGGAACGGCCCGTCCGCCCCGCCACCTGCCGCTGTCATCCGCCTGTACGGCTGCGTGACATGGGGACTGAAACGTCTCGGAAGGTGAGAAGGGGCAGGTCGACGACGGGCGTCATGCCTGTGTCGCATGCCGTGCTCCTCCTCAAGGAGGACGGCGGCGCGCCGGTGCGTGCGGCAGCACCAGGCGGAAGTGCCCGCACCGGCACGATGCCCCGGCACCCCCGGCCGGGCCAGGCTGGTGATCCATCCCCGCCCAGACCTGGAGACCCCTTTCCCGTGGCTACCTTCCTGTACCGGATGGGCCGGACCGCCTTCCGGCGGCGCTGGCTCGTGACGCTCTTGTGGGCCGTGGCCCTCGGCGCCGTCGGCCTCGGCGCCGTCAGGGCTCCGGCCTCCTCCGACGACGGCACGTCGTTCATGCCGGGCATCGAGGCACAGAAGGCCTTCGACCTGATCGGTGAGCGCTTCCCCGGCACGGACGCCGAAGGCGCCGGCGCGCGGATCGTCTTCGTCGCCCCCGACGGCGAGAAGGTGACCGCGGCCGGCCACCGTGCGGCCGTCGACGCGCTCGTCTCGAAGGCCGCCGACGAGCCGGAGGTCGCCAGTGCCGTGAGCCCGTTCAGGGCGGGCGCGATCAGCAAGGACGGCTCGACCGCCTACGCCACGGTGACCTTCAAGGTGAAGGCCGCCGAGCTGACCGACGCCGACAAGGCCGCGCTGGAGAAGGCCATCGACGAAGCCCGCGACACCGGCCTGACCGTCGAGGTCGGCGGTGACGCCCTGGCGGAGCAGCCTGCGGCGGGCGGTACGGCCGAGGCCATGGGCATCGCCCTCGCCGCCGTGGTCCTGCTGATGACGTTCGGTTCCCTCGCGGCGGCGGGTCTTCCGCTGCTCACCGCCGTCGTCGGCGTCGGGGTCAGCATGGCGTCCGTCCTGGCCCTGGGCAGCGTGTTCGGGCTCTCCGCGACCACCGGGACGCTGGCCTCGATGCTGGGCCTTGCGGTCGGCATCGACTACGCCCTGTTCGTGGTCTCCCGCTACCGGGAGGAGCGCGCCAACGGGCACGACCCTCGGGAGGCGGTCGGCCTCGCCGCGGGTACAGCCGGCTCGGCCGTGGTGTTCGCGGGTCTGACGGTCGTCATCGCGCTGGCCGGACTGTCGGTGATCGGCGTCCCGATGCTGACCAAGATGGGTCTGTGCGCCGCGGGGGCCGTGGTCGTCGCCGTCCTGGTCGCCCTCACCCTGGTCCCCGCCCTGCTCGGAATGTGGCCCGACGCGGTGCTCTCCCGAGCCACGCGCAAGCGCGGCCCCGCGGCCGGCCGACCGGCCGCGGGCGCGGACAACGGCGGCGCGGACAACGGCGGCGCGGACAACGGCGGCGCGGACAACGGTGCCGTGGAAAACGGCGGTGCGGACGACCGTGCCGTGGGAAACGGCGGTTCCCGGTGGGCCCGGTTCGTGCTGCGCCGTCCGGTGTCCGTGCTGGTGGCCTGCGTGGCCGGTCTGGGCATCCTGGCCCTGCCCGCCACGCACTTGGAGATGGGCATGCCGGGAGCCGAGTCCAAGCCCGTCTCCTCCACCGAACGGCGCGCCTACGACGCCCTCGCCGACGGCTTCGGCGCCGGCTTCAACGGCCCGCTGACGATCGTGGTGGACGCCAGGGCCGCGGCAGAACCCAAGGCGGCAGTCAAGGAGATCGCCGCGGAGATCCGCTCCACGAGCGGTGTCGTGTCCGTGTCTCCCGCGCGGTTCAACCCGGCCGGCGACACCGCGCTCCTCTCGGCGGTCCCGACCGCCGGACCGAACACCGAGGCCACGAAGGACCTGGTCAAGGCCATCCGATCGGAACGCACCGACCTCGAACGGACGACGGGCGCGACGTTCGAGATCACCGGCAGCACCGCGATGAACATCGACGTGGCGCAGGCCCTGCAGGACGCGCTGGTGCCCTACCTGGCGGTCATCGTCCTGCTGGCGCTGCTCCTGCTGCTGGTGGTCTTCCGCTCCGTGCTCGTACCCGTCAAGGCAGCCTTCGGATTCCTGCTGTCGGTGCTGGCCTCCCTCGGCGCGGTCGTGGCCGTGTTCCAGTGGGGCTGGGGCGCGGACCTGCTGGGCGTGGAACAGACCGGCCCGATCATGAGCCTGATGCCGATCTTCCTGGTCGGCATCGTCTTCGGCCTGGCGATGGACTACGAGGTCTTCCTCGTCTCCCGGATGCGGGAGGCGTACGTGCACGGTGACCGTGCTCCCCAGGCCGTCGTGTCGGGCTTCCGGCACAGCGCGCGGGTCGTCGGCGCGGCGGCCGTCATCATGATCGCGGTCTTCTCCGGGTTCATCGCCTCCGGCGAGTCGATGATCAAGACCATCGGTTTCGGGCTCGCCGTCGCGGTGCTCTTCGACGCGTTCGTGGTCCGGATGGCGCTCGTGCCCGCCGTACTGGCCCTGCTCGGTGACAGGGCATGGTGGCTGCCTCGATGGCTCGACCGGCTGCTGCCCCGCGTCGATGTCGAGGGCGCCGGGCTCACCGCGCCACCGGCGGACGGCACGGGAGAGGCTCACAGCGAGCACGCCCGAAGGACACCGGCCTCCATCTGAGGCGACCGGCAGGGGCGGGCCACGGCTCCGGACGCGACGGCGCCGCAGCCCGCCCCTGCCCAAGTACGCTGACCTGGGAAACCCTCTCGGAGTGTGATGAGCACGAACTGGCAGCGCAGGGCAGCGACCCGCCCGACGGCCGTCGACGTCGCGACGGTGGCACTGCTGCTGGGCGTCACCGTCGCCGGCGTCCTCCTCACCCGGGTGCTCATGCCCGAGCCGCCGTCCCTGTGGCCCGGCCTCGCGCTCGCGGCCGTGGGGTGCCTCGCCTTGTTCCGGCGCCACGACCACCCCCTCCCGGTCTTCGCCGTCACCCTCCTGTGCGCCATCGGCCAGGGCGCCCTCGGCTACCTGCTGACGCCTGGAGTGATGGGCCCGCTCCTGGCCGCCCAGTACACCGTGGGTGTGCGCGCCTCTCGCCGTACGACCTGGAACAGCGCACTCGCGGCCGCCGCGGGCATGGTCGTCGCCGGACTGCTGCTCCCCTCGTTCCGCGACTCCCCGGTGCTGACCATCGTCAACCCGGCGGCCTGGGTGCTGTTGTCGGCGGTCTTCGGCAGCTATGTCCGGGTACGTCGTGAGTACGCGGTGGCCCGCGCCGAGCACGCGGCCCGCGAACGCGAGGAAGAGGCACGGCACCGGGTGGTCCAGGAGCGCATGCGCATCGCACGGGAACTGCACGATGTCGTCGCCCACCACCTCACCCTGGCCGACGCCCAGGCCGGCACCGCGGCACACCTGTCACGGACCGACCCCGAGAAGGCTCTGGAGATCGTCGCCAGACTGCCGGAGTCCACCGCCGCGGCCCTGCGGGAACTCAAGGCCACCGTCGGACTCCTGCGCCACGACACCGACGCCGCGGACGAACTCGCTCCGGCACCGGGACTTGAGCACCTCCCCGGCCTGGTCGACGCCTGCTCGGCGGCGGGCCTGGAGGTGAGCGTCACCACCGAAGGACCGCCCCACCCGCTCAGCCCCGTCCTCGACCTCACGTGCTACCGGATCCTCCAGGAAGCCCTCACGAACGTCACCAAGCACGCCGTCACGCGCACCGCGCAGGTCCGGCTGACCTACACGCGCCGCCACCTGACCCTGCGGGTCACCAACGACACCCCGCCCGACCGGCCGACGGCCGCACCCCACTACGGCGGCGGCTTCGGCCTGCTCGGCATGCGCGAACGCGCGACGGCGGTCGGTGGCACCTTCCACGCCGGTCATCGTCCGCAGGGCGGCTTCGAGGTCGTCTGCACCCTTCCGTTCACCGCCCACGCCGAAAGTCCGAACCCATGACCATCCGTGTCCTGCTCGCCGACGACCAGGCTCTGCTGCGGGCGACCTTCCGCATCCTCATCGACTCCGTCGAGGACATGACCGTGGTCGCGGAGGCCGCCGACGGCAGGGAAGCCGTCGACCGCACCGCCGAGCACCGCCCCGACGTGGTCATCATGGACATCCGCATGCCGAACACCGACGGCGTGGCGGCCACCGCGGCCATCTGCTCCCGGCCCGAGCTGGCGGACACCCACATCCTGATCCTGACCACCTTCGAGAACGACGCCAACGTCGCGGCCGCCCTGCGCGCCGGCGCGAGCGGCTTCCTCGGCAAGGGCGTGAGCCCCGAGGTCCTGCTGTCGAGCATCCGCACAGTGGCGGACGGCGACGCCCTGCTCTCGCCCACCGCCACCCGGGCCTTGATCACCCGCTTCCTGGCCACCCCGGGCACCGACGAGTTCCTCGCCCTCCCCGACGCCGTGAAGGCCCTGACCGACCGCGAACGTGAGGTCACCGTCCTCGCCGCGCTCGGAAAGTCCAACGCCGAGATCGCCGACCGGCTGGTCCTCAGCCCGTTGACGGTACGCAGCCACATCCAGCGGGCCATGAACAAACTCGGGGTCCGCGACCGCGCCCAGCTTGTCGTCGTCGCTTATCAGAGCGGCCTCGTGAAACCACATCAGCACCCGGGCGGCTGATCGGCGGCAGCCGACTGCGCAGAGCATGACGCGGCCGCTGCGACGCGTCACCCCTCACCCGCCACCAGGGTTTCCCGACGGTCGGCCCTCGCGCCCTCAGGAGGGCTCAGGGCTCCCGGAGGTACGGAGTCGGGGGGTGGGGACATGGCAAGATGCCTCCAGTCCCGAGCTGGGTGCCGGGGCCTGTACGACCCACCCCCCGTGGCCGCGAGTCCCTCACGATCTCCGTCCGGCCCATCACCTCACACCGTATCCGCAGCCACTGACAACACGTCCGGTCCACAGCCGGACAGCACAGGGACACCTGCGGGCCGGCCGGCCCGGGTGCGCGATCCCGCCGAGGGGCAGATGCACGGGGGAGAACGGGGTCGATCTGTCCGGAGCCATCGAGGCGTTGCGGGGCGGTCCGGAACGAGCCAGGACCCGGGGCAGCGGGCTCTGCCGAGCCGTCCGACGCGGTCGCCGATCGAGCGGTGGGGGCAGGGCCCTGGCCACCCGGCCACTTGGCTGTGCCTCGCCGGCGGATGTCCTGCCGGCGACGGGTCGTTTCGATACGCTCCCGGCCATGAGACCGCGGAACTCCCGTTCACTGGACGCAGGTTCGGCACACGTGATCGTGACGGGCGGGTCGAGCGGCATCGGGCTGGCCACCGCCCGGCTGTTCGCGGACCGCGGGGCCAAGGTGTCCTTGATCGCACGGGGGCCGGAGCGGCTGGGCGAGGCCGCGAAGGAGCTGTCGGCCGCCGCGCGGGCGGCCGACGTGGCCGACCGGACGGCCCTCACGCGTGCCATCGGGGAACTGGAGGAGGAGCAGGGCCGGCCCTGCGACGTCCTGGTCACGTCGGCGGGGCTCGCCCGTCCGGGACACTTCCTGGAACTGCCCGACGAGGTCTTCCGGCAGATGATGGACGTCGACTACTTCGGCACGCTGTACGCGATCCGGGCCGTGGCCCCCGGCATGGTGGAGCGCGGGCACGGCAGCGTCGTCGCCGTCTCGTCGGCCGCCGGGCTGATCGGGATCTTCGGCTACAGCGCCTACGGACCGGCCAAGTTCGCCGTACGCGGGCTGCTGGAGTCGGTACGGGCCGAGCTGACACCCCACGGGGTGCACGTCGGGGTCGTCTTCCCGCCGGACGTGGACACCCCGCAGCTCGCCGAGGAGAACCAGTGGAAGCCGGCCGAGACCCGCGCGGTCGGCGGGACGATCAAGCCGCTCACCCCGGAGCGGGTCGCGTCGGCCATCGTGGACGGCATCGAGCGAGGACGCTTCGTGATCTGCCCCGACGCGGGCACCCGCGCCCTGGCCCGGTTCGGCAGCGTTCTCCTGCCCTTCCTCAACAGGGAGTTCGACCGGAGGGCCAGGGCCGCCGGCGTCAGCCGGCGTTGATGACCACGCACTTCACCTGCGTCCAGTCCTCCAGGTAGTCGGGGCCCATGGAGCGGCCGAAGCCGCTGTGCTTGTAGCCGCCGAAGGGGGCGCCGATGGCTCCGGCCGGCCCGCCGTCCCCCAGGGTGTTGACCGCGATCTGGCCGGCCTGGACCCGGCGGGCCAGGCGTACGGCGCGGCCGATGTCCCGCGTCCAGACGGTGGCGGTGAGGCCGTAGCGGGTGCCGTTGGCGATGGCGACGGCCTCCTCCTCGTCCTCGTAGGTGAGTACGGACAGCACCGGGCCGAAGATCTCCTCCTGGGCGATGCGCATCCCGGGCCGGACCCGGTCGAAGAGGGTCGGCTCGACGAAGTACCCGTCGTCGTACGGCGCACCGGTCAACTTGCCGCCGCCCACGACCACTTCGGCGCCCTCCTCGCGTCCGACGGCCAGGTAGTCCAGGACCCTCTTCTCCTGGCGGGCGTTGATCAGCGGGCCCATGTCGACGGGCTGGTCCCACAGCCCGACCCGGACGGCGCGGAAGGCGTCCGCGACCTCGGTCACGAGCCGGTCGTGCAGCGCGGGGTGCACCAGGACGCGGGAACCGGCCGCGCACACCTGGCCGCTGTTCATGACGATGCTGCGTACGATCGCCGGGACCGCCTTCGCCAGGTCGGCGTCGGGCAGCACGATCTGGGGCGACTTGCCGCCCAACTCCAGTTGCAGGGGTATGAGGTTGCGGGCGCAGGCCGCCATCACGGCGGTGCCGGTGGCGGGCGAGCCGGTGAAGCTCATCTTGCGGATGCCGGGGTGGGCGGGGAGCGCGGCACCGGCTTCGGCGCCGTAGCCGGTGACGACGTTGAGGACGCCGGGCGGGATCCCCGCCTCCTGCGCGAGCCGGGCCAGGTACAGCGCCGTGAGCGGGGCGTCCTCGGCCGGCTTGAGGACGACGGTGTTGCCGGCGGCGATCGGCGCGGCCGTGTTGAACACCGTCATCGGGCCGGGCGCGTTCCAGGGGATGATCGCGCCGACGACGCCGTACGGCTCGCGCAGGGTCAGGCCGAGCAGGTCGGGGGAGCGGGTGGGCAGGGTGTCGCCGAAGACCTTGTCGGCCTTGCCGGCGAGGTAGGTGAGGCGGGCGGCGATGGGGGAGGGGCCGACGGGGTGGCCGACCTCCATGGCCTCCAGCCGGTTGATGTCGTCGTCGTGCTCGCGCACCAACTCGGCCCAGCGGTAGAGGAGTTCGCCGCGCACGGCGGGGCTGGTGTCGCGCCAGGCGGGCAGCGCCGCCTCGGCGGCGCGTACGGCGTCGTCGACGTCCTCGGCCGTACCGCGGGGCACCCGGGCGAGCAGGGCGCCCGTGGCCGGGTTGATGACTTCCAGTACGGCTTTGGAGCGGGCGGGGACCCACTCGCCGGCGATGAGGTGCGTGCCGTCGGGCAGGAGTGCGGCGATGTCGAAGGAGGTGGTGGAGGCGGGGGCGGTGGCGGTCATCGAGTTCCTTGTGGGGCGGGGGCGGTGGGAGAGGCAAGGCCTGCCGGGTGGTCTGGCGGGGCCCGCTGGGTGGTCAGGCGGCCCCGGCCGGGGACCGGAGGGGCATGGCCGTACCGGCGGCGATCTCGTCGCGGCGGTGGCAGGCGACGGCGACCCCGTCGTGCTCCACCAGTGCGGGCTGGTCGGAGCGGCAGATCTCCTGCGCGAACGGACAGCGGGCGGCGAAGGCACACCCCGCGCCGACCTGTCCGGTCACCGGGCCGGCCGGGACGGTCGTGCTCGCGAGGCGCCGCTCGGCCTGGCGGCGGCGCTGGACGATCGGGTCAGGGACCGGGGCGGCGGCGAGCAGGGCCCGGGTGTAGGGGTGGGAGGGGTGGTCGGCGACCAGGGCCGCCGGGCCGCGCTCGACGACCCGGCCGGCGTACAGGACGACGACCGTGTCGCTGAGGTAGCGCACCACGGCCAGGTCGTGGGAGATGAACAGGTAGCTCAGGCCCCGGGTCCGCTTGAGGCGGGCCAGCAGGTTGAGGACCTGCGCCTGCACGGACAGGTCGAGGGCGCTGACCGCCTCGTCGCACACGACGAAGTCCGGCTCCATGACCAACGCCCTGGCGATGGCGATGCGTTGGCGCTGCCCGCCGGAGAAGGCGGCCGGGTAGCGGTGGGCGGCGCCGGGCGGCAGGCCGACGTCGTCGAGGGCGCGCAGGACGCGCTCGCGGATCTCGTCCGCGGGCAGGCCCAGGTTGTAACGGAGTGCCTCGGCGAGGGTGTCTCCGACCGTGTGCGCCGGGTTCATGGAGCCGTACGGGTCCTGGAAGACCACCTGCATACGGCGGGCCAGCAGCCGGCGGTCCGCGCGGGTGCCGTGCGTGATGTCGGCGCCGTCGAACTCGACGCTGCCGCCCGTCACCGGTACCAGCCCCAGCACGGCCGAGCCGATCGTCGACTTGCCGGAACCGGACTCGCCGACCAGGCCGACGGTCTCGCCGCGGCCCACGGTCAGGTCCACGCCGCGTACGGCGCTGACGTCGCCGCCGTGCCGCCGGGAGCGGCGGTAGGTGACGTCCAGGCCGCGCACCCGGAGAAGCTCACTCATGTGCTCCTCCTCCGATCAGTTCGAGCGGGCGGATGCATCGCGTCGACCGTTCCAGTTCGACCAGGTGGGAGATCACGACGGGTTTCTCCTTGCAGGCGTCGGTCACCCGCGGGCAGCGGTTCTGGAAGTGGCAGCCGACGGGCCACTGGGTCGGGGGCGGTACCGCCCCCTCCACGGCGGGCAACGGCTGCCCCGGCAGGGCGTGATGGGGGTCGGACCCCAGCAGACCGGCCGTGTAAGGGTGCGCGGGCGTGGTGACGAGATCGGTGACCTCGGCCTCCTCGACGACCTCGCCGGCGTACATCACGACAGCGCGGTCGCAGAGGTCGGCCAGCACACCCCAGTCGTGGGTGATGAGGATGACGGAGGTACCGCCCGCCCGCAGTTCGCGCAGCAGGTCGAGGATCTCCGCCTGCACGGTCACGTCGAGGGCGGTGGTCGGCTCGTCGGCGATCACCAGGGCGGGGTCGCCCGCCAACGCGGCCGCGATGCCGACCCGTTGGGCCATGCCGCCGGAGAGCTGGTGCGGGTAGCTGCCGGCCACCCGGGCCGGGTCGGGCAGCCGTACCTGCGCGAAGAGCTCCAGGGTGCGCTCCCGGGCCTGCCTGCGGGAGCATCCGGTGTGCAGGCGTACGACCTCGGCGACCTGGGCGCCGGCGGTGAAGGACGGGTCGAGACCGGAGACGGGGTCCTGGGCGATCCATCCGATACGACGGCCCCGGACGCGGCGCAGCGCGGCGGCATCGGCGCGGGCGAGGTCGGCGCCCTCGAAGAGGACGGTGCCGGCGGTGATCGCGCCGCCGGCGGGCAGCATGCCCAGCAGCGAGGTGGCCGTGACGGTCTTGCCGCAGCCGGTCTCGCCCACGATGCCCAGGACTTCGCCGGCCCGCAGGTCGAACGACACGTCCCGGACGACCTCGGTGGGCGTGCCCTCGATGCGCAGCGACACCGTCAGACCGCGCACCGACAGCAGCGCGTCGGGGTCGGGCTCCTCGATCACCCGCGGCGTGTCCGTGTCCGTGTCCGTGCCGGTGCCGGTGCCGGTGCCGGTGACCGTGCCCGTGACCTCGGCCCGCACCGGTTCCGGCGCGGCTCCCCGCGGCCGGCCCATGCGGCGGGACGGCGGCCTGTCGGCCGGGGGCGCGTACCGTTCGGCGAGCGTGTCGCGCAGGCCGTCGCTGAGCAGGCCGAGCGCCAGGATGAAGCTGACGATCATGAAGCCGGAGGGAACCAGCAACCAGGGGTCGGTGCCGATGTTCTTGGACGCCTCGGCGATCATGCTGCCCCAGCTCGCCCGGGTGGTGCCGAGGCCGAGGAAGCCGAGCCCGGTCTCCAGGAGCACGGCGTAGGCGCCGAACACGGAGGCCTGGACGAGGACCACTCCGGTGACCCGGGGCAGGACGTGGCGCCGGATGATGACCCGGTCGCGGATGCCGCCCGCCACCGCCGCCCGGACGTACAGCTCCTCCTTCACCCCGAGCGTCGCCGAGCGCACGACCCGGGCCAGCAGGGGAGCGCCGAGGAGGCCGTTGGCGGCCATGGCCGCGCTCTCGTTGCCGGTGAACACCGACAGGACCACCAGCAGGACGATGATCACGGGGACGGCGGAGATCAGGTCGGCGCTCTTGAGGACCAGCCGGTCGAACCAGCCGCCCCGGTAGCCCGCGACCATCCCGGCCGGGACCCCGAGGGGCAGGTACACGGCCAGGGTGATCAGCACGCCGAGCAGGGTGATCTGCCCGCCGTGCATCAGCCGGCTGAGCACGTCGCGGCCGAGTTCGCCGGTGCCCAGCCAGTGCGCGCCGCTGGGGCCCTGCAGCGCCGCGGTCAGGTCCTGCTCGTCGGGGTCGTAGGGAGCGAGCGGGCCCGCCAGCACGGTGACCAGGACGACGAGGAGGAGGTAGCCGGCGGAGACGGCCGCGGCGGGCTTGCGCAGCAGCCGGGCGGTGAACCCACGCCGTGCCGCACCCCGTCGAGGGCCGCCGCTCCCGGACGCCGTCCTGTGCGCCATCGCCGGGGCCTTCATGTCCGCACCTTCGGGTTGAGCATCGCGTACACCACTTCGATGAGGAGGTTGATCAGCATCACGGTGACCGTGAAGACGAGCGCGACACCCTGGACCATCGGGATGTCCTGCGTCTGCGCGGCGGTCACGGCCAGGCCGCCGAGGCCCGGCATGACGAACAGGGTCTCGGCGAGCACGGTCCCGCCGAACAGGGTCACGACGACCACGCCGAGGACGGTGACGATGGGCGCGGCCGCGTTGCGCAGCACGTGCCGGAAGACCACCGAGCGTTCCGGGACGCCCCGGGCGCGCAGCACCCGGACGTACTCCCGGTCGAGCTGGGTGAGGACGCCGTCCCGGGTCTGTTTGGCGACCGGCGCGGTGGCCGGCACCCCGAGGGTGAGCACCGGCAGGACCAGGGACTCGAACCACTGCACCGGGGAGTCGGTGAACGGCACGTACCCCGAGACGGGGAAGAGCGGCAGCTGCACGGCGAACGCGGTCATCAGCACCAGCCCGAACCAGAAGTTCGGCACCGCGAGGCCGACCAGCGCGATGCCGTCCACGGCGCGCCCCAGCCATCCGCCCTTGAGCGCGCTGAGGACACCGAGGGCGACGCCGGCGACGGCGGCGACCAGGATCGCGCCGCCGATCAGTGACAGGGTGGTGCCCAGCCGGGAGCTGAGCTGGTCGCTCACCGGGACGCCGGAGGTGATCGAGTCGCCGAGGTCGCCGTGCAGGGCTGCGGTCAGCCAGTCCCAGTAGCGGACCAGCAGCGGATGATCGAGGCCGAGCTGGGCGTCGAGCGCCTTGACCTGAGCGGGACTGGCGTTCGCGCCGAGGATGGTGCGGCCGGGGTCGCCGGGGACCAGGCTGGTCAGGACGAACGTCAGGACGGTCACGCCGAACACGACGGGAACCGCGCCGACGAGCCAGCGGAAGAGGATCCTGTGCATCTCACCTCACTCCTTTCTCGGGCCGGGCGGCCCCCGTGGTCAGGCCGGGGGCCGCCCGGAGCGCTTACTTGGTGGCGTAGATGGCCAGCGGGCTCACGAAGGGGGCGCCCGCGCTGACCTTCACCCCGCCGATGCCGGGGCGGACGTAGTAGTTGACGGGGGTGAAGGCGACCGGGGCGTACCAGGCGTTCTTCACCAGGTACTCCTGCATCTGCTGGTCGAGCTTCGCGCGCTCGGCCGGCTCGGCGGCGGCCGCCTTGTCGAACAGCTCGGTCAGCTCGGGGGCGGTGCTGCCGAAGCCGTTGAAGACCTTCGAGCCGGGCATGAAGAGGTCCAGGCCCTCCAGGTACATCGGCTCCTCGGTGAAGCCGCCGGAGACCGCCGGGTACTTGTGGTTGGTCTGGTTCTCCACGAACGAGGTGATGCTGGTGACCGCGGTGACCTTCACCTTGATGCCGACCTTGGACAGCTGGCCGGCGATCGCCTCGGCCATCGTGTCGAAGCCGACGAAGGTGGCGGCGAGGACGGGCAGCGTGAAGCCGTCCGTGTAACCGGCCTCCTTGAGCAGCTGCTTGGCCTTCGCCGGGTCGTAGGGGTATTCCTTCGCCATCTCCTCCGAGTAGCCGTCGCCGCCCTTGATGACGGTCTGCACGGTCGGTGTCCCCGCCGAGCCGAGCAGGGCCTTGGTGACGGCGTCCCGGTCGATGGTGTAGTTGATCGCCTGGCGGACCCGGACGTCGCCGAGCGGCTTGGACACCTCGCCCGCGCGGTCGATCAGGCTCAGCCCCTGGAGGATCACCGGGAGGCCGACGGTGGACATGCCCGCGGCCTTGGCCGAGGCGGCGGAGGTGTAGTCGCCCTTGTAGACGTCGATCTGGCCGGTCTTCATGGCGTTGACCGCGGTCTGGCCGTTCTGCACGATCCGGATCACGATCTTCTTGTAGTGCTGCTTGGACTTGTCGTAGTAGCCGGGGTTGGCGGTGTACGTGTAGTGGTCGCCGGCCACACTGTCGGACGGCTGGTAGACGTAGGGACCCGCGCCCTGACTGGTCTTGGTCGGCGTCAGGCTCGACGCGCTCGCCAGACCCTTGGGGCTGATGATCTGCCCGATGCCGTACGACTGGGTCAGCAGGGTCGGCAGGATCGGGTTGGCCTTGGCCAGCTTGATGGTCAGGGTGAGCGGGCCGGTGGCCGTGATGGTGGCGTCCGTCAGGTAGTGCGCCTGGTTGCCCTGGGCCTTCTTCGCGTACTCCAGGGAGGCCTTCACCGCGTCGGCGGTGACCGCCTCGCCGTCGGCGAACTTCACGCCCGAGCGCAGGGTGACCGACAGTTCGGTGTTGCCGGAGCCCACGTACTTCCAGGACTTGGCCAGCGCCGGCTGCACGGTGCCCTCGGGGGAGAGGTAGAACAGCGACTCGTACGACAGCATCGTGAAGTCGACGAAACCGAGGTCCAGGCTGCCCGGGTCGAGGGTGGGCGGGGCCTGCTGCTCGGCGACGGTCAGGGTGTCGCCGGGCACCGCCTTGCCGGTGCTCTGGGCGCCGGTTGCCGCGGTCTTGCCGCCGCCGCAGGCGGTCAGGGTCAGGGCGAGCGCGGCGCACGCGGCGACGAGGCCGGTGCGTGCGGTCCGGAGCGATCTCGGGGTGAGCCGGCCGGAGGTGGAGTCGAGGGAGTGCATGTACTTCTCCTTGCGCCACGGGAGGTCCGCCAGGGCAACAGGGGCCGGAAGGCGGGCAGCTGGGTGTCATGAGGAACATCTGCACGTGCCGGGCGCGGACGAGGGGGTCGCGGGGCCCGGGCGGCACCCGCAAGAGGAGGGGGCCACCTGCGCGTGTTCACGGAGGGTGCGAGTCGGCCGGCGGAGGGCCGGGAGGTGCGGAGGGTCGGGTGCGTCGCGGGGGACCGTCGTGCGGTGCCGGCCGGAGCGGGCCGTGCGGAACCGGCGGTCCTGAGGAATGAGCGGCGACGAACCGGAGGTGCTCCCGCTGCTCGCGAGGATCAGGCTCAGGTACTGCGGTGATGCCGGTCCACCGGGGGCTGGCCGGTGAACCGGGGCCTGGGCGTCTTTCGGCCGCAGTGCGGACGAGACGCGATCGGCCCAGTGGTGTAACCCTGATGAAACCGGGCCCTGCTGTCCAGCATCCGTGCAAGGGGAATGGGGTGCCGGCCGCGAAAGATAAGCGTGCGGATCATGGACTGGTGTACAGACGCGCCTTGTTGTAAAGGCGGGGATCCCGCAGTCGGGCGTCAGCCCAGCAGGCCGTGCAGCGCCTCCGCCGTCGTACGCACGGTGTCGGCCCAGCCCACCAGGGCCTCCCGCGTCTCCAGGAAGGTGATCGTCGAGACGTTGACCGCGCCGACGATCCCGCCCTTGGCGTCGCGGACCGGTACGGCCAGGCAGCGTACGCCGGGTTCGTTCTCCTCGTCGTCCACGGCGAAACCCTGCTCGCGCACCTTGGCGAGTTCCGCGCGCAGTGCGGCGAGGCCGGTGAGGGAGTTCTCCGTACGGGGCGGCAGCCCCGACCTGTCCACCAGCGCGGTGAGTTCCTCGTCGGCCAGACCGGACAGCACGCACTTGCCGATCGCGGTCGTGTGCAGCGACAGCTGCTGGCCGACCCGCGAGGAGTCCTGCACGGCGTTCGGCCCGGACACCTTGACCAGCAGGGTCACGACGTCGCCGGTCCGCACGCCCATGTGCACGGTGTGGCCGATGCGCCGGCCCAGAACTTCGAGTTCGGCCCGCATCACCTGGTCCTCCTCGCAGCCCTGGGTGATCCGGGCCGCGAGCGCGCGGATCCGCGGCCCGGGGCTGTAGCTCCCCGCCCCGTCGGAGGCCAGGAAACCTGTCCCCACCAGGTTCTGGAGGATGCGGTGCGCACTGGCCTTGGGGACTCCCGCGGTGGCCGCGATGTCTCCCAGACGGTGCGGATAGCCGGGGGCCGAGGCGGCCTCCAGCAGGTTGAGCGCCTTGTCGGTGGCGTTGCCCGCGCTGGAGCTGCGTCCCCCGCGGCCGCCCGGCTGTGAGTCCTCTGCGGTTTCGATCCCGGCCATTGACAGGCTCCCGTCGCACGGTTTCACTGATGAGCGTTCCACAAGAGAGTACAGCATTCCACGTAATGGAACACCGGGTTGGTGGGTCGGAGGGCTGCCGCACCTGCCTCGGAGGACCCGGGAACCGCACCACGACCATCCCCGAGAGGACAACCCCCGTGCCAGAGAAGGTCCACAAGGTACGCACGACCCCGCAACAGATGGCAGAGATCGAACAGCAGTGGATCGACGAGGTCCAGGAGGACCAGGAACTCACCGCCTTCGGTCTCTACCCGCAGCCCTCGCGCGGCAGCGCGGACGCCCAGGGCAGCTACCAGCTCTACCTCCCGCCCCAGTACGAGACCGAGCCCGACCGGCGCTTCCCCGTCATCTACTGGCTGCACGGCGGGTTCGGCAACGCCCGCCAGGGTTCCGAAATGGTTGCGCGGATCGACAAGGCGGTCCGGGGCGAGGTCATGCCCCCGGCGATCGTCGTCGTCCCGCAGATCCTGCCGATCGGCTGGTACGTCGACTCCAAGGACGGCGCCCGCCCGCTCGCCCAGATCACCGCCTTCGACCTGGTCCGGCACATGGACGACACCTACCGGACGATTCCCGAAGCCGCCGCCCGTACCGTCGAGGGCTTCTCCATGGGGGGCTTCGGCGCCCTGCACCTCGGCCTGAAGTACCCGAAGATCTTCGGCAAGGTGTCCGCGGTCGCCCCCGCGATCCTGCGCGACCTCAAGGACGAGCCGGAGGACCGGGTCAACAACACCTACTTCGGCGACCAGGAGTACTACGACCTCTGCCACCCCTGGAGCCTGGTCCTCGCCAACGCCCCGGAACTGCGCCGCACCAGCCAGGTCCGGCTGCTGTCCGGCCGCCTCGACACCCGCCTCGCGCCCACCATCCGCGACCTGGACACCCGCTTCACCGACCTCCAAGTGCCGCACGACTTCTTCGAGTTCCCGGACGCGGACCACGAGTACGCGGACATCATGGACGGCTACGGCGACAAGTACTACGCGTGGTGGCGCACCGCCTGACGACAACCGTCCACCAGCTCCAGCGGGTTGAGCATCCCGTCCGGGACGCTCCCCGCCCGAGCCGCCGCACCGCCACCTCCCCCTGAAAGGCAGCGCAGCCATGCGACTGACCCCGCTGACCAGCCTCACCCCCGAGCAGACCGAACTGCTCGAAACCATCGTCGGCCCCGGCGTCGAACCACCCCCGCCCTTCCTCGTCTGGGCGCGCGACATGGAACTCGCCCACTGGGTGGAGAACCTCGGCCGGTACTGCCGCAACGAGTCCCGGTTCCCGCAGAAGCTGCGCGAGCTGAGCGTGCTCATCGCCGGCCGCCACTTCGACAGCCAGTCCGCCTGGAACGCCCACATCCAGCAGGCCGTCGAGGAAGGCATTCCGGCCGAGTGCCTCGACCGCCTCGCCCGCGACGAGGACCCCGGCTTCAAGGCGGAGGACGAGCGGGTCTTTCACGCCTTCGCCCACGAGATGCTGTACGACCACTTCGTCACGGACGCCACCTACGCCGAGGCCATCGAGCTGTTCGGTGAGGAGGGCGTGCTGGACCTCATCGGCTGCATCGGCAGCTTCAGCATGTCCGCGATGATGCTCAACACCTTCCAGGTCCCGCTCCGGCCGCACCTGCCCCGGCCGTTCGCCGACGTCGACGGCTTCCGGCGGGTCCCCGGAGGCGACGCCTGATGCCGCGATCCCCACTGCAGCTGCTCGACGGGCTCCTCGACGAGGACGGCATGGAGACGGCCGCACACCGCTTCGTCCTCGGGGGCCCGTTCGGTGCGGAGCCCGCCGAGGCCACCGCCGAGCGGCTCGCCCACTTCGCCGACGCCGGCGGGCTGCTGGTGGAGACCTCGCACAGCTACGCCGGCGGGCGGGCCGAGGCGGCGGTCGGCGCGTGGCTGCGGGCGAACCCCGGCACACTGGGCGTGACCACCAAGGTCGGCCACGACACCACCGGCGGCGACATCCCACTCGACCGGGACACCGTCCTCGCCCACGTGCGGTCCGCACTGGCGAACCTTGGTGTCGACGTCATCGACGTCCTCCTCTACCACTGCGACGACCCCACCCGGCCGGTCGCCGAGCTCGCGGACACCCTCGTGGGCCTCGTCGACGCCGGACACGTACGCCGCGTCGGCGTCTCCAACTGGCGGGCGGCGCGGCTGGCGGAGCTCGCCGCCGCACTCGTCGCGAGGGGCCACACACCCGTCGCCAGCTACCAGTTCAGCCTCGCCGAACCCGACCCGGCCCGGCTGGAGGGCAGCCTGCACGCCGACACCGCCGTGCTCGACGTCGTACGACGACACCGGCTGCCCCTGCTCGGCTGGTCCTCGCAGGCCCGCGGCCACTTCGCCCGCACCGGACCCAAGGCGCACCACGGCAAGCCCGACCCCTACGACACCGAGGCCAACCGCGCCCGACGCGACCGCTGCCGCGAACTCGCCGGACAGCTCGGCTCCCGGCCCGAGACCGTGGCCCTCGCCTGGACCCTCCACCACCCCGGCGTGTGGCCGTCCATCGGGGCGCGGACCACCGCGCAGATCGACAACTCCCTCCAGGCGCGCCGCCTCACCCTCACCGAGGAGCAGGTCCACTGGCTCCGCGACGGCCGGTGAGCTCCGTACTGCCGACCGGGCCGCGCTTCGGTCACCGGGTCCCCGCGAAGGTCGCCGTCTGCGGGGTGTTCGTCGCCGCGAACTTCATGGCCATCATGGACACCACGATCGTCAACGTGGCCCTGCCGGCCATCGGCCGCGACTTCGCCGTCGACACCTCGGGACTGAGCTCCGTCAACGTCGGCTACCTGGTCGCCCTCGCGGTCTGCATCCCCGTCTCCGGCTGGCTCGGCAACCGCTTCGGCACCCGGCGCACCGCGCTGACCGCCCTGCTGCTGTTCACCGTGGCCTCCGCGCTGTGCGCCACCGCCGGCTCGCTCGGAGCGCTCACGGGGTACCGCGTGCTGCAGGGCGTCGGCGGCGGTCTGCTCGCCCCCGTCGGGATGACGATGATGCTGCGCGCGTTCCCCGTCGCCGAGCGGCTGCGCGCACAGCAGTACGTCATGCTGCCGACCGCCGTCGCCCCGGCCCTCGGCCCGGTCCTGGGCGGCTGGCTGGTGGACACCGCCTCCTGGCACTGGGTGTTCCTCGTCAACCTGCCGGTCGGCGTCCTCGCCCTGCTCTTCGGGGCGGCCGTCCTGCCCGACTTCCCCGGCACGGGCGCACCCCGTTTCGACGTGCCCGGCTTCGTCCTCGCGGGCGGCGGCCTCGCGGCGGTCCTGTACGCCCTCACCGGCGCCCCGGACCGGGGCTGGGGAAGCACCGGCACACTGGTTCCGCTGGTGGGCGGCGTGGCGTTCCTCACCGCGTTCGTGCCCTGGGAGCTGCGGGCCGCGCACCCGATGATCGACCTGCGGGTGGCCGAGGACCAGCTGTTCCGTACGACCCAGCTGGTCCTGCTGCCGACCGGGGCGGCGTTCATGGGCGTGCTGTATCTCTATCCCCAGTTCCTGCAGACCGACCTGGGCTACGACGCGCTCCACTCCGGCCTGGCCACCTTCCCGGAGGCGCTCGGCATGCTGACCGCCTCCCAGCTCGTGCCCCGCCTCCACGACCGGGTCGGCCCCCGCCGCCTGATGGCCGCGGGCGGCGCCGGAGCCGCGCTGGTCGTCGTGCTCCTGGCGATCCTGACGGCCGCCCCGCACCCGTTCGCCCTCTACCCGTCGATGTACCTGCTCGGGACCTCCGTCGGCCTGCTCTTCGCCAGCGCCCAGAACGCCGCCTTCGTCACGATCCCGCCCGCCCGTACGGCCGACGCCACCACCCTCCTCAACATGCAGCGGCAGACCGCCGGCGCCTTCGGAGTGGCCCTGGCCGGGACCCTGACGGCGTCGCTCGCCCCACCCGCCGGCACCGGCCCCGCCTTCGCCGACCGCATCGCCTTCCTCACCCTGGCGGCCCTGTGCCTGGGCGCCGCCGCCCTGGCCCTGCGCGTCAGCGACCGGCAGGTCCGGGAGGCGTACGACGCGGCCGCTACCAGTCGCGGGCGGTACGCCGCAGGGCGTCGCGCACCCGGGTCACGTCGGGGTTGGCCTCGGCGCCGGGCCGCTGGACGAGGAACAGGGTGTTGAGCGGCGGCTCCTGCGGGGCGTGCAGGAGGGCGAGACGGCCCGAGTCGAGGTACTCCTGGCACAGCGAACGGGGCAGCACGCTGAAGCCGGCGCCCGCGTTGACCGCCGAGAGCACCGCGTACAGGTTGGGCACGGTGACGGCGGCACGGGCGGTGAGCGGCCTGCCGAACACGGTCCGCCAGTAGCGGCGGAGGATCGGCAGGTCCTCCGCGTACGTCACCATGGGCACCTCGCGCAGGGCGGCGCCCGGATCGTCCGCCTCCGGGTGGCCGGCGAGGCGTTCGGCCCAGGCCGGACTCGCGACCAGGAGGTACTCCTCGTCGGCGAGCGGCACCGACTCCAGCGCCCGGCCGCGGGGCCGCCGGGTGGCGATGACCAGGTCGTGCCGACCCGCCCGCATCTCCTCAAGGAGCGGCTCGGGCAGCCCCTGCGAGACACGGAGCTGGACGCCGTCGGCGACGAGCGGGACGAGCGCGGGCAGCACCCGTACGCACAGCAGCTCCGACGGCCCCGCCAGGTGCACCGGCGCGGCGAGCGCGCCGGACTCCTCCAGGCCGCCGAGCGCGTCGAGCGGGGCGGCGATCCGCCCGGCCATCTCGTGGGCGTACGGCGTGGGCTCCACACCCCGGGGCAGCCGGGTGAACAGCTCGCGGCCGGTCTGCTGCTCAAGGGTGCGGATCTGCGCGGTCACCGTGGGCTGGGAGAGCCCGAGCCGCGGCGCCGCCGCCGTGAACGACCCCGCACGGTACACGGCCAGGAACGTCCGGAGCAGGTTGAGGTCCGCGTGCTGCGGGAGCTGCCCGCCGCCGGCTCCCCGGGGCGGGACCGTGGCATGCGTCCGGTGCTTCATGGCCTCCAGCCTAACCGGGCACGCCATCGGCATCCCGATACCGGAGATCGGCTTCCCTATTGGTGGGCGGATGGGTGACGGTCCTAGCGTGGGAGGCGTCGCCGAGTGGCGGCAGCCCACCCGGGTGGCGACGATGCAGGCGGAAGCAGGGGAGAGACATGGCGGAGATCCTTTTCGTGATGACCGGAGCCGATCGATGGACGCTGGCCGACGGCACCGCACACCCCACCGGGTTCTGGGCCGACGAGGCCGTCGTCCCCTACGAGGCGTTCAAGGCCGCCGGCCACGGGATCACCGTCGCCACCCCGGGCGGCGTGGTCCCGCCGGCCGACCCCGCCAGCCTCACCCCGCAGGCCAACGGCGGGGAGGAGAACGCCGCGGCGGTCCGGGCGGTCGTGGCGGAGGCCCCGGAGTTCCGCAGTCCCGTCGCCCTGACCGGTGTGACGGTGGACGACTTCGACGCGGTGTACGTCCCCGGCGGGCACGGCCCGATGGAGGACCTGGCCGTCGACGCCGACTCCGGCCGCATCCTGACCCGCGCGCTGGAGTCCGGCCTCCCGGTGGGCGTGGTCTGCCACGGCCCGGCCGCCCTGCTCGCCGCCGTCAGGGAGGACGGCACCAACGCGTTCGCCGGTTACCGGATCACCGCGTTCACCAACGCCGAGGAGCGGCTCGCCGGCAGCGCCGACGGCGCCAGGTGGCTGCTCCAGGACCGCCTCACCGAGGCCGGCCTGAACGTCGAGGCGGGCGAACCGTGGGCCCCGCACGTCGTGGTCGACCGCGGGGTCGTCACCGGCCAGAACCCGGCCTCCGCCGGCCCGCTCGCCGCCGAACTCCTCAAGAAGCTCTCCTGACCACGCACTTCACCGTAAGGACACCCGCATGACCAGCATGACCACGCAGAACGCGATCAACTGGCCCGAGAAGTACCTCCCCGGCACCGGCGACAACTTCGTCTCCAACGAGGTGATCGTGAAGGGCCTCACGGCCGCCCGGGTCTGGCACTACCTGGTCGACACCTCCGAGTGGGAGGGCTACTACGACAACGTCGCCGACATCTCCTTCCCGTCCGGCGGCGGCCCCGAGCTGGCGGACGACCGGATCTTCAGCTTCGGCACCTTCGGCTTCCCGCCCCTGGACGCCCATGTCGTCGAGTTCCAGGCCCCGGCGGACGGCGTCCCGGGCCGCTTGTCCTGGACGGCGAAGCAGGACGGCAAGCCGGAGGAGCGGCTGGACGTCCTGCACGCCTGGCTGGTCGAGGACCTGCCCGGCAACCGGGTGCGCATCCTCACCCAGGAGACCCAGATCGGCGCACCGGCCGCGGCCCTCGCGAACGAACGCCCGAACCCCATGCTCAACGGCCACCAGGCCTGGCTCGACGGCCTCGTCTCGGCCGCCGCCAAGTAGCAGCACCCAGTTCCGGGTGGGCCCGCCCCCGCGGCACCGTGCCGGCCACCGCCCGACGCGGCACCCGGCACGGTACCGGCCCGGGCATCCACCGGTGGGTCACCTCGTCACGGCACGCGGCGTGGGCGCGGACCTCGTGGCGGAGGCCGGCTGCGGCTCGTTCCGTGGCGTCCGACGGAGAACACCCGGCGCCCCAGCGGAACCGCGTCGCCGGGACGGGCGATCAGTCGCGGGTCGGGGGAGTGTAGAAGTCGCCCACGGACGTCCAGACGCCGTTCTTCACCTCTACCTTCTGCACGCTGCGCGTCCCCAGATGGTTGCTCGCGCTGAAGCTCATGACCGGCGACACCCCCGGGTCCACCTTGGTCGCCTTCTGGTAGGCGTCGGTGAGGGACCGGGCCGTGACAGGGCCCTTGACGGTCTTCGCGATCTCGGCGAAGACCCTGGCGTTGCTCCAGCCCCACAGGGCGAGGAAGCCCGCGGTCTGGCCCGGCTCGTACTTGGCCATCGCCGTCCGGAACTCCTTGACCGCGGGGTCGTCGTCGGACGGCGCCTTGACCAGCTGGACCGCCTTGAGACCCTCGGCGGCGTCCTTGGCCAGGGCGATCGTCGACTCGGCCGCCACCGGGGCGTAGGCGTACGTGGGCAGAGCGAGGCCCTGCAGCTTGGCCTCCTTGAGGAAGGCGGCCGCCTCGGGCGAGGTGAGGATCAGGATGACCGCCTGCGGCTTCGCCGACTTCACCTTGCTGATCACGGGTGTGTAGTCGGTGGTCTGGTACTTGACCGGCAGCCGGTCGACCTCGACCGAGGGGTCCAGCTTCTTCGCGACGGGCGCCACCTGTTCGGCCACGTTCACGAAGGCGGCCGGGTCGCTGTGCACGACGAGGATCTTCTTCGCGCCGTCCTGCACCGCCCACGCGGCGACGGCCGCGGCCTGGTCCTCGTAGAGGGTCTGGGTGCCGAACAGACCGGCGCGCGGCGGCTTGTACCAGTTCTCGGCGCCTCCGACCTCGTTGAGGACCGGCACCTTCGACTGGTTGAGGACGAACGGGAAGGCCGCCTCGGCCTGGGAGGTGCCGTTCGCGTTGACGATGGCCACGACCTTGTCCTGACCGACCAGTTCACGCGCGATCTGCACGGTCTGCTGCGGGTCGGCCGCGTTGTCCCGGACGGTCCACTCGACCTTGCGGCCGTTGATGCCCCCCTGGGCGTTGAGCATCTTGAAGTACGCGTCGGCGCCCGCCTTCTCGGCCACGCCGTACGTGGCGGTGGAGCCCGTGAGGGGCAGCCACGCGCCGATGTGGATCTCGGAGGAGTTGCTGCCTGCCGACGCCGAGTCCTGACCGGCGCACGCGCTTGCGGTCAGTGCCAGTACGGCGAGAACGGCTGTCGCTCCCGCCGCACGGCGGAATCTGCTGAAGGTCCTGATCACGGTCCACCTCGTTCACGACGTTCACGATGTTCACAACGGACGTAAGGGATACAGCGGGTGTGGCGGTCGGCAGGGGATGTCACTTCACCCGGGAGGTCCGGGCCGTCTCCGCCTCGGTCGGGGCGGGTGCCGGGCCGCCGCTGAAGTACGCCGACTCCGCCCGGGCCGCGAACTTGGGGTCGTCCGGCCGTCCTTGGGCGGCGACGACGCCCTCGTGCAGGACGGCCACCTCGTGGCAGACGGCCAGGGCCCGGCTGAGGGACTGCTCCAGCAGCACCACCGTCAGGCCGTCGTGCGTCAGCCCGATCAGCCGGTCGTAGACCTCGTCCACCAGGGCGGGGGCCAGTCCGAGGGCCGGTTCGTCGACGATCAGAACGTCCGGCCGGGCGATCAGCGCCCGGGCGATGGCGAGCATCTGCTGCTCGCCGCCCGACAACCCGGCGGCCGGGGCGGACATCCGGTCCCGCAGCCGTGCCGGCAGCCACTGGACGGCTTCTTCCAGTCGCTCGCGCAGCGCTCCACCGGTGATGCCGGCCGCGTACGCCGCGACCTCCAGGTTCTCGCGCAGCGACAGCGTCCTGAACAGTCCGCGGCCCTCGGGAGCCAGACTCGTGCGCACGGAGCCGCTCGGCTCCCGTACGCCGTGGGCGGGGCGGAGCGAGCCGTGCAGGATGCCGGCGAGGGTGCTCTTGCCCGCGCCGTTGGCCCCCGCGACACCGAGCACGCTTCCTTCGCGGACGTCGAGATCGACGTCCCGCAGGGCGACCACACCGCCGTACGAGTGGCCTGCCCCGCGCAGCCGGATCAGGCTGTGCCGGCCCACGGTGGCGGGCAGTTGGGCCCGGCTGCCGACCGTTCCCAGATAGGACGACCGCACCTTCGGGTCCTGGAGCACGGTGTCCGGGGTGCCGTCGCCGATGGTACGGCCGAAGTCGAAGGCGAGCACCCGGTGGGCGACTGAGAAGAGGTCGTCGAGGACGTGGTCGATGACGACCACGGCGGTGCCCTCGGCGTTGAGCCGCCTGATGTGCCCTGCCAGCAACGCCCGTTCGCCCGCGTCGAGGCCGCCGAAGGGCTCGTCGAGGATCAGCAGCCGCGGCCCCTCGGCCATCGCCCGCGCGAGGTCGAGGCGCTTCTGCAGACCGAAGGGCAGCTCCGCGGGGCGACGGTCCGTCACGTCCGTGAGGCCGACGGAGTGCAGCAGTCGGGCGACGGCGTCCCGGTCGCGGGCCGTGATGCGGCGGCGGGTGCACAGCAGGTTCTCGGCGACGGTGAGTTCGGAGAACACCTCGGCGTGCTGGAAGGTCCGGCCGATCCCCAGCCGCCGTCGCGCGGTCGCCCTCGCCTTGAGCAGGGGCCGGCCGGTGAAGTCCGCGGTGCCGCTGACGCGGCCGTTGCCGGTCAGCCCGGACAGGACGTTCAACAGCGTTGTCTTTCCTGCCCCGTTGGGCCCGATGACGGCCAGGATCTCGTCCTGCCGCACGGACAGCGAGGCGTCCTCCAGGGCCTTGAGGCCGCCGTACGCGACGGACACGTGGTCCAGACGGAGGAGGGCGGGGGTTTCGCCGTCGGCCCCGGACGAGCGGCCGGGGGGCGGGGGTGGCGCGGTGGGCCCGGAGGACGGGGGGAGACCGGACGGCGGGCGGCCCGCGGACGGTTCGGGGAACGGCGGTCGGCCCGCCGTCGGCCGTCGCCGTACGCGCCGCAGGATCCGGCGCGCGGGCCCGGCGAGGGACGGTACGACTCCCGCGGGCAGGAAGAGGAGGACGGCGATCAGGACGACGCCCTGAACCACCGGCTGGGGCATCCCCACGGTGGCCGAGAGCGAGGGGCTCCAGGTCAGGTAGACACCGCCGGCCACGGCGCCGAGGACCGAGCCGACGCCGCCGAGGACGCACGCCGCGATCAGCGAGATGCCGAAGGCGAGCGAGAACGGGTCCGGGCTGACGAACCCGGTGATCAGGCCGAGCAGCACGCCCGCGAAGCTCGTGCACGCCCCGCTGACCGCGAACGACAGCGAGGACTGGGCTTCCGGCGCGATACCGACCGTACGGGCGGCCATGGGATGCGACTTGGCGGCCACCAGGCGCATCCGCAGCGCCGAGGCGCGGGCGGGCACGGCCAGGGCGAGGACCACGGCCGCCGCGCCCACCGCGAGGTACTGGGCTTCTGTGCCACCGCCCGGAAACGTGCCGAGGCCCGCCGCGCTGCGCAACTGGAGCACGGGGACTCCCTGGTCGCCCCCGGTCACGCTGCTCCACCTGTTGACCAGTTCCAGGGTCACCGTGGTGAAGGCGAGGGTCAGCAGGGCGATGTAGAGCACCGAGAACCGGGCGCCCGCGTACCCGAGGAAGGCGCCCAGGGCGGAACCGGCGGCGAGGGCCGCCAGGACCACCGCCTCCAGCGCCCAGCCGTGCGCGCTGCCGTACGCCGCGAAGTAGGCGCCGATCGCGAAGAACGCGGGGTGGCCCACCGACCAGATGCCGGACCAGCCTGCGAGCAGGCCGACCGACAGCACGACGATCGTGTACACGGCCGCCAGCGCCACCGAGTACATCTGGTAGGCCGGGATCGCGCCGGCCGCCATGAACACCATGAGCACCGCGCCGGCGGCCGGTCCCAGGGCGGCCCTCGCCAGGACGGAACGGTTGAAGACCATGGATGCGACCCCTCAGACGCGCTGGAAGGTGCGGGCGCCGAACAGCCCCTGGGGGCGGATCAGCAGCACCAGCACGGTGAACGAGAACACGAACGTGTCGCGGAAGCCGGCGGAGACGTAGTTCGCCGCCAGGTTGTCCAGGACGCCGATGGCCAGCCCGCCCACGACGGCGCCGTACATGCTGGTCAGACCGCCCAGGAAGATCCCGGCGAAGGCCCGGAACAGCGGTGCGGTGAGCGCCGTGGTCGCGAGGCCCGAGCGCGGCGCGTACAGGCACGCGGCCAGCGCGGCGAGACCGAGGCCGAGGGCCCAGGAGATCCGGGCGAGCCGCTGGGCGCCGAGGCCGACGACCCGGGCCGTGTCGGCGGACTCGGCCACCGCCCGCATGGCCGAACCGAGCGTGGTGCGCGAGAACAGGTAGCCCACCAGTGCCATCGCCACCGCGGCGACACCGATCGTCACCAGGCTCTGCACCGGCAGTGCCGCGCCCGACCAGCGCACGGTGCCGTCCACCAGGCTGGGGAAGTCCCTGGGCTGTTCGCCCCAGACCGACCCGGCCAGGTTCTCGGCGATCAGCGAGACTCCCATGGTCACGACCAGCGCGGAGAACAGCTGTCCCTGGCCCAGCGGCCGGATCACGGTCTCGCGCACCAGCAGGCCGGCCGCGACGGTGACGGCGACGGCGGCGAGCAGACCGAGCGCCGTCGCCACGCCCCGGTCGTGCAGCGAGACGGCCACGTACAGGCCCAGGGTCGCGAGCGACGCCATCGCGAAGTTCACGACGTCCGTGGCCCGGTAGATGATGACCAGCCCGAGGCCCATGAGGCCGTACACGGCTCCACTCGCCACACCGCTGACCAGGACAAGCAGGAACTGACTCACAGTCCCTCCCTCGGGGAAGAGAGCGTTTCACGCCACGCGTGCGGGACGTACGGGCACCGCGGGCAGTCACCGAATCAAAGTGAACTCAATTCAGTACGCTAGGCACTGCAGCGCCCGGCGGGCAAGACTCGTGCACGGGATTTGTGCGGGCCGGCCGGCAGGGCCTCAGCGGCCGGCGGCCGCCGGTGTACCGGCGAGCGCGGTCCGGGCCGCTGCCAGCCCGAAGACCAGGGCGGGGGCGAGACCGCCCGCGTAGGCGCGCCGGTACAGCCCGCCCGCGTCCGCGCCGGCCGCGAGCAGTCCGGGGACCGGACCGCGCCCGCCGGAGCCCGTGTCCCCTTGCCCGGTCAGGACGCGGGCCCCGGCGTCGATCGGCAGGCCGGCGAAGGTGAACGTGACCGCCGGGGCGGCCTCGATGACGTAGAACGGCGGCTCGTCCAGCGGGCGGAGGTCCAGCAGGCGCCCGGGGGCCGGGACCCCGCCCGATGCGGCCGCGGCGTTGAACTCCCTGATGCGGTCGCGGATCACGGCGCCCGGATAGCCCCACTCCGCGGGCATCGACGCGAAGTCCGCCAGATCCTCCGCCACCGCGCAGCGGGCCCCGGCCCGATGGCACAGCTGGAACTTGTCGACGCCCGGAATGCCCGCCACGTACGGGGCGCTGATCCACTCCCGGTGCACGCGGGCGTCCGCGACCAGCAGACCGCGGGCCTGCGGCCGGTCCAGCAGGGCCATGGCGGTGAGATGGTCCCCTGCCGTCTCGTCGGCGAAGCGCTCGCCCGTGGTGTCGAACAGCAGGGCGTGCTCGCTGTAGTAGAGCGCGAGGTCGACGAAGCGCGCCGGGTCGGCCAGGGAGACACCCGCCGGCATGAGGTGGCCGTAGAAGCCGGCGTCCTTCGCGCCGAACCCGGCCCCCACCGCCCGGCCGAGCGCGAGCCCGTCGCCCCGGCTGTGCGGGTTGGCCCGCAGCGCGACGTCCGCGGCCTGCGGGTGGAGGTGCTGGGCGCGCAGCCCGGGATCGCCCTGGAAGCCGCCGGTCGCGAGCAGGGTCCAGGTGGCCTCGATCCGGCGCGCCGAGCCGTCCGGCAGGAGGCACTCGGCCCCCGTCACCCGGCCGTTCTCCGTCAGCAGGGTGCGGGTCCAGGTGGCGGTCAGCACCTCCTGGCCCCGGTCCCGGACGAGCCGTTCGCAGGTGTCGAGGTAGTGGTTGGTGTCGACCTGGTGCCCGCGCCCGAAACCGAGCACGGGCACCGGCGGCCTGCACTCCACGCCGAGCGACCGGACCCAGGCCACCCCGTCGGCGAAGCCGCCGACCAGGGCGGCGGCCAGCTCCGGGTCGCCGTCCGGGTTGACCCGGCGCAACTCCCCGACCGTGGGGGCGGTCCAGATGAAACCGGCGAAGCGGGCGGAGCCGCCGGTGCGTTCCGCCTTCTCCACCAGCACCACCGAGCCGCCCTCGGCCGCCACCCGGGCGGCGGCCGAGAGTCCGGCCATGCCGCCGCCGATCACCAGCAGGTCCACTGTGTCCGCACCCATGGGCAGTCCTCCGCCTCCGTGTCACCGACGTCTCCGTGCCCCCGCATGGGACAAGACGCTAATTGAACTCACTTCTGTAGTCGAGATGTCGGTACGGGCGCGCTGCGGCGGTGCGGTTTCGGACGGGGCGGCGCCCCGGCCGGGAACCCGGCCCGGGCCCCGGCCGGGAACCCGGCCCGGGCCCCGGCCGGAGACTCAGTCGGGAACGACGACGGCCCGCCCCCGTACCGCGCCCGCGCGCAGCCTCTCGAACGCCTCCAGGGCGTTCGACAGCGCGTACCGCTCGACCTCCACGCGCAGGGCGCCCGCGCGGGCCAGCGCGACCACCCGTTCGAGCTCGGGCACGGTTCCCCAGAAGGGCAGCGAGATCCGTGTTCCGGGCGGGAGCGCGCCCGGCTTGCGGACCGTCAGTTCGCCGCCCCCGCTGCCGGCCACGACCAGCTCTCCGCCGGACCGCAGCACGGCGACGGCGAGTTCCAGGCTGGAGCGGCTGCCGACGAAGTCGAGCACGGCCACCGCTCCGGTCCCGCCCGTCCGGGCCCGCAGGACCCGGGCGGTGTCGGGCCGCAGCAGTGTCCCGAAGTGCGCGCCGCACGCGTCGGCCAGGGCCAGCGCCTCCTCCCGGACGTCCACGGCCAGTACCTGTGCGGCCGTCGTCGCCCGCAGGATCCGGACCGCGAGGTGGCCCAGCCCGCCGATGCCGACCACGACCACGCTCGCACCGCCGGCGAGCGCGGGCCCGACGGAGGTGACCGCGTGGTACGCGGTGAGGCCGGCATCGGTCAGCGGCGCCGCCTGGACCGCGTCCAGGTCGCCCACCGGGACCAGCAGCCGGCCGGACGGGACGAGCAGCGTGTCGGCCATGCCGCCGTCCCGGCCCAGTCCCGCTCCGGTGCCGGTCAGTTCCCGGTCCAGAGCCGGTCGCCGGTCGCAGTAGTTCTCCGCGCCCGCACCGCAGTTCGCGCACCGCCCGCAGCCCCACGGCCCGTACACGACGACGCGCTCCCCCACGGGCGGACCCACGGCCCGCGGGCCCCGCTGCAGCACCCGGCCGGCGACCTCGTGGCCGAGGGTGAACGGAATCCGGTAGGGGAGACCGCCCGCGGCGGCGTCGACGACGTGCAGGTCCGACCGGCACAGCCCGGCCGCCTCGACCCGCACCAGCACTTCCTCGCCCGTGGGTACGGGGCGCGGCAACCCGGTGAGGACGGGCGGGCCGCCCCAGCGCGTCAGCCGGACCGCTCTTGTTCCGCCTGTTGACATGGCCGAGACGGTAACAAAAATGAAGTCAGTTCAGTAGTCGGAGGGAGAGGTGGCCGCCATGGGTGACGAACGCGGTGACGGGAGGACCGGACGCTTCGGCGGACGCGTCGCTCTGGTCACCGGCGCGGGCTCCGGCATCGGAGCGGCGGTGGCCCGGCGGCTCGCGGGGCAGGGCGCGGAGGTCTTCGCCGCCGACATCGACGGCGCCGCGGTGGCGGCCGTGGCCGGGGAACTGCCCGGCGCGCACGCGCTGACCGTGGATGTCGCGGACCGGGCGCAGGTCGACCGGGCGTTCGCCGAAGCGGTCGCGGAGCACGGACGCCTGGACGTGGTGGTGCACGCGGCCGGTGTCGACGACCCCGCCGCCAAGGAGTGGATCGCCGAGGCGCTGCGCGACGGCCGCCCGCCCGAGGTGACCGCGAGGCTGGGCGACGAGGCGTGGCGGCGGGTGCTGCGGGTCAACCTCGACGGCACCTTCCACGTGCTGCGCGCCGCACTGCGCGCCATGGTGCCCCGCAGGTCCGGCGCGGTCGTCACTGTCGGCTCCTCCTCGGCCTTCGACACCCTGGCCGGCTACCCGCACTATGCGGCGTCGAAGGCCGGTGCGCACGCGCTGAGCCAGGCCGTCGCCAAGGAGGCGATCGCGTTCGGCGTCCGCGTCAACACGGTGGCGCCCGGTCCGACGGAGACGGGCATGGCCGCGCGCACGCCCGCGGCGCTCCGGGACGGCTTCGCCGGTCCGCGGGTCCGGCCCTACGCCACGCCGGAGGAGATCGCCGACATCGCCCTGTTCCTGGCCGGTGAGGACGCGGCGAACCTCGTGGGCGCGGTCCTGCTGGCCAACGGCGGGCGGTTCACGGTGTGATGAGGGAGGTTCGGATGGACAGGCTCGATATCGATCCCGCACTGCTGCTGCAGACCGAGGAGCAGCGCCAGCTGCGAGCGGTGCTACGGGATGTGCTCACCGATTCCTGCGGGCCAGGGCAGGTCCGCGAACAGGCCGCGAGCCCGCGCGGATTCGACCGGGCGCTCTGGGACAGGCTCGCCCGCGAGATCGGCGTGCACGGCCTCGCCGTTCCCGAGGAGTACGGCGGCGCCGGCTACACCTTCGCCGAACTCGCCGTCGCCCTGGAGGAGACGGGGCGCGTCCTGTGGCCCGCTCCGCTGCTGCCGACCGCCGTGCTGGCCGGGGAGGCCCTGCTGACCGGCGGCGACCGGCGGGCCTGCGAACGCTGGCTGCCGGGCATCGCCTCCGGAGCGCGCACCGCGACCGTCGCCGGAGTGCTGCACCCGGCCCGGGTGGCCGCCGAGCGCGGCCCCGGGGGATGGGTGCTGCGCGGCGAGGCGGACTTCGTGCCCGACGGCGAAGGCGCCGATCTCCTGCTGGTCGCCGCCCGCGCCCCGGACGGGGAGCGGCTGTTCGCCTGCGTGCCCGGCGCCGCGACCTGTCGTCGTACGGCCCGGCGCGTCCTCGATCCCACCCGGCGCCAGGCGTACGTCCGGTTCGCCGGAGCCGCGGCCGAGCCGGTCGGCGAGCCGGGACAGGCCCCGGCGATCGCCGCCGCCGTACGGGACGCCGCACGGGTGGCGCTGGCCGCCGAGCATGTGGGAGGCAGTTCGCACGCGCTGGACGCGACCCTGGACCATGTATCGCACCGAACTCAGTTCGGCAGAGTCATCGGATCCTTCCAGGCGGTCAAGCACCGGCTGGCCGACCTTCTCGTCGCGGTCGAGGGGGCCCGCTCGGCGTCGTCGTACGCGAGCGCCTGCCTGGCCGCGCGGCGGCCGGAGCTGCCGGTCGCCGCGAGCGCCGCGGCGGTCGCCTGCACCGGCGCGTATCGCCTGGCCGTCACCGAATACGTCCAGCTGCACGGCGGAATAGGCTTCACCTGGGAGCATCCGGCCCACCTCTACGTGCGGCGTGCCAGAGCGGACGAGGCGCTGTTCGGCACGGGGGACGACCACGGTCTGCGCCTGGCCGGCCTGCTCGGCCTCGCCGGTCGCGACGACTGACCGCTCGTCGGCCACCGATCTTCCCGACCATTGACAGGGGCCTCCACCGCCCCCAGAATCGAACTCAATTCAGTTCAGTTTGGAGGGGCTCATGGCAGTCGAAGACGAGATCCAGTTCGAACGGGACGGGCAGGTGGCGCGGGTCTGGCTGAACCGCCCGCACAAGAAGAACTGCGTGACCGTGCCGATCCTCAACCGCCTCGACGAGATCATCACCGAGGTCGACGCGGACCCCGAACTGCGCGTGCTGGTGCTGCGCGGGCGCGGCGGCACCTTCTGCTCCGGGTTCGACCTGGACAGCCTCAAGGCCGACTTCGTCGGCCGGTCCAACGCGATCGACGTCGCCGTGCTGTCGGCCAAGGTCTGCGACCGGCTGTACTCGATGAAGACTCCGTCGATCGCCGTCCTCGAAGGACATGTCACCGCCGGCGGCTTCGAGCTGATGATCTCCTGCGACTTCGCGATCGCCGCGGACGACGCCCTGATCGGCGACTTCCACATCCGCCGCGCCCTGTTCGGCGGCGCGGGGCCGATCTACCGCGTGCCGCGCATGATCGGCGTCCGCAAGACCAAGGAGCTCATGCTCACCGGCAAGCTGCTCACCGGGGTCGAGGCCGCCGGGTTCGGGCTCATCAATTCCTCGGCGCCCGCGGACAAACTCGACGCCACCGTCGAGGAGTTCGCCGACCAGCTCGTCGACAAGAGCCCGTTCACCATGTGGATCACCAAGATGACCATCGACCGGAGCCTCGACGCGGACATCCAGTCCCTGATGGTCATGGAACACCTCGCGGTCGGCGTGATGCTCAACTCCGAGGACGCCGCGGAGGGCGTGGCCGCCTTCCTGGAGAAGCGGGAACCGCAGTGGAAGGGCCGCTGAGCGGCGCGGCGGGGACCGGGAGCCGGCTGCGTGGCTCCCGGTGCGCCGACTGCGCGGTGGCCGCCTACCCGGCCCGCCCCGGATGCCCCCGCTGCGGCGGACCCGCCGAACCGGTCGCGCTCTCCGCCACGGGCACGCTGTGGACCTGGACCGTACAGCGGTACGCGCCCAAGGCACCCCCGTACGTCCCGCCCACCGCGGGATTCACGCCGTTCACCATCGGATACGTCGAACTCCCCGAAGGCGTCAGGGTGCTGGCCGTCCTCGACATCCGGCCCGAGGACGCGGAGATCGGCATGCCGGTCACGGTCACCGCGGGGGACGGTGTGCCGAGGGCCAAGGGAGCCGTCGCATGAGCGGCGAGGACGTGCTGGTCTGCGGCGCCGGGATCACCTCCTTCGCCCGGACGGAGGCGAGCGGGCGGGAGCTGGCCGTGCAGGCCGTACGCGCCGCCCTCCAGGACGCCGGACTGCCGTGGTCGCGGGTGCGGGCCGCGTACGGCGGCAGCGACGCCGCCGGCAACGCCGACACACTCGTCGCCGAACTCGGCCTGACCGGAGTGCCGTTCACCAACGTCCGCAACGGGTGCGCCACCGGCGGCAGCGCGCTGGTCTCCGCCGTCCACGCGATCCGGTCGGGGGCGGCGGACGTGGCCCTCGCCGTCGGCTTCGACAAGCACCCGCGCGGCGCCTTCGACCCGCGGCCGGCCGACTGGGGGCTCGACGAGGCCTACGGCCGCGAGGGGCTGATGGTCACCACGCAGTTCTTCGCGATGAAGATCCAGCGGTACCTGCACGACCACGGCATCAGCCCCCGCACCCTCGCCCTGGTCGCCGAGAAGGCGTACGCCAACGGCGCGCTCACCCCGCACGCCTGGCGGCGCAAACCGCTCGACGCCGACGAGATCCTCGCCTCCGGCCTGGTCAACGACCCGCTGACCCGGTACATGTTCTGCTCGCCCGGCCAGGGCGCGGTCGCGCTGGTCCTGTGCAGCCGGGCCGTGGCCCGCCGACTCGGCGGAGCTCCGGTCACCCTGCGGGCGGCCGTCGTACGGACCCGCCGGTTCGGCTCCTTCGAGGTGTTCAGCCCCTGGGCGCCGCCCGGGACCCCGACGAGCGTGAGCGCGGACGCCGCACGGCACGCCTTCGAGGAAGCCGGACTGGGCCCCGCCGACATCGACGTGTGCCAGCTCCAGGACACCGAGAGCGGCGCCGAGGTCATGCACCTGGCCGAGTGCGGGTTCTGCGCACACGGCGAGCAGGAGTCGCTCATCCCGTTCGGGGCGACCGGGATCGGCGGCTCGCTGCCGGTCAACACCGACGGCGGCTGCATCGCCAACGGCGAACCCGTCGGCGCGTCCGGGCTGCGCCAGGTCCACGAGGTCGTACAGCAGCTGCGCGGCCGGGCGGGCGAGCGGCAGGTGCCGGGTGCTCCGGCGGCCGGCTTCACCCACGTGTACGGCGCGCCGGGCGTCAGCGCCTGCACGGTACTGACCCGCTGAGCCGTCGAGCCGTCGAGGCAGCGCGAAGAGGAAGGGAGGCCGGAGGACCATGAGGAGCATTCCCGAGCCCGCGGAGTTCCGCGCCGAGGCCCGGAACTGGCTGGCCGGTGTGGCGAAGGAGCGCGCCGCGCACCGGGACTGGGGCCGCGGTGACGACTCGGTGGCGGTCTTCGAGAACTGGACCGAGGCGGAAGAGCGCGCCCACACCGACCTGATCCGGCGGTGGGAGCGCACCCGGTACGACCAGGGCTGGGGTGCCCTCGACTGGCCGTCGGAGTACGGGGGCCGCGAACTGCCCGCACACTACGAGCAGTTGTACCAGGCCGAGGAAGCGGCCTTCGACGTGCCGCGGCGCACCGAGGTCTTCCCGGTCACCCGTCGGCTCGTCGCCCCCGCCGTCCGTGTCTGGGGCACCGACGAACAGAAGCGGCGCTGGCTGCGCCCCATGCTCCGCACCGACGAACTCGCCTGCCAGCTCTTCTCGGAGACCGAGGCCGGTTCCGACCTGGCCGGCGTCCGCACCCGGGCGGTGCGGGAGGGCGACGGCTGGGTGGTCCGCGGACACAAGGTGTGGACGTCCGGCGCCCGGGTCGCCACCTGGGGCGTGGCCGTGTGCCGCACCGACCCCGACGCCCCCAGGCACGCGGGCATCACGGTCCTCCTGGTCCGCATGGACGCGCCGGGCGTGACCGTACGGCCCATCCGGCAGATGACCGGCGGCTCCAGCTTCAACGAGGTCTACCTGGACGACGTCCACGTGCCGGACACGGACCGGCTCGGTCCGGTCGGCGAGGGCTGGCGGGTCACCCTCACCGTCCTCGCCGCCGAACGCCTCGACTCCGGCGGCCTCGGCCTGGACAACGCCGAGCGCGCCCTCGACCTCGCCCGTCATCTGCCCCGCCCGCTCACCGGCGCGGAACGGCAGCAGGCGGCCGACCTGTACGTCCGCGGGCTCGTCCAACGGCTCACCGGGCTGCGGGTGACGGCCGCCCTGGCGGCCGGCCGCGAACCCGGTGCCGAGGCCTCGGTCGGCAAGCTGCACGCCACCGCGACCATGCGCGCCACCACCGACCTCGTCCAGCAGCTCCTCGGACCGCGGCTGGCCGCCGACACGGGGGAGTGGGGCACCTTCGCCTGGACCGAGCACCTCCTCGGCGCCCCCGGCTACCGCATCGCAGGCGGCAGCGACGAGATCCAGCGCAACATCCTGGCCGAGCGCGTGCTCCGGCTGCCCAGAGAGCCGAAGGGGAACGGGAGTTGAGTACGACGACCGAAGCGGCCGAACTCGGCCGGCGGGTCCGCGCACGGCTCGCCGACCTGCACCCGCACGAGCCGGCGGGCGATCTGCGCACCCTGCCCGGCGGCCACTCGGGCCTCACCTACTGCGTCACGGCGGGAGAGGTCTCGTACGTCGTGAAGGCGGTACCACCCGGACAGCGTGCCGTCGGCCGCAACGACGTGCTGCGGCAGGCGCGGATCCTGCGCGCACTCGCCGGGTCCCCGGTACCCGTCCCGGCCGTCGTGGCCGTGGACGAGACCGAACCCGCCTGGTTCGCGATGGAGTTCGTGGACGGCGAGGCCGTCGAACCGGTCCTCGACGAACACCGCCTGGATCCCGGACGGTGCCGGACCCGCATGCTGGCCCTGGCCGGCGTGCTGCGGGAGCTGCACGGGACGGTGGTCGCGGAGGGACTCGAACCGCTCGGTCCGGCCGGGGAGCTGGAGCGCTGGAGCCGCACGATGCGGGCGGTTCCGGACGAACTCCGGCCCGGTTCCGAGGACGTCCTGCGCGCTCTGGCCGCCCGCGTCCCCGACAGCACGGCCCCCGCCCTCACCCACGGCGACTTCCGCCTCGGCAACGTCCTGTGCCGGGGCGAGCGGCCGGCCGCCGTGGTGGACTGGGAGATCTGGGGGTACGGCGATCCGCGCATCGACCTCGCGTGGTTCCTCCTCTTCACCGACCACCGCAACTTCCCCCGCCTCGGCCGCGCGGTCCCCGGCCTGCCCACCGAGGAGGAACTGCTCACCGCCTACCTCGACGGCCGCCCCGAACCGCCCGCCCTCGACTGGTTCCGGGCCCTGGCCCGCACCAAGATGGCCGCGATCATGGGGCACAACCTGCGCAGGCACCGCGAGGGCAAGCACCACGACCCCGACCAGGAGCGGCTGCCCCCGACCGTCGCGGCGATGATCCGCACGGCCGCCGACATCCTCGCCCAACGGTCCCCACGGTCCTGAAGGAGCCGCACCATGGATTTCGGACTCTCCCCGAAGGCCGAGGAACTCCGTTCCCGGATGGCCGCGTTCATGACGGAGCACGTCCTGCCCGCCGAGCCCGTCTACGACCGGCAGCTCGCCGAGGCGGACGAACCACACCGACTACCGCCCGTACTGCGGGAACTGAAGGAGAAGGCGCGCGCCGAGGGACTGTGGAACCTCTTCCTCGCCCACGGCGACCGGGGCGCGGGCCTCACCAACCTCGAATACGCCCCGCTCGCCGAGCTGGCCGGACGCTCCGTCATCGGCCCCGAGGTGTTCAACTGCTCGGCCCCCGACACCGGCAACATGGAACTGCTCGCCCTCTTCGGCACACCCGAACAGCAGGACCGCTGGCTGCGACCGCTCCTGACCGCCGAGATCCGGTCCTGCTTCGCCATGACCGAGCCCGAGGTGGCCAGCTCCGACGCCCGCAACATCCGCACCCGGATCACGCGCGACGGGGACGAGTACGTGGTCGACGGGCACAAGTGGTACACCTCCGGGATCCTCGACCCGGACTGCCGGCTGATCGTCCTGATGGGGGTCACCGACCCGGCCGCACCCGCCTACCGGCAGCAGAGCATGGTGCTGATCCCGCGCGACACCCCCGGCATCACCGTCCTGCGCGATCTGCCGATGTTCGGCTACACCGACCGCTGCGGCCACGGCGACGTGCTCTTCGAGAACGTACGGGTGCCGGTGTCCGCGCGGCTCGGCGGCGAGGGCGAGGGGTTCGCACTGGCCCAGGGACGGCTCGGGCCCGGCCGCATGCACTACGCCATGCGCGCGGTCGGCTTCGCCGAACGCGCCCTGGAGCTGATGTGCCGCCGGGCCCTCACCCGTACCGCCTTCGGCGGCCCGCTGGCCGAACAGGGCGTGGTGCGCGAGTGGATCGCCCGCAGCCGGATCGAGATCGAGCAACTGCGCCTGCTGGTCCTGAAGTCGGCCTGGCTGATGGACACCGCGGGCAACGCGGCCGCCCGTACCGAAGTGGCCGCGATCAAGGTGGCCGCGCTGGAGGTGGCCCACCGGGTGGTCGACCGGGCGGTCCAGGCGCACGGCGCGGCCGGGGTCAGCGACGACACCGTACTGGCCCGGCTGTACGCCATCACACGGGCGCTGCGGATCGCGGACGGCCCTGACGAGGTGCACCTGCGCACCGTCGCGCGGCGTGAACTGGCCAGGTATCCCGAGGAGTCGGCATGAGCGCACGGGTACTCGACGGACGGGTGGCCGTGATCACCGGCGGCTCCCGGGGGATCGGGCTGGGCATCGCGAAGGCGTACCGGGAGGCGGGCGCCCATGTGGTGATCGCCGCCCGCAAGCCGGACGGACTGGCCGCCGCCCGCGAGGAGTTGCTGCGGGTCGCGGGAGACGGCGAGGTGCACGAGGTGGTCGCCCACGCGGGCCGGCCGGAGGACGCCGAGCGGTGCGCCGAGGAGACCATGGACCGGTTCGGCAGCCTCGACGTCCTGGTCAACAACGCCGCCACCAACCCGTACATGGGCCCCCTGCTCGACCTCGATCCCCCACGCGCGCAGAAGACGGTGGAGGTCAACCAGTACGGCATGGTCGCCTGGACCCGGCACGCCTGGCGGGTGTGGATGCGCGAGCACGGGGGAGCAGTCGTCAACATCGCCTCCGTCGGCGGACTGGTCGTCGATCCGCACATCGGCTGGTACAACGCCACCAAGGCGGCGATGCTCCACCTCACCCGGCAACTCGCCTACGAACTGGGCCCGCACGCCAGGGTCAACGCGGTCGCGCCGGGCCTCGTCAAGACCGAGCTGGCGCGGGCCGTATGGGAGCCCAGGGAGCCGATCCTGACCGCGCGACTCCCGCTGCGCAGGCTGGGGACGGTGGAGGACGTGGCGAACGCGGCGGTGTTCCTCGCCTCCGGGGCCTCCTCCTGGATGACCGGCCAGACGCTCGTCCTGGACGGCGGGGCGACCGCGCTGCCGATCGGGGTGGAAGCGTGACCGGCGCGCTCGTGGGCCTGTTCTCGCTCGAAGGCCGGACGGCGGTGGTCACCGGGGCCTCCTCGGGGCTGGGCGCACGCTTCGCCACGGTGCTGGCCGCCGCCGGGGCCACGGTGTTCGCGGCGGCCAGACGACCGGACCGCCTGAAGGAACTGGCCGACGGCGATCCGCGCATCCACCCCGTCGTCTGCGACGTGGCGAGGGAAGCGGACCGCATCCGGCTGGCGGAGACCGCCTTCGAGTACGGCGGCCGGCTCGACGTCCTGGTCAACAACGCGGGCGCACCCGGCGCCGTACGCGCGCAGGACGAGAGCCCCGGTGACTTCGCGGGCGTCCTGGCCGTCAACCTCGTGGCACCGTTCCACCTGGCCCGGCTGCTCGCCGAGGCCCGGTGCGATCACGACCGTACGAGATCGGTCGTCAATGTCTCCTCCGTCCTCGGGCTCGTCTCAGGTGCCCCGCTCGGCGGGGCCGCCTACGCCGCGTCCAAGGCGGGGCTGATCGGCCTGACGCGCGAACTGGCCGGGCAGTGGGGAGGGGCGGGGGTGCGGGTGAACGCCCTCGCCCCCGGCTGGTTCCGCTCGGAGATGACCGACGCCCTGTTCGCCGACGAGCGCTCCCGGCGCTGGGTGGAGCGCGGCACGATGCTCGGGCGCGGCGGCGCACCGGGCGAGCTGGACGGGGCACTGCTCTATCTGGCCTCGGACGCGTCCTCGTACTGCACCGGACAGGTGCTCACCGTGGACGGCGGGTGGACGGCACGATGAGGGTCACCGTCGGGATCGACGACGACGGGGTGGCCCGTGTCGAGATGTGCAGGGGCTCGGGCAACGCGATCGACCTCGCGACGGCCAGGGGGCTGCTGGCGGCGGCCCGGGAGTGCGAGGCGGCGCGGGTGCGGGCGGTGCTGCTCACCGGGCGCGGGCCGGCCTTCTGCGTGGGCGGCGACCTGAAGGAGTTCGGGGCCGTGCCCGAGGAACGGCTGGCCGGGCACCTCACCGACGTCACCGACGCACTGCACGGGGCGCTGCGGATCCTCGCCGGCCTCGACGCGCCTCTGGTGGCAGCCGTGCAGGGGGCCGTCGCCGGGGCCGGACTCGGGCTCGCCATGGCCGCCGACCTCGGGTTCGCCGCCGCGGACGCCCACTTCACGGCGGCGTACACCGCGATCGGGTACTCGCCGGACGCCGGGGTGAGCTGGCTGCTGCCCCGTCTCGTCGGCCCCAAGCGGGCCCTGGACCTGCTGCTCACCAACCGGAGGGTGCCGGCCGCGGAGGCCCTGGAGATCGGGCTGGTGAGCAGGGTCGTCGCGCCGGAGCGGCTCCGGGAGGAGGCCGCGGGAGCGGCGCGGACGCTGGCGCGCGGCGCCACCGAGGCGTACGGCGTGACCCGGCGGCTGGTCGCCCGCGCGTTCGCGGCCGGGCTGGACGAGCAGCTCGACGCGGAGGCCCGCCGGCTGGCCGCGGCCGCCGTGTCGGGGGAGGGGCGGGAGGGCATGGCCGCCTTCCTCGGGCGGCGGCGGCCGGACTTCGGGCATGCGGCAGCACGGTGACGGGCGGGACCGCCCGCGGAATCGCGCCCGGTCGATTCGAAGCCAACCTGAACTTGGGTCTACTCTCGGACGACCGGGCGGTGATCGGAACCGGCCGTGGAGCAGAGGGAGAGGCGATGGCGAGGGCGCGGATCGTGGATCCGGAGGAGGGGCCCAGGTCGAAGCGGGCGGCCATCCTGGTGGCGGCGGTGGAGCGGTTCGGGGAGGACGGCTACGAGAGCACCAAGTGGTCCGAGGTGGCCGACCGGGTCGGCATCGGGCAGACGGCGCTCTACCACTACTTCGAGTCGAAGGCCCACTGCCTGCTCACCATCATGCGTCTGGAGCTGCAGCGCTCCCACGACCAGTTCGTCGAGGCCACGAAGGACATGACGGAGCCGGTCGAGGAGGTGCGCGCGGCGGTGCGCTCCGCCTTCGCGGTCACCGAGCAGGAGATCCGCCAGATGCGCATCTTGCAGGCCAACATGTCCCTGCTGGCCAACCCGCGCAAGTCCAGGCGGGAGGAGACCGAGCGGGTCGCGGCCCGCCAGCTGGTGCAGATGGTCGAGCGGGACTGGACGAACCTGCTGATGCGGGGCATGTCCAAGGGCGCCTTCCCGCTGCGCGACGCCCACACCCTCGGGCTGGCCGTGCTCGGCATGATCGTCAGTGTCTGGCGCTGGTACCGCCCGACCGGGGCGATCCAGCTCTCCGAGATCAGCGAGTTGATCGAGGGGTGCGTGGTGCGCATGGTCGCCGAATGACGTCCGGCTCCGTCCCGCCTCTTGCCGGGGCGGCCGCCTTGGGATCAAACTGAACTGAACTCAGGTTGTTGAAGGTCTGAGCAGGGAGAGCGATCGGCAATGGTGCTTCGCGAATACATGACCCGAATGGACGGCCAGGATCCGGAAAAGGCCCTGGAGCTGGTGGAGCCCGGATTCCGCTTCCTCATCGCCCTGCCCGGCGGTGAGCGCAGCGGGAGTTCGCGGGAGGAGTTCGCCGCGTACATAGCCGGGCGGCAGGCCGTGGACCGTACCCATGAGATCAAGAGGTACGCGGTCGACGGCGACGTCGAGACGGCGTACGGCTTCGTGGTCGAGAGGGGCGTGACCAAGGGGGCCTTCCTGTCCGCCGTGCAGGTCTCGCCCGCCGGGCTGATGGCGCGCTACCAGTCCTTCTTCACCACCGGCTTCGACCTGGTGGACCGGCCGTGACCGCCCCGGCCGCGGAGTCCACCGCGGCGTTCCTGACCCGCTGGTTCGCCATCCTCGACAGCGCGGACGCGGACCGCGTCCTGGACCTGATCAGCGACGACTTCTCGTTCTCCATCCTCTTCTCGACCGGTGGCGGCGGCGCGACCGACTTCCACGGCGGCCGGGCCGAGCTGGCGGGCTACCTCGCCCAGCGCGAGGTGGGCGTGCGCACCCACCACCTGCTCACGGCGGGCACCGTCGGCCGGGACGAACTGTTCCTGGGCGAGGTGCGGCGCTCCGGGGTGCCGGAGGCGACCTTCGTGGCCGGCGCCCGGCTGGACGACACCGGCCGGCTGCGGCGGCTGATGATCGGGCGCTCGCCCGAGGTGCTGTTCACCTGAGAAGCCCGAGGAGGGCGCGATGTACAACCTGGTCCTGCTGGCCGCCCGGCCGCCCGAGTGGTCCCACGAGCGGTTCATCGGCTGGTGGCGCGGCGAACACGCCGAACTCACCCGTGCCCTGCCCGGCCTGCGGTCCTGGCGGCACACCGACGTCGACGCGGCCCTCGAACCGCGCTCCGAGGGCTGGGACGGGGTCTCCGTCCTGGGCTTCGACACCGCCGAGGACCTGCGCAGGGCACTGGACAGCCCCGAGTGGGCGGCCGCGGTCGCCCAGGTCGGCGACATGCGGGGCCGGCGCATCGCCGTCATGGGCGGCGAGGCGGAGCTGTACGGGGGCTGAGCACGCCCGTCGGAGCCGGCCGGCCACCACCACCTTTCGCGCGAAGAGGCGAGGAAGCAGCGGATGCGACAGACAGTGCGGGAGTTCCAGCAACGGGCGGAGAAGGCCGACTTCACCGCCGTCGTCGACGACACGGGCCGGCACGGCGCGCGCGAGCTGCTGGCGCGCGCGGCCGAACTGGCCGACGCCATGGCGCCCGAAGGCTCGCCCGACGGCTCGCCCGGCGGTTCGCCCGACGGCTCGCCCGGCGGTTCGCCCGACGGATCGCCCGAGCGATCGCCCGGCGGGACCGTCCTGCTCCAGGCCGACAACTCCTGGCGCACCGTCGCCGCGACCCTTGCCGTGGGGCTGACCGGTGGCGTCCTGGCGCTGGTCAACCGGCACACGACCGCGGCCGAGTTCGCGGCGGCCCTGGAGGACATCCGCCCCGACGTCGTCATCGCCGAACCGTCCGCGGCCGAGGGCTGGCAGGCGCGGGACGGCGTCGAGGGCGGGCGGACGGCCGAGGCCCTCGACGGCTGGGCGGTCCTGGCCGGCCACGGCCCGCGCGATGTCTCCCGCTGGTCCGGCGGCACGGTCATCGGTCTCACGTCCGGCTCCACCGGACGGCCCAAGGGAGTGGTCCAGTCCGAGGGCGCCGTGCGCTACGCCTGCGCCCGCACCGCGGAGATCAACGGGCTGCGCGACGGCGACGCGGTGGCCGCGATCGTGCCGCTCTCCTCGACCGCGGCGTACTGCTTCGGGGTGGGCATGGCGCTGATGCTCGGCGGCCCGCTCGTCCTGAGCGGCCGGTGGGACCGCGAGGAGGCGCTGGCGCGGATGTCCGCGAACGATGTCCGGTGGACCATGTGCGTGCCGACCATGGCACTTCAGATGGGCTCGGCGGCCGCCGGATCACGGGTCCTCGAAGGCGTCCGCTCCCTCACGGTCGGCGGTGGTCCCATGGACCGCGGCGCCCTCGCCCGTGCCGAACGGTCGCTCGGGACGCGGATCCTGCGCGTCTTCGGCATGTCCGAATGCCTCGGGCACACCTCCCCACGGCCCGACGACCCCGAGGAGATCCGGCTGGGCCGGGACGGCCGCCCGTTCCCCGGCACGGAACTGCGCGCGGTCGCCCCCGACGGGACCGTCCTCGGCCCCGGCGCGACCGGCCGGGCCGAGGTCCGCGGCCCCTCCCTGTTCGTCGGTTACGCCCGCGACGGCAAGGCCGAACCGCCCGCCCTCACCCCGGACGGCTTCTTTCCCACCGGGGACCTCCTGGTGACCGGCGACGACGGGACGGTCACCGTCATGGGCCGGGAGAAGGACGTGATCATCCGGGGCGGCCGCAACCTCGACATCACCGAGATCGAACGGGCCGTCGCCGCCCACCCGGGCATCGCCAGGGCGTGCGTGGTGCCCGTGCCGGACCCGTTGCTCGGCGAACGGGCCGCCGTGCTCGTGGTCACGGAGGACGGCCACGACGGCCTCGGCCTCGACGACATCACCGCACACCTCGAGCGCACCGGCCTGTCCAAGGCCAAGTGGCCCGAATTCGCCTTCACCGTCGGTGAGTTGCCCCAGACCACGGTGGGCAAGCTCGACCGCTCGGGAGCCCGCGGACTCGCACGCGAACTGCACGCCCGGCTCGCCCCGGACCCGACCCCCCGACCGCACCGGCAAGGAGACGCATGACCACCCCCGCGGCCCGCACCCCCCGCTTCGACCGCGGCCGGTGGTCGCGGGCGGGAGCCGAGACCGTACGGCCCGGCGTCCACCGCATCCCGCTGCCGCTGCCGGACGACGGGCTGCGCGCGGTCAACGTGTACGCGCTGGAAGGCCTGGCGGAGGGGCTGGTCCTGATCGACGGAGGCTGGTCGGTCCCCGAGTCCCGCAAGGCGCTGGAGGACGCCCTCGCCGGCCTAGGCCACGACCTCGGCGAGATCAGCCACATCCTGGTCACCCACATCCACCGCGACCACTACACGCAGGCCGTCGCCCTGCGCAGGCTGCTCGGCTCCCGGGTCTACCTGGGCGCCGGCGAACGCCGGGGCCTGGAGCTGCTCGGGTCGCTCCGTACGACGCGGCCGGCCGGTTCGCTGGAGACGCTGACGCGGTCCGGCGCGGGCGAACTCGCCGAGCGGGTGGCCGCGATGGACCACGGCGACTTCGACCCGGGCGTGTGGGAGGCCCCCGACCGCTGGCTGGCGGCGGAGGAACTCCGCTTCGGCGACACGAGGCTGCGGGTCGTCCCGACCCCGGGCCACACCCGGGGGCACGTCGTCTACCTCGACCAGGCCCGCGGCCTGCTGTTCTCCGGAGACCACGTCCTGCCGCACATCACCCCGTCCATCGGCTTCGAACTCGGCCCGGCCGAGCTGCCGTTGGGGGACTACCTCGACTCGCTGCGGATGATGACGACGCTCGCGGACGCCCGGCTGCTGCCCGCGCACGGACCGGTGGGCGACAGCGTGCACGCCCGGGTCGGCGAGCTGCTGGCCCATCACGACGACCGGCTCGCGCAGACCCTGGCGGTCGTCGGCGCCCGTACGCTCACCGCCCACGACGTGGCGGGCGAGTTGGGGTGGACCCGGCGCAAGGTGCCCTTCGCCGACCTGACCGCCTTCAACCAGATGCTCGCGGTCAACGAGACCGCGGCCCACCTCGACGTGCTGGCGGTCCGCGGTCACCTCCGGCGCACCCGGTCGGCCGACGGCGTCGACCACTACACGGCGCTCGCCGGCTAGCGCGCCGTCCAGCCTCCGTCGACGTACAGCTCCGAGCCGGTCACGAAGCTCGCGTCGTCGGAGGCAAGGAACGCCACGGCCGCCGCGACCTCCTCGGGCGTCCCGAGCCGGCCGAGCGGCGTGCCGTCGAGCATCGCGGCCAACCGCGGTGTGCCCCGCCACAGTTCACGGGACCGGGGCGTCTCGATGAACCCGGGATGCAGGGAGTTGACCCGGACACCGCGGGTCGCCCAGTGCAGCGCGGCGTTCTTCGTCATGAGACGTACGGCGCCCTTGGCGGCGTGGTACGAGAACTGGGAGCCGAAGCCGCCGACCGTGCCGAAGATCGACGCGACGTTGACGACCGAGCCGCCGCCGGAGCGCTCGATGGCCGCACCGGCGTGCTTCATGCCGAGCCAGACGCCGGTCTGGGTGACCGCGATCACCTGGTCCCAGGACTCCAGGGTCTCCGTCTCGACGGTGCGCATCGCCGCGATGCCGGCGTTGTTCACCAGCACGGACAGCGAGCCGAGCCGCTCGGTCACCCGGCCGACGACCGCCTGCCAGGCCGCCTCGTCGGTCACGTCGAGGGCCAGCCCGAGGGCTCCGCCCCCGGTCTCCTCGGCGAGCTTCGCGCAGCGCTCCGCGTCGACGTCGGTCACCACCACCGTGGCACCCTCGGCCGCGAGCCGCCGTACGACGGCGTCACCGATGCCTCCGGTCGCGCCGGTCACCAGGGCCACCCGGCCGTCCAGCCTCGACTCCATCACGCCCGTCCCTCCGTCAGCTTCTGACGCCGCGCCAGGCCAGCGCGCCGCCGTCGATCACATGGGCGGCGCCCGTGACGAACGCCGCGTCGTCCGAGGCCAGGAAGCAGGCGAGGCGCGCCACCTCCTCCGGCCGCCCCGGCCGGTCCACCAGCTGCGGGGCCAGCAGCGCCCGTTCCGTCGCCTCGCGATCCCCGGCCGCGGCGACGTGGTCCCGGGTCAGCTGGGTGTCGATGACGCCCGGGCAGAGGCAGTTGCAGCGCACCGGGGCCAGGTCGACCGCGGTGACCTTGGTCAGATGGATGACACCGGCCTTGGTGACGCCGTAGGCGGGGCAGTCGGGGAAGCCGACGAGGCCCGAGACGGAGGCGGTGTTGACGATGGCCGGGCCGCGTGTGGACCGCAGCAGCAGAGGTGCCGCGAACTTGGTCGTCAGCCAGACGGCCTTGAGATTGACCTCGTAGACGGTGTCCCAGACCTCCTCGGGGAGCGAGGCGACACCGCGGTCCCGGCCGGTCGTGAACGCGGTGTCGATCACTCCGGCGTTGTTGACCAGCACGTCGAGGCCGCCGAAGCGCTCGGCGCACCGCGCCACCATGGCCCCGATGTCGTCGCGCACCCGCAGATCGCAGCCGACCGCCTCGGCCTTCGCCCCCTCGGCGCGCACCAGTTCGGCGGTCTCGCGGACGGCAGCCGTGTCGAGGTCCGCGACCACCACGGCCGAGGCGCCCTGCCGGGCCAGCTCCACCGCGATCGCCCGTCCGATGCCCCGGCCCGCACCGGTGACGAGCGCGACCCTGCCGTCGAGGGAACCGTCCATCGTCCGCTCCCTTCCGCCCGCGGCGGATCCAGAACTGAACCAACTTCAGTTCATGTTCGGAGTCTATGTTCATGCAGGGAGAGCGACAAGGGCGCGGACGGGATGTCAGCCGAGGGACCGGTAGAACCTCAGGTGGTGCCGGGCCGCGGCGGCCCAGGTGTGGCGAGCGGCGAGTTCGCGTCCGGTGGAGCGATGCGCGGGACTGTCCTGCGTGAGGGCGTCGTCGAGTGCGGCGGCCAGCTCCCGGGGGGTGCCCGCGAACCGGGCGGCACCGTCGAACACCTCGCGCAGCACCGGGAGTTCGCGGACCACCAGGGGTACGCCGGCCGCGAGGGCCTCCAGCGCGGCGAGCCCGAAGCCCTCCTTCACGGACGGGAAGGCGAAGGCCGAGGCCGCGGCCACCAGGGACGGCAGCCCGGCGTCGTCGACCTGCCCCAGCACCACCGGCCGCACACCGAGTTCGGCGGCCCGGGCCTCCCAGCGGGCGCGGTAGTCACGGTAGTCGAAGAGGGTCTCGCCGCCCGCGATCACCAGGCGCAGGCCGGGATGCGCGGTGCGCAGCAGGGCGCACGCCTCCAGCAGGTCCAGGGAGCCCTTGCGGGGTTCGATGCCGCCGACGGTGAGGACGTACCGGCCCAGCAGCGCGCGCCACTCGGCACGGGCCGCCGGATCCGTGGCCGCGAAACGGTCGTAGGCCACGCCGTTGGGGATGACCTCCGCCGTCAGGCCCCAGCCCGCGGCCAGTTCGTCCGCGACCGCCCGCGAGACACAGATGCGGGCCGCCGGCTCGACGATCGCCCGCTCGTGACAGGCGGCCAGTTCCGGGGTGGTGAAGTGGTCGATGTGGTGGACCGTACGGACGCAGCGGCCGTCGACCGCGTTGGCGCTGATGCAGTCCTGGGCGTGCACGACGTCGTACGGCGCCGGGTCGAAGGCGTCGCGGAGCGTGGCGATGGAGCGCAGGATGCGGGTGCCGACGGTCTCCCCGGGCGGCCCGTCCGGGAACGGCACGACGCGCAGCCGGACGGCGGGGGCGACCGGGCGGAAGAAGCCCGCGTCGCCGCCGCGGCCCAGGGTCCAGACGGTGACGTCCTCGCCCAGCGCCGCCAGGGCCTCGGCGAGGGCGAGGGTGTGGACGACGCCGCCACGGGGCTTGGTGGAGTAGCTGAGCAGCGCGACCTTCACGTCCGGGCCTCCCGGTAGGCGCCGGGCCGGCGCTCGTCGAGGTGGCGCAGGACCCGGCGGGCCCGGTCGGTCTCGGCGGCGACGTCGATCTCGGCGACGGCCAGGCCCGCCTTGGACCAGGTGCGGGCGAGGATGTCACCGCCGGGGCCGACGACCTTGGCCTGGCCGAGGAAGCGCATGCCGCCCATGGCGCCGGTCTGGTTGGAGGAGGCGAGGACGATCTGGTTCTCGGCGGCGCGGGCCTGGTCGTACAGGTCGAAGAGCCTGGCCTGCCGGTCCTGGGCCATCCGCGGGGCGCGGTTGGTGATGGACGTGGGCCAGGCCGACAGGCAGGCGAGGATCTCGGCGCCGTCCAGGGCGAGGGAGCGGGCGGACTCGGGGAAGGTCTTGTCGTAGTCGATGAGCATCCCCAGCCGGCCCACGGGGGTGTCGAAGGCGTCGAAGCGGTCGCCCGGTGTGTAGGCGGCCGTCTCCCCGGCGGGCAGGTGCACCTTGCGGTGGCGGCCGAGGACGCCGTCGCCGCTGACGCAGACGGCGGCGTTGTGGCGCTCGTCGCCGGCGTCCTCGCAGTAGCCCAGGCAGACCACCATCTCGGCGGCCAGACGCGCCACTTGGAGGATCAGCGGGTCGTCGGGCTTCAGCGCCGGCGGCAGGGCCTCGGGGTCGGGGTGACGGAGGTCGGCGAGGTAGCCGCCGAGGGCGGCGTCGGGCAGGACGAGCAGTCCGGCGCCGGAGGCGCGCGCGTCGTCGATCAGCTTGGCGATGCGGGCCAGGTCGAACTCCAGGTCGCGGCCGAAGTGGGCGGCCGCGGCCGCGATCCGGATCGTGCTCATGCGGTGACTGCTCCCGGTGACAGGTCGTAGGTCTCGGGCCGCCGGTCGCGCAGGTGCCCCATCGACCGGCGGGCGGTGACAAGGGCCTGTACGACGTCGAGTTCGGCGACGGCGACGCCGGCCGTGACGCCCGTGCCGGCGAGGATCTCACCGCCGGGGTCGACGACCTTGGCGCTGCCGACGAAGCGTAGCGACCCGAAGGTGCCCGCCTGGTTCGCGGAGAGCCAGACGATCTGGTTCTCCAGGGCGCGCGCCCGGTCGAACAGGTCGAAGCGCCGCTTCCAGCGGTCCTCTTCGAGGTCGGCCGACGCGTTGGTGCGCGCCCCCGGCCAGGCCGACACGCAGACGCCGATCTCGGCGCCGTCCAGCGCCAGGGCCCGCGCGGACTCGGGGAAGGCCTTGTCGTAGCAGATCATCATGCCGATCCGGCCGACCGGGGTGTCGAAGGCGTGGAACCGGTCCCCGGAGGCATAGCTGGCGTCCTCGCCCAGCGGCTGGTGGACCTTGCGGTGGTTGCCGAGGACACCGTCGCCGGTGACGCAGACGACGCTGTTGTAGCGGTTGCCGTCCACGTCCGCCTCGCAGTAGCCGGCGACGACCGTCATCTCCCCGGCCAGCGCGGCCAGCCGGCGGATCTCGGGGCCGTCGAGGGCGAGCGCGGGCGGCCCCGCGTCCAGCTCCGCGGCGTCGTCGAGGCTCAGCAGGTACCCGCCCAGGCACGCCTCGGGCAGCGCGAGCAACCGTACCCCCTGTTCCCGGGCCTGCTCGATCAGACGTCCGGCGATCCGGAAGTCCTCCTCCAGGTCGCGGCCGAACCCGGCGGCCACGGCGGCCATGCGCAGGGCGCTCATGCGGCTCCCATCCCGGTCACCGTGGACGTGACCGCTTCGGTGATCTCTCCGTCGGGCCAGCGCAGCCCGACGCCTTCTCCTGTGGTCAGCTCGCCGCACACGGCACCCGTGGCGGGGCCCGCGGGGAGCGGCGGCGCGTCCGGGCGGTCGGCGGTGAGCATCGCGAAGCCCGGGAAGCAGGTCAGCCAGTCGCCCACGGTCGCGGTGCGCGGCCGGGGCACGGCGGCCACGTCCAGGACCGCGCCGCAGCCGGCCGCCTCCGCGAGCATCCCGAGGGTGCCGGCGATCCCCGCCATCGACACGTCCTTCGCGGCGGCGGGCCGGGCGGCGGCCACCGCGCCCGCCATGGTGCGCAGTTCGTCCGTGCGCCGGTGTGTGGTCGAGTCCCACTGGCGGCCCCGGTAGCCCGGCCGCCAGCCGCCGCCGAGGTCGGCGGTGAGCCGGACGGCGTGTCCCGGCCGGCCACCGCCGCCCGGCACCGGGTACCGGGTGCGGCCCAGCGCGGTGACCGACAGGGCGGCGGGGACACCGAGCTGGGTGTGCCCGCCCAGCACCGGAACGCCGTACGCCCGGGCCGCGCGCGCCAGTCCGGCGAGGACCCGGGCGGCGTGCGAGGCGTCCCGCGCACCGAGCGCGTCGAGCAGCCCGACCGGCGAAGCGCCCATGGCCGTCAGGTCGTTGACGTTGACCAGGACCGAGCACCAGCCCGCCCAGTCGGGATCCCGCTCGACCATGGAGGGCACGATCGCGTCGCAGGCGGCGATCACGTCCGTGCCGGGGACGGGGGCGCCGTCGTCGCCGACGAAACCGGCGCCGCCCAGGACCGGGCGGCTGGCCGGGGCCGGGCCGTCCCGGTCCGCGGCGCGGGCGGCCGGCGCCGGTTCCCGGAAGGGCGCGAGGAGCGGCCCCAGCGGGGACTTCGCGGCCGCCGCGAGCGCCGGGATCCGGCCGATCGGCCAGCGCATCAGGACATGCGGGGTGTCCGCGACCGTGACGGCCCGGACCCGCTGCCAGCCGAGCCGCCGGAACAGCGGCTCGGCGCGGGTCTGCACCGTCGCGTCGAACCGGAGCGCGCCCTCGGTCTCGGCCCGTGCGCAGGCCGCCCGCACCAGGGCCCCGCCGATGCCCTGCGGCCCCCGGGCCCGGGGCGCGACGACCAGCCGGCCGCCCGCCCACCACCCGATGTCCGGGCCGTCGGCGACCGGACCGAGCCGCACCCCGCCGACGACCGTGCCGTCCCGTTCCCTGGCGACCAGCACCAGGGTGCGGGGGTCGGCGTCGCGGTCGTCCAGGTCGTGCCCGGCGAACAGCCGCTGCCCGTACACGAAGATCTCCCGGCGCAGCCGCCGGTATGCCGTCAGATCCGCCGGGGAACGGGCCTCTTCGACGTGGAAGGCGGGCACACGGCGCGCCAGCGTGCTGCGGTCGCCGAGCAGAGCCAGGATGTCGGGAATCCCCTCCGCCACCGAGCCGGGCCCGGAGCCGTCGAGACACATCTCAGCCGCCCGCCGTCCGCAGCACACTGCACGCCCCGCAGGCCGCGCAGCCCGCCCGCTGGTCGGCGCCGCGCATCCCGGCCGCGAGCAGCTTCGCGGCCACCCCCTCGGTGACGTACCGCAGCACCTCGGCACTCGGGGCGCCGACTCCGTCACGGGCGGCGAGGGTGCCGGCCATCGGGCGGAACGGGACGACGAACGGGTACACCCCGCGGTCGATCAGCCCGCCCGCACCCGCGACGAGTTCGTCGGGATCCTCACCGAGCCCGACGAGCAGGTAGGTGGAGACCCGGTTGGGCCCGAAGACCCGTACCGCCTCGTCCCAGGCGGCCTCGTACTCGGCCAGCGGGACGGCGGACTTGCCCGGCATCCAGCGCCGGCGCACCTCGTCGTCGAGGGACTCGACGTGGATGCCGACGGCGGTGGCCCCGGCGTCGTGCAGTTCCCGTATCCACGCGAGGTCGCCGGGCGGTTCGCACTGCACCTGGACCGGCAGGCCGGGCACGGCTTCCAGCACCGCCCGAACCGACCTGACGAGGGTGCGGGCGCCGCGGTCGGGGCCGGTGGTGGTGCCGGTGGTCATGACCATCTGCCGGACGCCGTCGAGCCGTACGGCGGCCTCGGCGACCTCGGCGAGCTGCGCCGGTGTCTTGGCGGCCACCGTGGCGCCGGAGCGCAGCGACTCCTCGATGGTGCAGAAGCGGCAGCGGTCGGCCTCGGCGTAGCGGACGCAGGTCTGGACGACGGTGGTGGCCAGGACATCGGCGCCGTGCAGGCGGGCGATGTGCTCGTACGGGATGCCGTCGGCGGTGCTGAGGTCGTAGAACCTGGGCCGCCGCACGGCGGTGAGGGTGAGGCCGGTGTCTTTGAAGTGTCCGGCCTCGTCACCGAGCCACACCCTGCCGTCGCGGACCCGGTAGGGGCTGCCGGGGTTGCGGGGCAGCGCGGCACCGGCACCGTCGACGAGGACGTGACCGTCGTCGCTGGGTCCCGCACCGTCCGGACGCCGCACGGGGGCGTCCGTCGCCACGCCGTGCAGGGCGAGTCCGGCGCGGGTCGTGATCCGCACATCCACCGCCGTGGGGCCGGTGTCCACGCTCATGCCCGTCCCCTTACAGCTGGTAGGTGGAGTTGATGATGGCGCCCTTGCGCGCGTAGTGGATCAGCGCGTCCTGGACGTCCAGGGGGTGGGTCGGGATGACGCCCTCGATGAGGTCCTCCTCGCGGGCGCCGTGCAGGGAGAGGCCGAAGCGGCAGCAGTAGACCTTGCCGCCCTCCGCGATGAACGTCTTGAGCTGGTTGTTGATGTTGTGCTCGCCGGGGAACGCGGAGTTCCCGGTGGTCGGGAAGCCGCGGGTGGCCAGGCAGTTGAGGGAGCCGGGGCCGTAGAAGTAGATGGCGGTCTCGAAGCCCTTGCGCAGGGCGCGGGTCGCCTGCAGCACGGCGACGAAGGACACCGACGACTCGTGCGCGATGCCGTGCACGAGGGTGAAGTAGGTCTCGCCGTTCTCGGCCTGGTAGTCGGGAAACACCTTGGTGGAGCCGTAGATGCTGGAGCCCTCGGGGAGGGAGGGGTGCGGGATCTCGTCGAGGGACTTCTGCTCGACCTCGGTGAGTTCGACGGTGTCGGACATGGCTGTCTCCTTGTGCGAGGCGTTGACGGGGAGGAGGGGGTCAGTCGTAGAGCGCGGTGAAGGTGTCCCGGAAGACCCGGTCGCCCAGTTCGCCACCGCCGACGGCGGCGGTCATCCGTGCGTACTCGCCGGTGAAGTCGCCCCAGGGCTGGTCGCTGGCGAAGAGCACCCGGTCGTGGCCGAGACCGCGGTGCTCGATCTCCCGGGCCAGCCAGTACGGCAGGAAGCCGATCGCCCAGGAGAGGTCGGTGTACACGCGCTTGCCGGCGGCGATCCAGTCGAAGAACCGGGAGCCGGCGAGCTTGATGTGGCCGCTCATCCCGCCGCCGAAGTGCACCAGGTGGAGAGGCACCCGGTCGGCGTACCAGTCGACGAGGTGGCCGACCTCGTCGATGTCGGAGGCGGCTCCGGGTGAGGTGTGGACATGGACGACGAGGTCGTGTCCGGCCGCCGTGGCGAAGATGCGGTCCAGCTGGGGGCGGCAGGCCGGGTCGGTGGCGCGGCCGCCCAGCAGGAAGCTCAGCTTGAGCGCCCGCACGCCCCGCTCACCGGCCAACGCCAGCGCCCGGTCGGTGCGTTGGGCGTCCTCCGGCCGGGGCGAGACCCAGAGCCCGGCGCGGATCCGGTCGTCGGTCTGCGCGGCCTCGACCGCCAGCTCGTTGAAGGAGAACGCCACGGCGGGATCGGGGACCCCGTAGTTCGGGATGACCAGGGCGCGTTCGGTGCCCTCGGCGTCCAGGTCGGCGAGCAGCCGCTTGACCGTGGCGCGGGCGGTGGTGTCGGGGCGGACGGGCGGGCCGCCGTAGAAGGGGTACGCCGGGAGGACGCCGATGTGCCGGTGCGCGTCGAAGACCATGGGCGTCAGCCGATCGGGAGGGCGGCGGCGAGTTCGGCGGGCGCGCCGGTGAGGGTGCCGCACACGTCGGCCAGCCGGCGGGAGGCGTCGATGTGGCCGGCGAGGAACTCGGCGTCCCTGCCCACCGCCTCGAAGCGGCCCGAGCCCCACGAGTACTGCCAGGGCAGCCCCAGGAAGTACAGGCCGGGGACGCTGCTGGCGCCCCGCCGGTGCATGGGGTAGCCGCGGCCGTCGAAGGCGGGCACCTCGATCCAGCGGTGGTCGCGGCGGAAGCCGGTCGACCAGACCACGGACGTGATGCCGGCGGCCGCCAGGTCCAGGGCGGACGGCTGCCCGGACGGCTCCCAGACCGGCACGTACCGGGGCTCCGCGGGGGCGGTGATGCCGTGCGCGGCGATGTGCGCGTCGATGGCGTCCTTGATGCCCTCGGCCACCGCGTCCGCGTGGTCCAGGTTCGCCTTCAGGTCGTCGGCGAACTCCAGCCTGGCCCCGTCGACCCCGGTCAGCCGCCCGTACAGGCGCATGCCGTCGCGGGCGAAGGCGCGCAGGTCGATGTCGCGGCCGCCGTCACGGCCGGTGACGTAGTGGTTGACGCGCATCCGGACGGCGCCGGCGTCGTCGAAGGCGTCGATCGGCCTGGCGTAGTGCCCCATGTCGTCGAGCCAGGCTACGCAGTCCCGGCCCCGGTAGAAGCGCGCCACGCGCGGGGCGCCGCCGACCGCGAGGTGCACCTGACGGCCGGCCAGGTGCAGGTCCTCCGCTATCTGGCAGCCGGACTGACCCGACCCCACGACCAGCACCGCGCCCGGCGGGAGCCGGTCCGGGCGGCGGTAACCGGAGGAGTGCACCTGCACCACCGGCGCGGGCAGCCGCTCGGCCATTCGCGGGACCGACGGGGTGTGGTAGGGGCCGGTGGCCACCACCACCTGGTCGGCGGTGAACCCGCCGTGGTCGGTGGCCAGTTCGAAGACCCCGCTCGGCGTACGGCGCAGGCCGGTGACCGTGACGCCCTCCACCAGCGGGGGCCGGGAGAAGGCGACGTACTCCTCCAGGTACCGCACGATCTCGTCCCGGACCATGAACCCGTCCGGGTCGTCCCCCTGGTAGGGGTAACCAGGGAGCCTGCACTGCCAGTTCGGGGTGACGAGGCAGAACGAGTCCCAGCGGCGCGCACGCCATTCGTGGCCGACCCGGTGGGCCTCGACCACGACGTGCTCGATGCCGCGCCCGGTCAGGCAGTGGCTGACCGCCAGCCCCGCCTGACCGCCGCCGATCACGGCGACGGGGTAGTGGGTACCGGCCGGCCACGTACCCGGGCTCACCGCGGGCTCCCGTCGGCGTTCAGCAGTGCCTCGACGGTCACCTTCGCCCCGGCCACGGACCGGTAGGCCGTGGCGGCCCGCTCGATCCGCGCGAGCTGGTCCGACGCGCCGGTGCAGGCGAAGCCGAACTTCTCCCGGACCCGTTCGCCCGCGATGCCGAGGGCAGTCCGGCTGCGCTCCACGAAATCGGCGAGTTCGTAGGTGACTCCCGCGCCGAGGAAGTCCTCGACCACCGTGGACGGGGAGTAGCAGCGCTGGGTCTCGCCGTCCGGCCAGCGCACATCGAAATACAGCTCAGGCATGAAAGTCCTCCATGCGAGGGACCGAGGTGTGGCACCTCGCCGCTGCTTGTGGACTCCACTTCAGCCAGGCCGCATTTCCGGTCGAAGTCATCCGGAATAAACGGGAGTTACGCAGATCTCACGGTGTGTGATTGTCCCGTTGCGTCGGGTTGCCTGTGAGGCAAACCGCACCGGGAACGCCGGTGCGCGGGCGACCGGCCCGGGTGAAGCGGGCGGTGAGCCTGTCAGCCGTCGTCTTCCCGTACCGGTCGTTCCGCCGCCCGCCGAGACGAACCTCGGCTGCGGCTCAGCCCGCGGCCGCCAGGCGGGTCGTCCGGCCGTGCAGCGCCGCCGAGAACCGGTCCGTGACCTCGGCCAGCGCCTCGGCCGACGCGGGGGCCACGGTCAGTCGGCCGTCGGCGTCCGCCGTGATGTCCTTGTCGAGCGTGAACCAGCCGGGAACGATGTGCGCGGCGCCCATGGAACTGAGCACCGGGCGCAGGGCGTAGTCGATGGCCAGGACATGCGCCGTGCTGCCGCCGGTCGCCAGCGGCAGCACGGTCTTGCCCGCCAGCGCGTACTGGGGGAGCAGGTCGAGCAGCGACTTCAGCAGGCCCGAATAGGCCGCCTTGTAGATCGGGGTGCCTATCACCACGCCCTCGGCCCGTTCGAACAGCGCCGTGGCCTCGACGACGGCCGGGTGCGCGAAGTCCGCGCCCAGCAGGGCTTCGGCGGGCAGGGTCCGCACGTCGAGGGCGATCACCTCGTGGCCCTGCGCGGCCAGACGGCGGTCCAGGTGGCGCAGCAGACGCGCGGTGCGCGAGGCGGCGGACGGGCTTCCGGAGACGGACAGGACAGTGGCCATGGTGAGCCTTCCAGAGTCGGGACGGGGAGTCGGTCAGGAGGCGGAGCCGGCCGGGGCGCTCACCACGCGCTCGACTCGACCGTGACCACCGGGAGGAGGCCGTTGCGCAGCGTCTCCAGGAACGTGACGACCTCGGCCGCCACCGAGCGGTGCTGGAGGTCGTTGAGGACGTCGTGGTGGCCGCCGCGGACGACCGCGAGACGGGCCCGGGGCCAGGACTTGGCCGCGCGGTCCAGCGCGGCGCGGTCCGCGAGCGGGTCGGCGTCCCCGGTCAGCAGCAGGGCGGGCACGGCGAGTTCGCTCTGGTACGCGGCCGTGAGCAGGGTCCCGTCCACCGCGCCGGCGAGCGCTCCCCGGTGGAACCGGGTGTCGTCGGTGAGCCTGGCACGGTGGGTCGGGCAGGAGGTACGTACGTCGAGCTCGTCCTCCCAGCTGCCCTCGGCGGTGGCGGCGGTCCGTCCGGGGCCGGGGAGGCCGGCGAGGACGACGGCGTCCGGACGCGGTGCCCCCTCGGACTCCGGCCGGCCCAGCAGCGCGGCGATCGCCAGGGCGCCGGTGTCGGCCCCGGCCAGCACCAGCGGTCCTGCGACCCCGTCGCCGCCGTCGGGCGCGGTGCCGTCGGCGGCCGCGGTGAGGGCGGCGCCGAAGCGGTCCAGGGCGCCGGGGAGGCCGGCGGCGTCGAGGGCCGGGGGATCGACCACCCGGACCCGGTAGGCGTCGGCCGCGAGACGGCTGCCGAACCGCTCGTAGGTCGCCCGGCTCTCGCCCCGGCCCGGCACCACGACGACCGTGCCGCGGACGAGGAGGCCCTCGGGCCCGTGGTGGTCGGTGTACTCGGTCGTGGTCATGTCGTCCTCACTCCTGCGGTCGGCCGGCGGCCGTGGGTCGTTGGCGGTCTGTGGTCGGTGGGTGCGGTCAGTCGCGGGCGAGCGCCCGCTCGCGGGTGTGGCGGTTGGCGGGGACCGGCAGTCCGAGGTTGCCGCGCAGGGTGTCGGCCGTGTACTCGGTGCGGAACAGGCCGCGCTTCTGCAGCAGCGGGACCACGCCGTCGACGAAGAGTGCGAGGTCGTCCTCGGTGCGGAAGGCGAGGTTGATGCCGTCGAAGGTGCCCGCGGCGAACCACCGCTCGACCGCGTCCGCGACGGTCTCCGGCGCTCCGACGAACGGCGAGCGGCGGAACTCGTTGGCCGACGCGGCGACCTGGCGGAGCGTCAGCTTCTCGGTCCGGGCCCGCTCGACGATCCGCGCCGCGCTGGTGCGGCCGCCCTTCTCGGCGAGGTGGGCGATGTCCGGGAAGGGCGCGTCCAGATCATGCGCGCCGAAGTCGTAGGCACCGAACGACCGGCCGAGCAGCGCCAGGTTGCGCACCAGGTCGTTGTCCTCCTCGAAGATCTCCCGCTCCCGGCGCAGCGCCGCCTCGTCGGTGGCCGCGACGACCGGGCCGCCGTGGATGAAGATCTTGATGTGTTCGGGGTCGCGTCCGTAGGCGGCGGTACGGCGCTTGATGTCGGCGTAGTACTCCTGGGCCTGCTCCAGCGAACCGCCCGGGGCGTAGATGCCCTCGGCGACCTGTGCGGCCAGGTCGCGGCCCTCCTCGGACACGCCGGCCTGGAAGATCACCGGCTGGCCCTGGGGTGAGCGGGACAGGTTGAGGGGGCCTGCGACCTTGAAGTGTTCGCCCGTGTGGTTGAGTTCGTGGAGTTTGTCCGGGTCGAGGAAGAGGTCGCGGGCGGGGTCGGCCGGGAAGGCGTCGTCCTCGTAGGAGTCCCACAGGCCGCGGGCGACTTGGACGAACTCCAGGGCCCGGCCGTATCGGGTGGCGTAGTCGAGGTGCTCGTCCAGGCCGTAGTTCTTGGAGGTGCCGGTGTCGAAGCTGGTGACGACGTTCCAGCCGGCGCGGCCGTTGCTGATGTGGTCGAGCGAGGCGAATCTGCGGGCGAGGTTGAAGGGTGAGTTGTAGGTCGAGCTGGCGGTGCCGACGAGGCCGATGTGCCGGGTGTGGGTGGCCACCGCCGACAACAGGGTCAGAGGCTCCAGCCGGTTGAGGTAGTGGGCGGGGTAGGTGGCGTTGATGAACTGGCTGTCGACGATGAACAGCGCGTCGAACAGGGCGTGTTCGGCCGCCTGGGCCAGCCGGATGTAGTAGTTGATGTCGATGCTGGCGTTCTTGGCGATCCGGGGATCCTTCCAGAGGCCGTGCTGGCCGGGGCCGCCGACGCCGTAGGGGTGCAGCGCGAGGTGGAGCTTGCGGGACATGGCGGGTCCTTTCGGTGGTGCTGGGGGAAGCGGAGGGTTTTCGTCAGGCGTGCAACAGCGCCCGCAGCGCCTCGCGTTCGGCGCGGCCGGCGCCGGCCGCGCCCCGGAGCGTGGGCGCCGAGCCGACGAGCAGCCGGGTGTAGGGGTGCCGGGGGCGGGCGATGACGTCACGGGCGGTACCGGTCTCCACCAGCTCGCCCCGGTACAGCACCGCGATGCGGTCCGCGACGCCGGCCACGGAGCCGAGGTCGTGGGAGATGAAGATCTGGGCCACGCCGGTGTCCCGCAGTTCCTTGAGGATCTCCAGGACCTGGACCCGGTTGGCGGAGTCCAGGGCACTGACCGGCTCGTCGAGGATGACCAGCCGCGGTTCGGTGATCAGCGCCCGGGCCACCGCGACGCGCTGCCGCTGGCCGCCGGACAGCTCTCCGGGGAGCCGGTCCAGGAGTTCCGCCGCGAGCCGCACCCGGTCCAGCAGGGCACGGGCCCGCCCGACGGCCTCCGGGCGCGGGACGCCGCGGACGAGCAGCGGCTCGGTGAGGGAGTCCGCGACGGTGAGGTCGGGGTCGAGGCTGCGCAGCGGGTCCTGGAAGACGTACTGCACGACCCCGCGGCGACGCAGCTCGCGCCACTGCCGGCGGCCGTACCCGGTGACCTCCTCGCCCGCGACGGCGATCGAGCCGCCCGCCGGACGCACCAGGCCGAGAACGGCGCGGGCGAGGGTGGACTTGCCGGATCCCGTCTCCCCGATGAGGCCGACGGTCTCGCCGGGGGCGACGGCCAGCGACACGCCGTGCAGGGCGCGGCGGCGCCGGCGGCGCGGTCCGTAGTCGACGTCCAGTGCGGTGACGGCCAGGACCGGGCGCACGGGGTCGGCCAGGACCGGGCTCGCGGGTCCGGCGGCTGCGGTGCCGCTCACGTCTCCTCCTCCGCGGCGAGGAACTTCTCCAGGCCGTACTGTTCGTGCTCGGCGATGAGCAACCGGGTGTACTCGTGCCGCGGCTGGTGCAGGACCGCGCGGGTGGGACCCTGTTCGACCACCTCGCCCCGGCGCATGACCAGCACCTCGTCGCACCACTGGGCGACCAGCGCGAGGTCGTGGGAGACCAGCACCAGGGCGAGCCCGGTGCGTTCGCGCAGGTCCGCGAGGAGGTCGAGGATCTCCGCCTGGACGGTGACGTCGAGCGCTGTGGTGGCCTCGTCGGCGATGAGGACCAGCGGGTCGGCCGCGACCGCGGTGGCGATCAGGACCCGCTGGAGCATGCCGCCGGAGAGTTCGTGGGGGTACTGGTCGTGGACCAGCTCGGGGTCGTGCAGCCGGACCGCCCGGAGCAGTTCCAGCGCCCGCTGCCGGGCCTCGCGGCGCTTCAGGCCGAGCTTGACCCGCACCACCTCGGCGATCTGCGCGCCGACCCGGATGGACGGGTTGAGATAGGACGCGGGGTCCTGGAACACCGCACTGACGGTGGCGCCCCGCAACTCGGTCCACCGGCGTGCGGTCAGGGTCGCGATGTCGGTACCGGCGATCTCGACGGTGCCCGCGGTGACCTCGAAGTGCGGGGGCAGGATGCCGAGCGCGGCCCGGCAGGTGAGGGTCTTGCCGCTGCCGGACTCGCCGACGATGCCGACCGTCCGGCCGGGCGCGAGGTCGAAGCTCACGCCGTGCACGATCTCCCGGTCGCCCGCGTGGTCGGTGATCCGCACCCCGCGCAGCGAGAGCACGGGGGCGGCCGGCGGTTCGGCGTCCCGGGCCCGGGCCGGGACGAGGTTGCCGGACAGGGTTGTCATCGCACACCTCCGGAGACGACGGGTTCGGCCCTGCCGGCCCGGTTGGCCCGCGCCCTGCGGTCGTTGACGAGGGCGCGCCCGGCCTCTCCGGACACGTCCCGGATGGCGTCGGCGAGCAGGTTGCAGGCCCACACGGTGACCGTGATGAGCAGGGCGGGGGTGAGCGGTGCCCAGGGCCGCTGGCTCAGATAGCCGAGGTCGGAGGCGAGCAGCCCGCCCCAGGTGGGCGCGGGCGGCTGCACGCCGATGCCGAGGAACGTCAGGCTGGAGACGATGACGAAGCCGACGCCGACCGTCTGGGCCAGCGCGACCGCGATCGGCGGCAGCACCTTCGCCCACACGTGTCGGCGCACGATCCAGCCGGTGGACGCGCCGGAGATCACCGCCGCCTCCACGTACTGGGAGCGGGTCACCGAGAGGGTCGCCGCCCGGGCCACCCGGTAGAACAGCGGCGACACCAGCACCCCGGTGACGAGCATCGCCTGGGTGATGCCGTTGCCGAGCAGCGCGACCACGGCGACGGCGAACAGCAGGAACGGCAGCGCCACCAGGGTGTCCGCCAGCCGCAGGGTGATCCACTCGAAGACCCGGCCGAGCTGCACGGACAGGATGCCGGGGACGACCCCCACGACCAGCGCGGTGACGGCGACTTCGAGGGAGCCGAGCACGCTGATCCGGGATCCGGCCAGCAGCCTGCTCAGCACGTCCCGGCCGAGGTAGTCGGTGCCCAGCCAGTGCGACCCGGAGACGGCGGCGAGCGTGTCGTCGCCGGTGCCGAGCGGGTTCTGCGGAGCGAGCAGGGGCCCCAGCAGGGCCAGCAGGGCGACCAGGACCAGGACGGCGACGGCGATCCTGCCGGACGCCAGGGACAGCACGCGGCGGACCATGGTCACACCCCCCGCCGGGCGGCCGGGGTGACCCGGGCCAGCACCAGGTTGACGATCAGGTTGAAGGTGACGACCAGCACGATCGACACCACGAGGACGCCCTGCACGGCGGGCACGTCACCGGCCTGCGCCGAGTCGTTGGCGAACCGGCCGAAGCCCTGCAGACCGAAGATCCACTCCGTGACCACGGACGCGCCCACCAGCGCGGGGAACTTCAGGCCCAGGGTGGCCAGCGCCGGTCCGAGGCCGTTGCGCAGCACGTGCCCGAAGAAGATCCGACGGGGACTCAGCCCTCGTACGACCGCCCCGGTCACGTAGTTCTCGCCGTACGCGGCGACCAGGCTGGTGCGCAGCTGGCGGGCGACGTCGGCGACCACGTCGAAGCTCAGCGCGACGGCCGGCAGGGTGATGTGGGCGAGCCATGGGCCGATCCCCTGGGCGGCCGGGATGTACCCGGCCGACGGGAACAGGTGCAGCCCGACCGCGAAGACCGCGACCAGCACGATGCCCACCACGAACGCGGGCATCACCGAGATCACGGTGACGAGTCCGGTGATCACGCGGTCGACCCAGGTGGTGCGGCGCAGCGCGGCGACCGTGCCCAGGACGAAGCCCACGACCACGCCGATGACAAGGGCGAGGACGGCCACGGACAGGCTGACGCCGAGCCCGAGGCCGATGAGGGTGGAGATGTCGGCGCCGTTGACCCAGCTGGTGCCGAGCTGTCCGTGCAGGACGCCGGTGAGCCAGTCGCCGTACTGCACCAGGAAGGGCCGGTTCAGTCCCCACTGCGCCTCGATCCGGGCGATCGCCTCGGGAGTCGCGTCCTCGCCCAGCTGGATGCGCGCCGGGCTGAGCCCGCTCAGCGACCGCAGCGCGAAGGTCACGAAGGTCGCGACCAGGAAGACGGGCACGAAGATCGCGACGGACCGGGCGAGGGTGGCCAGGACCCGGGCGGACGCGCGCCGGATCCTGACCGCGGCACCCCGGTGACGCGGTGCCGGTACGGCGGCCGTGGCCGGCACGGCCGGCGCGTCGGTCGTCGTCATGGTGTTGCCCCCTCTCTCTGTCTGGGTGTCTCTCTGCGGCGGACGGCGGTCAGTTCGAGCTGGAGACGCCGGAGACGGTCACTCCGGTCCAGTCCACGTGGGCCGGGTTCTTCGGCAGGCCGGAGATCGACTTGCTCTTGGCGAAGAGGTTCGGCGAGGAGTAGGTGAAGACGAGCGCCTTGCTCTTCAGCCCGGCCCTGGTGGCCGCCTGGAGCACCTGGGCGTAGTCGGCCGCGTCCAGCGGGGTCTGGCGCACCTTGGCGACGGCGGCCTCGAACCCGGCCGGTTCGTACGGTGTGCTGAGGTTCAGCGGGCCGTTCGGGCCGAAGTGCGCGGTCAGCGTCTGCAGCGCGGAGTCCCGGCCGGTGGTGCCGTACAGGGAGAACGTCAGGTCCTTGGCGAAGAACGGGGTGGCCCAGTTCTTGTCGATCTTGATGGTGACGGTGATGCCGACCTTCGCGAGCTGCGACTGCACGATCTCGGCCTGCGGGTCCTCCGCCGGGATGACCAGGTTCAGCTTGAGGTCCCCGGACTTGTAACCCGCCTCGGCCAGCAGCTTCTTCGCCTTCGCCGGGTCGTAGGGGTAGGCGTCCGCCGACTGCGGGTCGTAGGCGACGTACCCCTTGGGGAAGGGCTGGTCGGTGGCCTCGCCGTAGCCGAAGGTCAGCTTGTCCACGAACTCCTGGCGGTTGACGGCGTAGCGGACCGCGTCGACGACCTTGTCGTTGTCGAACGGCGCCTTGTTGATGTTCAGGCTGATGTTGGAGGCGTTGAACCCCGGCTGCACGAAGACGTCGAGGCCGGCCTTCTTCGCGGCGTCCGCCTGACTGGGCGCGATGTCCGCGAAGTTGTAGACGCCGGTCTGGAGCCCGGAGACCACCGTCGACGCGTCGGGGGCGGAGGTCAGCTCGACATGGTCGATGTGGATGTTCTTCGCGTCCCAGTAGTCCGGGTTCTTCTTCAGGACCACCTTCGTGCCGGGCACCAGCTGGGTCACGGTGAACGGGCCCGCGCCGACCGGGTTCTGGTCCAGCTCGGTCGGGTGCGCGGCGGCCTTCGGGCTGGCGATCTGCAGCACGCGCTCGCCGAGCAACTGCGGGATCTGGTAGTCGACCTGGGTGAGGTGGACGACCGCGTCCAGCCCCTCGGCGTCCACCGACCTGATGGAGGTCAGGTCGCCGAACAGGGCGGAGTTCTTCTGCTTCTGGGCGCGCTCGATGGCGTCCTTCACGGCGGTCGCGTCGACCGGCGTGCCGTCGCTGAACTTCAGCCCGGACCGCAGATGGAAGGTGATCTCGTCGCCCCTGCTGTTGTAGTCCCAGCTCCTGGCGAGGTCGGGGACGGCGTTGCCCTTCGCGTCGGTACGGGTCAACGAGGCGTAGACCAGGGAGAGTTCACGGAACTGGGCGCCACTGCCGGAGACCACCGGGTCCCAGTGCGCGGGGAAGTAGGAGGAGGCCCACTTCAGGGTGGCGCTGCCGCCCGAGGCGGCGTCCGCTCCGCCTCCGCAGGCGCTGAGGGAGGGGAAGAGCACGGCGGCGAGGACGGTGCCCAGCGCGGTGGCGCGCAGCCGGCCGACGGGTCGGGGAGTGCGATGGGCGGCCGGTCTGGGACGTGACGGGGTGCGGCGTGTGGACATGGCTGTCTCTCTGTTGCGTGCCCCGGTCCGCACCGCGAGGGCGACCGGGGGAGAGGAAAAGGGCGTCGGGCGGCGGTCCGGCGCCGCGCCGCAACGGATCCGTCACGACAGGGACTTGCAGGTCTGTCGGGACCCGGTGGGTACAGCGGCGGCGGGCCGGGGGCGCAGAGAACGTCGCGGCGCCGGCAGGGGGGTACGCAGAGCGGTCGGGTCCGGCGGAGCCGGGAAGGGCCGGTACCGGTCTGCGGTCAGGCGCCTGCGGGGCGAGGGCGGCAGGCGGTCAGCGACAGAGGGCGCTGCAGGTGCGCCGCAGATCCACGTAGCGGCACACCACACCGGGGTGGGTCGTGTGCATGTCCAACATCGTGGGGGCCGCAGGGGGTGACTGTCAATGGACACCAATTGGTGTCTCATTCAGCGGGACGGAGCTCCACCGCCGGTCAGGGCATCGGCCGGGTGGCGGGGTGGGTGGCTGCCTCCTCCGGGTCCAGCCACAGCGGCCCGCCTGCGGTCTCCACCCGGACGGCGTCCGCCGGCGGCCACGCGCCCCGCGTCAGCAGCGCGCGCTCCGGCTCGGTCAGGCTGCGGTACCGGGCCAGAGCCGCCGCCCCGGACAGCGTCCGAGGAGCCGTCGGCAGCCCCGGGCAGAAGGCGCCGACGGCGTCGGCGTACACCTCGTACGGCCGCCAACCGGGCACCACCCGACGGCCCCCGGGCCCGTGCACGACGAGTGTCGGCAGCGCGTACCGGTGCCCGCCGCCGGGCGTCTCCTTGGCGGTTCCGGGATGCGGCGAACCGCCCGGCGCGGACGGCACCTCCGACAGGACTCCGGACAGCACTTCGGACAGCACTTCGGGCACCGGCCGCCGCGCCTCCGCATGGTCCGCGCGCACCTCGCCGAGTACGGCCGCGGAGGCGGCCTCGGCCGCCAGCCGGCGTGCGTCGAGCCCGGGTACGCCGGCGGCCGCGTCCAGCGCCGCCCCGAGGGTGTCGGCCGGCTCGCCGAGCACGAAGACGGTCTCCCGCAGTCGGCGCAGCACCCGGTCGGCCACCTCGGGACCCTGGCGTTCGGCCGCCTTCGCGACCAGCGAGGAGGGCCAGGAACTGGCGGCGACCCGGCTCAGCCGCAGCGCCCGGGGGGCCCGGGTGTGCCCCGCGATGCCTTCGACGTAGCGGGCGTACCACGCGGTCTCGGCCGCCGGATCGGGGGCCGGGTCGTCGTCGTGGTCGAAGAGGATGCAGTACACCCGGCGCCAGCGGACCCGGCCGGCCAGCGCCGTGCGCAGCCCGCGGAAGACGGGCTCCGAACCCCACGCCCAGGGACACAACGGGTCGGTGTACTCGACGACTTCGACCGGCGGCACGGCCCGGCCGCCCGTCACGCGGCGCCCTGGGCGGCCGGCCGTCCGGCCGGTTCCGAGAGCAGCAGTCCGGCGATGGTGATCCCGGCCAGCACGGCGGTGGCCTGCTCCTCGATCCGCCGCCACACGTCCGGCAGACCGACGGCGGGCCCCGGGTAGTCGAGCCCGGCCAGCGGCTCGCCGCGCAGGGTGATCACCTCGCCGTCCACGGCCCGCGCGACGTCCAGCAGGCTGATCTCGGCGGCGGGCCGGCCCAGCCAGTACCCGCCCTCGCAGCCGCGCTGGCTGCGCACCAGACCGGCCCGCCGCAACTCGCCGACCACGGACTTGAGAAACCGGAACGGGATGTCCTGCGAGGACGCGACCGCCTCACAGGTCAACGGGCGGTCCGGCTGTCGGGCGAGCTCCAGCAGAGCGCGGGCGGCGTAGTCCGCCTTCGCGGAGATGTACATGACCCCATCATGCCGGACCCCCGGTGTCCGGCGGAGGTTCTCTTCGCGCCCGGTTCGTTCATTGCGGCAACATTGCCGCAGGTGAACCGTAAAGGACACCTCTTGACATCCTTTCTGGCGCGGTCCTAGCGTCCCGTTATGAGCGAGTCGCTGACGACCCCCGGTGAAGGCTTCCACCCCCATCTCCACGACGCCCGGGACCGCCCGGCGACGCCCCTGCGCACCCGGCTGCACCACGTCCGCGCCGACGCCCTGGACGGCGACACCGCGCAGTCCGGCGGCATGCGGCGGTTCGCCGCCGTCAGCGGACGGACCGTCGGCTCCGAGAAGCTCTGGATGGGCCAGACCCACGTCGCCCCCGCGACCGCCAGCTCCGACCACCACCACGGCGAGTCCGAGACCGCGATCTACGTGGTGAGCGGGCACCCCGAGTTCGTCTTCCTGGACGACACGGGCGAGCGGCCCGAGGAGGTACGGCTGCGCACCTCGCCGGGCGACTACATCTTCGTCCCCCCGTTCGTGCCGCACCGCGAGGAGAACCCGGACCCCGCCGAGGAGGCCGTGGTCGTCATCGCCCGCAGCACCCAGGAGGCCGTCGTGGTCAACCTGCCCGGCCTGTACGCCCTTCCGGCCGACGGGTAGTGACACCCGGCGCCCGCCCCGCTCCGGCCCCGGCACCGACTCCGGCACCGTCCGGGCGCCGGCCCAGCTCGGGCGCGACGAGGTGCCGTACGTCGTGCAGGATCTGTTCGTACTCCTCCCGCCGGAACTCGTACGGCAACTCCAGGCGCAGTTCGGACACTTCGGCGAGCACCGGATCGGCCGTGAGCTCCTCCAGGATCTGCTCGGCGGTCCCGACGACGTCCGGGGCGAACAGGATGCGCTTCGGGCCCTGGGGCGCGAGGGTGCGCTCACGGCGGCTCGCCGCATAGGCACGGTAGCGGGCGCGGGTCGCCGCGTCGGCGCTGTCGAGGGGCACGATCACCCGGCCCACGGCCACCCGCGGCGTACGGCCGTCCGGCAGCGCGCGCCGGTACTCCGACAGCAGGTTGAGCTGGGCGGTGGTGAAGTCGTCGGTGTCCTCCCCGGTGACGATGTTCCCGGACAGCAGCCCGAGGCCCTGCCCGCCGGCCCACCGGACCGAGCGCAGGCTGCCGCCGCCGTACCAGATGCGGCGGGCGAGGCCGGGGTCGTGCGGTTGCAGACGGGGGCGCTGGACGTTGCCCGGCGAGTGGATGACCGTGTCCGGACCGCCGAGGTAGTCGCCGCGCAGGTTCTGCACGACCCGGGCGATCCTGCCGTACGACAGGTCGAAGCGGCGCCAGTCACCGTCGTGCACCAGGTCGCCGAGCAGGTCGGCGTGCGGCATGCCGGTGCTGAAACCGACCTGGAGCCGGCCCCGGGACAGCACGTCGGCCAGCGCCAGGTCCTCGGCGAGCCGGAACGGGCTCTCGTAGCCGATGGGTATGACCGCCGTACCGAGCTCGATCCGCTCGGTGCGCTGGCCCGCCGCGGCGAGGAACACGGCCGCCGAGCCGACGCCGTGTTCGAGGTGGCGCTGCCTGATCCAGGCGCCGTCGTAGCCGAGCCGCTCGCCGTACTCGAACAGCCGGAGGGTCTCCTCCAGGCCGGCGTAGGGGTCGTCGTCCGCGAAGTTGCCGGGCGTCAGGAAGGCCAGTGAGGTGATGGCCGGAGTGCTCATGGGCGACGGTCCTCAGCTCGTGGTGGTCTCGGCGGCGGGGGCGGGGACACGCCCGCCCGGGATCGCCGCCAGCAGTTCGCGGGTGTACTCGTGACGGGGTGCGGAGAACAGGTCCCCGGGCGGCCCCGTCTCGACGACCCGGCCGGCCCGCATGACGGCGACCTGGTGCGCGATCTGCCGTACGACGGCCAGGTCGTGGGAGATGAACAGGTAGGCCACGCCGGTGTCCGCCTGCAGCTCGGCCAGCAGGTCGAGGACCTGGGCCTGCACGGACACGTCGAGCGCGGAGACGGGTTCGTCGCACACCACCAGGTCGGGGGAGAGGGCGAGGGCACGCGCGATGGCCACCCGCTGGCGCTGTCCGCCGGAGAGTTCCGCCGGGCGGCGCTCCAGGGTCGCGGCGGGCAGGGCCACCCGGTCGAGCAGCTCGCGGGCGCGGTCCAGCCGGGCGGTGCGGTCACCGACCCTGAACGCCCGCAGCGGCTCGGTGACCACCTCGCCGACGGAGAAGCGCGGGTCGAGCGAGGCGTACGGGTTCTGGTAGACGAGCTGGGCGCGCCGGCGCAGCTCCCTGACCTCGGCGCCCCTTGCGCCGGTGACGTCGGTGCCGTCGAACAGCACCTGGCCGGAGGTCGCCTCGGTCAGGCGCAGTACCAGCCGGGCGGTGGTGGACTTGCCCGAGCCGGACTCCCCGACCAGGGCGAGGGTCTGGCCGCGGCGCAGGGTGAGGCTGACGTCGTCGACCGCGCGCAGGGTCCGGGCCCCGCCGGCGGCCCGCGGCAGCCGGAACTCCTTGACCAGGTTGCGCGCCTCCACCAGGGGAGCCGCGGTGTCGGCCGGGGCGGGCGCGGAGACCGGGGTACGGGGGCGGGCCGTCGCCAGGCTCGGGGCGGCGGCCAGCAGCCGCCGGGTGTACTCGTGCTGCGGGTCGGCGAGCAGGGCCCGGGTCTCGCCCGCCTCGACGACCTTGCCCTGGTCCATGACGACCAGGCGCTGGGCCCGGTCGGCGGCCACCCCCAGGTCGTGGGTGATCAGCAGGATCGCGGTGTCCGACTCCTCGGTGAGGTGCTGGAGATGGTCGAGGATGACCCGCTGCACGGTGACGTCCAGCGCGCTGGTCGGCTCGTCGGCGATGATCAGCCGGGGCCCCGCCGCGATCGCGACGGCGATCAGGGCGCGTTGCCGCATGCCGCCGGACAGCTCGTGCGGGTACTGCCGGGCCCGGACGGCCGCGTCGGGCAGCCCGGCCCGGTCGAGGACCGCGACCGCCTCGGCGCCCGCGGTCCGCCGGGTCGCCAGACCGTGGATGCGCAGCACCTCGGCGACCTGCTCGCCGATCCGCTTCACCGGGTTGAGCGAGACCGTCGGATCCTGCGGGACCAGCCCGATCTGCGCACCGCGCACGGTGCGCAGCTCCGCCTCGGAGAGGGCGGCCAGGTCGTGCCGGCCGAAGCGGACCGTGCCCGCGTCGATGGTGCCGTTCGCCGCCAGCAGCCGGGTGACGGCGTGTGCGGTGGTGCTCTTGCCGGAGCCGGACTCGCCGACCACGGCGGTCACCTGCCCGGGCCATACGTCCAGGTCCACGCCGCGTACGGCCGGCACCGCGCCGCCCCGGGTGCGGTACGACACGGACAGGCCGCGGATCTCCAGGACTGGTGTGGTCACGTTCCCGCCGTTCTCGCGTGCGTCACGGTTCTTGCGTGCGTCACGGTTCTCGGGTGCGGCACGGTTCTCGGGTGCGTCGCTGTTCTCATGCGCGGAGTGGGTCATCGCTGCCGTGCCCATTCGCCGTCCAGCGCCCGCGCGACGCGGTTGGCGGCCAGCACGGTCGCGGCGATCGCCAGACCGGGCAGCGCGGTCAGCCACCAGGCGTTGGCCAGGTAGTTGCGGCCGTCGGAGATCAGCGTCCCCCACTCCGGGGCGGGCGGCGGCGCGCCGTAGCCGAGGAAGCTCAGCGCCGACACGGCCAGGATCGAGGTGCCGAAGTCCAGCGTGGCGAGGACGATCACCGGCCCCGCGGCGTTGGGCAGGACGTGCCGGCCGAGCACCGAGTACCAGCGGGCCCCGCAGGACCGGGACGCCTCGACGAACACCGCCTGCCGCACCCGCAGCACCTCGGCCCGCGCCACCCGGGCGAAGGAGGCGACGCTGGCGATGCCGACCGCGACGGCCACCTTCACCGTCCCGTACCCGAGCGCGGTGACCAGGGCCAGCGACAGGAACAGCGCGGGGATGGCGAGGAGGACGTCCACGAACCGCATCAGCACGTCGTCCACCCAGCGGCCCACGAACCCGGCGACCACGCCGAGCAGCCCGCCGACCACGAACGCCACCAGGACCGCGATCAGCGTGGCCTTGAGGGAGAGCTGGGCGCCGTGGACGACACGGGAGAAGACGTCGCGGCCCAGTTCGTCGGTGCCGAACCAGTGACTGCCGCTCGGACCGCGGAAGTTCTGGGACGGCACCCCCCGCAGCGGGTCCTGCGAGGTGAACAGGTCCGGCCGGAAGGCGGCCAGCACCACCAGCACGAGGACGACGACGGACAGCAGCAGACCGGGACGGCGCAGCAGGAAGCGGAGCACCCGGCGGATGCCGGCGGGCCGGCCGGGCTGTGCGGGGGATCCGTTCCCGACCGGCCGGGCGGTGCCGAGGGCGGCCTCGGCCTGGTCGTCGACAAGGCTCTGACTCATGCGAGGCTCGTCCTCCTTTCCGAGGCCACCACGATCCGCGGGTCCAGCAGCGGATAGACGAGATCCACCAGCAGGTTCGTCACGACGAAGATCAGCGCGCCGAACACCACCACCCCCTGGACCAGCGGGATGTCCTGAGTGGTGACCGCCCCGGCGGTCACCCGGCCCAGACCGTCGCGGGAGAACACCGTCTCGACCACCACCGAACCGGCGATCAGCTGCCCGACCAGCAGGCCGACGACCGTCAGCGCCGGCAGCGACGCGTTGCGCAGCGCGTGCCGCAGATGCACCCGCCACCGGCCGGCACCCTTGGCGCGCGCGGTCTCCACATAGGCCTGGTCCAGCGCGGTCAGCAGGCTCTTGGCCAGCACCTGGGCGACCTGCGCGCCGGTCGGGACCGCCAGTGTCAGGGCGGGCAGCACCAGGCCGCGCAGCCCGTCGTTGCCGAACGCCGGGAACCAGTGCAGCTTGAACGAGAACGCCTCGACGAGCAGCAGCCCCACCCAGAACGTCGGGACGGACACCCCCAGCGGTGGCAGCGACAGCAGCAGCTGCCGCAGCCACCGCCGCGAGGTGTACGTCGCCGCCACCGCGAGGCCGCCGCCGAGGACCACCGCGAGCAGCAGCGCGGCACCGGTCAGCTGGAGCGTCTGCGGCAGCGCGTCGGCCAGGGTGGAGGTGACCGGGCGGCCGGTGGAGACCGCGTCGCCGAAGTCCCCGCGCGCCGCCCGGCCCAGGTACTCGGCGTACTGCACCAGCACCGGCTTGTCGAAGCCGTACTCGTGGCGCAACTCGGCGAGTTGGGCCGGATCCACCTGCCCCGAGTCCATCCCGGCCCCGGCCATCGCCGAGACCGGGTCGCCGGGCAGGAAGTCCAGCACCAGGAACGACACCGTGTACGCCGCCCACAGCACTCCGGCCGCCTGCGCCAGCCGCTTGATCACATAGCGGCGCATCCGTTAGCCGATCCAGGTGTCGTGCAGCTGGATACGGCTGCCGGAGTCGAACGCGAGGTCGTGCACCTTGTTCGAGACGCCCAGCTGGGTCTGGAGCTCCACCACCGGTATGTCGTAGGCGTTCTGCACGATCAACCGCTGTGCCTCGCCGACCAGTTGCCTGCGCTTCGCGGTGTCCGTGGTAGCGGCCTGCGCGGACAGCGCCGTGTCCAGCGAACTGGCCGGCAGGTGGTAGAAGTTGGCCAGCTTCGTGGAGAAGGAGCTGCGCAGGATGTCCGGGTCGGCGCGGGTCGTGTTCCCCCACACCACGTCGAAGTCACCCGACTGGAGCGTGGTGGCGAACTGGGTGACCGGGAGCTGCTTGAGCACCACGCCGATCCCGACGGCCTTGAGCTGCTGCTGGACCAGCTCCAGCGCGGGCTGGTTGGTGGCCGCGTTCGGGAACCAGCTGATCGTCAGGGTCAGTTTCTTGCCGTCCTTGGTGCGGACGCCGTCGCTGCCCGACCGCCAGCCGGCCTGGTCCAGCAGGGACTTGGCCTTGGCCGTGTCGAGGGCGAGGTCCGCGGAGAGATCCGTGTAGTCGGGCGTGGTGTGCGCCAGGATGCTGGTCGCCGGCTGGGTGCCGGTCGGGAAAACGGTGTCGGCGATCTGCTTCCGGTCGACGGCGGCCGAGATCGCCTGACGGACCTTCGGGTCCTTCAGCAGCGGCCGCGAGTTGTTGAGCCCCAGGCCGAACACCACACCGGGGTTGGCCCGGCTCCGCAGGGCGACCTGGCCGCCCTTGAGCGCCGCCTCGTTGGCCTTGCCGACGCTGCTGATGGCGTCCACCTGCCCGGACTGGAGGCTGCCGGCCCGCACCCCGGCCTCGGGCACGACCTTGAACACCAGCTTGTCCAGGTAGGCCTCGCCCTTCTTCGACCAGAGCGAGGAGCCCCAGTCGTACCCGGTGCGCCTGGCCAGGGTGACCGACTGGTTCTGCACGTACTGCTTCAGCACAAACGGACCGGACCCGACCACCCCGTCGCTGCACTTCTCCTGCGGGGTCTTCCGCACGCTCGCCGAGGACTCGATCCCCAGCGAATGGGTCGAAGTCGCCTGCAGGAACTGCGCGTTGGGCTGCTGGAAGGTCACCTTGACGGTGAGCGGGTCGACCACGGCGGTGCTCTTGACGCCGCTCAGGTAGCCCTCGGCGAGAGTGCCCAGGGCGCCCAGTTCCGGCACCGCGTCGAAGTTGTCCTTGACCACCTGCGCGGTGAGCTTCGACCCGTCGCTGAAGGTGACCCCCGAGCGCAGGTGGAACGTGAACGTGGTCGCGTCGGCGCTGATGTCCCAGCTCCTGGCGAGCCAGGGCACGATCCTGCCGGTCTTCGGGTCCTGGTCGGTCAGGGAGTCCACGATCTGGCGCACCGAGTAGATGGTGTCGTTGCTGCCGACCTGCTGCGGATCCACGCAGCCGGCGTCGGACCCCACCGCGAAGGTCAGGGTGCCGCCGGACCTCGCCCGGCCGCTGCCGGCGCCGGAGCCGTCGTCGCCCGAACCGCACGCGGTCAGCAGGACGCTGGTGGTCAGGAGCGCGGCCAGGGGCGCCCATCGGGAGGGTCTGAAATCCGGAAGTGCAGTCACGGAGGGCTTTCTCCTACTCGTGTCACCGGGGCACGACCACGCACGGATGCACGGAGGCACGACGGTGTGTGCGGCCCGGACGGATCGGCTCCGGCCGGGTGTGCGCTGTGCAGAAAAGGGGGGTTGGCATGCGGACGACACCGGGAACCGGCGGCGAGGGTAAAGGGCGGCGCGAAGGGGCCTGGGCCGGTGACGGATGTCAGCCGGTGGCAGCCGGGCCGGTCAGGCCCGACAGAGGCAGCTGGTCGAGCGCTTCAGATCGATGTGGCGCCGGCGCGAGAGCCTGGAGTACGCCGTGGCGTCGGCGGGGGAGGCAGCGGAGTCGTCGCTGTGCCGCATGTCCAACCTCCCCGTCTCCGGCCCCGGTCACGGGACCACGCGCTTGCGGGAGTCATCGGTGACCCCGCCGGGCTTTCACCTGGAGCACCCCACCGCGCGGGAGGGTTGCCGGTCAGCGAGCCAGGGCTTGACGCTGACACTCAATGCCGTTGGTGATGCTACGGATCGATTTTGGCGTACGTCAATGGCGCAATGTGACGCCCTGTCCGGTGAACGGGGTCGTCTCATGTGGCGGGACGGATGGTGGACGCACCTTGTTCGGTGTGCTTTGATCCGGCCATGGAGACCGCAGGTCAGGCAGACGTCGTGCTGCTCGACCCGTTCTGTCCGGGCCGCCGTGCCGACCGGTTCGCCCAGACCCGTCGCTGACCACTCGCTCCCTTCCGCCGCCGCCTTCACCTCCGCCGCGTCGGGCCCTCACCCGGATCCGGACCGGCGTCGCGGGCATCCGGGCGCGACAGGCGCCGCCCGGCCATGGCGGTCGTGTCACCCCTCCCGGCCTTCGCCGACCCGGGCGGCACCGCCTTCGAACCCGTCCCGGTGTGGGAGCGTGCCAGTGGCATCGTCGAGGAGTACCTGTGGGTCTCCGGCCGCCCCGAGCAGCCGGCCGCCCGGCGCGGAACCGCCCCACGTCGCCGAGGTCACCGCGTGAACCAGCCGAGGGAGAGCCGCTCATGACCACCTTCCCCACCGCACAGGCCGTGCGGACCACCCCCGAAGGACTCCTGTGGGAGCCGAGCGAGCGCTGGGTGCGCGGCCGCAAGGGCGACGTCACGGTGGTCGACAGCCGCCATCCCGTCCTCGTCTGGGAGCCCGGGGTGCCCGTGCCGCTGTACGCGTTCCCGCGCGCCGAGGTACGCGAGGAACTCCTCAAGCCCGCGAAGAACCCGCCGACCGGGACCCACACCGGCTCGCGAATCTTCTACGACGTCGAGGCCGACGGCGAACTGCTGGAGAACGCCGCCTGGACCTTCCCGGCCGCCGACCTCGCCGACCACATCGCCTTCGAGTGGTTCCGGCGCGTCGGGCGGGGCCTGGACCACTGGTACGAGGAGGAGGAAGAGATCTTCGTCCACCCCCGTGACCCGCACAAGCGGGTCGACGCCATCCCCAGCAGCCGGCACCTCGTGGTCGAGATCGACGGCACGGTCGTCGCGGACACCCGCCGGCCGGTCCTGCTCTTCGAGACCGGCCTGCCCACCCGCTACTACATCCCGCGTGAGGACGTCCGCCTCGACCTGCTCGAAGCCACCGGCCACCACACCGGCTGCCCGTACAAGGGCACCGCCGAGTACTGGTCCTGGCGCGGCGAGGCCGACGTCCCGCCCGACGTCGTCTGGAGCTACCCGGACCCGCTGCCCGCGGTCGGCGCCGTCCAGGGGCTCCTCGCCTTCTACAACGAGGTTGTCGACATCACCCTCGACGGCGAACGCCTGGAGCGCCCGGTGACCCACTTCAGCAGCGCTCTCGCCGGGCAACAATGAGGCCGTGCCGACGGCGGTGCTGACCGCCGCCTCCGCCGGCAGCCGGCCGGGCCGGGGCCGGGCACTCGGCGCCGCCGACGTGTCGTCACGGTTGGCCGAAGGTACGCAGGACGAGCCCTTCGCGCAGTCGGGTCAGCCGGTCGATCTCGGTGTCGAGGGCCGCGAGCCTGCGGGCGATCACCCCGGAGCCGGGCCGGTCGCTGTCGGGGTGCCCGCAGCGCCCCGGGGGCAGCTCGCCGAGCATGGCGAGCCGGTCGGCGAGACTGCGCAGGTCCTCGACGGTCAGACCGAGCGCCAGCAGCTCACGGATGACCCGGACCCTGGCCACCTCGTCGGGCCCGTACTCACGTTGCCCGGCGGCCGTGCGCCGCGGTGCCGGCAGCAGCCCCCTTTCCTCGTAGAACCGCAGTGCCCGAGGGGTGGTCCCCGCCGCTGCCGCCGCGTCCCCGATCCGCATGTCCGCCCCCGAGCCTCGGAGCCTCTGGCCCGCCGCCGCGCCGTGGACCTCGTCGGGGTCGCCGCCCTCCTCGGACCGTGACGCTCAGAGGACTTCGGAGAGCCTGCCCGTGGCCACGTCGAAGACGAAACCGCGGACGCGGTCCTTGTGCACGACGAAGGGGTCCGACTTGATGCGCGCGATGGACTGCCGCACGTCCGTGTCCGGATCGGCGAAGGCTTCCGCCGCCCAGGGCGGACGGATTCCGGTGTCCTTCTGGACCGCGTCCTTGAACCCGTCGTCGGTGAAGGTCAGCATGCCGCAGTCGGTGTGGTGGATGAGGATGATCTCCTCGGTGCCGAGCAGCCGCTGGCTGATGGCGAGCGAGCGGATCTCGTCCTGGGTGACCACACCGCCCGCGTTGCGGATGACGTGGGCCTCGCCGTCGTTCAGGCCGAGGATCGCGTAGACGTTCAGCCGGGCGTCCATGCAGGCCACGACGGCGAGCCGCCGGGAGGGCGGCAGCGGGAGCGGGCCGGAGAAGGACTCCGCGTAGCGGGCGTTGTTGGCCAGCAGTTCATCGGTCACGGACATGGGGGACCTCGGCTTCCTCTGGTGCGACGGGTGACTGGGGTGGGCGGTGGCACGGTGCGGCCCCGGATGCCCCGGGGCCGCGGAGCACGGTCACGCGGCCCGGCTACAGAACCCGTCGAAGAGGTGGACGCGACGCGAGGGCCAGAAGCCCGTCAGCGTGGCGGCGAAGGTCGCCATTTCCCCAGTGAACCGGCCGGCGCCCCCGTCGGCAAGAGAGCGGCGAGCCACCGACGGGCTGAGGGCGGCCCGGGCCTGCCGAGTTGGCCGCTGCGGGTTGCCGGATGCCCAGTCGTCCGGAAAGTGCGCTCTTGTCGTGACAGGGCAGGACGGCGGACTCTTGCAGCAGGCACAGCGGTACGCGTACCGGACGTCGGACCCCCGACGACCCTGAGGCGGCTCAGGAGGCCCCCGGATGTCGGTTTCACCGGAGTGCGGCGGTGACGGTCGTGCCGTCACCGAACAACAGGCGGAGGCGCTGGTCGAGGGGGTCTGCTTCAAGACGGGCCCGCCGCGCAGCGTCGGCGTGGAGGTGGAGTGGCTCGTCCACCGGGAGGGTGCGCCGCACGAGTCCGTGGGCCGGGAGGAACTGGCAGCGGCCCACGCCGGCCTGCGGACCCTCCCGCTGACGTCCGGTCTGAGCATCGAGCCCGGCGGCCAGGTGGAACTGAGTTCCCGGCCGGCCCCCTCGCTGGCCGCGTGCGTCTCGGAGGTCTCCGCCGATCTGGACGCGGTGCGCACCGCACTGCGCAGGCAGGGCCTGGCCCTGGCCGGCATGGGCGTCGACCCCTGGCAGCGGCCGCGCCGTTTCCTGCGGGAGCGGCGGTACGACGCGATGGAGGCCTGCCTCGACCGGACGGGCCCGGCGGGGCGCACCCTGATGTGCACGTCGGCCTCCGTCCAGGTGTGCCTCGACGCCGGATGGGAGGGGTCCGGCGTCATGGGGTTCGCGCGCCGCTGGTGGCTGGCACACCACCTGGGCGCGGTCCTGGTCGCGGCGTTCGCGAACTCGCCGATGGCCGAGGGCCGGGCCACGGGCTGGCTGTCCACCCGGCAGCTGATGTGGGCGGAACTCGATCCGGGCCGGGCCGGCGGGCCCTCCCTGGCCCACGATCCGCGGCACGCCTGGGTCCGTCGGGTCCTCGACGCGCCGGTGATGTGCGTACGCCGCGACGGCCCCTGGGAGGTGCCGGACGGGGTGAGCTTCCGCGAGTGGACCCGCTCGCGCACCATGCGCCCCCCGACCCGCGCGGACCTCGACTACCACATCAGCACGCTGTTTCCGCCGGTCAGGCCACGCGGACACCTGGAGCTGCGCATGATCGACGCACAGCCCGGCGACGACGGGTGGATCGTGCCGCTCGCGGTGGTCACGGCCCTGTTCGACGACCCGGGCGCCGCCGCGATCGCGAACCGGGCCGTGACCCCCCTCGCCGAGCGCGGTGCCGGGGCCCCGGCACCGCACAATCCGCTGTGGACCGCCGCGGCCCGCCACGGGCTGGCCGACCCGGACCTCAGGCGTGCCGCCGTGACCTGCTTCGCCGCGGCGCTGGACGCCCTGCCGCGACTGGGGGCGAGCGCCGCGGTCGTGGCCGCCGTCGCGGCCTACGCCGACCGCTACGTCGCACGCGGGCGCTGCCCGGCCGACGACGTACTAGACCGGGAGGCGCGCGCCCGGCTCCGAGCGGAATGGTGAGCTGCGCCGCGGTGTTGGCCGAGGACGGTCAGAGGTCGTCAAGACGCCTGTGGAGCAGGAGAGTTCGGGCCGCGATGTGCTCCGCGGCGACTCCGCGCGACGTCCTTTGGCCAGTGCATCGACCGAACAGGGAAGGACACTGCGTGCGCGCATACGGATTCAAGTCGAACGGCGGACCGGAAGTCCTGGAGGAGATCCAGGTGCCGACTCCGCGGCCGGGCCCGGGCCAGGTGCTGATCGAGGTCGCGTACGCCGGGGTGAACTTCGCCGAGGTGCAGCACCGCCGGGGCGAGTTCGGCGAGCCCGACGGCCCCGGGGGCTACGACGTGCCCGGGCTGGAGGTCTCCGGCACGGTGGCGGCGCTCGGCGGCGGGGTGACGGAACGGGTCGTCGGCGAGCAGGTCGCGGCGTACCTTCCGGCCTTCGGCGGATACGCAGAGTTCGCCGTGACCGACACGGACTTCGTCCGGCCGCTGGGCGGGCTGCCGCCGGCGGTCGCGGCGGGGGTGCCGTGCGTGTACCCGACGGCCTACGGGGTGCTGACGGACGCGGGACGGCTGCGCGCGGGCGAGACGGTCCTGATCCATGCGGCGGCCGGCGGAGTCGGCTCGGCCGCGGCACGGATCGCGCGGGCGCTCGGTGCTTCCCGGGTCCTCGGCACGGTCGGCTCCGCCACGAAGACACGGCTGGCCGCCGAGCTGGGCTACGACGCCCTCTTCGTCAGGGAGGACTTCGCGGACGCGGTCCGGGAGGCCACCGCCGGGCGTGGCGCCGACCTGGTGCTGGACCCCGTCGGTGGACCGGTCCGGCGGGCGAGCCTTGAGGTGCTGGCGCCCTTCGGCCGGGTGGTCGTCTACGGGGACCTCGGACGTGACACCGACTGGACGGCGGACGTCTGGGACCTGTGGAAGAACAACCGGACGGTCGCCGGGTACAACATCGGCGATGTCGCCCGCCGTTCCCCCGCCGCCATCGGCCGGTACCTGTCCTCGGCCCTGTCCGCGCTCGCCTCCGGGGAGCTGGCCTCCGTCCCGCCGGACGTGGTTCCGGCGGCGGACGTCGTCGAGGTCCACCGCCGCCACGAGGCCGGCCGGACGCACGGGAAGACCGTGCTCGCGTTCGCGGGGCCCGAGGCCGGCTGAGCCGGGCGGGGCCCCCGCCCACCGCGTCGGGGGGGGGGGGGCGGGGGGCGGCGGGGCCCGGGGCGCCCGCCGGCCCGGGGCGGCTTCAGCGCGCGGGCCCCCCCCCCCCCCGCCCGCGCGGGGGGGGGGGGGGGGGGGGGGGCCGCGGGCGGGGGGGGGGGGCCCCCCCCCCCCCCCCCCCGGGCCCCCCCCCCCCCCGCCCCCCCCCCCCCCGACGCGGTCGCTTCGCCGAAGTGCTCAGCCCGCCGCCCGCCGCCCGCCGTTCGGGTGCGGAGCGGTGGGTGAGGGGCGCGCGCAGCGTTGTGCCGGTGTACTCGGCCCGGTAGACCCCGCGCGGCTCGGCGCCCGTGCCGAGGGCGGCATCGGCCCCGGGCTGATCACCGCGCAGGTGGACGGGCCGGTCCGGGTGGAGCGGGAGCTGACTCCGCAGTAGGTGACCCAACCCGAGCCCGGGGTCCACGTGTTCGACCTGGGACAGAACATGGTCGGCTCCGTACGGCTGCGGGTGTCGGGGGACGCGGGCACGACCGTGCGGCTCAGACACGCCGAGGTGCTCAACCCCGACGGCACGATCCACACCGCGAACCTGCGGAGCGCGGCGGCGACGGACACGTACACCCTCAAAGGCGGCGGGGAGGAGGTCTACGAGCCGCGGTTCACCTTCCACGGGTTCCGCTACGTCGAGGTGACCGGATTCCCCGGCACCCCCACGGCGAAGGCCGTCACCGGGCGCGTCATGCACACGGACGCTCCCTTCACCCTGGACTTCGAGACCGACGCGCCGCTGCTGAACCGGCTGCACCACAACATCACCCGGGGGCAGCGCGGTAACTTCCTCTCCGTACCGACCGACACTCCCGCGCGCGACGAGCGGCTGGGCTGGACGGGGGACATCAACGTCTTCTCGCCCACCGCCGCCTACACCGTGGAATCGGCCCGGTTCCTGTCCAAGTGGCTCGTCGACCTGCAGGACTCGCGGACCCCGGCAGGCGCGTTCACGGACGTGGCGCCGGTGGTCGGCACCCTCGGCAGCGGCACGGCGGGCTGGGGCGACGCGGGCGTCACCGTGCCCTGGGCGCTCTACCAGGCCTACGGCGACCGCCAGGTCATCGCGGACGCCCTGCCGTCCGTCCGGGACTGGCTGACGTATCTGGAGCAGCACAGCGACGGACTGCTGCGCCCCGGCGCCTGCCACGGCCCTCGGCGGTCTGACGGGCGATCAGAGCCCCTTCCATCCAGCGGTGTTGCGGGCCGTCCCGTTCACCTCGGCTGTGTGCTCCCGCCCCATTGTGTTGAGCCTTGCACCCCCCTACTGTTCGACTTTGCCCGAGTCTGTTTGGTGTTGATTGCTCAAGTCGGTCTGGAGGCCGCGGTGCGGAGTGATCGGATCGGTTCAGAGGGTGCGAGACCCGGTGGGCGCCGATGGTGGCGGCCCGTTCTCGCGGCGGCCGCGACCCTCGCCCTCGCGGCGGGCATGGTCGCGCCCGCGGCGGCGGCGCAGGACGTCGGCCGACAGGCACCGGCCGCCGCCCCGGACGTCGGCGCGCAGGCGCACACGGTGAGTCTGGACGGCTACTCGTTCCTCGTCGACGGCCGGCGCACCTACCTGTGGTCCGGCGAGTTCCACTACTTCCGGCTGCCGAGTCCGGACCTGTGGCGCGACATCTTCCAGAAGATGAAGGCCGCCGGGTTCAACTCCACCTCCCTGTACTTCGACTGGGGCTACCACTCGCCGAAGCCGGGCGTGTACGACTTCAGCGGGGTGCGGGACGTCGACAAGCTCCTCGACATGGCCCAGGAGGCCGGTCTCTACGTCATCGCGCGCCCGGCGCCGTACATCAACGCGGAGGTCGACAGCGGCGGCCTGCCCGGCTGGCTGACCACCAAGGCCGGGAACAACCGCAGCGACGACCCGCGGTTCCTGAAGTACGCCGACGAATGGCTGACGCAGATCGACCGGATCATCGCCCGCCACCAGCTGACCAACGGCACCGGGTCGGTCATCGCCTACCAGGTCGAGAACGAGTACTACAACGGCTCCGCCGCCGGCCGCTCCTACATGCAGCACCTGGAGGACAAGGCCCGCGCCGACGGCATCACCGTACCGCTGACCGGCAACAACAACGGCACCTTCAACTCCGGTACCGGCGCCCTGGACGTCGACGGCCCGGACTCCTACCCGCAGGGCTTCGACTGCTCCAACCCCGCGAAGTGGAACGGCGTCCCCGACATCAGCTACGACCACCCCGCCGGAAAACCGCTCTACTCGCCGGAGTTCCAGGGCGGCGCCTTCGACCCGTGGGGCGGACCGGGCTACGACAAGTGCGCCCAGCTGATCAACGACCAGTTCGCCGACGTCTTCTACAAGCAGAACATCGCCGTCGGCGCGACCGCGCAGAGCTTCTACATGACCTACGGCGGCACCAACTGGGGCTGGCTGGGCATGCCGGAGAACTACACGTCGTACGACTACGGGGCCGCGATCCGGGAGACCCGCCAGCTCGACCCGAAGTACTACGAGGACAAGCTGATCGGGTACTTCACCCAGTCGGTCTCCCCGCTGACCAAGACCGAGGCGATCAGGTCCACTCCGCCGGACGACACCGCGGTCGTCGACACCGCCCGGATGAACCCCGACACGAAGACCCAGTTCCACGTCCTGCGGCACGGCAACTCCACGTCCACCGCGGTCGACAAGACCCATATCTCACTCGACTTCAACGCCCAGCCGGCCGCGGACACCACCTACACCTGGGACGACCCCGACTCCGCGCTCCAGTACGCCGGTTCGTGGTCGCACGTCGCCAACACCAGCTACACCGGCGGCGACTACAAGCACACCGAGTCGTTCTCGAACAAGGCCGGCGACTCCCTCACCGTCCCCTTCGACGGCACCGCGATCCGCTGGATCGGCTCGAAGACGAACAACCACGGCTACGCCGACGTCTACCTCGACGGCACCAAGGCGGCGACGGTCGACGACTCCGGCAGCGAGAACCAGGCCGTGCTCTTCCAGAAGACCGGCCTGGCACCGGGTGCGCACACGCTGAAGATCGTGGTCGACGGGACCCACAGCTCGGCCTCGACGGACAACTACGTGGCCGTCGACGCGATCGACGTGCCGACGGGCGACTCCGCCGCCGAGCCGACCTACCCGGTCGTGCCCCAGCAGCCCGGCACCGCGATCACGCTCGACGGCCGGGACTCGCACGTGATCGTCGCGAACTACCCGCTCGGCGACTCGCAGTTGCAGTACTCGACGTCGGAGATCATGACCAGCGCGACGATCGGGGACCGGGACGTCGCCGTCCTCTACGGCGACCAGGGCAGCGACGGCGAGACCGTCCTGCGCTACGCCACCGAGCCCACCGTCACCGCCACCGGCGGCGAGGTCACCACCACCTGGGACGCGGCCACCGGGGACCTGCGCCTCAACTACACGCACAAGGGCCTGATCCGCATCAGCGTCAGCGGCGGCGGCAAGCGCCCGCTCCTGCTGCTCGTCGGCGACAAGGCCACGGCGGAGACCTTCTGGCGCCAGGACACGGCGACCGGCCCGGTGCTGGTGCGCGGCACCCACCTGCTGCGCACGGCGACCAGCCTGGACGACGGCCGTACCGTGGCCCTCACCGGCGACAACGCCGACGACAAGGACATCGAGGTGTTCACCTCGGCCGACCGGGTCACCTGGAACGGCAGGACGGTACGGGGTGAGGCCACCGACACGGCGAGCCGCACCGGGACGATCCCGACGGCCGTCCCGGTCCACCTGCCGGAACTGACGAACTGGAAGCACGCCGAGGAGTCGCCCGAAGCGGCCCCCGGCTTCGACGACTCCGGCTGGCAGGTGGCCGACAAGACGTCCACCAACAGCGTCTCCGGCAGCGACTCGCAGCCCGTGCTCTACGCCGACGACTACGGCTTCCACACCGGCAACACCTGGTACCGCGGCCGCTTCCGCACCTCCGGCAAGGAGACCGGCGTCCACCTGGTCTCCGACTCCGGCGGCGGCGCGCAGGCGTTCTCCGCCTGGCTCAACGGCACCTTCCTGGGCAGTTCCACCACCGGCAGCGCCGACTTCACCTTCCCCGCCGGTTCCGTGAACGCCAAGGGCGACAACGTCCTCTCCGTCCTCACCGTCAACATGGGACACGAGGAGGACTACAACTCGACCAACGGCAACAAGACCGCACGCGGCCTGACCAGCGCCTCCCTCACCGGAGCGCCGCTGACCTCCGTCACCTGGCGGGTGCAGGGCGTACGCGGCGGCGAGGACCTCCAGGACACCGTGCGCGGCCCGCTCTCCACGGGCGGCCTGTACGGCGAGCGGGCCGGCTGGTCCCTGCCCGGCTACCCGGACCGGAGCTGGGACCAGGTGTCCCTGCCGGCCACCGACACCCGCCCGGGCGTCTCCTGGTACCGCACCGACGCCGAACTGGACCTGCCGCACGGCCAGGACACCTCGGTCGGGCTGACGTTCACCGACGACCCGTCCCGCAAGTACCGTGCCACGATCTTCGTGAACGGCTGGCAGGTCGGCAACTACGTCAACTACCTCGGCCCGCAGCACACCTTCCCCGTACCGAACGGCATCCTCAACCCCAACGGCCACAACAGCATCGCCATCGCCGTCTGGAACCTGGACGGCAGCACCGGCGGCCTCGGCAGGGTCTCCCTCACCGACTACGGCAGCTACGCCTCGTCGCTGCGTGTCGCGCAGAACGACAGCCCCCGCTACGACGCCGGGAAGTACGCGATGCCGTCGCGCCCGGGTGCGGACGTCACCCTGGACGTGCCCGACACCGCGCAGTCCGCCCGGGCCTTCACGGCCGAGACGACGGTACGGGTGCCCGAGGACCGGCCGTCCGCCTCCCGCCTGACGGCCTCGCTCTCCGCCCCCGACGGCTGGACCGTGACCGCCGCGAGCCCGGCCTCGGTCGAGCGGGTACGACCGGGCGGATCGGCCACCTTCACCTGGACGGTCAGGCCGCCGGACGGCGCCCTCCCGTCCGCCTCGGCACTCACCGCCACGGTGGACTACGTGCAGAGCGGACGGCAGGCCACCGGCAGCGACGAGCGCGTCGTCCGCGGGATCCCGCCGGCCCCGCCGGCCGGGCAGAGCGCGGTGAGCGACCTGCCGTTCCTGTCGTCCACCAACGGGTGGGGCCCGGTGGAACGCGACACCAGCGTCGGCGAACAGGCGGCCGGGGACGGCCGTCCGATCACCGTCGCGGGCGTCGGCCACGCCAAGGGCCTGGGCACCAACTCGGTCAGCGACGTCCAGCTCTACCTCGCCGGACAGTGCTCCCGACTGACGGCGGAGGTGGGCGTCGACGACGAGACCGGCGGTGCGGGAACGGTGACGTTCTCCGTGATCGCCGACGGCAGGACCCTGGTGACCACGCCGACGATCCGCGGAAAGCAGGCCGCGGTGCCGATCGACGTCGACGTCAGCGGCGCCCAGGTGCTCGACCTCGTGGTCGGCGACGCAGGCGACGGCAACGGCAACGACCACGGCGACTGGGGGACACCGACGCTGACCTGCGGCTAGCCGGACGGCGCAGCGGGTCCGCCTTCCAGGGCAACGGAGGCTGTCTCACGGGCACTTCGCGGTGTCCGTTCTCCTGGCCGAGCAGACCGTTTCGGAACGGAATGGTCGGCCAGGAGGGCGGCGTGCCGTGCAGCGGTACCTCGATCGGGTGATGGAGAAGAGGGCAAGTGGGCGCCTCTGCGCAGGAGTTCTTCCTCGCCGGTGCCGTGCCGGGGCGCGCCCGCCGTGTCCGGCCGTGGTGCGGAAGGCGCTTGCGGGCAGGCTGACGCGCCCGGGGGTACAGAGGCGGGCCGTTCGCGGCGGGGTAATGTGTTCAGGAATCGAACAGTTCCCCGTGGGAACCGTGTTGGCGGCTGTGACGGGAGAGCAGGCCGTCCGGGCCACCCGCATGTGACCTCTGAAGATGGAGCCGATGAACGTGTCGACCCGTGGCAGACGGCTGCGGAGCCGGGCCGCCACCGCAGCCGTCGTCTGCGCGATCGCCGTGTTACCAGGCCCGAGTTACGCAACCCCGGGCTCACCGGATCCGCGCAACGACAAGTCGATCGAGGACATCCAGGACGAGTTGAAAGGCCTCTACCGCCAGGCGGAGGTGGCGACCGAGGCGTACGACGCCGCCGACGTGAAGGCGGCCGAGCAGGAGAAGCGGCTGGCGTCGCTCCACAAGGACCTCGCCCGTACCGAGAACAGACTCGCCGACCTGCACGACCTCGCGGGCGCGGCGGCCCGCACGCAGTACCGCGGGGGCAACCTCGACTCCACGGGCCTCCAACTGCTGCTCGGCGACCACCCCGAGCACGCCCTCGACGACGCCGCCCAGGCCCGGCAGGCCCTGCGTGACGTGGTGACCGTGTCCGAGAGCCAGGCGAAGGCCCGTGCGGAGCTGAGCCGGCAGACGGACGCCGCCGCCGAGAAGCTGCGGGAACTGAAGAACACCCGCGCGGACAAGGCCGAGTCGAAGCAGAAGATCGAGAAGAGGATCGCCGAGGCCGAGCAGATCGAGGCGGGGCTGAAGAAGGAACAGACCCGTAAGCTCGCCCAGTTGGAGAAGGAACAGGCGAAGGAGGCCGAGGCCAGGTGGACGGGACCCGGTTCCGGCGGCGGCACCTCGACCGGTACCGGTTCGACCGGCGGCCGGACGAAGGTGAGCGGGGCGGCCGGGAAGGCCGTCGACTTCGCGCTGGCGCAGATAGGCAAACCGTACGTGTGGGGCGCCGTGGGCCCGTCCTCGTACGACTGCTCGGGGCTGACCTCCACCGCGTGGGCGGCGGCCGGGCACCCCATACCCCGCACCTCGCAGGCCCAGTGGCAGGGGCTGACCCGGGTCAGCCTGTCCTCCGTGCGGCCCGGAGACCTGATCATCTACTACGACGCCACCCACGTGGGCATGTACATAGGCGACGGGCAGATCGTCCACGCCCCGCGGCCCGGACGCACGGTCACGACCGCCCCGGCCGCCTCCATGCCCATCCTCGGTGTCGTCCGACCCGGAGTCTGAGCGGATGACCCACTCACTGACCCCCCGCGACGGGGGAAACCTGCCCGCGCTCAGCGCCCCGCCGCTGATCCGGCTCGACGCCTACGTGGCCGAGGACGGGTCGACGGTGGTCAACGGCCATCTGCTGGAGATGGGCGGCACACGGCCCCCCAACGAGGCGATCCTCGACGCGATCGCCATGTTCGCCCGCACCCTGGGCGCCCCGGTGGCGGCCACCGTCATCGACCGCAGCGTGCTGCAGGTGGCCCGCCTGCGGGTCCACCCCGACGGCTCCAGCCGGACCATCGCCGACGAGGAGGACCTGCCGCCCGGGCGCGAGCGCACCGCAGCGGAGGAGGAGGCGTTCCCGCCGCTCGCCCGCGTCGAGCGCATCATCGAGCATGCGCAGCGCGGTGAGCTGCACGCCGCGTCCGTCCTCGCCAGCGCCCTGCGGGAGCACCTCACGCTGCGCAGGGGCGCCGAGGACGAACTCTCGCTGGAGGCACGGGCGATCGAGGCGTACCTCGCGTACCAGCGCGGCGACTACATGCTCTCCACCGTCCTCGCGCTGACCGTCGCGCGCATCCGCTGCCGCACCGACGTGACCCGGGCGGCATCCGAGGTGGCCCGTGCCACCGCGGCGTGGCAGCGGCTGACGGACGACGGCCAGGTGGCCACCCGAGGGCAGGAACTGCTGCACATGTGGGAACACCTGGCCACGGAGGGCATCCTGCTGGAGCCGGCCCACCAGGCCATGGCGCGGGCCGTCCGGACCCGGCTCGAACGGGGCAACCGCTCACTGCCGGCACCGGCCACCGCACCGGCGGTGACGGCGGGCCATGGACCGGTCGCCCCCGAGGACACACCCCTCCGCCCCACGCGCCGGGGGCTGCGACGTTTCACCCGGCGCGCCGGCCGGTCCGCAGAGTCGCCGTCCTAGGCGATCCCGGCGGCGGCCTCAGCGGTCCGCGGGCATCACGGGCCGGCCGGTGAACGCATCGAGGAGCACACGTTCCCCGAGCGGCCTGCGCAGCCCGACCTCGACGTCCTGCTCGATCAGGTCGGCGGTGCAGGCGCCGTCCCGGGCTCCCCTGACGGAGGCGTAGAGCACGACGCTCCGGTCCGTCTCCAGCGCCTTGACGACAGGACCGTCGTCGCAGGCCCCGTGCGAGGCCCGCACCGTGACGGACCGGCCGTCCGGCGCCGTCCCCGCAAGCCGGGAAAGACTCCTGAGGCCGCCCGCGGACCCCTCCCGGGCCGGCGCGACGGGCGAGGCGGGGAGCGTCGACGCGGTGACGGCGACCCGCTTGAGCGGGCTGCCGTAGCCCGCCAGCGTGAACAGCCAGGCGGGGACGGTGGCCGGGCCGCGGCTCGTGGCGACGGTCGTCGTGCCGAGCCTCGCTCCCGTCACGGTCAGCCTGGAGCCCGCGCTGTCGGCGAGGGCGAACGACCGGTACGCCTTCCTCGCTCCCCACAGCGGACGGGTGAGAGCGCCCCTGCCCGGCCAGCGGACCTTCCCCTGCTCGGGTGCGGTGGCGGGCAGGTCGCCCCGCAGCACGAAGTTCCGCCTCTCGTAGGCCTGTTCGTCGGCCCGGCTGTGCCAGCCCGACTCCGGGATCTGGACCGGGCCCGCCATGGGGAAGTACCCCCGGCTCCACACGGCGGCCGCCGCGGATCCCCGCCAGGCGTCGGCCACCTGCCTGGCCCGCTGCTCCTGCGCCTGTGCCGACCGGGCCTGCCCGCCGTCCCCGGCCCGCGAGCCGTCGTCGCACCCCGCGAGGAGGCAGGCGCCGATCGCGGGCGCGACCAGCAGGCCGACCAGACGCTTCGCTCGTACCTTCATGACCGTCCCCCGGAGTTCGTTTGCTGGCGCGGCGGTTGAGTGCCACACCTTCGACGCAGGGGACGGCGTCGGCGTTCGCCCGCGACTCCGGTGGCGGGTACGAATCCTGCTCGCCCGCTGTACGCCTTCCCCGCGTGCGACGCCGGGCGGTTGCGAGCGGGACGGTTGCGAGCGGGGCGGGACCCGGTCGTCACATGGGGGCGTACAAGTCCGACGGCGATCGGACTTCCCCGGCGGGGAGCAGCGGACGTACCGCGTGCTCAGTACGCGTGGTGGACCTGCCAGAACGCCCAGGCCTGGCAGGGGCTGCCGTACGTGGTGTTCATGTAGTTGAGGCCCCACTTGATCTGGGTCGCCGGATTGGTCTGCCAGTCGGAGGCGACGGAGGCCATCTTGTTGCCCGGCAGGGCCTGGACGAGGCCGTAGGCGCCGGAGGAGGGGTTGACCGCCAGGTAGTTCCAGGTGGACTCGTGATCCACGATGTTGCTGAAGCACTGGAACTGGCCGCTGCCCACGATCTCCAGGGCCATCGCCTTGATCTGCGCCACGGTGTAGGAACTCTGCACGGGGAAGCTGGCGGTGGCGTCGCCGGCCGCCGCCTTGGCCGCCTCGCGTTCCTTGGCCGCGGCCTGCTTGGCCTCCGCCGCCTTGGCCGCCGCCGCCCGCGCGGCCTGCTCGGCGTCCTTCCTGGCGCTCGCGTCCGCCTGCACCGCCATGGCGTCGGCCTGCTGCGTCAGCGACGTGGTCTGCACCCGGGCCTGCTGTCCCGTGGGCAGGTCGGCGAGGAGGGTGGCATCGGCCGCCGTCGCCTCCGCGTCGTTGTTCTGCGCGCTGCTGCCCGAGGCGACACCGACGACACTTCCGACAGCGGTGACCGCGGTGGCCGACGCCACCGCGATCCCCCGGACCGATATGCGGCTCACGCGCTTCTCTTCCTCTTCGCCCGGGCCACCGAATGCGGCGGTCGACGGAAGTGTTTCGCTTGACGGGTACGACAGTTGGAACACTCTTGCGTGCCGGCCCGGCCGGCGCAATCCCGGAGGGAGTGCGGATCCTCACACCTTCGCCGCGGCGGGGTCCAGGGGCCACCATGAACCCCGATGAACAGTGCTGCGGACCGGAGTGCGGGATGGGTCGTCGGGATCGATGCCGGCGGCACCCGGACCCGTGCGGTGCTCGCGGACGCGCGTGACGGGCGGGTCGTCGGGCAGGGCGGCTCCGGGCCGGGCAACGCGCTGACCGTTCCGGGGCCGGAACTCTCCGCGCATCTGGCCGAGGCGGTCGCGTCGGCCGTACCCGAGGCGATACGGGGGCGGGTCCTCGCGGTGGCCGGCGGTTTCGCGGGGGCCGCCCGGGCGCCGGAGGAGGACCGGGGCCGGGTGCGGGCGCGGGCCGGCCTCGCCGCCGCTCTGGCGCGCCTGGGCATCACCACCGCAGCCGTCGAGGTCCACAGCGATGTCGAGGCGGCCTTCGCCGGGGCGCCCGGGCATCCGGCCGGCGGACTAGCGCTGGTGGCCGGCACCGGAGCGGTCGCCGCCCGGATCGAGGGGCGCGTGCTGGTCGCCACGTCCGGCGGGGACGGCTGGCTGCTCGGAGACGACGGCGGCGGGTTCTGGATCGGCCGTGAGGCGGCCCGGGCGGCTCTGCGGGCCGCGGACGGGCGCGGCGGACCGACGGTCCTGACCGGCACCGTCGGCCGGGCCCTGGGGATCGCGGCGGACGCGCTGCCGCCGGCCGGCGGCGGGTTCTGGGCGCCCGCCCGGCGGGCCGCCTACCGGGCGCTGCTGCTGCCCGCGGTGCTGGACCGCCCGCCCGTGCGGCTGGCCGACCTCGCGCCGCTGGTGCCGGCCGCGGCGGCGGCCGGCGACGTGGTCGCCCGGGCGATCCTCCGGGAGGCGGTCGGTCATCTCGCCCGGACCGTGGCCGCGTTGCTGCCGCGCCCGGGGGAGACCCTGGTCGTCACGGGCGGACTGAGCGCCCCGGACGGTCCGCTGCTCACCCCGCTCGGGGAACGGCTCGCCGGCCTCACGGTCGTCCCGGTGGCGGACGGCCTGGCGGGGGCCGTGGCGCTGGCACGGCTCCTCACCACCGGCCGGCGCCCCGCGGAGGACCCGTGACCACCGGCCCCCGTGCCTGATGACGGGGCCGGCGGTCACGGGGGAGGCGGCAGGCTCACGGTCCGGCCGGGTCGGCAGCCACGAACTCGGCGCAGTGGATCAGGAGTCGGCCCATGCCCGCGTCCTCGACGGTCACCGTGATCCTGCGCCGGTCGCCGGGCGCGAGCCGCTCGGCGGACACGGGGACCTCCGCCTGCACGGTTCCGTCCTCGCCGGCGGTGGCACGGTTCTCGCCGACGCTGCGGACCCCCGGCCCCTCGACGGCGAGCAGTACCGGCCGGCCCGGGACGTGCTCGGCGTGCACGACGACCACTTGCAGCGGTTGCTCAGGGGGGCCGGTGAACGACTCGGTCGACTCGACAGAGGTCACACGCATGGGGCTCCTACGAGTGCTGGTGGAGCCCCATCCTGGCATCGAGGGGTGGCTCAATCAACCAACCACCTGGTCTGTCAATGGTTCATTGATTCAGACCGGGGTCGGCTCAGTGGGATCGCCGGGCCTTCACCGTGTGCTGCCCCGCGATGTGGTCGGTCAACGCCAGTGCGGCGCTGGCCCGTTGGTAGGAGAGCTGGGCGACCCGGACGTACAGGCAGTCGATGAGGAGCAGCACCGAGTGGCGGGCGCCGATGATGCCGGTGGGGAAGCTGGTCTCCGGGGTGGACGAGACGAGCCGGATGTCGGCGGCGCGTGCCAGCGGGGAACGCGGGTCCGAGGTGAGGGCGATCGTCGTCGCGCCGCGCTCCCCGGCCGTCTCGAACGGCTCGGTCGTCTCGCGGGTCGATCCGGAGTGCGAGACGCCGAGCGCGACGTCGGCGGGGGTGAGCAGGGCGGCCGAGGTGACCGCGGCGTGCACCTCGGTCCAGCCGCGCACCGAACAGCCGATCCGGAACAGCCGGGTCTCGGTCTCCTGTGCCACCGCGCCGCTGCCGCCGACGCCGTAGACGTCGATCCTGCGGGCCCGGGCCATGGCCTGCGCCGCCCGCTCGACCGCGTCCAGGTCGATCCGGTCCAGGGTCTGCTGGACGGCCCGCAGGTCCGCGGTGCCGACCACCTTCACCACCCGCTCCAGGCTGTCGTCCGGGGAGATGTCCGGACCGATCTCGGCCGTGCCCCAGTCGGAGACCTCGCCGCGGCCCCGCTCCTGTGCGAGCGCGATCAGCAGGTGCTGGTAGGAATCGAGTCCGACGGCCCGGCAGAAACGGGTGACGGTCGCCTGGGAGGTGCCGGTGCGGCGGCCCAGCTCCGCGGCCGAACAGTGCGTGACGGCGGCCGGATCCGCCAGGATCAGCTCGCCGACCTTCCGCAGGGAGCCGGCCAGGCGGGGCAGCTCGGTTCGGATCAGTGTGGTGACGTCGGTCGAGGGCATGGGGAGACCGTACCTGCCACCTTACGAGCCGTCAGTTGAACAAGGGGACCGGAACGGCACGCCATTGCAGCACATGCCGCGTGCATGATTTATTGATTCGTCGGCGGGGGCGAATCCGGGGTGGTTCGATCCACCGGCGGCTCCGGGTCCAGGGGTTCCGCCCCCGTGACACACCTCGGTCGTCCCGGCAGTGGGGAGTGCACGCGTGTCCGTCGAGTCCGCCAGCGGGTCCGGAACCGGACCGGTGAACGCCGACCGCTTCGCCCGCGAGGGCCTCGCCGCCCTCCACCGGCTCACCGAGTCGGCCCGCGCCGACGTCACCCGGGCCGCCGCACTGATCGCCGACTGCGTCCGCGCCGACGGGGTCGTCCAGGCCTTCGGCACCGGCCACTCCCAGGCCCTGGTCCTCGAAGTCGCCGGCCGCGCGGGCGGACTGGTCCCCACCAACCGGATCAGCATCGCCGACCTCGTCCTCTACGGCGGCGAGCACCCGAGCGTCCTCGACGACCCGCTCCTGGAACGCGAGCCCGGCATCGCCGCCCGCCTCTACGCCCTCGCCGCCCCGCATCCCCAGGACCTCTTCGTCGTCGTCTCCAACTCCGGGGTGAACAGCGTGATCGTGGAGATGGCCCTGCACGCCAGGGAACGCGGACACCGGCTCCTCGCCCTCACCTCCCTCGCGCACACCAGGGCGGTCCCGGCCGGCCATCCCAGCGGCAGGAAGCTCGCCGACCTGGCCGACGTGGTCCTCGACAACGCGGCCCCGCGCGGCGACGCCCTGCTCGGACTCCCGGGCGGCGGCGCGGTCTCGGCGCTGTCCACGCTGACCGGGGTGATGCTGGTGCAGATGGCGGTGGCCGAGGCGGCCGGCCTCCTCCTCGCCTCCGGTGACCGCCCGCCGGTCTACGTCTCGGCCAACGTGCCCGGCGGCTTCGAGGGCAACCTGGAACTGGAGAAGCGGTACGCCGGGCGGATCCGGCGCACCGCGAGCTGACAGAGCGTCCGCTTCGACCACGCGGCCGACCGCCTCGCCGCCGGGTACCGCGCCGCGGGGCCCGCGGCGGGGACCGGCTGCGCCGGCCGGTCCCACCTGCACCGGGACGTCAGGGCCTGGGCCGGGGCGACGCCCGTGGCGGTGTCCGGCGGCGCGGCGGTCGGCGGTCGGTGACGCTGCCCGGGCCGCGCCGCCCTCCACCGGCTCACCGCCGCGCGTCGTCCGGCGACGACGGGGTGCCCGGGCCTGCGGCCGGGGTCGGGCCGGCGGGTGTCCCCCACATGGGGTGGCGTTGTGCCCGGGCGGCCTCGGACAGGGTCGGCTGGAGGCGGCGGGCCGCGTCGACGTGGTCGTCGGTCCAGATGATCCGGACCGCGACGGGGGTGGCCCGGCCCTGACCGTCGCTGAGTTCGGTACGGACGGACTCCACGAGCCGCGCGGCGCCCTCGGGCTGGAGCGGGACGGCGTCGGGGACGGGCGAACGGCCCCCGAGGCTCGCGGCGAAGCCGTGGTACCAGGCGGTGACCCGGGCCGCCGAACCGAGGACCGCACGGTGGGCGTCGGCCCGGACGGCCTGGACCCGCGCCAGGTCCTCGCCCTTCCACAGGGAGACGACGGCGTCGGCGGCCAGCCGCAGCCCGACGACCCCGGTGACGAGGGTGGTCGCGCAGGACAGCGACAGCGGCTTGGCACCGCGCTCGGCGAGGTAGTTGCGGAACGCGTCGTCGAGGCGGCGGGCGGCGGCCGCCGCCACCCGGCCCTGCGGACCGGGGTCGGTGGGGCCGGAGTGGCCCAGGGCGTAGTCCACGGCGTCCGCGAGGTAGCGGGCGCTGTCGTCGTACGCCTCGGCGAGGGCCCGGTGGACGGCGCCCCGGGCGCCGCGCGGCCAGAAGAACACGGCCACCACCACGCTGACCAGGCACCCGAGCGCGATGTCCTGGACGCGCAGCAGGGCGATGTGCCAGTTCGGGTCCTGGCCGATGTTGAACAGCACCACCAGCGTGACGGTGAACGCGGCCTGCCCGGCGGCGAAGGAGATGGCGGCGGGCGCGATCCCGGCGCACAGAACGGCCACGGGGAGCACGAACCACAGCGCCGTGCCGTGGTGGCCGATCAGATGCAGCAGCGCGGCGCCGACCACGGACCCGGCGACCGTGCCGAGGACGGCGCGCACGGCGTTCTGCCCGGTGCTGAGCGCGTTGGAGCGCAGCACGGACAGGGTGCCCAGCAGCACCCAGAAGGAGTGCCCGACACCGGTCACCCCGGCCAGGAACACGGCGATGCCGAGGCCGACGGCGCCGCGCAGGCTGTTGTGCAGCCACACCGAGTCCGGCCTGAGATGGGTGACGGCGCGTTCCCGCGCGGACGCGAGGGGTGCGGCCAGGGCGCCCGGATCACGGCCGAGGAGCCGCTCGGGCCAGCTGCGCTGCCAGGCGGTGGCCGCCATGTCGACGTTGCCGGCGATCTGCAGCACGGCGAAACCGAGTTCCTGGGCGCGGAAGGACACGTCGAGCGTGGCGATGAACCCGTAGACCTCCGCCGTGCTGGTGCCGCCCGGGTGCTCGGCGGGCACCCGGACGGTGGAGCTGTGCTCCATCCGGGCCAGGGCCGCCCGCAGGTCGTTCTCGCGGGTCCGCAGCGGACCGGTGTCCCCGTTCAGGTCCGTGAGCAGATCGCAGGCCGCCTCCAGGACGTGGGCGGCGGCGCCGCGCACGGTGTGCGCGGCCGGATCGCAGGCCGGCGGATTGTCGGTGTACTCGGACCGGTCGACGAGGACCGCGCACAGCCAGGTGAGCTGGTCCACCAGCCGGACCAGCGCCCGCGAGGTCGCGGACAGACCGGTGGGGCGACAGGTGGTGGCGTCGAAGACCGCGCGCAGCTCCGCGCCGGTCCGGGCCGTGTGCTCCGCGCCCACCCGGCACCGCTCGGCGTCGGACCCCGGCCCGTCCGGCCCCGGCAGGGCCGCGCGGATCCGCAGGTACCCGGCGGCGGCCCGGCAGACGGCCGCCGCCGGGGCGCTGAGCAGGTCGGCGACGGGACGCGGCCACAGCAGGGCGACGGCAGGCAGTGCCACCGCCCCCGCCAGGCCCGCGCCGGCGAGCCGCTCGGGCAGCTGCGACAGGGGCACCGGGGCGCTGACCGGGAGCACGAAGGCCAGCAGCAGCGCCGTCGAGCTGCCGGCCAGCACCGAGCTGACCACGCCGACGAAGAGGATGACGAACCCGACCACGACGGTGGCGGCCACGGCGAGCCAGAGCGACTGCGCGGCCGGCGTACCGAGGGAGATCAGCACCAGCCACGCCACCGCGAGCGCCGCCTGCGCCCGCAGCCGCTCCACCATCGGCCCGGAGTAGTCCACCAGCAACAGCATCGAGAACGAGCCGAACGCGGCGTAGCTCGCCATCGCCGGGGAGTGCAGCACCTCGGTGCACAGGGCGAACAGGGCGGGCATCACCAGCGCCGTACGCCCGGCCCGCCGGGTCGCCGCGAGATCCGGGTCCTTGCCGCGCAGCCACGTCACCCACCGTGGTGCCCGCCCCGACATGTCCACCTCCGCCGGCCTGGAGCGGCCGGCCCCGACGCCGCACCGCCCACACCACCCATATGCGGTCACCGCCGGGCCGCCCGCAACATTTGCCCGGGATGACGGGGCGGTCCCGTGCTCAGCGCACCGGGAAGCCGAACGCGTACCCCTGTTCCTTCAGCCACGGCAGCACCTCGCGCAGGGCGGCCACCGTCTCGGAGCGGTCGCCGCCGGCGTCGTGGAAGAGGATGGTCGGCCCGTTGGGCAGCTCCTCCTTGACGGTGGCGACGATGGCGGCCGTGCCGGGGCGTTCGAAGTCCTTCGAGTCGACGTTCCAGCCCAGCGGACGCATGCCGTGCGAGGCGGCGACCTTGCGGCTGTACGGGGTGAAGGCGCCGCCCGGGGCGCGGTAGTAGAGCGGCCGTACACCTCCGGACGCCTTGGTGATCATGCGTTCGGCGTCGAGGATCTGCTCGGACTGGTAGGCCTCGGACTTGGTGTCCATGGTGACGTCGTGGGAGACCGTGTGGTCGCAGAGCCGGTGCCCGGCCGCCACCACCTCCCTGACCAGATCGGGGTGTGCCTGCGCCTGCGGGCCGATCATGCAGAACGTGGCCCGCACGCCGTACTCCCGGAGCACCTGGAGCACCTTGGGGGTCCAGACCGGGTCCGGCCCGTCGTCGATGGTGATGTTCACACCCCGGGAGCCCCGGTCCGAGGCGTGCGCGATCTCCACGGACACCGGGGCCGGAGCCGCCTTCGGCGTGGTGTGGTGCACCGAAGTCCCGGCTTGCGCACGCCCGTTGACGGGACCGGCCTGCGCGGTCCACAGCGAGGCGGCCACGGTCACGGCCGTGACCCCGAGCGCCGCCGCGGCCACCTGGCCGTACCATCCCCGTCCGCCGTGCCGCGCCATGTCCGCCCCGATCCTTGTCGCTGAGTCGATCCCGTGCACCCGTCAGGACGGCAGACGGCGGGCACGGGATCCCTCCGTTACCGATCACGGACAATTCCGCGAGGATTCTGCGACAGGCTCTCTGCGAGACCTTTAACGGCGCGGGCGGCGATGGGTGTTGGCGGTTCTCGCGGAACGGGGAGCGGGAACGCGGGACCGGGGCCGGGGAGTGCCGTCGGTCACATTAGCGAAACGGGGTTGTGCTATCGTTCCGGTCGTGAGTACGACCCGCCCCCAGCGCGCCCGCAGCGCGGCGGCCAAGCAGCAGCGCGAGCGGGAGATCCTCGACGCCGCCCGGTCCCTCGGTACCGAGCGCAGCGTTCGCGAGGTGACGCTGACGGACATCGCGGCCGCGGTCGGCATGCACAAGTCCGCGATGCTGCGGTACTTCGAGACGCGGGAGCAGATCTTCCTGAGCCTCACCGCGGAGGGCTGGCAGGACTGGTCGGCGGCGCTGCGCACGCGGCTGGCCGAACTGCCCGGCGCCGGAAGCGAGGAGATCGCGGCCGCCGTCGCGCAGTCGCTCGTGAACCGGCCGTTCTTCTGCGACCTGCTCGCCCAGGCGCCGCTGAACCTGGAACGCAACGTGTCGCTTGAGTCCGCGTACGCCTTCAAGACGGTCGCTCTCGGCGAAGTCGCCGCACTGGCCGCGGTGTTGCGCGAGCTTCTGGGCATCACCGAGAGCGCCGCCACGGACGTGGTCGCCACGGCCACGAGCATGGCCGGGGCGCTCTGGCAGATGGCCGCGCCCGGCACCCGGCTCCGTGAGCTCTACGAGTCGCGCCCCGAAATGGCGCATGCCGTCGTCGACGTCGAGCCCCGGCTCACACGCATCCTGACCGCGCTCCTGAACGGCATGACCCCGACCGCGACGGCGTAGCCGACCCGTCCGGGACCGCTCCCGCCGGCCGGCCTTCCGCGGTCATCCGGAGCGCCCCCCGAACCGGCTTTCTTCCCCGGCGAAACCCTCCGTTCCGGCGTGCGAAGGCCCGGCGGCACCGGCGGCACCGACTACGGCAGCGAACTGCTCCGCCGGCGCCGTCCGACGTCCCCGCACCACCGCCGGGCAACGCGCGGGCCGGTCCTGTTCCGGTGTCACCCGGAACAGGACCGGCCCGCTGTCCTGCGCGGCGCCGGGTCAGTGCCCGGCGGGGTGCAGCGCCTCCCTGATGGAGTCGACGGCGAGGTGCCGTGCGACGTTCGTGGCGTTCGTGTCGCGCAGACTGTCGAGCATCATGAAGTCGTGCACCATGCCCTGGACCCGCACGGCGGTGACCGGGACGTCGGCCTCCCGCAGATGCGCCGCGTAGGCCTCGCCCTCGTCGCGCAGCACGTCCGCCTCGTCGGTGATCACCAGGGCCGGCGGCAGCCCCCTGAGGTCGTCGACGGAAGCCTGCAGCGGGGCCGCGTACCGCTCCCGGCGCTGGGCCTCGTCGGTCGTGTACTGGTCCCAGAACCAGATCATGCCGTCGCGCGTGAGGTAGTAGCCGTCGGCGAACTGCCGGTAGGACGGCGTGTCGAAGTCGGCGTCCGTCACCGGGTAGAGCAGGATCTGCGCGGCGAGGTCGATGTCGCCGCGGTCCTTGGCCATCTGGGCGAGGACCGCCGACATGTTGCCGCCGACGGAGTCCCCGCACACCACCATCCGCGACGGGTCGAGGCCGTACTCCCCGCCGTGCTCCACGATCCACCGGGCGACGGCGTAGTTCTGCTCGATCTGGGTCGGGTACTTGGCCTCGGGCGCCCGGTCGTAGACGGGGAACACGGCCGCCGCCTGCGCCCCGGCGGCCAGTTCCCGCACGAGGCGGTCGTGGGTGTTCTCGTCGCCGAAGACCCAGCCGGCGCCGTGGATGAAGAAGATGACCGGCAACGGCCCGTTGATGCCCTCGGGCTTGATGAGGTGGGCGCGCACGGTGCCCCACTCGCCGGCGTCGACGTCGATCCAGGTCTCGTCGGCGGGGGGCTTGGCCACGCCCTCGCCCGTCTGCAGCCCGGCGAGGATGTCACGCCCCTGCGGGGGCGGTACCTCGTAGATCCGCGGGTGCGGTGCGGTGGCGTCGGCGAGTTCGCGGGCCGCGGGCTCCAGGTAGGGGGTGGGCGGCGGGGGCAGATCCTTCATGACGAACCTCCGGGGAGTGCCGATGCCGCGGCGCTGGGTTCCGGCCGGCCGCTCGTCTCCGCGGGGCACCGCCTGGCGAGAGGGGCACCGCGGGTGCGTCGGCGGCGGGGCCGGGCAGGCGGCATCGTTTTCCAGCCTGACACCGGACCGGGCGGGCGGCATCACATGGCCGACGCCGTACGGTAGGCCCGGCGCTACGGACCGTGGGGGCAACTGGACAAAGGCCCCGCGCGCTGGCCAGTATGGGCCGCACGGATCCGGTGACCGGACCCGAGCGTGGCACCGAGCAGCGGAAGCCGCCCCTTTCGAGCATCCCGGGGTTGACCATTGGACGAGCTGTTCGGGCGGGACGAGGAACGCGGCCGGCTGACGGCGGCGCTCGACGACGCCCGGCACGGGATGAGCGGCGTCCTGGTCCTCAGAGGCGGGCCGGGGAGCGGCAAGAGCACCCTGCTCGACCACCTCCAGGCAGGCGCGGCCGCCGACTTCGAGATCATGCGGTTCGACGCCGTGGAGTCCGAGGCCGAACTCGGCTTCGCCGCCCTGCACCAGCTGCTCAGACCGCACCTGTCCCAGCTGCCCAAGCTGCCCGACCCGCAACGCGCCGCACTCTGCCAGGTCTTCGGACTGCAGGAGCGGACCAGCCCGCCCGACCGGTTCCTGGTCGCGCTCGCCTCCCTGGGGCTGGTGGCCGCCCGCGCCGACGACCGGCCCCTGCTGTGCCTGGTCGACGACGCCCACTGGCTGGACGAGGAGTCCGCCGCGGTGCTCGCCTTCGTGGCACGCCGGCTGCACGCCGACGCCGTCACCATGGTCTTCGCCGCCCGCGACCACCTCGACCGGGTCGACCACCTGGCCGGGCTCCCCGAACTCGGCGTCACCGGCCTCGACCCGGACGCCGCCGGACGGCTGCTGGAGTCGGCGGTCTCCGGCGCCCTCGACCCCGGTGTCCGCGACCGGGTCGTCGCCTCGACCGGCGGCAACCCCCTCGCCCTCGTCGAGGCGGCCCGGGAGCTGCGCGCCGACCAGCTCAGCGGCGAGACGCCGCTGCCCGAGCCGATCCCGCTCGGCCGCGCCCTGGAACAGGTCTACCTGCGCGAGGCGCGGGCGCTGCCGCCGCAGACCCGCACCCTCCTGCTCACCGCGGCCGCCGACCCCACCAGCGACCCGAACGTGCTGTGGCGGGCCGGCCCGGAACTCGGCTTCGACGCCGGCGCCGCGGCGGCGGCCGAGGAGTGCGACCTCCTCGCCATACGCGAGACCGTCAGGTTCCGTCACCCGCTGATCCGTTCCGCCGTCTACTACGGCGCGCCCCTCGCGAAACGCGCCCGGGTGCACGCCGCCCTCGCCCGGGTCGCGGCCGATCTCGGCGAGGCCGACCTGCGCGCCTGGCACCTCGCGGCGGCCGCCACCGATCCCGACGACGCCGTCGCGGTGGAACTCGACGACGCCGCCGTACGCACCCGCGACCGCGGCGACTGGACCGGCAGTTCGTCGCTGCTCGCCCGCTCCGCCGCCCTGACCTCCGACCCGCCCGCCCGGGCCCGGCGGCTGCTGGCGGCGGCCGAGGCGAGCGCCGTGGCCGGCGCGCCGGGCCGGGCGCAGACGCTGCTCGACGAGGCGGCCGCCCACCGCGCCGACCGGCGCTCCAACGGCCTGGTCCAGCGCGTCCAGGCCCGCGTCCACCGGCTCACGGGCGCGCCCGCGGCGGCGACGTACGCGCTGCTGACCGCGGCCCGGGAACTCGGCCCCGTCGACATCCGGCTCGCCCGCGACATCCTCGTGGAAGCGCTCGTCCAGGCGCAGATCAGCGGCTCCCTGGCACCGCAGGGGGCATCGCGCCGCAACGTCGCCGAGACCGTCCGCTCGCTGCCGCTGCCCGCCGGGATGCCGGCCACCACGGGCGACGTGGTGCTGGAGGCCGACACCGCCGTACACCTCGAAGGGCTCGCCGGAGCGGGCCCGCGGCTCCGGCAGGCCGTGGCGGCGGTACGGCAGGAGGAGTCCACCGCGCCCGAGCTGTTCCAGCTGCTGGCCGCGGCCTGCTCGCACGCCACCCTCCTCGGCGACGACGTCACCCTGCACGAACTCGCCTGGCGGCTGCACGCCGAGGCCGGCCGGCGGGGCGCCACCATCCCGATGGCCCTCGCCCTCAGCCACACCGCCCTCTCGGAGCTGATCGCCGGCCGCCTCGACGAGTCCGAGCGCCTCTTCGACCAGCGGGCGGCGCTGGAGGAGGCCCGCGGCTCCCAGCTGCATCTCGGCGCCCTGCTCGTCGCCGCCTGGCGCGGCCGGTTCGAGCAGGCGGACACGCTGGCCGACGCGGTGCGCGAGCACGCCGCCCGCACCGGCCAGGGGTACCAGCTGGTCTTCCTCGACTACGCCCGGTGCGTGGTCGAACTGAGCCGGAGCCGGTACGAGGAGGCGTACCTGAGCCTCGCGGGACAGATCGGGGACACCTGCCAGGCGAAGTTCGCTCTCGTCGACATGGTCGAGGCCGCGACGCGCAGCGGCCGCGAGGCAGAGGCACTGGGCCTGCTGGAACTCCTGACCCGGCTCGCGGACCGCACCCCCGTCCCGGGCCTGCTCGGCGACCTCGCCCGCGCCCGCGCGCTGACCACCGGCGACCCGGCGGCGGCCGAGAAACTGTACGTCGAGGCCATCCGGCACCACGAGGACGTCAGCGGCCCCCTGCGCCGGGCCCGCAGCCACCAGCTCTACGGCGAATGGCTGCGCCGCGAGCGCCGCACCAAGGACGCCCGGCACCAACTGCGCGCCGCCCACGGGCTCTTCGACGCCATGGGCGCCCGTGGCTTCGCCGCCCGGACGGCCCAGGAGCTCTCCGCGGCCGGCGACACCCTCCCGGCCGGCGCCCACGCGTCGAACGCCGCCGACCTGCTCACCCCCCAGGAGGCCCGGGTCGCCCGGCTCGCCGCGGGCGGCGCCACCAACGGGGAGATCGCCGCCCGGCTCTTCCTCAGCGTGCACACGGTCGACTACCACCTGCGCAAGGTGTTCCGGAAACTCGACGTCCACTCCCGCCGGGACCTGAGCGCCCACCGCGACCGCCTCACCTCGGCGTAGACCGGAACGCGGGCTACCGCTCGCGATGGTCACATGGAGATGTGCCGAAGGCCTCGGGCGGCCCTGGCCACCGGCCGCACGCCCCCTGAAACTGTCAACTGTCAGTCGGCGGCGGCCTGTTCGAGCAGCGTGTGCGCCCAGAGCCCGAGGGAGCAGTCATGAAGTCGCGCCTCCAGTGGACCCACGGCCGTGGGGAGCACGCCGTCGTCGCGCCCAGGAGGGCTTACGCGGCCGAGATCCTGGTCAAGTTCCTCGTCGTGGCAGGTCTGCTGTACATGCCGGTCCTGCTCTTCCACTGGGGCGAGTGGATCCCGTTCGCCGCGGCCGGCGGCTACCTGCTCTGGGAACTCGGCCGTGTCAGCGACGCCCTCGGTGAACTCGCCGACCTCTGGAACGAGCAGCACCGGCAGCGGCAGGAGCCGGTCCGCGGCGACGTCCTCGACTGACCCGGCCCGCCTCAGCCGGTCCCGCCGACCTCGCGGACCAGCTCGATCGCCCGCCCCAGCGTGGTGAGCCGGTCCTCCAGGGACTCACCGGCCGGGTACAGGCGGACGGTGTCGACGCCCGCGTCGTGCCAGACCGCGAGGCGCTCGCGCACCATGGCCTCCGTGCCGATCAGCGTCGTACCGAGCACCATCTCGTCGGTCACCAGACCGGCCGCGCCGTCCCGGTCGCCCGCCTGCCAGCGCTCGCGCACCTCGGCGGCGACCTCGGCCCAGCCCTGGCGGCTGTAGGCGCGGTTGTAGAAGTTGGTGGACGCCGAGCCCATCCCGCCGAGGCTGAAGGCCAGTTCCTTCTTGCGGCCGGCGACCATCGCGACCAGCGCCTCCTCGTCGGCCGCGAAGGCGACCTCGGCGCCCTGGCAGACGTCCAGGTCCGCGCGGGTACGGCCGCTGCGGGCCAGGCCCTCGTCGAGGTGGGCGAAGTAGGCGCCGGCGGCGCCCTCGGGCACGAAGCTGGTGCCCAGCCAGCCGTCGGCGGCCTCGCCGGTCAGCCGCAGCATCGCGGGGGAGAGGGCCGCGAGGTAGACGGGGATCTCGTGCTCGGCGCGCATCGACAGCCGCATCGGAACGGCCTCGCCGCCGGGCAGCGGCAGTGTGAACTCCGCGCCGGAGTAGGAGAGCCGGCCGCCGCCGACGACCGCCCGGACGATCTCCACCGTCTCGCGCATCCGCCGCAGCGGCCGGGCGAAGGGGACGCCGTGCAGCCCCTCGATGACCTGTGGGCCGGAGGCGCCGAGGCCGAGCAGGAAACGTCCGCCGGACAGGTTGGAGAGGGTGATGGCCGTCTGGGCCACGGCCGTCGGGGTCCGGGTGCCGAGCTGCATGACGCCGGAGCCGAGCAGCATCCGGTCGGTGAGCGCCGCGTAGTAGCCGAGCGCGGAGGGCGCGTCCGAGCCCCAGGCCTCGGCGACCCAGCAGACGTCGAGGCCCAGCTTCTCGGCCTCGACGACGAAGTCGCCCGCCTGGGACCAGTGTTCGCCGCCCGAGGCCTCGATCGTGGTCGCCGTCCGCATCACGCCTCCGCCCGCTTCTTGATCTCGGCGAGGGTGGCGGTGATGCCGCGCTCGAACTCCCGCAGCCGTACGAACACGATCTTCTGCTCCTTGTCGGGCATCCGGTCGATGGCGACCGACAGCCCGGAACGTCCCGGGCCCAGCTGCATCCACTGCGACAGCTCCGTACCGCCGTCCTGCGGACGGAGCCGGAACCGCCAGACCGCGGAGGGCTCGGACGGATCCTGCACCGCCCAGGCGAACACCGACTCCGGCTCGCACTCGATCACCTGGGAGGTGGTCTCCCACCTGCCGAACGCCTCGTGCTCACTGCGGCCGACGAACCTCGCCCCCACCGCGGGAGCCGCCGCCCCGTCCAGCCAGGCGACGGACCGGAGCTCCTCGCTCATGTCCGGCATCAGACCGATGTCGCTGACCAGGGCCCACACCGTGGCCGGTGGGGCGTCGATCCAGGTCCGCACCTCGACCGTGGGTTTGTCCGCGTAGCGTGCGCCCGTCCACTCCAAGACCGTCGGCCTCCTTGCCGTACAGGTGTCTGATCTCCAGGGTTGCTAGATAAGACTCACCCTGTCAAGGGCCGAAAGGGGGGTGCCGTGCTCAGTCGGTGCCGAACCGCCGGCGGATGTCCGGCCGCTGCCTGAGCCGCTCGGGGTAGCCGGGCCCCATCCGCATCGACGTCTCCTCGGACCTCAGCGGCGTACGGCACTGGGCGCAGACCACCTCGGGCGTGGTGTCGTGGTCGCAGGCCTCGTGGTGGAAGACCACGGGCACGCCCCGTTCCCCGGCCAGCCAGCGGTCGCCCCACGCGGACATGGCGGCCAGCACCGCGAACAGGTCCCGCCCCTTCTCCGTGAGGACGTAGTCGTAGCGCGGCGGCTCGGCCTCGTACAGCCGCTTCTCCAGGATCCGCTCGTCCACCAGCTGCCGCAGCCGGTCGGTCAACGTGTTGCGGGCGATGCCCAGTTCCCGCTGGAACTCGTCGAAGCGGCGGATCCCGTAGAACGCCTCCCGCACCACCAGCGGCGTCCAGTGGTCCCCCAGCAGGTCGACGGTCCGTGCGATGGAGCACGGCCACTTGGCGAACGAGGTCCGTTTCATGGCTCCACGATAGCGAGTCTCATGAAGAAACCCTGCTGACAGGTGCATCTTCGGATGTGAGCGGCTCGCACAGGCCGCAGCATGAAACGGAGGGCCGGGCCGTCCGCCGGGTGACCGTCAACCGTGAAGCGAGGTGTCCGACCATGAAGATCGAGGGATCGGTCGCGCTGGTGACCGGGGCGAACCGCGGGATCGGGCTGGCGTTCTGCCGCGCCCTGCTGGCCCGGGGCGCCGCGAAGGTGTACGCGGGCGTACGACGGCCGGAGGACTTCACCGAGCCCGGGCTGGAGCCGCTGCGCCTCGACGTCACCGACCCCGGGCAGATCGCGGCCGCCGCCCGGACGGCGTCCGACGCGAGCATCGTGATCAACAACGCGGGCATCCAGGCCGGGCCGCCGCTGCTGGAGGGCTCCCTGGACGGCGCACGCCAGGAGCTGGAGGTGAACTATCTCGGCACCTGGGCCGTCTCGCGGGCCTTCGCGCCGGTGCTCGCGGCCAACGGCGGCGGCACCCTCGTGAACATGCTGTCCGTGGCGTCGTGGCGGTCGACCTGGCGGTTCCCCAGCTATGCCGCGTCGAAGGCGGCGCAGTGGTCGGTGACCAACGCGCTGCGGGTCGCCCTGCGGGAGCAGGGGACGCTGGTCGTCGGCGTGCACGTCGGCTGGGTGGACACCGACGCCACCGCCGGGGTCGACGAGCCGAAGACGGACGCGGCCGAGGTGGCCGCGCAGACCATGGACGCGATCGCCCGCGACGAGCCCGAGGTCCTCGTCGACGAGACGGCACGCCGGGTCCGGGCCGCGCTGTCCGGCCCGCTCGACCTTCTCTACCCGACCGGCTGATCGCGCGAGCCGATCGTGCGACCGTGGAGTCAGCAGACCGACTCGACACAACGCTGAGCGACACAACGGTGAGGTGGAGCCATGCAGACGGACTTCGACGTCGTCGTCCTGGGAGCCGGGCCGGGCGGCTACGTGGCCGCGATCCGCGCCGCCCAGCTGGGCCTGCGCACGGCCATCGTGGAGGGCCGCTTCTGGGGCGGCGTCTGCCTGAACATCGGCTGCATCCCGGCGAAGGCGCTGCTGCGCAACGCCGAGGTCGCCCAGCTGATCCTGCACGACGCGGAGAAGTTCGGCGTGAAGATCAGCGGGGAGGTGGGCCTGGACTACCGCGCCGCCTACGAGCGCAGCCGGGTGGTGGCCGACGGGCGCGTCAAGGGCGTCGGCTACCTCATGCGCAAGAACAAGATCGAGCAGTTCGAGGGCGAGGGCACCTTCCTCGACCCGCACACCCTCCAGGTACGCATGCAGGACGGCGAGACCAGGCTCTCCTTCCGCTCCTGCATCATCGCGACCGGCGCGACCGTGAAGCTGCTGCCCGGAACGACGCTGGGCCGCCGCGTGGTCACCTACGAGGAGCAGATCCTCTCCGACACCCTCCCGTCGAGCATCGTCATCGCGGGCGCCGGGGCCATCGGCGTCGAGTTCGCCTATCTGCTGCGCTCCTACGGCGTCGAGGTCACGCTGGTGGAGTTCCTGGACCGGATCGCCCCGCTGGAGGACGAGGAGGTCTCGGCGGAGCTGACCAGGCGCTTCAAGCGGCAGGGCATCCGGGTCCTGACCTCCACCGCCGTGCAGTCCATCGAGGAGACCGAGGACAACGTCCGCGTGACGGTCCGCTCCGGCGGCACGGAGCAGGTCCTGGAGGCGGAGAAGGTCCTGCAGGCCACCGGCTTCCAGCCGCGCACGGCCGGCTACGGGCTGAGCAGCACCGGGGTACGGCTCACCGAGCGGGGTGCCATCGACATCGACGGGTACTGCCGGACCAGCCGGCCGCACATCTACGCCATCGGCGACGTCACCGCGAAGCTGATGCTCGCGCACACCGCCGAGGCGATGGGCATCGTCGCCGCGGAGAGCATCGCCGGCGCGGAGACCATGGAGCTGGACTACCGCATGATCCCGCGCGCGACGTTCTGCCAGCCCCAGATCGCCAGCTTCGGCTGGACCGAGGCCGAGGCCCGCGCCCAGGGCTTCGACGTGCGGGTGGCGAAGTTCCCCTTCACGGCCAACGCCAAGGCGCACGGCCTCGGCGACACGGTCGGGTTCGTGAAACTCGTGAGCGACGCCCGGTACGGCGAACTGATCGGCGGCCACCTGATCGGACCGGACGTGACGGAACTCCTGCCCGAGCTGACCCTCGCCCAGAAGTGGGACCTCACGGTGCACGAACTCGCCCGGAACGTGCACGCCCACCCGACGCTGAGCGAGGCGGTCCAGGACGCCCTGCACGGGCTCGCCGGACACATGATCAATCTCTGACGGGCCGCCCCGCACCCCGGGCCTACGCGTCCCCGGTGCCCGGACTACGCACATCACGGGATCTCCCGCGCTCCCGCGCCGGACACGATCGGCGGGAAGAGTTCGACGCGAGACGGAGCGAGGATCCATCGCATGCCCATGATCGACGTGTACGCCGCCAAGGGGATCATCAAGGACCGGAAGGCCCTCGCCCAGGACCTCGCTCAGGCGATCATGCGCTGGGAGAAGGTTCCGGCCATCCCGTTCTTCTCGGACAACACCGCCGCCTTCGTCCACGAGCTGGACGCCGACGGCTTCTCCACCGCGGGCGGCGGCAACGACCACGTGCGCGTCACCGTCACCACCAACGCCGGAGCCCTCGACCGGGAGCAGCAGCTCGGCCTGGTGAAGGAGCTGTCGGAACTGGTGGCCGCCGCCGCGGGCGACCCCTCCCTCGCCGAGCGCACCTGGGTCGCCCTGACCGAGGCGGTGCCCGGCGGCTGGGGCATCGGGGGGCACGCCTACACCAACGAGGAGATCGTCCAGCACGTACGCGAGTTGCTGGGCAAGGCCTGAGACCCCGCCGGACGATCCCGGGGCCGGAGGCGGTTTTGATGGCGGTCGTACTATGACTTGACCGCCCAGCAGCCGCCCCGAGGAGTCACCGTGGCCCGCCCCCGAACCGCCGCCCGCACCGTGGAGCACCCCGAGCTGTCGGAGGTCACCCTCCAGCAGGTGCTGGAGGCGCTGGTGGACCCGGTGCGGCGCATGGTGGTGCTGCAGCTGGTCCGCGCGGGGGAGGACCTGAGCTGCGGGACGTTCGTCGCGCCCGTCTCGCTCTCGACGCTGACGCACCACTTCAGCGTGTTGCGCGAGGCCGGCCTGATCCGGCAGTACTACGTCGGGACGACGAAGATGAACACGCTGCGCACCGACGAGATGGAGCTGCGGTTCCCGGGGCTGCTCTCGGCGGTGCTGGCCGCCGCGGCGCTGGAGGCGGAAGCGGGTGCGGGCCGAAGCGGCCGGTGACCCTATTTCGATCGTGCTCAAAATTTGACGGCCATCGAACCTTGGGGCAAGGTGAGTGCACAGGCGCCGGGCCGGCCCGGCGCGTCTCCTCACCGATCACTGCCCCTGGGACGGATGCGCCATGGCAAGACTCGTTCAGTTCGACCGGATCGGCGGACCCGAGGTCCTCACCCTCCGTGATGTCGAGGTCGGCGCGCCCGGCGCGGGGGAGGTCCGGATCCGCGTCGACGCGATCGGCCTGAACCGCGCCGAGATCATGTACCGCGAGGGCGCCTACTTCTACGACCCGGTCTTCCCCTCGCTGCTCGGCTACGAGGCGGCCGGTGTGGTCGAGGCGGTCGGCGCGGGCGTGGCCGGCCTCTCCGAGGGCGACCCGGTGGCGGTCGTACCGCAGTTCCTGCAGACCGACTACGGCACGTACGGCGACCATGTCATCGTCCCGGCCTCGGCGGTCGTGCCCCGCCCGGCCGGCGTCGACGCGGTCCGGGCGGCGGCCGTGTGGATGGCGTACATCACCGCCTACGGCCCCCTCGCCGAGAGCGGCCGGGTGCGGCCCGGCGACCACGTCCTGATCACCGCGGCCTCCAGCAGCGTGGGACTCGCTGCCATCCAGATCGCCCGCCACGTCGGCGCGGTCCCGATCGCCACCACGCGCGGCCCCGGCAAGAAGGAGCGTCTGCTGGAGGCGGGCGCGGCGCACGTGATCGTCACCGACGAGGAGGACCTGCCCGCCCGGATCAAGGAGATCACCGGCGGCGAGGGCGTCCGCCTGGCCTTCGACCCCGTCGCCGGACCCGGCGTGGAGACTCTCGCGCAGGGGATCGCCCCGGGCGGCTTCCTGGTGGTCTACGGCGCCCTCGACCCGCGCCCCACCCCGCTGCCCAACGCCCAGTCCTTCCCGGCGCTGACCAGCAGCACGTACACCCTCTTCGAGATCACCACGGACCCCGAGCGCCTGCGCCGCGCGGTCGCGTTCGTCAACGCGGGCCTCGGCTCGGGCTCGTTCGACCCCGTCGTCGACCGCACCTTCGACCTCGCGGACATCGCCGAGGCGCACCGCTACATGGCGGCGAACGAGCAGGTCGGCAAGATCGTCGTCACCGTCGCCCACGAGGGTGCCGGGTCCTGAGCCCGGATCCGCGCGCGGGGCGCCGACGGGCCGGCCGTCAGCGCTCCGCCCGGGCCGCCATCCGGACCGCGGCGTCGTGGACGAACCGCGCGTGCAGTTCGAACAGGGCCACCAGGTCGACCGAGTCGCCCTTGACCTCCCGGTGCACGAACAGGCCGTCGGCGCCGGCGACGGCATAGGTGGTCAGGGTGTCCACGACGTCCTCGGCCAAGTCCGGGAACAGGGTGGCGACGATCTCCGCGATGCGTCGGTGGGCGGTCTCGCGGACCTGGAGGAAGACCGTACGGCCGCGGGGTTCGGTGGGGCGGCGCTCCAGCGCGAGCATCAGACCGAGGCGCAGGAAGTCCGGGGCGGCGACGAGGGACCGGGCCACGTTCGCGGCCATCATGGTGACCCGTTCCAGCGGAGTGCCCGCGTCGTCGCCGGGCAGTTCGACGGCCCCGAGCCAGCTTTCGAAGCTGCGCTCGATGACCGCGGCGATCAGGTCGTCCTTGTCCTTGAAGTGCCAGTAGATCGAGCTGGCGGGCAGCCCGCACTTGGCGCTGACGGCCGCGATGGAGGTCCCGTCGTAGCCGCGCTCGCCGGCGATCTCGACGGTGGCGTCCAGGATGCGCTGGCGCGACTCCACCCCGTTCGCGCGCTTCCTGCGCGCCGTCTGCGGCCCGGTCATCTCTGCGCCTCTCGGAGATCGCGGCGGCCGGGGTGGCGGGCCGCCTCTGCGGTGAACACTCTAATTGGAACATCCCCTACAGCAGGAACCGGGCGGCGGCCCCCGGCCGGAGGGGCGGGACCGCGTGGCCGGCCGGGCGCACCCGGGTGTCAGCCTCGGCCCGCGCGGGCTTCCATCGCCGCCACCAGCCGCCGCAGCGCCTCGGTCACCCGCTCGCGGTCCTCGCCCAGGCCGTCCAGCAGGCCGATCTCGACGGCGAGCTGCCGGGGGAAGAGGTCGTCGACCGCCTTCGCGCCGGCCTCCGTGATGGTGACCAGGGCGGCCCGCCGGTCGGCGGGGCTGGGGGTGCGGGCGATGAAGCCGCGCCGCTCCAGTCTGCCGAGGGTCTTGCTGACCCCCGCCCGGGACAGCCCCAGCCGCTCGGCGAGGCTCCGGGCGATGAACGGCTCGGTCGCGTGCCGCAGCGGGATCAGCATGTCGAGCTCGGGCGCGGTGAGCAGGGCGCCGGCGTAGAGGGGCTCCACGGAGCGGTTGAGCAGCCCGGTGGCGTGCTTGAGCAGCCCGATCAGCTCCATGGGGGAGGTGTCCAGGCCGGGGTGGTGCGCGGCCCACTGGGCGCCGACGTCCGCGGCGGACGGGTTGGCGGGGCCGGGGGAGCCGGCGGAAGCGGGGGAACCGGAGGCGGGGGTGGAAGGGGTGGGCATGCGGCTCGTCTTCTCGCTCTTCATGTTTGTTAGCTGGTGAACTATCGGCTACCTTTATTTCCATGTCAGCCCCGTCATCCTCGCGCAACCGCGCCGACGCCGTCCCCGACACCCCCGGACCTGCGCCTTCGGGCCGCACGGCCACCGCCCTCATCGCCGTGCTCGGCGCGCTGACCGCCGTCGCCCCGCTCGCGACGGACGTGTACGTCCCCGGTCTCCCCGCACTCGGGAAGGCGCTCGGGGCGAGCAGCTCGGCCGTGCAGCTGACCATGACCGCCTTCCTGGCCGGACTCGTCGTCGGCCAGCTGGTCATCGGCCCGCTCAGCGACGGCCTCGGCCGGCGCCGGCTGCTCGTGGCCGGGTCGGCCGGATTCGTCCTCTGCTCCCTCGCCTGCGCCGCGGCCCCGGACATCGCCGCCCTCACCGGCGCCCGCTTCCTGCAGGGCGTCGCGGGCGCGGCCGGCATGGTGCTCGCCCGGGCCGTCCTCACCGACCGCTTCCACGGGCCCGAACTGCCGCGCTACTTCGCGGTCCTGTCACAGGTGGTCGGCGTGGCCCCGGTCGCCGCACCGGTGCTCGGCGGGGCCGTGCTGGCCGTCTCCACCTGGCGGGCGGTCTTCGCCGTGCTGGCCGTGCTCGGCGTGCTGCTCCTGCTCGCCGTGGTGCGGGCGGTGCCCGAGTCGCTGCCGCCGGAGCGGCGCCGGAGCGGCGGACTCGCCGGGGCCTTCCGGGCCATGGGCACGCTGCTGGCAGGCCGCACCTTCATGGGACACGTCCTGGTGGTGGCCTTCGTCTCGGCCGCGCTGTTCGCCTATATCAGCGGCTCCAGCTTCGTCTTCGAGAACCTGCACGGCGTCTCCTCGACCACCTACTCCCTCATCTTCGCGACCAACGCCGTGGCCATGCTCGCCGCCGGCGCCTCCTTCGCCCGGCTGGCCGGGCGGGGCACCCGCCTGAACGCCCTGCTCTCCGCCGGGGTCGGCATCGCCCTGCTCGGCGCGCTGGCGCAGGTCCTGCTGGTGGTGACCGTGGGCGAGACCCTCGCGGGCACCTGGAGCAGCCTGTTCGTGACCGCCGGCGGCATCGGCCTGGTCTTCCCGAGCGCCATGAGCATCGGCCAGACGGTGGGCCGCACCGCCCCGGGCGCGGCCTCCGCGCTCCTCGGCGGCTTCCAGTTCCTCTTCGGCGCCCTGGCCGCACCGCTGGTGGGCGTGTTCGGGGAGGACAGCTCCCGGCCGATGGCGCTCGTCATGCTGGGCGCGCTGGTGGCGGCGGGGCTGGCGCTGGTCGCGCTGGCCCGGCCCTGGGAAGGGCGCGGGGAGCCGGTGCCGGTGGTGGCCCAGCGGGCGGCAGGTCCCCGGTGACCTCGCTGCGCGGACCTCGGCACGGCCCGGCAGCCAGGATCAGGATCGGCCCGGCAGTCAGGATGCGTTCAGGTGTCCCGTGACACGGTCGGGCCCCATGACACACGAGACATCGCAGACCCCCGCTCCCGCGGGGGCCGACGCCGAGGCGTCCGCGGGCGGGCTCCGACCGCGCCGGAACAAGGTGCCCGAGGTCACCGTCTACTTCTGGGTCATCAAGGTGCTCTGCACGACGGTCGGCGAGACCGCGGCCGACCTGCTCGCCCAGAAGGCCGGGCTCGGCCTGACCGGTGTCTCGATCCTGATGAGCGCGCTGCTGGCCGTCGTCCTGGTCGTCCAGTTCCGCACCGCCGCCTACCGCGCCGGCGTGTACTGGTCGGCCGTCGCCCTGATCAGCGTCGTGGGGACCCTGGTCAGCGACAACCTCACCGACACCATAGGCGTCCCGCTGGAGACCGGCACCACCGTCTTCGCGATCGTCCTCGCGGTCGTCTTCGTGGTCTGGTACCGGCGCGAGCGCACCCTGTCCATCCACCGGATCGACACGACCGCCCGCGAGACGTTCTACTGGCTCGCCGTCCTGTTCACCTTCGCCCTCGGCACCGCAGCCGGCGACCTGGTCTCCGAGCGGATGGCCCTCGGCTACTGGCTCGCCGCGGTCCTGTTCGGCCTGGCCCTCGCCGCCGTCGCCCTCGCCCACCGCGCCCTCGGGCTGGACGCGGTGTTCAGCTTCTGGACCGCCTACGTCCTCACCCGTCCGCTCGGCGCGTCCCTCGGCGACTACCTCTCCCAGCCGAACGGCGACGGCGGCCTGGGTCTGGGCACCGTCGTCACCAGCGCCGTCTTCCTCGCCGTCATCCTCGGGCTCGTCGTGTTCCTGTCCGTCACCCGCAAGGATGTGACGCAGCCGCAGCGGATGCCGCGGCACGCGGTCTGACCAGGCACGCGGCAGATGTTCGGGTTCCGTCCGGGCCGGTGCTGCCAAGGTCGGTCACGGCGGCCGCCCCACGCGGCCGCCCACGACAGGGCGCGCGTCTCCCGGTATCCCCCGCGGAGCGCGCGCCCTGCGGCACGACCGAACAGGAGCCCCCCACCTTGGAGCAGCCCGAAGTCCTCACCGGCCCCGCGGCACAGGGCAGGATCACGTCGGTGGTGAAGAAACTCCCGGAGGTGACACTGGCGTTCTGGATCATGAAGATCGCCGCGACCACCCTCGGCGAGACCGCCGGCGACCTCTTCGCGCAGACCCTGAAGCTCGGCTACTTCCTCACCACGATCGCGCTGTTCCTGGTGTTCGTGGCGACCCTCGCCGCCCAGCTCGGGTCCCGCCGCTACCACCCGTTCCTGTACTGGACCGTCATCCTGTCCACGAGCATGGCCGGCACCACCATGTCCGACTTCATGAACCGCGACGCCAGCGCCAAGTACCTCTCGAACGGCGCCACCGCACTGGGCTGGGGACCCCAGGGCCTCGGCCTCGGCTACCCGGTCGGCGCGGCGATCCTGATCTCGATCCTGCTGGTCATCTTCGCGGTCTGGAAAGCGAGCGGCATGACCTTCCAGATCCGGGAGATCGTCACCCTCCGCGGCGAGGCCCTGTTCTGGTCGGCGATCCTCGTCTCCAACACCCTCGGCACCTCGATGGGCGACTTCCTCTCCGACAGCTCCGGCCTCGGCTACGCCGGCGGCGCGCTGCTGGTGAGCGGCGCGCTCGCCGTCCTGGCCGTACTGATGAAGGTGCCCGCGGTGCCCAACGTCCTGCTGTTCTGGATCGCGTTCGTCCTCACCCGGCCGCTCGGCGCGACCGCGGGCGACTTCCTGACCAAGCCGGCCGCCAAGGGCGGTCTCGACCTCGGTACGGCCGGCTCCTCGGCCGTGCTGCTGGCGGTCCTGCTCGGCTTCATGGCCTACGCGCAGTTCCGGGAACGCAGGGCCGCCTCCTAGGACACGACGTCCGCGGTCCCGCGGCGCCTCACCCGGCGGGCAGGTCGGCCAGGAAGCGCGCCCCCGAGGTGTACGCGGGATCGTGGGACACCTCGCCGCCCACGGACCGGGCCAGGCGGCGCGCGAGCGGCAGTCCGAGGCCCGCGCCGTCGTGCCCGTCCCCGGGATCGGCCCGGCGGCCGGGCTGGAAGAGGTCGCCCACGAACGCCTCCGGTACGCCGGGACCGTCGTCGGTGACGCTGATGCGCACCCCGCCGGGCACCGGACGCGCGGACACGGTCACCGTGGAGCGGGCATACCGGAGCGCGTTCGCCAGCAGCGGGCTCACGATGCGTTCGAGCAGGGCCGGCCGGACCCCTGCGGCCGGCTCCGGGTCGGCCGCGTCGACGACGGCTTTCACCCGCTCCGGCGTCCCGAGGCGGTCGACCAGCCGGTGCAGGACCGGTACGACGGCCGTGGCGCCGGGGGCCGTGACGGGGGTGCGCGCTTCCGCGCGGGCGTCGTCCAGCAGGGTGTCGCAGATCGTGCGCATGGCCTGGGCGGCCTCGGCGATCACCTCGTGCGTCGCCCGGGTCTCGGCGCCGGAGCGCGGCCGGGCCCGCCACCAGTCCAGCTCGATGATGATCCGGGTGAGCGGGGTCCGCAGTTCGTGGGACAGCTCCCCGGTCAGCTGCCGTTCGTGCCGCAGCACGGTACGGATGCGGTCCAGCAGCGCGTCCAGCGAAGCCCCCAGGCGGGCGAGCTCGGCCGGCTGGCCGGCGGCACCGAAGCGCTCGTCGGAGCCCACCGCGCTCCACTCGGTGGCCTGGTCCGTCATGGTGCCCACCGGACGCAGTGCCCGCCCCACCGCGAGGCGGGTCAGCACGTAGGTGCACCCGAGCATGAGGGAGTCCAGGACCAGGGACCCCAGCAGCACGGTGTCCGCCGAGTTGCGGTAGGGAGCGAGATCCAGGGCGGTGACGACCGTCGCCCTGCTGTGCCGCCCGGCCACGGAGTGGGCGCACAGGCGGACGGACCGGGGATCCCGGGCCGTCACGGTCGTACAGACGCCGTCCCCCCGGACGGCGAGCCGCGCGGCGGCCTCGGTCAGGGCGCTGCCGGCGGTGGCGGACGGGGGCTTCTCCAGCAGCCGTGTCCCGGTGTAGATCCAGACGTTGGCGTCGAGGAGCCGGTCGTTGACGGTCTCCAGGACCCGCGCCTGGGAGCCGCTGGTGTCCACGGTGGTGGCGACGGCGGCCGCACGGTTGCCCAGCTCGGCGTCCGCCTGGTGCTGCAGGTGCCGCTCCATGACGGTGTTGAACGCCACGGTCAGGACGGTCACCAGCAGGGCCGCGGTGGTCACCGCCACGAGCGAGAGCCGGCCGCGCAGCGTGCGCGGGGCCAGGTGGCGCAGGAGGCCGTTCATGACAGCCGGTGGCCGATCCCGCGCGCTGTCCCGAGGCTCAGGTCGCTGCCCGCCTCGCGCAGCTTGCGGCGCAGCCGGCTCAGGTACTGGTCCAGTGTGTTGTCGCTGACCTGGGCCCCGTCCGGCCACGCCGCCCGCACCAGGTCCCGGCGGCCCACGATGTCCCCGCCCGCGGCCACGAGCGTGGCCAGCAGCCGGAACTCCGTCGGGGACAGCTCCATCCGGGCCTCGCCGACGTGCGCGCTGTGCCGGGTCGCGTCCAGGACCAGGTCCCCGGCCGTGGACACCGCCGACGGAGCGGACCGCTTGAGCGTGGCCCGCAGCCGGGCGACGAGTTCGGCGAGGTGGAACGGCTTGGGAAGGTAGTCGTCCGCCCCCGCGGAGAACCCGGACAGCCGGTCGGTCAGGTGGTGGCGGGCGGTGAGGAAGATGATCGGCGCCGCGAATCCGTTGGCGCGCATCGCCTGGCACACGTCCCGGCCGTCCGCGTCCGGCAGCCCGACGTCCAGCACGACCGCGCCGATGCCGTCGTCGGTCAGCCGCAGGGCGGTGGCGCCGTCGGCGGCGGGCACGGGCTCGAAGCCCTCGTCGGCCAGCCCGCGGCGCAGGACGTCCCGCAGGGCGTGGTCGTCCTCCACCACCAGGATCTTGTGACGCATGGTCCTCCGTCGCAGCTACGGCCGCACCACGGCCGGGGTCGGGGCGGTCATCCGCGGCCTTCCTCGGACCCGGCGGCGCGCCGGCCCCGGTACACCTCGGAGAGGACGGGGATCAGCGACACGACCACGATCAGTGCCACCAGCGGCAGCAGGTACCGGTCGACGTTCGGGATCGACGAGCCCAGCGCGTATCCCGCGAGGGTCAGGCCGACACTCCACGCGAGTCCGCCGACGACCTGCCACTGGGTGAACGTGCGTACCGGGACTTCCAGCGCGCCCGCCATCGGGTTGAGCACCGTCCGCACCACCGGCACGAAGCGTGCCAGGACGATGGCCTTCGCGTGGCCGTACCGGGTGAGGAAGTCCTCGGCGCGCTGCACGCCCTCGTGCAGGCGCTTGGAGCGGCTGCGGGCCAGCAGGGTGCCGCCCGCCTTCCGGCCGAGCAGGTACCCGAACTGCGCGCCGGCCAGCGCGCCCACGGCCGCGGCCACCAGCAGCGGTCCCAGGGACAGGTGCAGGCTCCCCTGCGCCGAGCCGGTGCACAGCAGGCCGGCCGTGAACAGCAGCGAGTCGCCCGGCAGGAAGAACCCGATCAGCAGCCCCGTCTCGGCGAACATCACCACCCCGACGCCCAGCACGCCGAAGGCCGACAGCAGCGAATGAGCGTCGAGCACGTTCACGGCCAGCTGTGACGCCGCGAGGAACGGTGTGGTCATGAACGGGGCCCTTTCCGGCGGACGGTCTCACCTGAACACCTGAACGACTACAACTTTGTAGACGTCGTACGGAACTCTAGACGATCGCGGGAGGGCGGCGGGGCGGCCGTCGTCGTGGGCACCCACATGTGAACTCACCTGCGTATCACCTACCCAACCACCGTGACCAGGGAGTTCGCTGTGACGTTCAGGTTGTGTTCAGGGCCGGCGCGCGGACCTGAAACTCATGCACCAGAGGCGCCAAAGCATTGGTAAAGACATCTGTGGCACCGGGTGCACGGCGTGCCATCGTGCGGCCCATGACCACAGAGCACCTCCTCGACGACCGCGCCCGCGTTCCCCTGCGCACCATGGCGAACAAAGTGCCGGAAGTCACCGTCTACTTCTGGATCATCAAGGTGCTCACCACCGGGATGGGCGAGACCGCGTCGGACCTGCTGGCCCACGTCCTCGGCCCGATACCGGCAGTCGGTCTCGGCGGTCTCGCGCTCGCGGTCTCCCTGGTCGTGCAGTTCGCGGCCCGCCGGTACATCGCCTGGGTGTACTGGACCGCGGTCGTCATGGTCAGCGTGTTCGGCACGATGGCCGCCGACGTCCTGCACGTGGGTCTCGGCGTGCCCTACGCGCTGTCCACCCCGTTCTTCCTCGTCGTGCTGGCCGCGGTCTTCGCCCTCTGGTACGCCGTCGAGCGGACGCTGTCCATCCACGGCATCCGCACCCGCCGACGGGAGATCTTCTACTGGGCGGCCGTCCTCGCCACCTTCGCCCTCGGTACCGCCGCCGGTGACCTGACCGCCACCGCGGGTCTCGGCTACTTCGGCTCGGCGGTCCTCTTCGCCGTCGCGATCAGCGTCCCGGCGATCGCCCACCGCGGCGGTGCCCTGAACGCCGTGGCCGCCTTCTGGACGGCCTACGTCATCACCCGCCCCCTCGGCGCCTCGCTCGCCGACTGGATGGCGGTCGGGCACAGCCGGGGCGGGCTCGCCCTGGGACTGGCACCGGTGACCCTCGCCTGGACGGTCGCCATCGCCGGCTTCGTCGGCTACCTCGCCGTCTCCCGCCGGGACGCGTCGGGGCCCGGCCCGGCCTGAGCGGCCCGGCCCCGCACCACGGGTCCGGCGGACGAGGCGCCGACCTCGCGCCGGACGGAGCCATGAGCGCGTTTTCGGCGTCTTGCTCTCCGGGGAGTTTCCGCCCGCGCGGCGTCACGTTCCCGGCAGAGCCGGGGCGGCGCGGCGCGTGGCTCCGGCTTGAGGGGATCCGACGTTGCGCCGTGGGTACAAGTGGGTGGACCGCGAACTCGCCGGGCTGGATCCGGAGACCGACTGGGAGCGGATGATTTCGCTCTATGTCGGTTACAGAATCCCGGAGTTCGCCCTGGCGATGACGCTCTACCCGGGCACCATGCGCATGATGCAGCCGGGCGCCACGGCCGCGACGCTGGCGCACACCGCGAAGCTGGCGACGAGACCCGAGCGGCGGTACCAGGACGCCAACCGCTTCCTGATGGCCTGGATGGTGGACGGCCTGTCCAGCGGAGCGGGGCGCGCGGCGGCCGACCGGCTCAACCGCATCCACCTGGCGGTCGCCCGGGCCACCCCGCACCTGCCCGGCAACTTCGACGACACCGACGACTTCGTCTACCTCCTCGTCCTGCTCGCCACCTACGGCGACCGCCTGCTGACCTCGCTGGGACTGCCCGGCACCAGCGAGCCCATGAAGACCGCCTGGCACCGCTGGGCGCAGACCCTCTTCCGCCTCCTGGAACGCGAGTCCGGCTCGCTGGCCGACGAGCCCTTTCCGGAGGACTGGGACGCGATGACCGAGTTCGCCGTGAAGTTCGACTCGCGGCCCTACGAACCGACCGAGGCGGGGCATGCCGTGGCGACCGCGATGATGGAGTACTTCGCCGGCCGCTGGTTCCCCGCGCCCTTCCGGGCGTTCGGCAGGGACCTGACCCGCTACCTCGCCGGCGAGCGGGTCTGCCGGCTCCACCGGATCGGCCGGCTCGGTCCCCGCCGTGCACGCGTCGTTCGGGTGTTCCTGAAGTCCGCGTTCCGTGTCCTGCGTCTCCTGCCCGACTACCGGACACCACTGCCCGAACGCGTCCGGCCTGCGGGGCGCATCCGGGCGGCCGGTCTCAGCTGCAGGTGAGGCGGCCGGCGGCGGCCTTGGCCGTGAGGATGCGGTGGACGGAGGCGGCGACCTTCGTGCGGAAGGAGGCGTCCTTCGCCATCTGGGCCTGCACCCCCTGGACCATCGCCGGTACGGTCGACGCCTTGACCGTGAGGACCATGTCGCCGCCGGCGTTGATGAACTGCACCGCCCGCTGTGCCGGGGTGTAGGCGCGGACCGCGACCGCCTGGCCGAGGTCGTCGGAGATGACGACTCCCTTGAAGCCGAACTTGGTGCGCAGCAGCGTGTTGATGACGGTCGGTGAGAACGCGGCGAGGTGCTTCGAGTCGATCTTCGTGTACTTCGCCGACGAGATCATCACGAACGGCGCACCCGCCTTGATCCCGCTCTGGAACGGCTGGAGGCTCGCACTGGTGGCGGTGGTCACGGAGTCGACGACGTTCGCCGTGGTGTCGGTGTTGCCGGTCACCTGGCCCAGTCCGGGGAAGTGCTTGAAGGTGGTCATCACCCCGGCCGTGCGGAACCCCGCGGCGAAGGCGCCGGTGTGCGAGGTCACGACCGCGGGGGTGTGGCCGTACTCGCGGTAGTAGCGGCCGATGGGGGCGTTGCGGGTGCCGAGACTCGCGGGCACCACATCGGCGACCGGGGCGAGATTGAGGTCCAGGCCCGCTGCCTTGAGCTGCCCCGCCCAGGTCGCGGCGCGGCTGCGCAGGGTCGCGGTGCTCCACGTGCCCTGGGTCAGGGCGTTGGGGATGACCGAGAAACCGGGGCCGCTGAGCACCTGGACCTGGCCGCCTTCCTGGTCGGTGGAGACCAGCAGCCCGACCCGGTGCCCGCCGACCGTGTCGGCCTGCGTGCGGAAGGCGTCGACCACCTTCCGGGTCGCGGTGGTCCCGGCGCTGCTGCGTCCGGTGAGCATCACGGACCCGACGTGGTAGGTACGCAGCGTCTGCAGGTCCGCAGTGCTCGGGCGGGTGGCGTTGACCCCGCCCATGAACAACTGGCCGACCCGCTGGGCCTGGGTCATCTTCGTGTAGACCGTGTCGGCGCAACTCGCGGCCGAGACGGCCGAGACGGCGGACACGGGACGGCCGGCCGCCCCCGCGGCCGGCACGGTGCACACACCGGCGGCGAGCACGGTGGTGACGAGTCCAACAGAGGTGCGGCGCACGGCGGATCCGCCGCGCGCGCGTCGACGAACAGGTGTCCCCACGATGCGCTCCTGACTGATGCGGGTGCACGCCACGGAGACCAACGGGCCGACCGACGACATCGGACCGCATGGCCCGCGACCGGTTCATTCGCACAACACGTTACGCCGAACGGGTGCTGTCAGCACCCGGGCGGAGCCGTTGTCCCGGGCCGCGGCGGCGTCCCGGGACAACGGCTCCTCACCTCAGGTCAGGTGCAGGGGCGGGTGCGGCTCAGGGGATGAGCCGCCACTGCTCGATGTAGCCGACGTCGATCGCCGCGTGGTCCTGGACCCGGAGCTTCCAGGTGCCGCTCAGCGGCTGTGCGGACGCGTCGACGGTGAACGTCTGGTCGACGTTGTCGGCGGAGCCGCCGCTCCTGTTCAGCAGCGAGTACACCGTTCCGTCGGGTCCGACCAGATCGACCGTCAGGTCACCCCGGTAGGTGTGGATGATCTTCACGTAGACCTGGGTGGTCGCCGAGGCGTTCCCGGTGCGGTCGGTGACGGTGACCGGGGACTCCACCGCGGTGCTGTTGTCGGGGATGTCGACGCGGGTGGCGTTGGCGTAGACGTAGGCCACCTCCCACGAGAAGCTCACCGTGCTGCTCGCGCCGGTGTCGTCGGTGACCGTGATGGCGACGTCGCTGGTGCCGAGGGTGGTCGGGGTGCCGGAGATCAGGCCCGTGTCACTCATCGTCAGACCGTCCGGCAGGCCGGTCGCCGTGTACGTCAGGCCCGCGCCGGAGTTGGTGGTGTACGCGGACGTCTGGAGGGACACCGCCTGTCCGATCCCGCTGATCTGGTCCGCGATCGGGGCTACGTTGACGCCCAGTGCGATCCGGCTGCCCACGTTGATCGCCGCCCACGCGTCGGCCACCGCGAGGTAGGAGGGGCTGTAGGCGCCGAACAGGTCGGCCGCCGCCTGGAGGGTGGCGGTGCGGGCGCCCGCGTAGTTGGTGCTCGACGTCATGTAGGTGGTGAGGGCCCGGTACCAGACGCGTTGGGCGTTCTCGATGCCGATGCCGGTCACCGGCTGCCCGTCGTAGGTGGGGCTGTCGTAGGCGACCCCGTTCACGGTCTTCGCTCCGCTGCCCTCGGAGAGCAGGTAGAAGAAGTGGTTGGCCGGGCCCGAGGAGTAGTGGACGTCGAGTCCGCCCAGTGAGGAGCTCCAGTAGTCGCTGGACGCGCCGTCCTTGCTCGGCTTGTCCATGTAACGCAGCGGGGTGCCGTTGCCGTTGATGTTGATCTTCTCGCCGACCAGGTAGTCCGGGACGTCGGCCGGCAGGTTCTCGTAGAACTCGACGGCGGCGGCGAAGATGTCCGAGGTCGCCTCGTTGAGACCGCCCGACTCACCGGAGTAGGTGAGGCCGGCGGTGGCCGCGGTGACACCGTGGCTCATCTCGTGGGCGGCCACGTCGAGCGCGGTGAGCGGGTGGGTGTTGCCCGAACCGTCGCCGTACGTCATGCAGAAGCAGGCGTCCTGCCAGAAGGCGTTGACGTAGTTGTTGCCGTAGTGGGCGCGGCTGTAGGCGGCGACGCCGTCGTTGCGTATGCCGTTGCGGCCGAAGACGTTCTTGTAGTAGTCCCAGGTGGCCGCCGCGCCGAAGGCGACGTCCACGCCCGCGGTCTGCCGGTTGGCAGGGGTGCCGTCGCCCCAGACATCGTTGTCGTCGGTGAAGAGCGTGCCGGTGCCCGAGGTGCCCTGGTTCAGGTCGTAGGTGCGGTGTCCGGCGCGGTCGCCGTCGACGAGCTGGTACGTCGAACCGGAGAGCGTGGTGCCGAGGGGCACGGTCCCGTTGAACTGGCCGGTGCCGGTGCCGGTTTCGACGCCCTGGTACTTGAAGAGCTGCTTTCCGGTGTCCGCGTCGGTGATCACGTGGAGTTCGTTGGGGGTGCCGTCGTCCTGGAAGCCGCCGACCACGGACTCCCAGGCCAGGGCGGGCTTGCCGGAGGCGGCCCAGACGACCAGGCGCGGGGCGCCGTCGATCGCGGGCTGTTCGGCACCGGCCTTCGCGGCGGTGGTGAGCGCCTTGGCCTTCGCCGTCGCCGAGGAGACCTTCGCCTTGACGGACGGAACCGTGAGGGCCGCCTTCGTGGCCCGCGACACCGTGAGGCGGCCGCCGTCGTCGTGGACGATCAGGTCGCCGCCGAGGACGGGGAGGCCCGCGTAGGTGCGTTCGTAGCGGGTGTGCGTCGTTCCGTCGGCGTCCTGGGACACGTCCTTGACGACCAGCTTCTCGCCGGCGCCGAGGCCGAGGGTCCGTGCGGTGTCGGGAGCGTCCGTGGCGGCGCTCTTGAGCAGCGCCGCGTGCCTCGCCGGCGAGAGCGCGGCGGGGGCCGCGCCGGCGTCGGGGGTGGCCAGGATCCTGGCCGGGGCGTGACCGCCGGATGCGGCCACGGCGGTGCCGTTCTGTATTCCGGCCACGAGCATCGCACTTGCCGCGGTGAGGGCCAGGGCGACGCTGTGTCTGGTGCGTTGCTGATGACGGTCCTGCCGGAACATGCGTTCTCCTTCTGTGGGGTGGTCGGGCCCGGTGGGGCCCGGGAGAGCGGGTCGGCCTGGTGAGGCCGTCCGGCGGCGCGCGGGTGGGTGGCACGGTCCGAGGGGGGTCAGGTCCTCGTGGCCGTGCGGGGTGAAGACAGGGGTCGGACACGGGAGTTGTGTGGGACAACCTGTGATGAGACGGTGAACTTTCGGAGAGCAGATTGACACCCGGGAACCACGAATGTCATGACCGCATCAGAACATCGGCTTGAACTGGCGGTTGCGAGCGGCGCGATCGAGCGCCTGAACACCGCTTTTCGGCCGCCTGGTCGGCGCGTCCGCGGGCCGTACCGCCGGGCGACCGAGCGGGTACGGCGAGGTCCGCTGCGGTTCGGCAGCGCCGAGCAGGGGCACGGGGGGTGCCCCGGCCGAAGGCTCTCGGAGCGACTGCGGGACCGGCCGCGACGGCGCCGCGGCCGGCGGAGGACTGTCGCGGCCTGCGGCCGGCTGTCGCGGCACCTCCGGTGGAGCGCCTAGCTCTCGGCCCCCGCGTCATAGCGCTCGCGCGCCTCGTGGACCTCTTCGATGTAGGTCTCCGCCCAGTCCTTCACGCCCGCCAGCAGGAGGGAGAGGCTGAGGCCGAGCGGGGTGAGTTCGTAGTCCACGCGGACGGGGACGGACGGGGTCACCGTGCGGGCGAGGATGCCGTCGCGTTCCAGGGAGCGCAGGGTCTGGGTGAGCATCTTGGGGCTGACCCCGGCGATCTTGCGGGCCAGCTCGCTGTAGCGCATCGGGCCCGGGGCCAGCGCGCAGACGACGAGGCTCACCCACTTGTCGCTGATCCGGTCGAGGAGCTGGTTGGTGGGGCAGGCCCGGATGAACGCGTCGTACTCCACGCGCGCCTGCTCGCGCCGCTGGGCCGCCGTTGTCGTCGGCATCGCTCACCTCTGGGGGACCTAGGCACCTTCAGGTAACTACTTACCAGTAGATAGTAGCTCTTCCTAGGGTTGCAGACAGCCGCGGAGAGACCAAGGAAGGAAAGCCGTAGAGGGAGCAACTCGTCATGCGTGCAGCAGTGGTGAACACCTTCGGTGGGCCCGAGGCCGTGGAGGTCGTGGAGACCGAGCGGCCCGAGCCCGGCCCGCGCCAGGTGCGGATCAAGGTCGCGGCGGCCGCGCTGAACCCGGTGGACGAGGGGGTGCGGGCCGGTTTCTTCGGCGGCGCGGGCAAGCGGATCGGGCTCGGCTGGGACGTGGCCGGGACCGTGGACGCGACCGGCGTCGCCACCGCCTGGGGCGTCGGCGACCAGGTGGTGGCGCTGGACCCCGGCATGGTGCGGCCGCTCGGCACCCACGCCGAGTACGTCGTCGTGGCGGCGGACGCGGTGGCCACGGCGCCGGCCACGGTGGACGCCGTGCACGCGGCGACGCTGCCGCTGAACGGGCTGACCGCCGTACAGGCCCTGGACCTGCTGGAGTTGACCGAGGGGCAGTCCCTCCTGGTGACCGGCGCGGCGGGTGCGGTCGGCGGCTTCGCGGTCCAACTGGCGGCCCACCGGGGGGTGTCGGTGACCGCGCTGGCCCGCGGGGCCGACGAGGAGCTCGTACGGTCGCTGGGGGCCGCGCACTTCACGGCGGGCGACGTCGCGGCGGGGAGCTTCGACGCCGTCCTGGACGCGGCGGTTCTCGGTGAGCCGGCTCTGGAGTGGGTGCGCGACGGGGGCGGCTACGTCGATGTCCGGCCCGGCGGCGAGCCGGCGCCGGTGCGCGGGGTGCGGACCGCCGCCGTCGCCGTGACCGCGGACGGGGCGCGCCTGGCGGAGCTGGCCGGACTCGTGGACGAGGGCGTGCTGACGCTCCGGGTGGCCGAGACGTTCTCCCTGGCCGACGCCGCCAAGGCCCACGCCCGCCTCTCCGCGGGCGGGGTGCGCGGGCGGCTGGTGCTGGTCCCCTAGCCGGTCCGGCCCGGTCCGGGCCGATCCGGGCGGCCGGTGGTGGCGAAGCGTCTGCGGTAGTGGGTCGGCGTGGTGCCCAGGTGACGGGCGAAGGCGCGGCGAAGGGTCTCGTCGGTGCCCAGGCCGCTGTGCTGGGCGGCCGCGGTCACACTGTGACCCTCCAGGAGCAGCTGCTGGGCACGGTCCAGGCGGACCCGCTCGACCCAGCGTGCGGGCGTGGTGCCCAGCTCGGCGGTGAACAGCCGGGTCAGGTGCCGGGCGCTGACGGCGGCGGACGCCGCCATGGCGGGCAGGCTGTGGTCGGCGGTCGGATCGGCGAGCACGGACGCGACCAGGGTACGGAGCAGGTCGCTGCGGGCGGGCGGCGTGGTGATCGCGGTGGAGAACTGCGACTGGCCGCCCGGGCGTTGCAGGAACACGACCAGTTCGCGGGCGACGTCCCGCGCCACGTCCGCGCCGTGGTCGTCCTCCACCAGGGCGAGGGTGAGGTCGATGCCCGCGCTGATGCCGGCCGAGGTGACGTACCGCCCGTCGCGGACGTGGATGGCGTCCGGCTCGACCCGCACCCGGGGGAAACGGCGCGCGAAGGCGGCCGCGTGCCGCCAGTGCGTCGTGGCGCGCCGGCCGTCGAGCAGCCCCAGCTCGCCCAGCACGAACGCCCCCGTGCACACCGAGGCCACCCTGCGCGCCCGTTCGGTCAGACCGCGGGCCGTGGCGAGCAGCTCGTCCTCGACCGGCCGCTCGGCGAGCCGGTCGCCGCCGGCCACCAGGACCGTGTCGACCGGGCCGGCGTCGGCCGCCCGGACCGTGCCGGTCAGCGCCAGCCCGGCGGACGTGGTGACCGTGCCGCCCTCCGGGGAGACCAGCACCAGCTCGTAGGGGTCGGCGAGCCGTCCCGCCAGGTGCAGCACCTCCGACGGACCGCTGACGTCGAGCATGGTCACCCCCTCGAAGACCACAATGCCCACCCGATGAGTCATGTCCGAATCCGTGGTTTTCCTGGCAGCAGGGACATGGCCCAGCCTACGTCCCCCGGAGAACCCTGGAGGCACATCACCCATCCGGTACGGAGGCCGAGAACGATGAACGAAGAGATCGCAGGCGTGCGGATCCCGGACACCGCCCTGGTCCGGGAGGCCACCGACATGGTCCGCGACGTCGCCACCCCGCTGGTGTTCGACCACTCCCGGCGGGTCTTCCTGTGGGGCTCGCTGCGCGGCCGGGCCCTCGGGCTGGGCTTCGACCCCGAACTGCTGTACGTCGGCGCGATGTTCCACGACCTGGGACTCACCAAGAGCCTGCGCCGCACCGACCAGCGCTTCGAGATCGACGGCGCCGACGAGGCCCGCGCCTTCCTGCGGGCCCACGGCATCACCGGCGAGCCCGCCGACCGGGTCTGGACCGCCATCGCCCTGCACACCACCCCGGAGATCCCGCTGCACATGGCACCCGAGATCGCCCTGGTCACCCGCGGTGTCGAGCTGGACGTGCTGGGCATCGGCTACCACGAGGTCACCGACGCGCAGCGCGCGGCGGTCGTCGCGGCGCACCCCCGCCCCGACTTCAAGAACCAGATCCTCGCCGCCTTCACCGAGGGCAGCCAGGACCGCCCCGACACCACCTTCGGCAACGTCAAGGCCGACGTGCTCGCCCACTTCGTCCCCGGCTTCCGGCGTGGCGACTTCGTCGAGGTCATCCGGGACTCCGCCTGGCCCGAGTGACCCCTCCGGGCGGGGCTCTCAGCCCCGCGGCGGCCCGAGCAGCCCCTCCACGACGTCGTGGAGGGGGCCCGCGAGGTCGTCGGGTGTCGCGTCGGCCAGGGGCCGCAGGCCCACGGCCGAGCGTACGACGGCGACCCCGACGCCGAGGGCGACCAGCAGCTCCGCCCGCAGCTCGGCGTCGGGTGCCGACGACGCCCCCGACGCTTCGAGGACCTGCCGGCCGAACTCCTCCAGAGCGCGCCGGCGCAGCTCCGCCACCTGCTCGTCCCCGGAGTCCCGCAGCAGCATCAGCACCGGGTGCTCGCCGAACTCCGCCCACGCCCCGGCCGCCAGCTGGCGGCTGAGCGCCTCGGCGAGCGCGGCCCGGTCGTGCGGGAACCCCCCTTCGCCGCCGAGGAACCGGGGCGTCGACGCCAGCGCCGCCTTGAACAGGCCCTCCTTGGAGCCGAAGTACCGCTTGATGAGCGCCAGATTGACCCCGGCGTCCGCGGCGACGTCCCGCAGCGTCGTACGGTCGTAGCCCAGCCGTGTGAACCGGGAGCGGGCGGCCAGCAGCAGGGCCTGCCGGGTCGCCGCGGCATCCCGGCGCCGGGTCCCGTCGGCGGCCTGATCGCTCACGTCGTCCGATGACACAGCGGCTCCTCTCCTCGACGCCATCCCGGCCCCCTCGGCGGACCCACGCTCCGCCACGGAGTAATCATGCGTTGACATGATCCCGCAGCGAGGTCTACGTTGCCAAGTAATCGCTTGATGACCAACGGGGGTCGCGTGGAAGGAACAGAGACGGTGCCGCAGCAAGCCCTCCTCGTCATGGACGTCCAGCAGGTCGTCGTGGACCGCTTTCCCGACGCCGAGTACCTGCCCCGCCTGGGCAAGGCGATCGACGCCGCCCGGGCCGGCGGCGTCCCGGTGATCTACGTGGTGGTCGGCTTCCGCCCGGGCTACCCGGAGGTCAGCGCCCGCAACAAGATGTTCCGCGGCCTCGTGGGCGCCACGCCCCGCCCGGCCGGCGACGACCGGTCCACGCAGGTCCACCCGGACGTGGCTCCCGCGCCCGGCGAGCCGGTGGTCACCAAGCGGCGGGTCAGCGCCTTCGCCGGCAGCGACCTCGACATGGTGCTGCGGGCCGGCGGGATCGACCACCTCGTCCTCACCGGCATCGCCACCAGCGGCGTCGTGCTGTCCACCCTGCGCCAGGCCGCCGACCTCGACTTCGAGCTCACCGTCCTGTCCGACGGCTGCCTCGACTCCGACCCGGAGGTGCACCGGGTGCTCACCGAGAAGGTGTTCCCGAAGCAGGCCGAGGTGACGACCGTAGACGCGTGGGCGGCGGCACTCTGACGCACGGCGCCCGCGCTCCGGCCCGGGACGTCAGGCGAGCGTCACCTCCACCGGCAGCCTCTTGATGCCGTTGACGAAGTTGGAGCGCACCCGGGGCACCTCGCCGGCCAGCCGGATGCCGGCCAGCCGCGGGATCAGCTCCTCGAACATGATCCGGATCTCGGTGCGCGCGAGCAGGTTGCCCAGGCACAGATGGGGGCTGCCCTTGCCGAAGGCGACGTGGTCGTTGTGCTGCCGGGCCACGTCGAAGTCGTACGGGTTGCCGAACACTTCTTCGTCGCGGTTGCCCGAGGCGTACCACATGACGACCTTGTCGCCCTCCCTGATCCGCCTGCCGCCGAGCTCGACGTCACGGGTCGCGGTCCGGCGGAAGTGGTAGACCGGGGACGCCCAGCGCAGGAACTCCTCCACCGCCGTAGGGATCAGCGACGGGTCGTCCCGGAGCCGGGCCAGCTGCTCGGGGTGCTGGAGGAGGGCCAGCATGGAGTGGGTGATGGTGTGCCGGGTGGTCTCGTTGCCGGCCACCACCAGCAGCAGGAAGTAGTTGTCGAAGTCCTGCGCGGAGAGCGGGACCCCGTCGCGCGGGGTGGTGTTGACCAGCTTGGAGACCAGGTCGGTCCCCGCGCCGCCGCGCCGCTGCCGGGCCAGTTCCCGTCCGTACTCGAAGACTTCGAGGGAAGCGGGGGAGCGGAACGGCAGGTCGCGGTACTTCTCGCTCTCCGCGCTGTGCAGCAGGACGTCCGCGTAGTCGGGGTCGGTGTTGCCGATGATGCGGTTGCCCCAGTCGATGAGCCGCTGGTTGTCCTCCGGCGGCACGTCCAGGAGCCGGGCCAGGACGTTGATGGGGAAGTCCGCGGAGACCTCCTTCACGAAGTCGAAGGTCCCCTTGGCCAGTGCCGCGTCGAGCGTCTTCGCCGTCAGCCCGCGCAGGAAGTCCGTGTAGCTGTTGATGACCCCCGCCCCGAACTGCCGCTGGATCACACTGCGCAGGGCGCGATGGCGTACCCCGTCCAGCTCCAGGATCGAGGCGCGTTTGCGGATCTGGTCCTCGTCGAGCTCTTCCAGGTTCACGAACCGGGTGGAGGTGAAGGTCTCGGCGTCGCGGTCGACGCGCGCGATGTCGGCGTGCCGGGTGACGGCCCAGAAACCGGAGTTGGGCGCCTCCTCGGGCTGCCAGTGCACCGGGTCCTCGTGGCGCAGGGTGTGGAACATCCGCCAGGGCGTGACCCCGTCGGTGAAGTTGTCGAGGTTCGCGAGGTCGACGTCGGCGAGCCGCATGGTCTCGACGCCGGTGGTTGTGGTCATCGTCGGTCCTTCGAAGGTGGTCGCGGACGGCCGCGGTCGGTCACAGGTGGTAGGCGTACTCGGTGAACTCCCAGTCGGTGACGTGCCGTTGGAAGCGTTCGACCTCGTTGCGCTTGTAGGTGAGGTACGACGTGGTGAAGTCCTTGCCGAGCAGCCCGGCCAGGTCGGTGTCCGCCTCCAGCGCGTCCAGGGCGGCGGGCAGGTCCATCGGGAGCACGGGCGCCTTCGTGGTGTCGTACCCGTAGCCCTCCAGCGGGGCGGGCGGCTCCTCGCCGGCCAGCACGCCGAGGAGCGCGGCCGCGGTGGTCGCGGCGATCGCCAGGTACGGGTTGGCGCTCGCGTCCCCGAGGCGCAGTTCGAGCCGCGCGCCGGCACCGCGCTCGGGCGGCACGCGGACCATCGCACTGCGGTTGTCCAGGCCCCAGTCGATCAGCCAGGGGGCGAGGGTGTCGGGCCCGAAGCGCTTGTACGAGTTGACGGTCGGGTTCAGCAGCGCGGCGAGGGCGGGCGCATGCGCGAGGATGCCGGCGATCGCGTGCCGGGCGGTGGCGGAGAGGCCGTACGCGCCGGACGGGTCGTCGAAGACGTTGCGTGCGGCCTCGCCCTCGCAGGACAGGTGAAGGTGGAAACCGGAGCCGCCCGCGTCGTTGAAGGGCTTGGCCATGAAGGTGGCGAGCCGCCCCTCGCGCCGGGCCAGCTCCTTCACCGCCGCCTTGAAACGGAACGCCCGGTCGGCCGCGGACAGGGCCTGCGAGTGCAGCAGGTTGATCTCGAACTGCCCGCCGTCGAACTCGTGGTTGCCGCTCAGCACCCCGATGCGCAGGTCGCGCACCTGCCGCAGGGTGCGCAGCAGATGGTTGTCGGGGTCGGCGCGCAGCCCGGCGGTGTAGACGACACCGGGGACGCTGCCGTAGCGCCGCCAGCCGCCGCCCGGGTCCGGCTCGCACAGGAAGTACTCCAGCTCGGGCCCGACGACCGGGCTCAGCCCGTGTTCGCGGCACCGCTCCAGGACCGACCGCAGCAGGTCGCGCGGTGACTCGGGAGCCGGCGCCCCGGTGGCCGGATCGGTGACGTCGGCGAGGCAGGCCGCCACGCCCGGCTCCCAGGGCAGCGCGACCAGGGTGGCGAGGTCCGGCCGTACGCAGACGTCCGGCAGTCCGGCGTCCAGACCGCCGCTGACCGGCACCACGTCCCCCTGCGGACTGGTGTGGTAGACCGCCCGGCAGAAGGCGAGCCCGTGCTCCAGAGCCCGGGGCAGCTCCTCCACCAGCACGTCACGCGCCCGCTCGGTGCCGACGAGGTCGGGATACGTCACCCGGACGACGTCGATGCCGTCGGCGGTGAGCCGGTCCAGGTGCCGGCGGACTTCTGCATGGTCTTGATCGCTCACCGTTGTCTCCTTGCGCGGACGGACGTCGGGACACCACGAAGAGGCAGGTGGTGTGGAAGGTGAGGGCGGGGCCGGGGTGCGACGGCAGAGGGCCTGGGCAGCACTACGGCCTGCTGTTTGAAGCCAAACGGTAGGCAGGGGTGCACCTTGCCGCAAGGGGGCGACGCAAAGAATTTATCCATACGGATAGGTATTGACCAGGGGGTGGCGGCTGCCTACCTTGTTTGAAGCCAAACGAGTCCGGGACGCGGTCCGCCGCAACCCGTTGGCAGGGCCCGGCCGGCAGGACCGGCCGGGCCCACTTCCTCCCCCTCTCCCTTCGCTCCCGCTCCCTCAGGAGGACCGGCCATGAAGGTCGTCGTCGACATGAACAAGTGCCAGGACCACGGCCAGTGCGTCTTCGCGGCCCCCGACGTCTTCTCCCTGGACGACGCCGGCCACCTCGTCCACGTCACCGACCCGGACGACGCGCTGCGCGACGAGGTCGAGGAAGCGGCCGACGTCTGCCCGCTCCAGGCCATCCGCATCGAGGCCTGACCGTGGATCCGCGCATCGTCGTGGCCGGCGCCTCCATGGCCGGCCTGCGCGCCGCCGAGCAGCTCCGCGCGGCCGGCTGGAGCGGCGCGATCACCCTCGTCGGCGACGAACCGCACATGCCCTACAACCGGCCGCCCCTGTCCAAGGAGGTCCTGGCCGGCAAGGCACCCTTCGAGTCCCTCGCCTTCCGGCCGCGCGCCAGCGTGGCCGACGCCGAATGGCGACTGGGCAGGACGGTGGTCGCCGCGGCACTGGACGAGCGGACGGTACGGCTCGACGACGGCACCGAGCTGTCGTACGACGGACTGGTCGTCGCCACCGGGATGCGCCCCCGGCGCCTGACCTGCCCGGGACCGCGTACCGGCCGGCACACGGTCCGCACCCTCGACGACGCCCAGGGGCTGCGCGCGGCGCTGACCCGGCCCGGCGCCCGGGTCGTCGTGGTCGGCGCCGGGTTCATCGGCTGCGAGGTCGCCGCGACCGCGGTGGGGCTCGGCGTCGCCGAGGTGACCGTCGTCGATCCGCTGCCGCTGCCGATGGTCGGGCCGCTCGGAGAACTGCTCGGCCGGGCGCTGCTCGGGCGGCACGAGGCGCGCGGGGTGCGGTTCGCGCTGGGCGTCGGGGTGGCCGGGTTCCTCGGGGACGAGCGGGTGACCGGTGTGGAGTTGAGCGACGGTTCCGTGCTGCCCGCCGACGTGGTGGTCGAGTCGGTCGGCTCGGTCGCCAACACCGAGTGGCTCGACGGCAACGGACTCGACCTGACCGACGGCGTGCTCACCGACGCCTGCCTGCGGGCCGGCGGCCGGCCGGACGTGGTCGCGGTGGGCGACGTGGCCCGGTTCCCCAACGCCCGCTACGACGGTGTCCCGCGCCGGGTCGAGCACTGGTGCATCCCGACCGACACCGCCAAGCACGCGGCGAAGACGCTGGTCGCGGACACTGCGCCGGCGCCTTTCGCGCCGTTGCCCACCTTCTGGAGCGACCAGCACGACTTCCGGCTCCAGTCCTTCGGGGCGCCGGCGCTCGGCAAGGACGACGTCCGCGTCCTCGACGGAGACCCGGCGGGCGACGTGCTCGTCGGCTACCACCGCGACGGCCGGATCGTCGGCGTCGTCGCGCTCGGCGGCCAGGCCATGGCCGCGTCCGCCGCCCGTTACCGCGCCGAGCTGCTCAAGCAGCCCGCGCCCACCGCGACCGTCTGAGGAGCCCCAAGTGACCGGTGTACGTGGCTTTTTCCACCCCAGGACGGCGAGCGGCGCCTCGTCGCTGATCCCGGCGCCGCCGTGGCGGTACTCCGGTGACCTGCTCACCGTCGAGTACCGCACCGACCCCGCACGGGTGCGGGAACTGCTCCCCGAGCCGCTGGAGCTGGCCGACGAGGACCCCGGCGCGGTCGCCCTGATCTGGGCCGACTGGCAGTCCTGCTCGGCGTCCGGGGACGAACTGCTCGACCCGGTGCGCGCGCAGTACAAGGAGGCCTTCGCGGTCGTGCGCTGCAAGTACCAAGGGCGGACGTACTCGCGGTGCGTCTACATCTGGGTCGACAAGGACTTCGCGATCGCCCGTGGGCTGCACCAGGGGTATCCCAAGAAGCTCGGGTCGATCCACCAGACGCGGCCGCACCCGTACGGGCCCGCTCCGCGGATCGAGGCCGGGGCGAGGTTCGGGGCGACGCTGGCGGCGGCCGACCGGCGGCTGGCCCAGGCGGTGGTGACGCTGCGGGAACCCTCCGGGACGAACGGGTTCGTCAACGGGCATCCCATGGCTCATCACCGGTGGCTGCCTTCCGTCGAGAAGGGCAAGGGGCTGGCTCTCGACGAGCTGATCGAGTCGGGGGCGGCGGACTTCGAAGGGGGCCAGCCGTGGGTGGGGGAGGCCGAGTTGGAGCTGTTCGAGGCGCCTACGGAGGAGCTGGCTCGGCTGGAGGTCCGGGAGCCGATCGCTGCCTATTTCCGGCAGGTGGGGGTGGTGTGGGACGGCGGGCGGCTTCTCGAGTCCGGAACGTCGGGAGCGGTTGCCGAGTGAGGTGCGTGGTCGGGTGCGGGTGCGTGGGGGTTGATCGCGCAGTTCCCCGCGCCCCTGAGGTACGTGGTCGACCCCTTCGGATGAATGGAAACCCTTCTCATGGCTGACAAGATCATCGTTGCCGGAGTCTCCGTCGATACCCGGCACTGGATCGGTGGCCAGCGTGTCGCCTCCGGCGACACTTTCACCGATACCTCTCCCATCGACGGCAGCGCCCTCGGCGAGATCGCCCGCGGCGGTCCCCCCGAGGCCGAGGCCGCCGTGGCCGCCGCCCGGGACGCCTTCCCCTCCTGGGCCGCCACCCCCCGTGCCGAACGCGCTCGCCTTCTCCACGCCATCGCCGACGGGGTCGAGAAGCGCATCGAGGAGCTCGCGATCGTCGAGACCACCGACAACGGGGCTCTCCTGCGCTCGCACAGGCGCGGAGTCATCCCCCGTGTCGCGCACAACTTCCGTTTCTTCGCGGACTGGTTGCTCCAGCTCGACCACGAGGACTTCGAGACCCGGGGCCACCGCAACCACGTCAGCTGGGACCCCGCCGGCCCCTGCGTGCTGATCACTCCGTGGAACGCCCCGCTCATGCTGGCCACCTGGAAGGTCGCCCCGGCCCTCGCCGCCGGGAACACCGTGGTCCTCAAGCCCGCCGAGTGGTCGCCGCTCACCGCCTCCCTGCTCGCCGACATCGCGGCCGAGGCCGGGCTGCCGGCCGGGGTGCTCAACGTCGTGCAGGGGTACGGTGCCGAGATCGGTGATGCGCTCACCTCGCACCCGGACGTGCGCCGGATCAGCTTCACCGGCTCCGTGCCGACCGCCAGGCGCATCGCCGCCTCGGCCGCCGCCAACCTGACACCCCTGAGTCTCGAACTCGGCGGCAAATCACCCCTGTTGGTGTTCGCCGACGCCGATCTCGACCTTGCCGTCGACCTCGCCGTGGAGCAGTACGACAACGCCGGGCAGGTCTGCCTCGCCGGGACCCGCCTGCTCGTCGAGGAGCCGGTCGCCGAGGAGTTCACCCGGCGGTTCGTGGCGAAGGCCGACGCGCTGCGGCAGGGTGACCCCCGTGACGAGGCCACCGACATCGGGCCGAACATCCACCCCCGTCAGCTGGAGAAGATCGACGGGTTCGTGCGGCGGGCCATCGGCGAGGGGGCGCGGGCCGTGATCGGCGGGGAGCGCCGGGACGGGCAGTTCTACGCGCCGACGCTCCTCACCGATGTCGCGCAGGACAGCGAGGTCGTGCAGGAGGAGGTCTTCGGGCCCGTGCTCACACTCCAGACCTTCGCCGACGAGGAGGAGGCGGTCCGGCTCGCGAACGACACGCGGTTCGGGCTCGCCGCCACCCTCGCCACCGGCGACCCCGAACGGGCCGAGCGGGTCACCGCGCGACTGGTCGCCGGCACCGTCTGGGTCAACTGCTTCTTCGTGCGTGACCTCCAGGCGCCGTTCGGCGGCTCCCGGCTCTCCGGGGTCGGGCGCGAGGGCGGCACCTGGAGCTTCGACTTCTACTGCGACCTGAAGAACACCGTCACCGCACCGAAGGGCTGGAAGGACCATGGGTGAGATCGTCGGGGCGGGGCTGCTCGCCCATGTCCCCACCATCGTGCTGCCGGAGGCCGACCGGCTGGAGCTCAACGAGGGCAAGGAGATCACCCTCGTCACCGGCCTCCGGCAACTCCGCAGGGACGTCTTCGAGCGGGACGACTACGACACCGTCGTCGTCCTCGACTCCCACTGGGCGACGACCGTCGAGTTCGTCGTCACGGCACAGCAGCGCAGGGCGGGACTGTTCACCTCCGAGGAACTGCCGCGCGGGATGTGCCGGATGCCGTACGACTTTCCCGGCGACCCCGAACTCGCCCGCAACGTCGAGAAGTTCGCCGACAAGCACGGCACCTGGATCACCGCGATCGACGACGAGTACCTGCCGATCTACTACGCGACCGTCAACCTCTGGAAGTTCCTGGGCGAGGGCCTGCCCGACAAGCGGTGGGTGACCATCGGGGTCTGCCAGACCGGGGACATGGAGGACCATCTGCGGCTCGGGCGGGCGCTCGCCGACGGTATCGCCGCGACTCCTGGACGGCGGGTGCTGCTCATCGCCTCCGGTGCCCTCTCGCACACCTTCTGGCCGCTGCGCGAGCTGCGCGACCACGAGGCCAGCGACCCGGTGCACATCCGCACACCGGAGGCCCGGGAGGCCGACCACGAGCGCATCGAGTGGTTCAGGGAGGGCCGGCACGACAAGGTCCTCGACACCATGGACGCGTTCTGGAAGTTCAAGCCCGAGGCGAGGTTCTCCCACTACCTGATGATGGCCGGCGCCCTCGGCGAGCAGGCCTGTGCCGCCCCAGCCCGGCAGTACGGCGCGTACGAGAACTCCATCGGCACCGGCCAGGTGCACCTCTGGTTCGACCGGCCCGCCGACGGCTGGACCGGCACCGGTACGCCCGCGACCGCCGCGCCCCACCATCCGCACCGTCGTCCCTAGGAAGGCCGCCATGGCTGTTTTTTCCGAGTACCGCCGCATCCTCCTGGACGGCGCCGCCGTCCAGGTCACCGTCGACGGGGACGAACTCGTCGCCGGGGACGGGCGCCGCGTCAAGATCGAGGAGGCGCAGCACCTGCCGCCGGTCGTACCGTCCAAGGTGATCGCCGTCCATCTCAACCACCGCAGCCGGGTCGAGGAGTTCCGGATCGGGCTGCCCGACACCCCGACCTACTTCCACAAGCCCACCTCCGCCCTCAACTCCCACCGGGGCGCCGTCGTCCGGCCCGAGGGCTGCAAGTGGCTCAACTACGAGGGCGAGGTCGCCATCGTCATCGGGAGGACCGCGCGGAACGTCTCCCCCGCGGAGGCGGGGGAGTACATCGCCGGGTACACGGTCGCCAACGACTACGGACTGCACGACTTCCGGGACACCGACGCCGGCTCCATGCTGCGCGTGAAGGGCTCGGACACGCTGTGCCCGCTGGGCCCGGGTCTGGTCACCGACTGGGACTTCCACGGCAAGCGGCTGCGCACGTACGTCAACGGCGAGGTGGTGCAGGACGGTTCGACCGACGAGATGAAGTGGGACATGCACTATCTCGTCGCCGACATCGCCCGCACGATCACCCTCTACCCGGGCGACGTGCTGCTGTCCGGCACCCCGGCCAACTCGCGGCCCGTGCAGCCCGGTGATGTCGTCGAGGTCGAGGTGGAGGGCCTCGGGCGGCTCACCAACCACATCGTCACCGGGCCCACCCCGATCCGCACCGATGTCGGCGCCCAGCCCACCGAGTCCGAGGAAGTGCTGTCCACCGCGCTCGGCGGGGACTGGGAGTTCCGTGGCATCCGCGCGCCCCGCAGGTAGACGCCACGGCAGGCGCCCGGAACCGGCGGGTAGGGTCGCGACCATGACCGAACCCGCCGAGACCCCCCACCGGCCCGACGACCGGCCCGCCGACCAGCGCGGCGACCGGCCCGACGACCGGTCGCGCAAGCGGCTCGGCTACGGCGAGGGGCGCGAGGCGCTGCTCAAGGCCGCGGTCCGGGTCGTCGGCGCACGCGGGCTGCGGCACCTCACCTACCGTGCCGTCGCCGAGGAGGCCGGGGTCACCCACGGCCTCGTCGTCCACCACTTCGGCTCCCGGGACGCGCTGATCGAGGAGTCCCTCGCCTACGCCGTGCGCCTCAGCCTCAGCAGCAGCCTGCTGGAGCCCGGCACCGGGAAGCCCGAGGACTTCGTGGCCGGCCTGACGGACATGGTCGAGGACGACTCGGACGGCCAGGCGTACCAGTACGAGCTGCTCCTGGAGGCCCGCCGCAGGCCCGAGCTGCTCCCGCAGGTCCGCGCGCTCTACGACGAGTACTTCGGTGCCTCCCAGCGCGAGCTGGACCGCATCCTGCCCGGCGACGCGAGCCCCGCCTTCAACCGGCTGGTCTTCGCCGCGCTGGACGGCCTGGTGCTGCACCAGCTCACCGGCATCGGCGACCGTACGGACACCGAGGCGGCCCTGTCCGAACTGCGTGCCCTCCTGCGCACCCTGGGTGAGCGGCCGCCGGAGAACCGCGACTGAGCGTGCCCGTCCCGGAACCCCCCGTCGCGGTCGCGGCGGGGGGTTTGCCATGCCCTGGGCACAGCGGTTTCCCTGACGTAAATTCCCCTTCCCACCCCCTTGTCAGATGGATAGTTCCGGCCCACCATGAGGCAACTCGTTTGGCTCAAAACGAAAACTCTCCCTTCCCCTCAGCAGGTGATCCGAGTGGACAGTCAGACGGTCGACGCCGCCTCGCAGGCCGGAACGGGCGCCCAGCCCGCCACCACCCTCAAACGCAACGCCCTGGGTGTCCTGGGCATCCTCTTCTTCGTCCTGTCCGCCCAGGCACCGCTCACCGGTATCGCCGGCGCCGTGCCGATCGCGGTCGCCATCGGCAACGGAGCCGGTGCCCCGGCCGCCTACGCCCTCGCCGGAGCGGTGATCCTGCTGTTCTCGGTGGGCTTCGTGGCCATGGGCCGGCATGTGGTCAACGCCGGCGCCTTCTACACCTACATCGGCAAGGGCCTCGGCCGGACCACCGGCAGTGGCAGCGCCGCCGTGGCCCTGTTCGCCTACTGCACGGTCCAGGCCGCGATGTACGGGCTGTACGGGTACACCGTCAGCGGACTCGTCGAGCACTACTCCGGCGCGCACATCGCCTGGTGGGTGTGGACCCTGGTGACCATGGTCGTGGTCCAGGTGCTGGGCGCCGCCGGGATCGAGCTGGGCGCCAAGGTCCTCGCCGTGTTCGTGCTGGCCGAGTTCAGCATCCTGCTGGCCTTCGCCCTGGTCACGTTCTTCAAGGGCGGCGGGCCGGAGGGCCTCGACTTCGGCGGTACGTTCTCGCCGAGCGCCGTGCTCCAGGGCGCGCCCGGCGTGGCCCTGATGTTCGCCGTCGCCTCGATGTTCGGCTTCGAGGCCACCGCCATCTACGGCGAGGAGGCCCGCGAGCCCCACAGGACCGTCCCCCGGGCCACCTACCTCTCGGTCGCCGTGGTCACCGGCTTCTTCGCCTTCGTGTCCTGGATGCTGGTCTCCTCGTACGGCCCCTCCAAGGTCACCGCGGCCGCGGGCAAGGCACTGTCGGGCGGCGACTCCACCGTCTTCGTCTTCGCACCCATCGCCGACCAGTTCGGCGGCTGGGTCAACGACGTCCTGCCGATCCTGCTCGCCACCTCCCTCTTCGCCGGCATCCTCGCCTTCCACAACTCCGCCAACCGCTACCTGTTCTCCCTCAGCCGCGAGGGCCTGCTGCCCGCCCGGCTGCGCACCCTCAACCACCGGCACTCGCCGTGGGCCGCGGGCCTGGTCCAGACGGCGATCGCGGTGCTCCTCGTGATGCCCTTCGCCCTCGCCGGCAAGGACCCGGTCCTCACCCTCTTCTCCTGGTTCAGCGGCGTCGGGGTCCTCGCCTGCATGCTGCTGTACTTCCTGACCTCGGTCTCGGTGATCGTCTTCTTCCGCCGCGAACGCCTCGACACCCGGCCCTGGAACACGGCGATCGCCCCGGCCCTCGGCGCCCTCGGCATCGCCGCCATGATCTGGGTCATCCTGGCCAACTTCACGACCCTCATCGGCGGCGCCACCAGCACGGCCGTCTGGCTCGTCGTCACCGTCCCCGCCGTCCTGGGTCTCGGGGCGGGCACCGCACGGCTCGTCCACCGCCGCTGACGCACCCCGCCGGGCCCGGCCCCCGCACGGCCGGGCCCCCACCCTCCGATTGGGAATCCCATGCTGGACCTCACCCCCGACGAACTGACCGACCGGGCCAAGACCCTCGACCTGCCCGCACAGCACCACATCGACGGCACCGACGAACCCGGCGACGGAGCGGCCTTCGCCGTCGTCTCACCCCGGGACGGACAGCTCCTCACCCGGGTCGCCGACGCCGGGCAGGCCGAGGTCGACCACGCCGTGGCCGCCGCCCGCCGCGCCTTCGACGCCGGGCCCTGGCCGCGCCTGGCGCCCGCCGAGCGCGGCCGGATCCTGCTGCGCATGGCCGAACTCCTCGAAGAACACCGGGAGGAGCTCGCCCTCACCATCACCCTGGAGATGGGCAAGCCGATCACCGAGGCGTACGCCATCGAACTGCGCGCCGCGATCACCACGTTCCGCTGGTACGGGCAGCTGGCCGACAAGCTCACCGACGAGTCCCCGCACACCGCCTCCGACGCCCTCGCCCTGGTCACCCGCGAGCCGACCGGCGTCGTCGGCGCGGTCGTCCCCTGGAACTTCCCCCTCACCCTGGCGAGCTGGAAGGTGGCCCCGGCACTCGCGGCCGGCTGCACGGTCGTCCTGAAGCCCTCCGAGTCCTCCCCGCTCTCCGCCCTGCACCTCGGCCGGATCGGCACCGAGGCCGGACTGCCGCCCGGCGTCCTCAACGTCGTCACCGGCGACGGCCCCACGGCCGGACGGGCGATCGGCCTCCACCCCGACGTCGACGTGCTGGCCTTCACCGGCTCCACCGCCGTCGGCCGACACTTCCTGCGCTACTCCGCCGACTCCAACCTCAAGCGGGTCTGGCTGGAGCTGGGCGGCAAGTCGCCCAACATCATCCTCCCGGACGCCCCCGACCTGGACCGGGCCGCAGCCACCGCCGCCTGGGGGATCTTCTTCAACCAGGGCGAGATGTGCACCGCGCCCTCCCGGCTCCTGGTCCACTCCTCGATCGCCGAGCGCGTCACGGACGCCGTCGTGCGGCGGGCCGAGGAACTGCGGATCGGCGACCCGCTCGACCCCGCGACCGAGATGGGCGCACTGGTCGGAGAGGCCCACCTGGAGCGCGTGCAGGGGCATGTCGCTGCCGGGCGTGCGCAGGGGGCCCGGCTGCGCACGGGTGGCGAGCGCACCCTGCCGGACACCGGCGGCAGCTATCTGCAACCGACGGTCTTCGACCGCGTCGACGCCGGTATGCGGCTGGCCCGGGAGGAGATCTTCGGGCCGGTGCTGTCCGTCCTCGCCTTCGACGACCTGGACGAGGCGGTCCGGCTCGCCAACGCCACCGAGTACGGCCTCGCGGCCGGCCTGTGGACCTCCGACCTGTCCACCGCGCACCGGGTCTCCCGCGCCCTGAAGGCCGGCACGGTCTGGGTGAACTGCTACGAGGAGGGCGACCTGACCGTTCCCTTCGGCGGGATGAAGCAGTCCGGCAACGGGCGGGACAAGTCCGCGCACGCCATCGACAAGTACACCGAACTCAAGACGACCTGGATCCAGCTGTGACCCGTCCGCACCGTCCGCTCCGCCCCCTCATCGCCGTGCCCGCCCGGTTCTCCGCCACCACCTCGGCGCTGCGCTTCGCCGCCGAGGTCAACGCCCGGGCCCTGATCGAGGCCGTCTGGCGGGCCGGCGGCGAACCCGCGAGCATCCACCCCGCCGACACCGACGTGCCCGGCCGGCTCGCCCGCTTCGACGGCGTGCTGCTGCCCGGCGGCGGCGACCTCGCCCCGCACCGCTACGGGGCGACGGAGACCCACGACACGGTCTACGACGTCGACGACCTCCAGGACACCTTCGACCTGCAGGTCGCCCGCCACGCGCTGGAGTCGGGCCTGCCGCTGCTGGCGATCTGCCGGGGGCTGCAGGCCGTGAACGTGGCGCTGGGCGGCACCCTGGAGCAGGACATGGGCGGCCCGGACCGCACCCACCGGTACCTGCGCCACCCGGTGACCGTCCGTCCCGGGTCGCTCGTCGAACGGGCGCTGGGGGAGGAGAAGACGGACGCCTCCTGCTACCACCACCAGCGCGTGGACCGCCTCGGCACCGGACTCGCCGTCACCGCGTCCGCGGCGGACGGCACGGTCGAGGGACTGGAACTGGCCGACGCGCCGGGCTGGTTCACCGCCGTGCAGTGGCATCCCGAGGACACCGCGCACGAAGACCCGGTGCAGCAGCGCCTGTTCGACGCGTTCGTGCGGGCCGCGCGCTGAGGCTCAGGCCTTCGGGCGCCGTCCGCTGCGGCGCGGCGCGGGCTCGGCGCCGTCGAGCAGTTCGCGCCGCCGCTCCTCGCCGTGGTCCTCGACCTGGAGCACGACCCGCCGCAGCAGCTCCGCGAGGGTGCGGCACTCGGCGTCGCTGAGCCCGGAGGTCACGAAGGCCTCCTCCTCGTTGAACGCCGGGAACACCCGCTGCATCAGCTCCTCGCCCTTGTCGGTGAGGCTGAGCAGCACCAGGCGCCCGTCGTCCGGATGCCCGGCGCGGCCGAGCAGTCCGCGCGACTCCAGGGTGCGGGCCACGCCGGTGAGCGTGCCCTTGGAGATCCCGGCCTCCTCCGCCACGTGCCGGGTCTCCGACTCGCCCCACACCCAGACGACCCACAGCACCACGAACGCGGTCCAGGTGAGGTCCGAGCCGCGCAGCACGGAGTTCTCCAGGTGCTGGCGGACGGCGGAGGCGGCCCGGTGGACGTTGGCCACGGCCGCCATCTGGTCCCGGCGCACCGGGATCCCGCCGAGCTTCGCCGAGGCGAGCTTCTCCGCTTCGGTGATGGACCGGTGACCGGGCACGGGTGGCTCCTTCGCGACGTTCGTTCGGCCTCAAATTATACGGTTGTACGGCACAGGTGTGCCGTCAGCGGGCGGCCGGGTGGGGCAGGTCGTGGGCCTCCAGACTGATCAGCTCCTCGGCCGTCGGGGCGGTGAGCTCCGCGACGCGCTGGGCCTGGCGTTCGGTCATCTCCTGGAAGATCTGGCGAGCCGAACGGCCGTTGCCGAAGCCCTCGCCCCGGGGCATGGCCTCGAAGAGGGAGAACAGTTCGGTACGGGCCGTCGGCGTCAGCTCGTAGCGGTGGCGACCCGCCTGGAACTCGACGATCGACACCAGCTCGCCCGGCTCGTAGTCCTCGAAGAGGAGAGTGCGGCCGAAACGGGAGGCGAGGCCGGGGTTGGAGCCGATGAAGCGGTGCATGTCACCGGGGTAGCCGGCGGCGATGACCACCACGTCGTCGCGATGGTCCTCCATCAGCTTGACCAGGGTCGCCACGGCCTCGGTGCCGAAGTCGTTGCCCGCGAAGGCCGGGGCCAGGGAGTAGGCCTCGTCGATGAAGAGGACGCCGCCGAGCGCCCGGTTGAAGGCGGCGGTGGTCTTCGGGCCGGTGTGGCCGACGTACTCGCCGACCAGCGCGGTCCGGTCGACCTCGATCAGGTGGCCCCGGCGGAGCAGGCCGAGGGCCTTGAGGAGGCGGCCGTAGAGGCGGGCGACCGTGGTCTTGCCGGTGCCGGGGTTGCCGGCGAACACCAGGTGGCGGCTGAGCGGCGGGGCCGGCAGCCCGGCCTCCTCGCGGCGCCGGACCGTCTGCATGAGCTTGACCAGCGAACCGACGTCCTGCTTCACGCGGTCCAGGCCGACCAGCTCGTGGAGTTCGCCGAGCAGGTCCTCCAGGTTCTCCTCCTCCGGCTCGTCGGAGCCGTCTGCGGTCTTGGCGGCGGAAGAGGGGGAGGGGGCCGCACCAGGTCGGCCGTTGGCGGGGGCTGCGGCCGGGGTGCCGAAGGTCAGCGGGGTGCCGTCGGCCGTGCAGTCCTCCAGGACCGGCTTGGCACCCTCGTCGGTGCCCAGCGCCTCCGCGCAGTCCCGGATCCGGCAGTGCCGGAAGACCGGGTCGGCGCCCTTGGCGACGTGCAGGGCCGGGAAACCCGCCCGGGTGACGTCGACCGAGGTGAACGTGCCGCCCGCGCCCTCGGCCAGGAACACCCCGTTCTTGCCCGGCCGGTCGATGTGCAGGCCGGTCACCTCCGGCCGGGCGCCGGTCCACACCACCGCGCCGGAGCCCGCGCAGTCCTCGACCCGGCCGCCGGTCACCGTCGCCTCGGCACCCTCGTCGACCACCAGACCGGCCGCCCCCGCGCCGCTGATCCGGATCCCGGCGAGGGAGACGGCCGCCCCCTTGGCGACCTGCACGCCGATCTCCTTCGTCCCGGTCACCGTGGTGTCCGCGACCGTGCTGCCCGCGGGCGAGCCGATGCCGATCCCGGCGACGGTCCCGGCGACCCGGCAGCCGGTGAGCATGGCCACCGCCCGCTCCAGGACGCTCACCCCGGTCATGGCGACGTCGGTGATCCCGCAGTCGGTCAGCTCGATCCGGGCCTCGCCCGTCGCGTGCACCCCGTGCTCGGAGCCGCCCCGCACCCGGCAGTCGGCGAGCCGCCCGACGGCCGTACCGGCCAGGTGCACCGCGCTGAAGGTGCTCCGGTCGATCCGGCAGTCGGCCAGGTCCGCCTCGGCCGACCCCGTGACCAGGAGCCCGTTGGCGCCCGCGTCGGCCACGGAACAGCCGGACGCGCTGAGCCGCGCGGTCTCCTGCACGACCAGCCCGCTGGCGGCGGCCCCCCGGATCCGGCAGTCGGTCAGCTCGGCCCGCGCCGAACCGGTCAGATGCACCCCCGCCGCCCCGGGCGTCTCGATCCGCGACTCCCCGGCCGTCGCCTCCGTCGAGTCCTCCAGGAGCAGCCCCGCCCGGCCGCTGCCCATCAGCACCGAGTCGGTCAGCCGCAGCCGGGACCGGCCGCGCAGCCGCATCCCGGACCCGGTCGTACGCTCCAGCCGCAGCCGTACGGCGTCCAGGCTCGCCGTGCCGGACAGCACCACGCCGGTACCGTCGACACCCGTCACCGCCGTGTCCTCCAGAAGGGCGCGGACCCCGCCCGCCAGATGCAGACCGGCCAGCCTGGCCCCCTCCAGGCGGCAGCGGCGCAGTACGACGGCCGTCGTACCGCCCTCCTCGTCCTCCGGGCCCTTCACCTGGACCCGGCCGCCTTCCACCGAGCACTCCTCCAGGACCAGCCCGGCGCCCGGCGACACGCTCACGGCGGGCAGGCCCGCGTCCGCGCCCCACACCGTGATGTTGTGCAGGGCGCAGTCCGGCCCGTCCACGGTCACCGCGGGCGCCTCACCGGGCGGCGCCGCGATCACCACGCTGCCCCGGCCGTGCTCCGCCGTGAGCACCACCGCGCGGTCCAGGACCAGGTTCTCGGTCCAGGTGCCGGGGGCGATCACCACCAGGTCGCCGGGCGAGGCGGCGCGTATCGCCTCGCCGATGGTCCGGTACGCGCCCCGGCCGCCCTGCCCCTTGGGCGCCACGGTGTGACGGGTGGTCATCTGCGTTCCTCAGTCCTCGGTGCTCGCCGCTGCCCGGTCACGGTGCCCGGTCACGGAGCCTGGTAGTACGTCGGGTTGATGCTCGCACGATACGTACTGGTCAGGTACAGCGACTGGATCGTCTTCTCGAAGATCTTGAAGGGTAGCTGGATCCAGAAGTCGGCGAAGCCCTGGCGGTGGAAGAGCCGGCTGCCGGTACTCATCACGAACACGTTCTTGACCAGGCCGGTGGTGGCCGCCGTGGTGACCGAGGCGGCCGCGTTGATCCCGCCCTCCCAGACCGCGTCCCCGCCGTGCAGCTTCACGGTCTGCCCGTCCGTGTTGGTGACGCCCCACACGGCCGCGTTCATGCTGCCGTTGACCCAGCCGGACAGCGCGCTGCTCAGGACACCGAACGAGAAGTCGTACATGCCGCCCCGCCAGCGGGTCGGCGTCTCGTTGCCCGCCCACTCGTTGACCCACGTCTTGTCGTGGTTGAGCGGACGGCGGGTCCACGGCTTGCCGCCGTCGACGTTGGCGATGCCCGCCTTGAACTGGCCGAGCTTCTCGAACCCGAGGGCCCGGTTTTCGTGCACCGCCGTGCTCAGACCGGTCTTGATGGTCGCGCCGACCGCCGCGTTGGCGAACGACTTCAGCGCGTCTTTGCCGGTGAACGGCTTGTTCTGGACGGCGGCGACGATCCCGTTGACGGCGAGGTTCGCGCCGAACTCCAGGATGAACTCCTGGCCGAACTCCAGCGCCGCCTTCTTGGCCACGGACTGCCAGTACGGCTCGTAACGCGCCTCGCGCAGCGCCGCGTCGCCGCCGGGCACGACCGTGCCGGACCACGGCATGCGCTGGGCCTCACGGGTGGTACGGCCCCAGCCGCGGATCTCGGTGAGCGCGCCGCGGAAGTCGTACTCGTTGCCCACCAGCCGCCAGGTGTTGAACGTGTCCCGCTCGAACACCAGCCCGCTGTCGGTGCGTTGGCCGATCAGCTCGCCGTTCCTGCTGTAACGGTTCCACTGGCCGCGCCAGGCGTCGGTCTCCAGGAACCCGCCGCCGTCCGCCTTGCGCTCCCGCACCACACTGCCGTGGTCGAACTCCTTCCAGACGGAACCGGCCGGGGTGTTCTGCGTGACGGTCGTGCTGTACGCCCGTACCCGCAGGGGTCCGCCGTTGTGCACCGGGGTCTCGCGCAGGACGGTGGGCGCGCCCTGGCCGGGCACGCGCAGCTCGTCACGGAAGTGCCGGGCGCCGTCCGTCCACCGGTCCTGCCAGGCACGGCCGTTCCACCAGCGGCGGACCTGCTCGCCGTTGCCCACGGCGACGGGCGTGCCGTTGCGCTCGTGGGTACTGACGCGCCAGTCGCCCTGGTTGTCCCGCCAGGCGTCGACGTACCGGCCGGAGTCCAGCATCCGGCGCTCGCGGACCAGGTTCCCGTTGCCGTCGTAGTCCCGGTAGGAGTCGTCCCAGGGCAGCCGCGAGTCGTTCGAGCCGCGGAAGAACTCCCGTCGGCCGTGGCCGAGTTCGGTGCCCCGGGCGTCCAGCTCACGCCAGGTCCAGCGGCCCGAGTCGGCGCGGCCGGAGCCCTCGATGAAGCGCCCGGCGGTGCCGTCCGGGTTGGCGTGGCTCTGCCCGACGAGGTTGCCGTGCGGGTCGCGGTCCACCCAGGTGCGGTCACCGGTGAACTCCCGCACCACCCCGTCCGGGCGGCCCTCGCGGGCGGTCCGGGTGACGCCGGCGTCCTGGTAGACGTCCTGCCAGAGCCTGCCCTGCGGGTCGTCCGCGAGCTGCCGGCGGTAGCCCCTGAGGTCACCGGCCTGCCAGGGGTGGTCGGCCGGGTTGGCCGGAGCGTGGCCGGGGCGCGCCGCGTGGTCGCCGACCTTCAGGGAGGTGCCGTCGTGCAGCTTGCCGCTGAAGCGTGCGAAGCTGCCGTCGGCCGCCAGGTCCAGCGCGCTGCCGTCCATCCCGACGTACCGCACCCCGGAGGTGGTGGCGCCGTCCCCCGCCTCCTTCGTCCAGGTGAACAGCTGGTAGGTGTCGTCGCCCCGGACATGGGCGTACGGCGGCCGGGTGTGCTCGGCGCCGGCCAGCCAGCGGGTCCGGACCCAGGTGGGCGGGCGCTGCTCGCGCCAGCGGTCGGTGGTCAGGAAGCCGTCGCCGAAGGCCTCGTGCTTGCCGACCTCCTTGCCGTGCGGGGAGTGCCGCTCCCAGGTGGCGCGGAGCGAGCCGTCCGCCGGGTTCATGGCGTGTTCCTGGTACTGGCCGGCCCGCTCGGGCCATTCGGCCATGCCCCACTGCTGCTGGGCGATCCGGCCGTCCGCGGTGCGGTCGGTCCAGCCGCTGCCGATGTGCTCCCGGGTCCGCGGGCCCGAGGCGATCACCCTGCCGTCGCCGTCGTAACGGTGCCAGGTCCAGGCCCCGTTGCCGTCGCCGACGCCCAGGGTGTGGCCGGTCCTGCCGTTGAACTTCTGCAGCCCGTCCCGGTACTCGCGGACCGTGCGGCCCCAGCCGTCGGTGTCCCGCCAGCCGGTGCCCGCCGTGTCGTAGTGCCGGCTGCCGGTGCCGAGCGGCGTGCCGCTGTCGTCCCAGCGCACCCAGTGGGTACGGGGGTTGGTGCGGGCGAAGTCGATCGTGTCGGTCCGCCGGAAGGAGTCGACGACGTCGCCGGAGGCACCGGGCAGCACCCGGCGCTCGAAGACCGGCACCTGCTTCTTGGTCGGGCTGAGCAGCTTGACGTGGCCGCCCGCGGCGCCGGACAGGTCGGCGGTGCCGTGGTGGAAGGACCCGGCCGCCACGGGAGCGCCGGACCTGGTGGTCCGCTCCCAGGTGCCCGCGGTGTGGTCGACGACGTACCGGTAGTCCGTGCGCCGCCCGTTGTCCAGCACGTTGAAGCCCTGCCGGGCCACGCTGCCGTCGGCGGCCAGGTGCACGAACTCGCCGTGCCGCGGGCTGGTCCGGTCGTCGAACACGATCCGGGTGGTGCCGTCGCCCCGCCGGGTGGCGTCCCAGTGCGCGAGCCTGCCGCCCGCCGCGTCCTCCAGCCAGGCGCCGGGATGCTGCGCGGTCGGCGGAGCGACGACGAGGTGGCGTCCACCGTGGCCCACGGGCAGCGGGGTGCCGGTGGCCGTGACGGCGCCCTGGCCGTCGTACCGGGTGAACGTCCCGTCGGCCAGGGTGGTTTGCTGACCGCCGCCGGGCAGCGGGACCGTCTCCTCGGCGAACCGTCCGGTGTTCTGGTCGAAGACCTGCCGGCCGCCGCCGGGACGGGCGATCTCGATGCGGCCCGCCTGGTCGAAGGTGACCGCCCGCGCCGGGTCCGGCGCGAACGCGTCGTCCAGCCAGTGCGGAGCCGCGCCGAGCGGCCGGTCGAGATGCCCGGCCGGCGCGCCGCCCCGTCCGGTCAGCCGCAGCCCGTCGCCCGTGAAGTCGCCGGTGGGCGTGAAGGTGCGGTGACCGGTGTCGTGGACGGTGCGGAAACCGCCGTTGTTCGGCAGCGCGGTGACGGTGTCGGGCAGCCGGTTGCCGTCGGCGTCGGTGAGACGGTGACCGCCGGCCCCGTCCGGTTCGGCGAACCGGGCACCGCGCGGTCCGCCCGCCGGATCGGCCAACGCGGTCGAGGTGCTCACCGGGCGGCCCTGGACGTCGTACAGCACGGACCCGCCGGTGACGTCGTCTATCGTGCGCGGCCGGTTGCCGCCGACCGCTACCACCCGCTCGGGCAGCGGCTGCCCCGCGGTGTCGGTGAGACGGTGACCGCCCGGGCCGTCCGGTACGACGATCCGGTCGCCGCGCGCGTTCGCCGCCGGGTCGAACAGGGCGAGGCCGGTGTCCTGGTACCGGCCGTCGGCCGTGAACCTGCTGGTCGCGCCACTCGCCTCGTCGGTCACCCGGAAGCCGGAGCCGCCGGGCAGCACGGTGACCGGCTGGGGCTGCCGGGCACCGGAGGCGTCGGTCAGCGTGAAGCGGCCCTGGCCGTCGTCGGCCAGGAAGCGCTCCCCGCGCGTGCCCCGCGGATCGGTCAGCGAGACACCGTTCTCCTGGAGGCGGCCCCGGCCGTCGTGGCGTACGGACACCCCGGTCGTCCCGTCGGTGACCCTGACGCCGTTGCCGTCACCCAGGTCCTGCACCCGCAGGTCCAGACGGTTGCCCGCGAGATCGGTGACATGGACGTCGGCGCCGTCGGTGACCCACACCCGGTCGGCATCGCCGGGCGCGCCGTCCCGCCCGGTGAGCTGGACGCCCTCGTCGAGCTGGTGGCCCAGGGCGTCCACGCGCCGGGTGACGCCGGTGTCGAGATGGGTGATCCGCGCCGCGTCGCCGGGCAGCGGGACGGCGGTCAGCCGGTCCGCTCCGGGGCCGTGCACCGTCAGGGCCTGGGGCGTCCCGTGGCCGTTGATGTCCGTGTGCAGACGCAGCCCGGTCGGCCTGCCGTCGGCCCCGTGCAGCGGGATGTCGTAGGCGATCCGGTCACCGTTGGCGGTGTAGGTGTCGACGGTGTCCGACGCGGTGTGCCGGACGTCGAAACCGCCGTCCGGCCGGGCGACGACCGTGCGTGCCGGGTCCGGGTGCAGCTGCGGGTCGACCACCCGGAGCGTCACCGCGTTGTCCTGGCCCACGGTCCGCTCGATGTGCAGGCCGTTCGGCCCGCTCACGCCCGAGTTGTTGAGAACGACGTGGTTGACCCCGGGTGGGGCGGTGTCGGGCAGGGTGTCGAGCTTGCCCGCGCCGAGGGTGGCGCCGCGGTGGGTGGCGCCCAGCTGGATCTCGTGGATCCGGGCCTCGATCTCCGTCGGATGGATCCCGAGGTCCTCCAGGTTCGTGTACGCGGTTCGGAACCGCTCCTGGGCGGAGACCAGTTCGTGGTTGAGCTGCACGTCGTATTCACTGACACCCCGTGACGTGCCGGCTCCGCCCGGCGCGGCGCGCAGATCCTCGACCCGGTTCAGTTCGACCCGGGCGGACGACAGTTCGACCCAGGCCTCCCGGAACGGCCTGCCGTCGCCGCCCAGGAGTTGGTCGATCCGCGCCGACTCCGCCGCCCACGGCGTCTCCCCGGGCTGCCGGGAGGGCACAGCGAGGGTGGTGTCACCGGTGTTCCGGAGCGGCGGGGTGCCGTCCAGCAGACTCAGCGCGTCGTTCTGCCGCCGGGCCTGCGCGGACCTGTCCATGCCGTCGAGGATCGTCTGGAGCCTGGTCTGCGTGTGCGGGGTCGTGCCGCCGTCGGCGAGCGCGGTACGGACGCGGCCGGCCAGCCCGTCCCCGTCGCCGCCGAGCCGCCGGAAGTCGTCGAGCAGCCGGTAGGCGTCCGCCTCGGCCCGCACCTGGTGCAGCAGTTGCTCCACTCCGGCGCGGCGAACCGATACCGGGCGGGCCTGCAGGAAGTCCTGGGCGGCGCCGGCCAGGTCGTCGAGGGCCTGGGCCCGCCCCGCCAACTGGTCGGCGGGCACGTGGTGGAAGGCGTCGAGAGCACGGTCGACGTACCGGATCTGCGAGCGGGCCCGGATGCCGTTCTCCCGGTACGTGTTGCGGCGGAACGCGGCCCGGTCGAGGAGGTCGGGCGTGGGCGGGTGAGCGGTGCCGGGTGCCGGTGCCGCGGTGGTGTCGCCGGTCCGATGGGGAGGCCTCAGCACGTCGTCGAGGACGGCGTCACCGAGCGGCCGTGTGGACCCGCCGCCGAGCCGTGTGTCGTCCCTCGGGGGCATCGGGGCGAGGTCGCCGTCGTCGCCGTGGTGGGGCGTTGCCGGGTGGACGTCGTCGAGGGGCGGTGCGGCCTTGTCGGTTTCGGTGGGGTGGGGCGGCACCGGCGACTGCGCTTCGGTGCCGTGCGGCGCAGGGGACGTGGTGTCGAGGTCGTGGGGTGCCGGGGGCAGGGTGTCGGTGTCGGCCGGGTGCGGTGCCGGGGAGTCGCCGCCGAGGTCGTGCGGCGCAGGCGAGTTCGTGTCCAGGCCGTGGGACGGGAGGCTGTCGCCGGTGACGGCGGGGGCTTTGGTGTCCGGGCCCAACGGGGTGTGGGGGAGCTGAGGTTGGACGTCGGCCGGGGCCGTGTGGACGTCCGTTGCGCCGGACACGGACGGTGCCGTCGTCCTGGCCTCGCCGCCCGGCGGCAGGAACAGCCGGCGGCCCTCGTCCGTGAAGTGGAGGCCCGCGGTGTCACCCTCGACCAGTCCCGCCCTGGAGAGGTGCTTGAACGCCTTGTCGAAGGCCGTCCTGCCCAGGTCGACGGCGGCCGTGGTCTGCGTGCCGACCTTGGAGTCGGGCAGGGACCGGAAGCCGTCCGAGTTGCCCAGCGCCCGGATCATCTTCTTCATCTGGTCGGTGATGCCGGGGACGGCCTTGAGCGCGTCCTCGGCCGACTGCGGAAGCGCGCTGAGGTCGGGGCCGTTCGCCCCGGCGGTCGACGAGGAGGTCCCGGCACCCTGGTTCTTGGCCGGCCTGTTCTGCGGCTTCAGGTCGTCGAGGCGGGTGTTGATGTCCTTGAGGAGCTGCTCGCGCTGGTCGAGCAGGGTCTTCGCCATGTCCTTGCGTGCGCCGACGGCGGCCCCGTGGAAGTCCTGGGTCAGCTTGACCGACTGCTCGGCGTGCGGTTGCGCCTTGTTGAGGTTGTAGCGCAGCGCCTTGTTGTTGCCGCTCCTGAGGGCGTTGTCCGCCTGCCGCATCCGGTCCGAGGCCTCGTCGAAGGCCTTGCCGGCGGCCCGTGCGGCCGGGTCGACCGTGCCGTCGGCGAGATAGCGTCCGTCGCCCTCCGCGTCGTGCACCGCGAGCGGCGACGGCCATTCGCTCGTGGCATGGCTCCCGAGCGGGTTGACGGGCAGCCCCGAGCCGAACTTCGCCTCGGGGCGGTACAGCTTGGAGATGACCGAGCCCAGCTCCTCCGGGTGCGCGGTGTCGGCCAGCAGCCGGAAGACGTCGTCCTTGAAGGCACCCCCGATGAGATGGACCTCGCGCACCACCGACAGGGCCAGCGCCTCCTGCACGTGCTCGCCGTGGAAGACCTCCTGTTCGAAGGAGACCTGGCGAATGCTGTGGTCGGGGTACTCGTACGTCCAGCGGCCGCGCTTGCCCACCTCGTCGAAGCCGTCGTCGTACTTGGCGCTGCGGACGACGTCGTCGCCGAACTTCAGCTGGTTCATGGTGTCGCGGTCCAGCGGGTGCAGCTGGTCGTGGAGCGAGACCCAGCCGCCCTTCTCCTCCAGGACCTTGGCGTCGAAGACGAGGGTGGTCGGCCCGTACCGGGTCGCCATCGGCTTGTCGCCGACCTCCATGCGGAAGAACACGAAGTCGTCGTTGCCGAGGTTGGAGGTGTTCTTCGCCGAACTCTTGCCGGACGCGAGGAACCTGACGCCCCGTCGGGCCAGGTCGCCCTGGGAGGACATCACACCGCTGTTGGCGATGGCGTGGTAGGCCGGAGTGGCGTGCTTGATCCGGTACGGCAGGCCCTGGAGCCTGTCCCGCAGCTGCTGGAACCTCAGGCGGTCCGCCTCCGGCAGGTCCTTCAGCAGGTTGTCGAAGTCGGCACGCAGGTCCGCGATGTTCTTCTCGGACAGCTTGCGCACGAAGTCGTGCTGCTGGGACCTGGACAGCTTGTCGAAGCCGTCGAAGTCCTCGAACACCTTCCGCCACTGGGCCTCGGTCCCGGGCAGTACCGCCTTCCACTGCTCTCCGCTGTGCACCTCTCCGAACGCCTGGTTCTCGCGGTAGCGCCGCAGGAGGTCCGGGATGCCGCGCTGGATCCGTTCCACGGAGGCGTCGGTGCCGAGGAAGCCCTTGAGCACGAGCTTGTCGCCCGGCTTCGCCGCCTTGACCGCGTCGTCGACCAGCTCGGCGAGGTGGTGGGCCACGGCCGCGACGGGTGTGTGCTCGTTGCGCAGGGTGTAGGTGCCCCCGAAGCGGGCGGCGTCCGTGACATGGCCCTGGAGGGCCGCGTCCAGGTCCTTGGCGGCCTGCTCCAGCCCCTCCGCCAGGCCCTTCAGCTCGCTGTGCGGAGTCGTGCCCGCGCGCACCAGGGATTCGAGTTCGTCGGCGAGCCGCCGGACGGTGACCGACTGGGACCGGATCTCCTCGCCGGTCCGGATGAACTGGTCCGCGCGGACGGGGCCGTCGCCCGCGCCGCGGGACGCGGCGTCCAGATTCCGGGCGTGGGTCTGGAGCTTCAGGGCCCGGTCGATGTCGCCGGCGCCCGCGAACTGGTCGACGAGCAGGTTCAGTTCACGCTGGGAGAGCCGACGGTTGTCGAGTTCGTGCTGGAGCGCCTCGTCGAGTTCGCGGGTCGTGTCCTTGAACTTCGTGTCCGCCTCGGTCAGGTTCGCCCTGGCCTCCGCGATCTTGTCGGCGTCCTTGCCGGTCTGCGTCTGCTTGATCTCCGCCTGCTGGAGCTCCTGATGGGCCTTGGTCTGGTCGGCCAGGATGTCGTTCAGCCGCCTGGGCGGTGTCACGGAGGCCGCGCCGCTCTCGCCGTGCGCGCCGTGGGCCCCGTGGTCGGCGGCCGCGGGCGGGGGAGTCGCGTCGTTGGCCGTGGTGACCGTGCCGCCGAGCAGCCGGGGCCGTTCCGTCAGGCTGAGCTGCCGCAGGGCGCCGAGGTCGGCCTCCATCCGCACCGGGTCGACGCCGAGTTCGGTCAGCCGGTGGTGCGTGGCGTCGTACCGCTGCTGGGCGGCCTCGACGTTCTCGCGGGCGCGGATCTCGTCGGGTGTGGGGCCGCGGGAGCTGCCCGCGTGCCCGTTGTGCGGCACCAGATCCTCGGCCCGGCCCAGGTCGTACCGTGCCTGCACATGGTCCCGCCAGGCCTCGCGGCGGGCCCCGCGCAACGGGTCGTCCAGGTGGCCGAAGAGCGCGTCGACGCGTTCGCCGTCCCGGAACCACGCCTGCTCGATCTCGGCCGGGGTGAGCCGGGGCCCGCGCCCGGGCAGCTCCTGACCACCGGAGTGGGCGGTGTCCGGGCGCGGCGTGGGTGTGATGTCGGGGGCGGCGTGGGCCGGCAGCTCCACGGGGGCGTGCGCCGGGGTGCCGGTGGCCGAGCCGGCCAGGCCCTTGTCCGCGTCGGTGTGGGCGGGCGTGCCGGCGAAGGCGGGGCCGTCGGTGGTGCGGGCGCTGCGGCCGGTGTCGACGAGGTCGAGGGCTGAGCGGTTGTGGTCGGCGCCGGGGCCCAGGTGCCCGGAGCCGCCGAAGGGCGCGGGTGCCGGCTCGTGAGTGCCGCCGTTGAGGGGGAGCCGGTCGGAGGTGATGGGGTTCGCCGGGCTCGCCGTCAGCCGGTCGGGGGTGGCCGGGCTCGTCGACAGCCGGTCCGGGGTGGCCGGGGTGATCGTCAGGCGGTCCGGCGTCCCGGGCGTCGGGGACGGTGAGCCGTGCGGGAGCCGTTCCGCCGGGGTGCCGGGACGAGGGGAGCCCGGCTGGTGGACGAGTTCGTCGAGGTGGAGGCGGGTCTGGTTGGCGTTGAGGGCGCTGGTGGTGCGGTCGGCGAGGGCGCCGCCGGTGCCGGGGGACACGGGGGAGTGCGGGGTGTTGTGACGGGTGCCGGCCAGCAGGTCGAAGGCCGAGACCCCGGCGTCGACGTTGCCCGGCCCGCCGTGCCCGAGGCCGGTCGGTGAGGGGTGCGCGACGGTCGTGGGGCCGGTGAGCAGGCTGTGCGGCGCCGTCACGTCGTGCGGGGCGCCGGGCGCCGGGGCCGAGTCGAGCGCGGTGTGCGCGATGTTCGTGCCCGGGGTGCCGGTCAGCGTGGTGTGGGCGGCGCCGATACCGGGGGTGCCGGGCGCGTGCACGGTGCCTACGCCCGGCGTGCCGGTGAACGCCGAGTGCAGGGTGCCCGCGGTCGGGTTCGCGGTCGACAGGTCGCCGAGCGTGGAAGCGGCCGGCGGCGGGGTGCCGTGGGTGCCGGTGAGGACCGTGCTGCCCGGCGTGTGGGTGGTGTTGTGCGCGCCGCCCGGCAGCAGCACCTCCGCGTGGGAGGTGAGGTTCGCCGGCGTCGGCGGCAGCCCGGTGAGCGTGGTGTGGGCGCCCCCGGAGACGGCGGTGACCGGCGTGTTGGTGATGCCGTGGGTGGCGCCGGGGACCCCGGCCGAGGCGGGCACGTGCAGGCCGGACGCGGTGGTGAGCGTCGGTGTGGCGCCGGCGCTCACCCCGAGCTCCGCATGCCCGCCCAGCGCGCCGAAGTTCTCCACGCGCACGTTGCCGAGCTGCACATGCGGCATGTCGACCAGCGCGTCCACCGTGCGCGCCGCGTGGACGCCGAAGTTGCCGCGGTGGGCGATCGCGCCGACGTCACCGAGGTTCAGGGACGGCGGCCGCAGGGTGGAGGTGACGTCCAGATGTGTGCTCGGGATGTGGAGGTCGAGGTTGCGGATGCTGCTCTGTCCCGAACCCGCCCCGAACCGCACCTCGTTCAACTGGATGCGGGGCATGTCGACCAGGGCGTCGACGGTGCGCGGGTCGACCGGGACCGAGCTGATCGTACGGCCGATGCCGCTGGTGATCGGGGCGCCGAAGACGTGCCGGCCGAGCAGGCCGCGGTCGAAGAGGCCGATCCGCAGGGCGCGAGCGAAGCCGAACTCGCCGATCTCCGCCGCGTCCACCGGCAGGAGGATCCGCAGCCACTTGGTGCCGCCGAACTCCTGGCCCACCCACTGCTTGGTGGCCTGCCAGCCCCGGGAGAGCGTCTCCGGGAGCCCGCGCACGAACCCGGGGATCGCCTTGAAGCCCTGTACGACCGTCAGGCTCAGGGAGTTGACGCCGCGGCCGATGACGTTGGGCAGGTTGTGGATGCCGTCCAGCACCCACAGGCCGCCCTTGTAGACCCAGGTGCTGCCGAGCCGGACCAGGTCCTTGAGCCCCAGCAGCAGGGTGGTGGGGCGGAAGCCGTTGGTGAACAGGTTGCGCAGCGCCTGGAAGGTGCCGCGGGCGATGTTGGCGAACCCCTTGGCGAACGCGCTCGTCGCGACGCCCTTGATGATCTGGAAGATCGGCAGCGCCTTGGTGGTGGGCGCCAGGATGCCCAGCCCGGCGAGGAACAGGTCGAGGAAACTGGCGTTGCCGTTGGCGAAGTCGACGATCGTCTTGATGAAGAGGGTCAGGTTGACGCCGAGGGCGAGCAGCGCGATCGGGCCGCCGAAGATCAGCGCCGGAATGATCAGGATGATCGCCAGCCACTGGAACGCCTCCCAGAAGATCTCGCACTCGGAGATCGGCAGCTGGATGTCGGAGACCCCCGAGATGCTGCTCGCCGCGGCGGAGGCGCCCTCGCCGTGCTCGGTGCCCGCCTGCCGGGCCGTGGACGCGTAGGTCTCCCGGTCCGGGTCGTCCTCGGACAGCCCGCGGCCCGAGTTGAGCGCGCCGTCGGCCCGGGACTGCAGGTCGACCAGCTTGTCCGCCCAGGTGTTCAGCGCGGTCGCCGCGCTCTCGAAGGACTGCGCCACGTCCTCGATGTGCCCGCGCAGCCGGTCGTTGACCTTGCCGCGCAGCGCGTCGGCGGCCTCGCCGACGAAGACGCTGTCGCCGGCGGTGTTCATGACCGCGTCGATCGCCGTGCTGATGCGGCGAGCCTCGGAACCCAGGTGGTTGAGCTCGGTGGACAGCGTCCGGATCTGGTCGGGCTCGCCCGGCGTGGGATCGCTGTCCAGCCCGATCGCGTTCCAGTCGGTCGGGCGTGGCATACGGGTTCCTCCCGGAAGCTGCGGGGCTCGGGGCGGTCACTCCCCACCTGACCACGCCACAGCCCCCGGTGCGGTTCACGTGATCTGGGTTACAGCAGCCGCCCCGGGTGAACCGGTGTGGTGCGTGCGGCGTGGTCCAACTGACCGGAGTCACGACTGGGAGGCCCACGCATGGCCGATGGCCTGAAAATCGAATACAACGTGCTCAACGACGCCAAACGGGACCTGGAGAACCTGGCCGGCGACATCGGTCCGCTCCTCGACAACAGCACGTTCTCCCGGCTCGGCCAGACGGACTACGACGGCTACACCTCCACCGAGGCCCTGACGGTCCTCGGCGACCAGACCCTGGCCGACGCGCTCTCGGGCTTCTACTCCAACGCCAGCAGCACCATGTCCCACGCGGACAAGGGACTCAAGGAACTGGCGGGCGCCTTCGGCTCGGTGGGCGAGGCGTTCCTGTCGTTCGACTCCGAACTGGCCCAGGGCATGGGCATCACCGGCAGCAACCTGGGACTGCAGAACTACTTCCGGGACAAGGACCTGTGGGACTACAAGCAGTCCCACCTCGACCAGTGCGTGCCCGGCCCGGACGGCACGATGCCGGACTTCTGCTCGGCCACCGACCCCGGCAACCCGCCGCTGGACCAGACGATCACCACCGACCGCGGCACCGTCCACACGCATCTCACGCTCGACGACCAGCGCCATGTGATCAAGGAGGAGTCCACCGTCACCTACGACGGCAAGACCTACACCTCGGTCACCAACTACTCCAGCGACGGCAACCACTACACCACGGACACCTCGTACCCGGACGGCAGCACCGTGCACTCGGAGACCAACCTCAACTCCGACGGCAGCGGCACGATGGTGACCACCGGCAGCGACGGCGACACCACCCAGTACACCCGTGGTCCCAAGGACGCCAACGGCAACCAGCCGGACTGGCAGCAGGTGGGTGGCACCACCGATGACGACTGACGACTGACGACCCACAGGAACGGACAGGAACCCCATGGCCAGCTACAACGGCATCAACCTCGACTACCACAAGATCGAGGAGGTCGTGAGCCTGCTGCACGACGCCCACGAGAACCTGCTGCCGGTGCTCAGCAACCTGCGCAACCGGGTCAACACCCTCGTCGACGACGGCATGGTCTTCCAGCAGTCCAGCGAGGTCATCCGCACGACCTACAACAACTTCGACACCAGCCTGCTGGCCGCCGTGAAGGGCATCAACGACTTCTCGGAGATGTTCAACGGCATCAAGGAGAACGCGATCCAGTTCGACCAGGGCATCAGCAGCAGCCTGCAGAACAACTCGTAACACCCGTACGCGAGAGGGGCCCTTCCCGGACTTCCCGGGAAGGGCCCCTCTCGTGCGGTGCGGCGGGGGTGGTCAGGACCGCAGCGGGGTGAGCGGGACCTGGAGGGCGAGCAGCGCGCCGCTCGGACCGGCCGTCCACGCCCGGCCCGGGTGCGTCGTCGCCCGGACCACGCTCGGCATCAGCCGTACGCCGACCAGGTCGCCCTCGGTGAGGTTCTTCGGCGCGAGCAGCAGACCGCGCCGCGCCCGGCGGGCCGCGAGCGTCCAGCCGCTCATCCCGCTCTGGAACCCCTCCGCCGAAGCCGCGTAGACCAGCCCCAGGCCCCGGTCGCGGCCCGAGACGGCGATCTCCTTGAGCAGCTTGTCCGCCGCCGAGCTGGTGAGCAGGTCGGCGTCGTCGATCACCACCACCTTCGGCCCCGGCAGCGCGTCCAGCGCCGCCTGCACGGTATCCGCCGACGGGTCGTTCTCGGTGAGCACGGTGGCCGTGGCGTGCCGCTCCAGGGCGCGCAGCGGCGACTCGCGCGGGGTGAGCACGACCAGCGAGGTACCGCCGGCCAGCAGGGAAACCGCGATCGAGGCGAGGGTGTTGCTGCGGCCCGACCCGGCCGGGCCGAACACCCCGAACGCCGAGGCGGAGCCCGCCAGGTCGGTGCCGACCGGGCCGCCCTCGTCGCCGCCGACGCCGAGCAGACCCCACATCGGCCGCCGGTCGGTCTGCGCGACCTTCTCGTAGGCCTCGGCGAACTCCACCGAGCGCGGCAGCACCGCGACCTGGAACGGCCGCCGGGCCTCGGGCACCTGGGCGTCCCGCTTGCGGGCGGCCTCGCCGATCGAGCGCAGCGCCTCGGCCTGCTCGGTGCCGCCGCCGGCCGCCAGCTGCGCCACCTGGGTCTCGGTGCCGCTGAGGACGTGCCAGCCACGGCCCGGCGGGATGTCGGCCGGGATCTTGTTCGGCATCATGCCGACCGCCTGGTAGTCGCTGCGGTCGCCCTGCCGCAGCAGCAGCTTGTGGTCGTTGTGCGCGGCCATCCGCCCGCCCAGCAGGGAGCGTTCGGACGTCGCGACGACATGGATGCCCGCGGCGGCACCCTCACGGATGAGCCGGGTCACCTCCTGCACCAGCTGGCCGTGGTCGTGCTCGTCGATGATGACCGAGAGCGAGTCCCAGCCGTCGATGAACAGCAGGATGTGCGCGGGCCGTTCGGCCTTCGGCAGCAGCTTGCGCAGCTCGGCGATGCCGGTCGCGCTGTGCGTCTGCGCCAGGTCCTGCCGCTCGGTCAGTTCCCGGTTCAGGCGCTGCAGCAGCCGGCCCAGCCGCTCCAGGTCGTGCCGGGAGACCACGCCACCGCAGTGCGGCAGCGCACCGAGCGCGGTGAGTCCGCCGCCGCCCGCGTCGATGCCGTAGATGTGCACGTCGGCGGTGCTCGCCGCGCGCGCCGCGGACCCGGCGATGGTCCGCAGCACCTGGGTACGGCCCGAGCGCGGCGCCCCGATGACGTACAGGTGCCCGAAGGTGGCCAGGTCGGCCACCGCCACCCGGCGCTGCTGGAACTGCGGCACGTCCTCCAGGGCGTACGGGATCACCAGCCGGCCCTCGCGGGTGGCACCCAGCTCGTCCAGGTCCGCCAGGGTCAGTTCGCGCTGGAGCGGGGGCAGCCAGGGGCTGGGCTGCGCGGTGAAGTCGTCGAGCAGGTCGGCCGCGGTGCGGATCTCCTCGACCAGCGCCTGCAGGTCGGTCGGGGCCGGGCCCTGCGCGGAGGCGACCGTCACCGTCCGCGTCTCGGCGGGCAGTTCGGCGGGGCGGCCGAGCGCGTCCCAGCCCACGTCCACCGCGCGCACCGGCTTGCGGGGACCGGCCTCCGGCTCGGCCGCGGCGGCCGGTGTCTCCCGGGGCCGCTCCGCGCCCACCCAGGCGGTCTGGAACGGGTCGGCCTGCTTCGGCCCGCGCCGCACCAGGGCCCGCCCGGGGGTGCCGGAGGAGATGTCGACGGCGTCCTTGACGTCGATGATGTCCTGGCTCTCGGTCATGTCGGTGACCCGCAGCGCGATCCGCAGGTTGGTGTTGGCGCGGATGTCACCCGTCACCACACCCGCCGGGCGCTGCGTGGCCAGGATCAGGTGGATGCCGAGCGAACGGCCGCGCTGCGCGATGCTGATCAACCCGGGCACGAAGTCGGGGACTTCGCGGACCAGGGTGGCGAACTCGTCGATGACCAGCAGCAGTCGAGGCAGCGGGGCCAGCGAGGGGTCGGCGGCCCGCTTGGCCCGGTACTCGGGGTGGTCCTTGGCGTCGGCGGCGGCCAGCACCTGCTCCCGGCGCCGGAGTTCGGCGCCGAGCGACTCCAGGGCCCGCTCCACCAGGTGGGCGTCGAGGTCGGTGACCATGCCGAGGGTGTGCGGCAGGTTCGCGCACTCCTTGAAGGCGCTGCCGCCCTTGTAGTCGACCAGCACGAAGGTGAGTTCGTCGGGCCGGTTGGCGGCGGCCAGCGAGGCCACGAACGTCTGCAGCAGCTCCGACTTGCCGGAACCCGTCGTACCGGCGACCAGGCCGTGCGGTCCGTCCTGCACCAGGTCCAGGGAGAGCGGGCCGTCGAAGCCGGTGCCGATGAGGAAGGACGTGGAGGCGGGGTCGGTCTGCCAGCGGTCCAGCAGGGCCTGCGCGTTGGGCGGCTCCTGGTCGAGGAGGTCCAGGAGCCGGACCCGCTGCGGCAGTCCGGCGTCGTGCTCGGGGCTGACGTCCCGGAGCGGGGCCAGCGCGCGGGCCAGTTGCTCGCACCACTCGGGGGAGACCCGGTCGGCGCGCACCGCGGGCAGGTCGGGCGCGCCGGGCCGCCGCAGGGTCAGCCGTCCGTCGGCGGCGAGCACGACGCCCGTGCTCTCCTCCGGCAGCAGCCGCTCCTGCTCGTCCAGGCAGACGCTGAAGATCCGCACCCGCGGTCCTTCGGTCAGCACCTGCACCATGCCGGGCACGTCACGCAGCCGCCGCGCACCGTCCGCGATCACCAGCACGTCGGGCTCGGTGAAGACCACGTCACGCTCGTTGCCGGCCTGCCGGCGCCGCGACTGCACCTGGGAGACGAGTTCGCTGATCCGGGCGGCGGTGGACTCCGGGTCGTTGCCGACCAGGACCACGGGACCCGCGGCCGTACCGGGCCTGAGATGCGGCAGCCAGCGGGTCCACGCCCAGTCCGCCACCCGGTCCGGCTCGGTCAGGACGACGACCCGCAGGTCGCGCGGGCTGTGCAGCACCGCGGCCTGCGCCACCAGCCAGCGGGCCAGCGGCTGCACCTCGGCCGCCGGACCGGCGATGCCCACCACCCCATGCGCGGTGATGTCGACACCGATCGGCGTGTCGGGGATGTTCCAGCGGATCGAGCGGTGGTTCTCGTCCCGCGCCGGGTCCTCCAGCTCCCGCACCGACGGCTGGTCCACCGTGCCCAGGCGCAGCACCAGATGGTCCGGGTCGCGGCGGCGCCGCTCCCAGAGCCGGCCGCCGGGACCGGTCGCGATCAGGGCGACCGCCGCCGGGTCCGGGCCGGTCTTGTCCCGCACCCGGCGCTCGCCCACGACCGCGTCCCGGACCTGCTCCTCCAGGACGTCACGGCGCCGCTCGTAGGCCGCCTCCGACTCCAGGAACTGCTTGCGGGCCGCACGGCGGCCGGTCGCCCAGTTCGACAGCATCATCATCGGGCTGAGGAACAGGAACACCAGGAAGTAGTACGACTTGAAGATGCTGACCATGAACAGGCCGAGGACGATCGGGGAGATCATCATCACGGTCGGGAACGGCCGCTTCTGCGGCGGCGACGGCGGCTGCGGCAGCCGGACCCGCTCGGCGTCCAGGTGCGGGGCGATCCGCGGCGGCCGGTTGTAGTCCACGCCGTAGCCGTCGGCGGACGGCGTCACGGCCGCGTCCGCCTCGACCGGGCCGCTCATCCGCAGCAGCACCGGACCCACCGTCAGGTCCTCACCGGCCGGCCACGGCACCGGGCCAGGGCCAGCCGGGCGCTCGCGGGGCGGCTGCGGGCGGGGGCGGCGCAGCTGGGTGATGGCGTCGTCGGGCGGCGGCGAGGCGAGCCGGGCCCGCACGGCGGCCTCGGGGTCGGCGTCGATGCGTTGCCAGGCCGCGGTGCCGTCCGCGCCGACCGTCACCCACAGCCCGCTCTCCGGCACCCCGTCGGCGGCGTCGAGCCGCAGGGCGCACAGCGGGTCGGTGCCGATCTCGTGGCTGCCGGGGCCGAGCCGCCAGGTGCGCCCGGCACCCGGCCCGGAGACCAGGTGCACCTCGGCGAGCACTCCGGCCGGGTCGGCGTCGTCCTGGACCCGGACCAGGTCGGCCGGGCGGGCCGGGCCGCCGAGCCCGACCAGTCCGCCGTCGCGGATGCCGCTGCCGGACACCGGCGCGCCGGGATCGAGCCGGTGGTCACCGGCGTAGAGGTTCCGGGCCCGCGGCGCACCGGCCGCCGCCCAGTCCGCGCCGCCGGTGGCGGCGCCCTCGTCCTCGGTCAGGGCGGCGGCGAGATCGCCGACGGTGGCGTTCGAGGGCAGCCGGACCTGGTGGTCGCGGCGCTGTCCGTCCGTGGCGTCCACGGTGGTGATGGTGAGGTTCACGGCTCCCAGCCGGGCATTCGTTCGTACAGGATCAACGGGATCAGGGGACCGGTACGGCGGTCGGGCCGTCACGGAGCCTGCGGCGAGGTCGCGGAGACCCCGGCCGCCTCGGCGGTGCTCGGTTCCGCGAAGTCGTCGTCGCTCTCGACGGCGGCGGCCGGAGCGGGCACCGGCGCGGCAGCCGGAGCGGGCACCGGCGCGGCGGTCCGCTCGGACGCGGGGGCCGGCCGGGTCGCGGAGACCCCGGTCGGCCCGGCGACGGGAGCCGCGCCGGCGTCGAGGTCCGGCTCGTCCGGCAGCAGGTCGGGGTCGGTCACGGCCACGGCGTCCACCGGGTGAACGGCTTCCTCGGACGGGAGGTCCGGGCACGGCGGCAGCGCGGCCAGCGTCCGGGCCACGGCCCGCGACAGCGGCAGCACGTCGACCCGGGCGGCGGCGGGCGCGCCGTGCACCGTGAGCACCGCGTCCGGGGCGATCTCCAGCAGCCGGGTCCGGCCCCGGGCCACGCCCAGGCTCAGCAGCCGGACCCCGGACGGCAGCGGCCGCTCCAACGGGTCGGCGCAGACCGCGACCTCGATGCCGGGCTGCCCGACCGCCGCGGTGGCCGGCATCCCCGGATGCCGCGGGTGCACCCCGGCGGCGATGGCGACCCGGCCCTCCGGCAGCCGGGCGTCCAGCTGTGCGGCCAGCGCCTGGAGCACGGCACGGGTCGAACGGGCGGCGCGCGACGGGCCGTACACGGACAGCGCCGGCGGTCCGGAACGCACGTCGAGCAGGACGGCGTGGCCCATGTCGTGCCCCACGCACACCAGCAGCGGCACGGCGGACTCCGTGCCGTCGTCCGTCAGGTCGGCACGGTCGATCCACCACAGCCGAGGATCGCTCTCGTCCGCCGCCCAGGGCTCCGGCGGCTCGCGCAGCGCGTCGCCGTCCGCCGCGACCAGTACGGCCATCCACTCCGGGCCGGCCAGCACACCGTAGGGCCGGACTCCGGGCCGGACGGCCGCGGCCAGCGCCGTGGCCCGCTCGGCGTCGGCCCAGACGGCCGGGTCGCGCAGCAGCCGCACCAGCAGGCGCAGACCGCGCCGGTAACGCAGTTCCGTGCGGACCGGACCCGTGAACGCCTTCACGGTCAGGCCGGCCTCCCGCCCGAGCCGGCGCCACAGGGCCTTCCAGCCGCCGCCGCGCCGGACCAGCCAGTGCGTGACGGCGAGGACCAGCACCAGGACGCCGACGAGGCCGAGCAGGGTGGTGACGGTGTCGGAGGTCATGAGGTCGTCTCTCCCCGGAGATGCTCGGTCCCGGCCGGGCGGCAGCCGTGGGATTCGAGGGTGGTGCGCAGCGCGCGGATGCCGTGATGGGTACGGGACTTGACCGTGCCCGGGGGCAGTCCGAGCTGGCGGGCCACGTCGTGGCCCGGCTGGCCCAGCAGATGGACGCGGGCGACGGCCTCCCGGTGCGCGGGCGCGAGGGTGCGCAGGGCGGAGACCAGCACCCGCCGGTCACCGACCTGTTCGGCGTGGTCGGGCACCGGCGCGGGGGCGGCACTGCCGAAGTCCGCCGCCGTGATCCCCACCGGGATGCTCCGGTCCCGGCGCCGGCCGTCGACCACGAGGTTGCGGGCCACCCGGAACAGCCACATCCGGATGGGCCGGTCCCTCCAGTCCAGCCGGCCGGCCGACTGCCAGGCCCGCAACAGGGTTTCCTGGACGACGTCCTCCGCGCCGTGGGGGTCGCGCCCCATCATGCCGGTCACGAAGCGGCGCAGACTGTCGCGCTCCGCGAGAAGGAGGCCGAGCGTCCGGTCCGCGCCGTCGGCGTGGTCATGGTCGATGAGGCTCACGGCCTCCGCCTCCCGGTGTCGGTGGTGCTGTTGCGCTGTCGTGCGGTGTCGCTCTGCGTCACTGTGAATGGCATCCGCCGCGAACGCTAGCGCGAATAAGGCCAGTTCACGAAGTCGTCGCCGCCCGGCCCGCAACAGATCTGTCACAGGTAACCCTGCAAGGTGTACGGAAGGTGACGTTCGGTCGGATGTTCGTGGTCGGGTGGGGGGATCGGTGCCGTGGCTTGGTTACTGTTCCTGTGCCCCGCATGTTCCGGGTGTTCCAGGACCCCTCATGAGACCTTCAGGAGACGACGTGCCGCCCCTTCGCAGACCCCGGCCCCCGGCGGACCGGTCAGGCACCCCGGCGGGACGTTTCAGCGACACCTTCGCCCGCCGTCCCGCCGTACCCCGCCGCGGCCTTGTGCCGGGCGTGCGGGTGTGGGCGACCGTCGGCGCGGCGGCCGGGCTCACCGTCGTCGTGGCCCTGGCCGTGCCGCTGCTGAGCCGGGTGGACCTCTTCCCCGGCCCGGACACCGCACCGGCCGCGGTGGTGGCGGCGGGGGAGCCGACGACGCTGTCCGGCACCACCGGATCCGTGTCCCCGTCGCCGTCCTCGTCCCCGACGCCCGCGCGGACCCCCTCCCACCGGCCCGGGAAGACCGCCTCCGGCGGTTCCGGGTCGGCAGGCGGCACGGGCACCGGCTCGACCGGGCAGCAGCCGGGAGGCGGCACCGTCGGCTCCGGCTCCGGCTCCGGTTCCGGTTCGGACTCGGGCTCCACGTCCTCCGGTTCGAAGTCGAGCGGCTCCAAGTCCTCCTCGTCCTCCGGGAAGACCTCGACCGGCAGCACGTCGTCGGGCAGTACCTCGTCCGGCAGTACCTCGTCCGGCAGCAGCGGCACGAAGACCCCCACCGTCCCCGGCGTGAAGCTCATCGGCACCGGGTCCGGCCGGTGCATCGACGTCACCAACTCCGGCGGGGACGGCACCCGGCTGCAGATCCTGGACTGCTCGGGCGCCGCCAGGCAGAAGTGGGTCTTCCAGTCGGACGGCACCATCCGCTCGCTCGGCCTGTGCATGGACCTGGCCTGGGGCAACACCGCGAACGGCACGGCGATCCAGGTCGCCAGGTGCAGCGGCAACCGCGCCCAGCTGTTCTACCTCAGCGCGCAGGGCGACCTGGTCAGCGCCCTCGCCGACAAGTGCGTCGACGTCACCGACAACGCCACGGCCAACGGCACCAAGCTCCAGCTGTGGACGTGCTCCGGCACCTCCAACCAGAAGTGGCACAAGGGCTGACCACGGCCGGTCATCTGGTCCAGTAGCGGAGGTTGCGGAACCGGGCCTCCGCACGGCCGGAACCGTGGTTGTAGACGCCGTTCTTGAAGTAGCGGGTGGCCGGGCCCCGGTCGTCGACGGTCAGGACGAGGGAGTTGTCCAGGTAGACCTTGACGGTCCCGGTCCCGGTGCTCGCCTCGTGGGCGATCTTGACGTTGAACCAGGTGTCGTACGCGTCCGTCCTGAGCACCGTGCCGTCGTAGCGCCGCACGGTACCGCCGCCCGTGTCGTACACGTCGAGCATGATGTCCGTCGCCGGGGTGCCCGAGGGATGGACGCTCCGCAGGATCTGCACGAAGGTCGCGCCGTCGGTGCCGGACGGCAGATAGACGTCGGCGTCCCACATGTGGCCGCCCGTGCTGTAGTCGACCTTCCAGCGCATCTCCGTGCGCGGGTCCGTGTCGCTGCCCTCCTCGAACGGCTCGTCGGTGGCGTACACCCACATCCGCTCGACGCCCCCGCTGGAGCTGTGCCGGTCGCTCAGATCGAGGTTCCAGGGCTTCTGCCAGCTGTAGGCGAACGAGGTCTGCGTCCATCCGTCGGTCGGGGCGGCGGCCGCGACGGCGACGCCGTCGGTCAGGCCGGCCAGGGGGAGGGCGAAAAGCGCTCCGGTGCCGGCCCGTAAGAGGGATCTCCGGTTCATCGACGGTCCTTTCCGGTGGGGGAGTCGAGAGATGGTGCGCTCGCAGGCAACTCCAATACATCGGAGGAGTCAAGGACTTGGGTCATGGTTATCGATATGAACGTGAAGCTCAAGGCGGTTGATTGACTCAAGTCGGCGTGATCGTAGCCGTGTTGGGGTTGTTGACAGGCGTAAGCCGGGTCCCTAGGTTCCCCGATACACCCGATGTATCGATGATCCGTCAGGTCTGGAGGACGATGATGACCTCGCACCCGGAGCAACGTTCGCCGGTGCCCCGCAGAGCCGTACTCGGCACCGCCCTCGGCGGAGCGGCGGCCGCCGTGACCCTGCCCGGAACCGCCCACGCGGAGGCGGCGGCACCGGCCGCCGCGGGGGCCCGACGCCCCTGGAAACTCCGCAACACCATGACCGCCGACGGCGCCTGGGACCGCTTCCTGCGCGGCCAGGACCTGCTCTGGAGCAGGCTGCCGACCCTCTGGTACGAGGGGCCGTTCCTCGGCGACGGCCTGCTCGGCAGCATGATCTACCAGGAACCGGGCGCCAACCAGATCCGGTTCACCGTCCAGCACGGCCGGGTCCAGGACCACCGCCCCGAGTTCGGCAGCGGCTGGGGCACCGCCCGCCTGCCCGTCGGCCACCTCACCCTCGAACCGGCCGGCACCGTCACCGCCGTCGACTGGCGCCTCAGCCTGTGGAACGCCGAGCTCACCGGCACCGTCACCACCACCGCCGGCACCCTCACCCTCGCCGCCCTCATCCACGACGAGGTCCTCGCCGTCCGGGCCACGGCCGCCGGCGGCGAGCGCGTCACCTGGACCTTCCACCCCGAGGAGGCGATCAGCCCCCGCAAGATCCAGGAGGCACCGCCCGCCGGCTACACCGCCAACCCGCCCTGGACCACCCGGACCACGGCCGACGGCACCGAACAGGTCCTCCAACCCCTCACCGGCGGCGGCCAGACGGCCACCTCCTACCGCCGTACCGGCGACGAACTTCTGCTGAGCGTCGGGCACAGCTTCCCCTCGGACAGTGCCGCGGAGGCCGACTCCCGGCGGAACCTGCGCAGTGCTATGTCATACAGCACACTCAGGCGACGCCACACCCGCTGGTGGCACGCCTTCTACCGCAAGAGCTTCGTCTCCTTCCCCGACCAGCGCCTCCAGAGCTTCCACTGGATCCAGCTCTACAAGGTCGCCTCCGCCAGCCGCGCCGACGGCCCGGTCATGGCCACCCCCGGCCCCTGGCTGGAACCCACCCCCTGGCCCGCCGTCTGGTGGAACCTCAACGTCCAGCTCGAATACTGGCTGATCCACGCCTTCAACCACCCGGAACTGGACTCCCTCGCCACCACCCTGCGCCAGAGCCAGGAACAGCTCACCGCCAACGTGCCCGCCGCCTACCGCGCGGACAGCTCCGGCATCGGCCGCAGCTCCGACATGTTCGGCAACCGCGAGGTGGGCCGGCCGGGCACCGGCGCCGAGACCGGCGACCTCACCTGGGCCCTGCACAACGTCTGGCTCTCCTACCGCCACTCCATGGACAAGTCCCTGCTCCGCGACACGATCTACCCGCTGCTGCGCCGCACGATCACCTACTACTGGCACTTCCTCACCCCGGGCAGCGACGGCAGGCTGCACCTTCCGAGCACGCTCTCGCCCGAGTACCCGGTCGTCCCGCCGCAGGACACCAACTACGACCTGGCCCTGATCCGATGGGGCTGCCAGACCCTCCTCGACTCCGCCGAACTGCTGGGCATCGACGACGAGTTGAAGCCCCGCTGGCAGGAGATCCTGGCCCGGCTCACCCCGTACCCGGTCGACGACAACGGCTTCATGATCGGCGCCGACACCCCGTACGCGCAGTCCCACCGCCACTACTCGCACCTGCTGATGGTCTACCCGCTGTACCTTGTCAACTGGGACCAGCCGGAGAACCGCGACCTGATCACGAAGTCCGTCGTGCGCTGGCACGCGCTGACCGGAGCCCATCGCGGCTACAGCTACACCGGGGCCGCCTCGATGTACGCGATGACCGGTGACGGCGACACCGCCATCGGTTACCTGCGGAAGTTCTTCGACCCCACGACCCGCTACCCCTGCCGGGCCAACACCCACTACACCGAGGCCGGTCCGGTCATCGAGACCCCGCTGTCCGCCTCGCAGTCCCTGCACGACATGTTCTGCCAGAGCTGGGGCGGGATCATCCGGGTCTTCCCGGCCGTCCCGACCGCCTGGGCGGACCTCACCCTGCACGACTTCCGCACCCAGGGCGCCTTCCTGGTCAGCGCGGTACGCAAGGCGGGCAGTACCCGCTTCATCCGGATCCGCAGCCTGGCCGGCGAGCCGCTCAAACTGCGGCACGGCCTGACCGGCCCCCTCACCGTCCTGCTCGACGACGGCGCCCCGGCCCGCACCCGCGACCTCGGCGACGGCACCCTCGCCATCGACCTGCCCCGCGGCCGCGAGGTCCTCGTCCACTCCGGCCCCCGCCCCGACCTCGTCGTCGCCCCCGTCGCCGTCAGCGAACCGGGCGCGGCGTGGGGACTGCCGTAACCACCGACCGGAAGGCAGGCTCCTCATGGCCGTTCCCCTCACCAGAACCATGGCCGCCGCGCTCTGTACCGGGCTGGCGGCCACCCTCCTCACGACCGCGACCGCGGCCGCATCCGCATCCGCACGGGTCGGGCAGCAGTGGCAGCCGCCGCACACCTGGACCGTGTCCGAGGCGGCGCACGCGCCCCGCGCCCGGATAGCCCTCGACGACACCACCGGCACCCTCAGCCTCACGGTCTCCCGCGACGGCCGTACGGTCATCGAGCCGTCACCCGTCGGCATCGTCACCCAACAGGCGGACCTCTCCCAGGGGTTGCGCTTCCTGCACCGCAAGGACCGTACGATCGAGGAGCGTTACCGGGCGAAGTCCGGCAAACGCCTGGACCGCCGGGTGCGGATGAACGAGACCCGGCTGTCCTTCGCCACCGCCGCCGGTGCCCGCCTCGACCTCGTCGTCCGCGCCGCCGCGGACGGCATCGCCTACCGGTACGTGCTGCCCGCCGGGTACGGCGACGTCCTCGGCGAGACCTCCGCGTTCGACCTGCCGGCGGACGCGGGCGCCTGGCTCAGCACCTACCGGGTCGACAACGAGGGCCAGTTCAACCAGTACACCGCCGCGACCGCCCCCACCGGCGAGTACTCGGACCAGGCCCTGTTCGCCACCGACGGCGGCTACACCCTGCTCGCCGAGTCCGACCTCACCGGCAGCTACTCCGGTGCCCGGCTCGCCCACACCCAGGGCACCGGCACCTACCGCGTGAAGCTCGCCGACAGCCAGGTCCACACCGACGGGTCCCTGACCACCCCCTGGCGGGCCATGATCACCGGCGACCTCGCCACCGTCACCGGGTCCACCTTCACCGACGACCTCGCCCCGGCCTCCAAGGTCGCCGACACCTCCTGGATCCGCCCCGGCACCGTGCTGTGGACCTGGCTGGCCGGCGGCCGCACGGCAGGGCAGAGCCTCGACGCGCAGAAGGCGTACGTCGACTACGCGGCCGCCCACCACTGGCCCTACGAGGCCGTCGACTCCGGCTGGTACTTCAAGAAGGACGAGTGGGACGTCACCGACCCCGACTGGCAGACCGACAGCTGGATGCCCGAACTCGTCGACTACGCAAAGGCCAAGGGCGTCGGGATCATCGTCTGGATCCACCAGCGCGACCTCGACACCCCCGAGGAACGCGCCCAGTGGCTACCGACGCTGGAGCGCTGGGGCGTCAAGGGAGTCAAGATCGACTTCATGAACTCCGAGGCGCAGTCCATGTTCCAGTGGTACGACACCATCCTCGCGGAGACCGCCGCCCACCACCTCATGGTCGACTTCCACGGCGCCACCCTCCCCAAGGGCATCCAGCGCACCTGGCCCCAGGTGATGAGCATGGAGGCCGTCGGCGGCGAGGAGAAGCGCACCAACACCGCCGCCCACCTCACCACCCTGCCCTTCACCCGCAACGTCATCGGCTCCATGGACTTCACCCCCGGCGGCTTCCAGCGCGTCGGTCTGCGCCCCAACTCCGACGCGGCCGAGGCCGGGCTCACCGTCGTCTACGAGTCGGGGCTCCAGATGTTCGCGGGCACCCCCGAGTCGTACGACCAACGGCCCCTCGCCCGGGACTTCATGGACCAGGAGCCCGCCGCCTGGGACGACACCCGGCTGCTGGCCGGCAGCCCCGGACAGGAGGCCGTGCTCGCCCGGCGCAGCGGGAACCGCTGGTTCCTCGGCGGGGTGTACGCCGGTGCCGCCCGCACCGCCACCGTGCCGCTGGCCATCGGCCGGGGCCGCTGGCTGGTCGAGACCATCCGGGACGGGGCCGACGGTCTCGTCCAGGATCGTCAAGTGGTGAGCGGCGGTGACGAGTTGAGCGTCGACGTCGTGGCCAACGGCGGCTTCGCCGGGATCGCCTGCCCCTGGCGCCCGGGCGTCACCACCTGCTACCGCTGAGCCGTCACCACCTGCTACCGCTGAGCGCGCACCGCCGCCCGGCGGGCACCGAGCAACAGCTTGAGGGTGCCCGCCGTGGACGGCGACGCCGAACCCCGCAGCACCCCGGTACCCCGGGCCAGTACCGCCTCGGCGGTCATCAGCTCGATCTCGACGAGGGCACTCACCATCGGCCGGTGGGCGGGCGGCATCAGGTCCAGCACCGCCCGCCCCGACCGCAGATCGGTCCGGGCCCGCTCGACCTCGTGCTCCACCAGGGAGCGCAGCCCGTCGGAGGCCCGGCCCGCTTCGAGGTCCGCCACCGTGACCGAGAAGTGCTTCAGCGTCTCCGCCGGGATCCCCGGATGGCCCTCCCGCAGGTCCTCGGCCAGGTCGTTGACGAAGTCCAGCCGCTGGCTGCCGTCGATCAGCGTGCGGCAACCGGCCCGGAACCGCCCTTCCGGGTCGTTCTCGGGCCCCAGCAGTGCGGCGATCGGCAGGAAGGCGGGCAGGGAGTAGGCGTCCACGTAGGCCTGGTAGTCGGCCTCCGTCGTGAAGCCGTCGAACGCCAACTCGGCCGCGGCGGTGGGCAGATACGACTCCACGACCTCCCGGTGCCGCGGGAACGAGGCGATGGTGTGCAGCAGGGTGCGGATCAGCGGATCGTCACTGGTCCCGGTCTCCAGCGCGTTGCGCACCCGCTCCTCCCAGGCGGCCCAGGCTGCCGCCCGCTCCGGCTTCGGGCCGGAGTCCAGGAGGGTGTCCCCGTGATGCATCACGGCCGTCGCCGCCACCACATGGGGCAGCACGGCGGCCGGCAGCAGCACCCGGCAGGCCAGATAGGCACTGCGCCGGTACCGCCGCACCAGCCGGCGCTGGACGCTGTAGTCCCGGCGCAGTTCCGGGTCCGTGATGCCTGCCGCGGTCAGGGTCTTGCTCCACGCGCTCACCCGGTGATCGTAGAGGAACCCGGTCCGGAGCCGGACCGCCCGGTCGGCCGTACTGCTCGAACGGGGCCGGCCGGGCTTCGCGTGCCTCTACGGTGCGAACGGGCCGTCGCAGAGCACCTAGAGTTGCGAAGCTCCGCCGTCGACAGGGAACTCCGTCCCCGTCGAGAAGGTCGCGCCGAACGCCAAGTACGCCACCGCGGCAGCCACTTCCTCGGACCTCCCCAGCCGCTGCATGGGGATGGTGCTGCGGTAGGTGTCCTTCATCGTCTCGACGACGTCGGCGGGCAGGGAGCGGTCCAGGATGCCGGAGTCGATCGGGCCGGGGCTCACGGCGTTGACGCGCACCTTGCGTGGCAGCAGCTCGCGGGCCAGGGTGCGCGTCATCGACCGCAGGGCCGCCTTGCTCGCCGAGTAGACACTGAGCGCGTCGAGGCCCAGGACGTTCACCACCGAGGTGGTGAGGACGACGCCGCTTCCCTCGCGCAGCAGCGGCGCCAACGCCTGCACCGTGAAGTACGGGCCCTTGGTGTTGATGCCGAACACCGCGTCGTACATCTCCTCCGTCGTCGAGTCGAACGGCGCGGACGCGGTGACACCGGCGTTGACGAACAGCGCGTCCACCGCGCCGAAGCGCTCCCTGACCGTGCCGGCCAGCGCCTCGACGTCCTTCAGGTCCGCGGCGTCGCTGCGGACGGCGACCGCCTGGTCTCCCAACTGCTCCAGCGCGGCGTCCAGGGTGGACCGGCTGCGGCCGGTGATCAGGACGCGCGCCCCGCCGTCCGCGAACAGCCGGGCCGCAGCCAGGCCGATACCGCTGCTTCCACCCGTGATCACGATCTTCTTGCCTTCGTAAGTGGTCATGCCCCCAACCCAAATATCCAGCCGCACTCCCTGTCCAAGACCTGTTCCGTATGCCGTCATGCGCCAGGCGTATGCCGACACGCGACGTACCCTGGGCGAATGGACGTCGATCTTCGGCTCGTGCGCTATTTCACGGTCGTGGCGGAGTACGGCAACTTCGGCCGGGCCGCCACCAGGCTGCACCTGGCGCAACCGTCGCTGAGCCGTCAGATCCAGCGGCTGGAGGCTCAGCTCGGTGTCCGGCTCCTCGACCGTTCGCCGCAGGGCAGCAGCCTCACCGACGCCGGTCGGGCATTCCTGCCCAGGGCCCGGACACTGCTCCAGGAGGCCGAGCAAGCCGCTCGCACGGCCAGGGCAGCCGCCCAGCCCCGCACCCTCACCATCGGCTACGCCGAAGGCCTGGTCATCACCGCCTGCGTGCAGGAACTGCGCCGCCGGCACCCGGACGGCCAGGTCCGCACCCGGCACCTCGACTGGCGGGACACACGCGCCCTCGCCGAGGGGCGGGTGGACGCCCTCGTCGCGTACCGGCCGCTGTCCTTCCCCACGGACGGCCTCCGGGTGACCGAACTCCATGAGGAACCGCGGGTTCTCGTCACGTCGGCCGGACATCGTCTGGCGAAGGAGAAAGCCGTCAGCCTGCGGGCCCTGTCGACCGAGGAACTGGTGGCCTGCGTCAGCACTCCGGTCCTCTGGAGCACGCCCAAGCCGGTCGGCGACCGCCCGGCACCGGCCCCGCCCGCGGCCGACGACAGCTACGAGGACAAGCTGGAACTCGTCGCCACCGGCCACTGCGTCGCGATCTTCCCCGCCGGCGACCGACGTGCCGCCGTGCGCGAGGACATCACCCTGGTGCCGGTCACCGACATCGATCCCTGCGAGGTCGTACTCGTCACGCGCGCCGACGACCCCAACCCGCTGCTCGGACCACTGGAGGACGTCGCACGCGCAGTGCTCGGCACCGCCTCCCGACGGTGAGGACACGAAGGTCCGTCACCCAGGCGCCGCCGCGCTCGGGATAATCCCGGCGACGTCGTCGGTCCTCCCCGGAATACTGGTCGCCCATGGATGAGGTCGAAGTCGTCGTCGCCCATTCCGAGCGGGCGACCCTGCGCGTCGGTGACGTGTTCCTGAAGGTGGACGTCGATCAGGCGCGCATGGACGCCGAGGTCGAGGCGATGTCCCTCGCACCCGTCCCGACCCCGGAGATCCTGTGGCGCAGGGCGCCCGTGCTCGCGCTCGCCGCACTCCCGGGGACGACGCTCGGGCGCCTCGGCGGGCCGTCGACCGGGTCACCGACGGCGTGGGCCGCGGCGGGTGCCGCCATCCGGAAACTGCACGACGCGCCGCTGCCGGCCCGGCCGGGCCGGGCCGGGCGGAGCATCGACGCGCTGACGGCGGAACTCGACGGCGAGTGCGAGGTGCTCGTGACGAACGGTGTCCTGCCCGCCGACCTGGTCACCCGCAACCGCCAGGTCGCCGAGGCCGCGCTGCGGCCGTGGACTGCGGCGTTCACGCACGGCGACCTGCAGATCGCGCACGTCTTCGTCGACGGCGACGAGGTCACCGGCATCATCGACTGGTCCGAGGCGGGCCGGGGCGATGCCCTGTACGACCTTGCCACCTTCACGCTCGGACACGAGGAGCACCTCGACGACGTCATCGCCGGCTATGGCGGCGACGTCGACCTCGGCGTGATCCGCGCGTGGTGGTCGTTGCGCAGCCTGCTGGTGGTTCGCTGGCTGAGCGAGCACGGCTTCGACCCCTTCGCGCCGGGCTGCGAGGTCGACGTGCTGAGATCCCGGATGTGAGGCCGCCCGGGCCACTTGGGCCCAGGAAGCCGTGAAAGGACAGGCTCAGGAAAGGGACTTCAGGAACTCCAGCAGGGCCGCGTTCACCTCGTCCGGCCGCTCCTGCTGGGTCCAGTGCCCGCAGCCCGCCAGCCTGACCGGCTCGCGCACCAGGCCGGGCATCAGGGTGGGGAGGCGCTCGATGAGTTCGGGTGTGCCGGGGAACGCCGGGACCAGGTCACGGTCGCCGTAGACGTACAGCGCGGGCGGGGTGACGACGGCGCCCTGCCAGGGGGCGGTCAGTTCCCAGTTGCGGTCGAGGTTGCGGTACCAGTTGAGGGCGCCGGTGAAGCCGTGGGAGAAGCTCTCGGTGAGGGCGTCCAGGTCCGCCTCGGTGAACCACGGCGGCAGGACCTCCGGATCCGGCATGTCCGCGAGCCAGCCGCGCTCGGGGTCGACCAGCGGCTGCCGGATCTCGCCGGTGCCGGCGCCCTCCCCGGACGCCATGGTGAAGAACTTCCGCAGGGTGGTGCGCGGGTCGCGGGCGAACTCGGCGTCGGCGACACCCGGGCGGTTGAAGTAGTTCCAGTAGAAGCGGCCGCCGAACCTCCGGTCCATCGTCCCGAGCGGCGGCTGCGCCCCGCGGAACGGCGGCGGCACGCTCAGCCCGGCCACCCCGCGCACCACGTCGGGGCGGAACAGCGCGGTGTGCCAGGCGACCGGCGCGCCCCAGTCGTGCCCGACCACGAACGCCCGCTCCTCGCCCAACTCCCGGATCAGCCCGACGACATCGCCGACCAGGTGGAAGATGCTGTACGCGTCGACGTCCGCGGGATGATCACTGCTGCCGTACCCGCGCTGGTCGGGAGCGACCACGTGGAAGCCGGCCGCGGCCAGCGGTCCGAACTGGTGCTGCCAGGAGTGCCAGGACTCCGGGAAGCCGTGCAGCAGTACGACCAGGGGGCCGGAACCCTCCTCGGCGATGTGCAGCCGGATCCCGTTCACGTCGACCATTCGATGCTGGACCATGTGCACGAGCGTACGCGCAACGATCTTCGGCTACCCGTCCTGCCCGGCTCCGGACACGGGGGAGGCGTCCGCAGCCGGCGGAGGCGGCGCGGGCGGTCTGGGGCCCCCGCCCGCGACGGCGGCGGCGTCGAAGGCGTGCGTGGCCTCGGGCGCGGTGCCCGGCAGCAGGAAGGACCGGGCCTGCTCCTCGAAGCGCCGGTCGGTCACCGTCTGGCGGGTGTGGTGCTGGGCCAGGTGCTCCGCCCAGGGTAGGACACCGCGTTGAAGGCGAACGTCCACCCCGCGCCGGCGGCCGCGACCAGCACACCGCCGACGGCCGGTCCGATGGCACGGGCCAGGTTCATGTTGACCGCGCCCAGCGCGGAGGCCTGGCCGAGCTGGGCGCGGCCGACGAGTTCGGGCTGGATCGCCTGCCAGGCCGGGCTCATCAGGGCGGTGCCGCAGCCCAGCAGGAACGTCAGCGCGAGCAGCGCGCCCGGGGCGAGCGCGCCGGCGAAGGCCAGTACGGCGAGGACCGCGGCCACCGCGCACATGGCGACCTGGGCGACGACGAGCAGCCCGCGCCGGTCGAACCGGTCGGCGAGCACCCCCGACGGCAGCGCCAGCAGGACGACGGGCAGGCTGGACGCGGTCTGCACGAGCGTGACCAGGGTCGCCCCGTGGCCGAGCAGCAGCCACTGCGCGCCGACCGTCTGCATCCAGGTGCCGATGTTCGACACGAACTGCGCGATCCACAGCGCCCGGAACACCGGCAGTGCCAGCGGCGCCCAGGCCGAACCGGGAGCTGGGAAGCGACCGCCACCGCCACTGCCGACGCTGACGCCACTGTCGCCGCCGTCGTGCTTCGTGGTGCCTGCCATGTCGCCGCTCCGCGAGAGGTGGTTGCCGGGCCGGCCGCCCCGGTCCCCGCCTGCCTGGCTTTCCTACGCGGCTTTCTTGCGCGCCGGGGCCGCGCCCCCGCAAGCAGGGACGCCCTCCCGGCTCGCCCCCTGCCCGAACGGGCAGCCCCCGGGCCCCGGTCGCGGTGGTTCGCTCCCCGACCGCGGATCTGTCAGGAACCTTGATTGACGGCGATCCATCGGCAGGAGAGATTGATGCCATGGAGCTGCGGCATCTGAAGTACTTCCTGGCGGTCGCGGAGACCCGCAACTTCACCCGGGCCGCCGCCCGCTGCTACGTGGCGCAGTCCGCGCTGAGCCAGCAGATCGCCCGGCTGGAGAAGGACGTCGGTACCCCGCTGTTCCACCGCACGAGCCGGTCGGTACGGCTGACCGCCGCCGGCGAGCTGCTGGAACCGCAGGCCCGGCGGATCCTGGCGGACGTCGACAACGCCCGGGCGGCCCTCGATGCGCTGGCCGGGCTGCGCCGGGGCCGGCTCCGGCTGGGCCTCGTACAGACGATGGCGGTCTCCGTCGACATGGTCGAGGTGGCGGCCGAGTACCGGGCCCGCCACCCCGGCATCGACCTGCGGGTGTCCAACGCGCCCAGCTCCCGGATGGCCGCCGAGGTCCTCGCCGGCACCCTCGACCTCGCGGTGGTCGGGCTCGGGGCCCGGGAGGTGCCGGAGGGCCTGGACCACCGGGCGCTCGGCAGCGCCCCGCTGGTCGCCGTCGTACCCCGCGAGCACGCCCTCGCCGACCGGGAGGCCATCGACCTCGCCGACCTGCCGGACAGCCACCCGCTGATCCAGTTCTCCCGCGGCAGCGGCCTGCGCCGGCAGGTCGAGGCGGCGTTCGCCCGGGCCGGCGTCGAGGCGGGCCACGACTTCGAGGTCGGCCAGGTCCACGACATGATCCGGCTCGCCGTACGCGGGGTGGGCGTCACCGTCGTCCCCCGCTCCTCCGTCGTGGGCCCCGGCTCCCTGCTGGGATTCGACACCGACGGCGAACTGCCCCGCGGCGCCCGGATGCTGCGCCTCGTGGACGAGGAGGCCGTGCACCACATCTGCGTGGTCTACGACGGCACCCGCCTGTCGCCGGCCGGCACGGCCTTTCTCGACGTGCTCGACCGGCACGTGAGCGGACGATCGGCATGAGCGATCGCTGCGTCCGGATCCATATGTTGGACAGCATGACCGGAGCGGCCGGACGCTGAAGGGGACGCACCCCACCAGGTGTGTCCCCGCTCCCGACCCGAAGGGACCACCATGTCGATCATGGACGCGGTCCGGCCCGTGGTACGAGACGCACGCGCCACCGTGCTGCCCGATCCGGCCGACCGCCACGGCCCCCTGCCCCCGGCGCTGCTCGCCCTCACCGTGGTCACCGGCCTCGTGGACTCCTTCAGCTACCTGGTGCTCGGCCGTGTCTTCGTCGCCAACATGACCGGCAACATCGTCTTCTCCGGCTTCGCGATCGCGGGCGCCGCCGGCTTCTCCCTGGCCGCCTCGCTGGCCGCGCTGGCAGCCTTCGCGGCGGGCGCGCTGCTGGGCGGCCGGATCGCCCACCGCTGCCGGGCCCACCGCGGCCGCGTCCTGCACCTGGCCCTCGTCCTGGAGACGGTGCTGATCCTGGCGGCCTACGCCGTCGCCCGGTTCCACGCCCCGCTGCAGGCGGCCGGGGCCCGCTACCCGCTGATCGCACTGCTCGGCCTCGCCATGGGCATCCAGAACGCGACGGCCCGCGCACTCGCCGTGCCGGACCTGACCACGACCGTCCTGACCATGACCGTCACCGGCATCGCCGCCGACAGCAGGGCCGCCGGCGGCCACGGAGGCAGGACGGGCCGCCGCGCCCTGTCGGTGCTGGCGATGTTCGCCGGAGCCCTCGTCGGCGCCTTCGCCGTCCGCTACGGCGACCCGGCCCTGCCGCTGCTGCTCGCCACCGTGCTCCTCGTCGGCTGCACGCTGCACGCCTTCGGCCTGACCCGCTCGGACGCGAGCTGGACCGCCCCGCTGTGACCTCGGTCCGCCGTCGGCCCCCGTCGGTCGGTGCGGGGGCCGACGGCGGGTGCCGCGCTCAGAACGGGTAGTGCGCCTGCTGGGTCGCGAGGGTCACCCAGCGGGTGTTGGAGAACGCCTCGATGCCCCACCGGCCGCCGAACCGGCCGTACCCGGACGCCTTGACCCCGCCGAAGGGGGCATGCGGCTCGTCGGCCACGGACTGGTCGTTGATGTGCACGATCCCGGTCCGGATCCGGCGCGCGACCGCCAGCCCGTGCGTCGCGTTCTCGGTGATGATGCCGCAGGTCAGGCCGTTGTCCGTGTCGTTGGCGAGGGCGATCGCGGCGGCGTCGTCAGCGAACGTCTCGACGACGCCGAGCGGTCCGAAGGCCTCCGCGTAGTACAGCTCGGCGTCCTTGGGGACGTCGGCGAGTACGGTCGCCGGGTGCACCGCGCCCTCCGGCCGGCCGCCTCCGGTGAGCACGGTGGCGCCCTTGCCGACGGCGTCCGCCACCAGCCCGGCCACGCGCTCCGCCGCGGAGGCGGTGACCAGCGGGCCCACCACCGTGTGCGGGTCGCCCGGGTCGCCGGCCGGGAGGGCGGCGACCTTGGCGCCGAGCTTGCGGGTGAACTCCTCGGCGAGGGACTCGTGGACGAGGATGCGGTCGCCGGACATGCAGATCTGCCCGGAGTTCATGAACATGCTGAAGGTGACGGCGTCCACGGCGTAGTCCACGTCGGCGTCCGCGAGGACGAGGACCGCGTTCTTGCCGCCCAGTTCCAGCACCGCCGGCTTGAGATGCCGTGCCGCGTGGGTGCCGATGATCCGGCCGACGCCGGTGGAGCCGGTGAAGTTCACCGCCCGCACCCGCGGGTCGGCGATCAGCGCCTCCGCGATCAGGGCCGCGTCCTCGCGGGCGTTGGTGACCACGTTCAGCACCCCGTCGGGCAGGCCGGCCTCGCGGAGCACGTCCGCCACCAGCAGCCCGCAGGCGATCGGCGCGTCCTCGCTGGGCTTGACGACGACCGTGTTGCCGGCGGCCAGCGGCGCCGCGACCGCCCGGACGCCCAGGATGACCGGGGCGTTCCACGGCGCGAACGCCGCCACCACCCCGAGCGGCTCCCGTACCGCGAGCCCGAGCGTCCCCTCCTCCTGGGCGCTCAGCACCTCACCCCGCGGGGCGGTGATCGCGGCCCCGGCCTCGCGCAGGATGTTCGCGGCGAGACCCACGTTGAAGCCGGCCCACGGCCGGGTGCCGCCGACCTCCTGGGCCATGAGGTCGGCGACGTGCTCCGCACGGGATTCCAGCAGGTCGGCGGCCTTGAGGAAGATCGCGCGCCGGGCGAAGGGGGCGAGCGCGGCCCAGGCCTCGAAGGCCGCGTCGGCGGCGTCCACGGCCCGGGTCACGTCCTCGGGCCCGGCCGCGGCGACCGTGGCGTAGACCTCGCCCGTGTAGGGGGCGATGTCCTCGGTGGTACGGCCGGACAGGGCGGGGACGTCCTTGCCGCCGATCAGAAGTTCGCGAAAGAGGGGCATGGGCGCAACCGTAGGAGCAACATGTTTAGAGTTCAAGCATTTGTGCCGTGCTTGTCTCGGGCGGCCGTCCGGGTCGGCCGGCCCAGGGCCCAGAACAGGACACCGAGGAGCATGAACCCGACGAGCGGGATCAGCTCCGTCAGCAGGTACTTCCCGCGCTCGGCGTGGGTCCAGCCGTCCGGCGCGTAGTCGGCGCCGAACCAGTGGTCGCCGGCCCCGGGCGCGACCAGCTGCACGCTGGCGAAGAGGATCAGCAGGGTGAGGACCCCGCTGATGACCCAGGGGAGGGGAGCCCGGTACGGGCGGGGCGTGTCCGGGTACTTGCGGCGCAGGAACGGCAGCGCCGGGAAGATGCCCAGGTAGCTGACGAGGGTGGTCGACACGGCCAGGCCGAGGACCGCCCCGAAGAGCTTCGCCGCGCTGCCGTTGGTCAGCTGGTGGGCCAGGATCAGGACGCCGGTGGAGACCAGGCCGCTGAGGATGTTCACCCGGACCGGGGTGCCGAACCGGCTGGAGATCACGCCGAGGAAGCGGGGCGCGGCGCCGTCGTAGCCGGAGACGGCCAGGGCGCGGTCCGAGCCCATGATCCACGTGACGCCGGATGACAGCACCGTGAGGATGAACATGATCGCGGCCAGGTCGCCGAGCACGGTGCCGAACCCGCTGAGCGTGGGCGTGCCGTCGGCGGCGACATGGCCGCCGTACACCGTGAAGACCTGGCGGATCGCGTCGACGAAGCCGCCGAGGCCGGTGATCGCCTTGACCGGCAGGACGAGCAGGATGCCGAGGATCGGCAGTGCGTACAGCAGGACCGAGATGACGGCGCTGCGGAAGATGCCGTAGGGGACGTCCTTCTGCGCGTTCGTCATCTCGTCGCCGGCCGTGTTGGGCAGCTCGAAGCCGACGTAGTTGAACATCAGGACGGGCACCAGGCCGACGAACCCCGCGTAGGTCGGCGAGAAATCGCCGATGCCGAAACCGTGCAGACCATGCTGGATCCCGTACACCACGACCGTGACCGTGAACAGGCCGAGCAGCACGAACCGGCTCCAGGCGCCGATGGTCGGGATCCACTTGCCGACGTCGAAGGAGAGGATCGCGGCGAGCACGCCCACCCAGACGAAGACGAGGGTGAAGACGTAGAAGGCGGCGGTGCTCAGGTCCTTCCCGTCGTTGAAGAAGGTCGTGTACGCCGTGACGGCGGAGACGGCGAGGGTCCCGCCCAGCCACACCGGGTTGGTGATCCAGTACAGGAAGTTGTTGACGGCACCGGCGAGCCGGCCGAAGGCCCGGCTGGTCCAGATGTAGGGCCCGCCCTCGTCGGGGAAGGCGGCCCCGAGTTCGGCGATCAGCAGCGCGGAGGGCACGAAGAACACCACGGCCAGCACGATCAGCCAGGTGAACGCCTCGGCACCGGACGAGGCCACGGCACCGATCGTGTCCACCCCGACGATCGTGCACAGCAGGAAGAACAGGATGTCGAAGCGGCCGAAGTGCTTGCGCAGCTTCTGCCGTTCCGCCTGGGCGGCGGCCGGCGCGTCGACCGGCTCGGGTGCGAGTGGGGCAGCGGTCACCGGGAGCTCCAGCGTGCTCGGAGGAGGGGCGCGATCCGGCCATGGTCCACTGCACCGCACAAGCACACAAGCGCTCGGACCCAAGTCGTGACCATCGTTTCCGGCACTCACAGCGGCCGGAAATCTCCAGGAAACGCCAGGACCCGGCGCGACCCGCTCCCGGCTTCCGGCCGCCGCCGTGGAGAGCGCCCGCCGCCGCGCCGCCGGTGCGCTCCTGGCCGCGGCCGTCGCCGCGGGGTACCGGCCCCGGCCGGCGCTTCCCTCCGGCGGGGTGCCGGCCCCGGTCCGGGCGAGTCACCCGGGCAGGTTTCGGATCCGCGGCGACGTGAAACGCCGACGGTGAGGAGGCATCGTGAACGCGGTCATGGAGAGCGTGCGGCTGCCCGCCGCGGGGGTGCGGCTCGACGCCGACGTGGCCGTCCCCGAGGCGGCCAGGGGGTTCGTGCTGTTCGCGCACGGCAGTGGCAGCAGCCGGCACAGTCCCCGGAACCGCTTCGTCGCCGGCGAACTCCAGGCGGCCGGGATCGGCACCGTGCTCGCCGACCTGCTCACCCAGGAGGAGGAGCGGACCGACGCGGTCACAGGGGCGCTGCGCTTCGACATCGGCCTGCTCGCCGCGCGCCTGACCGACCTCGCCGACCGGCTCCTGGAGTACGAGCCCGTCGCGGGCCTGGGGTGCGGGCTGTTCGGCGCCAGCACGGGCGCGGCGGCCGCGCTCGTCGCCGCGTCCGCGCGTCCGGAGACGGTCCGCGCGGTCGTCAGCCGGGGCGGCCGGCCGGATCTGGCCGCGGCCGCGCTGGCGTCCGTCCGCCCGCCGACGCTCCTGATCGTCGGCGGCCGCGACCGGGAGGTCCTGCGGCTCAACCGGGCGGCGGCACGGCGGATCCCCGGCGAGACCCGGCTCGAAGTCGTCCCCGGCGCGACCCACCTGTTCGAGGAGCCCGGCACCCTGGAACGCGTCGCACACCTGGCCCGCGACTGGTTCACCCGCCATCTGCCGGACTGACGCCCTGGTTCCGCCAGTCCCTGTTGCACCCACCTATTTGACAGATGAATAAAAGTTATGGCCCAGTTGTACAGAAGCAGTGCCGGAGGGGCCGCGCAACGGCCGCGCGCATGAGGGCGGAACCAGGAGGGCAGCGCTTGAACGACCGGATCGATCCGCGCGTCACCCGCACGGTCCGCGCCTTCGAGCAGGCCGTCGTGGAGCTGGCCTCGGCGCGTCCCGTCTCCCGGATCACCGTCGCCGAGCTCGCGGACCGGGCCGGCGTCACCCGGGCGACCTTCTACAACCGCTACAGCACCCCGCTGGACCCGCTCATCCAGGTACTCCACGACGACCTGGAACGCGGCCACCGCCGGGAGGAGGAGCTGCGGGCCCAGGGCGGACACTCCGACCGGGAACTGCTCCGCCTCGCCACGGCGGAGGTCGCCGACCACGTCGAACGGTTCCTGGACGTCTACCGCAACTCCCTCGCCGACCCCGCGGACAGCGGTGTCTACGAGGCACTCGTACGGCACTTCGGCGAGTACACCCTGGCCTTCCTGGCCCGCCGCGAGCAGCCCGGCCTGCCCGGCGCCGACCGCAAGGTCATCGCCCAGTTCATGGCCCACGGGTTCGCCGGCGCCATCAGGACCTGGCTCGACGACCCGTCCGTCACCAAGGACGACCTGGTCGACGCGGCCGTGGCCTGCGCCCCCGCCTGGTGGACGTCCGGCCCCGCGCCGGACGCCGCCTCCCAGCAACGGAGATCCTCGTGAACGTCGTCGTGTTCGGTGCGTCCGGCATGGTCGGACAGGGCGTCCTGCGCGCCTGCCTCCTGGACCCCACGGTCGGCAGCGTCCTGGTGGTGGGCCGCCGCCCGCTCGGCATCACCCACCCCAAGCTGACCGAGGTCGCCCACGACGACTTCACCGACCTGTCCGCCGTCGCCGACCGGCTGACCGGCCTGGACGCCTGCTTCTACTGCCTCGGCGTCTCCGCCGCGGGCCTGAGCGAGGCCGAATACACCCGCGTGACCCACGACTTCACGCTCGCCGCCGCCCACGCGGTGCTCGCCGCCAGTCCCGGCCCGACCTTCACCTACGTCTCCGGCGAGGGCACCGACAGCACCGAACAGGGCCGCACCATGTGGGCACGCGTCAAGGGCCGCACCGAGAACGCCCTGCTCGCCCTGCCGATGAACGCGTACATGTTCCGCCCGGGCTACATCCAGCCCCGGCACGGAGCGGTCTCCCGGACCCGCTCCTACCGCGTCATGTACGCCCTCACCTCGTGGCTCTACCCCCTCCTGCACCGCCTCGTCCCCGCCCACACCACGACCACCGAACACCTGGGCCGCGCCATGCTGGCGGTGACCCGCCCGGGCGTGACCGAGAGCCGGGTGCTGTACAGCAAGGACATCAACCGCCTGGGCGCCTGACCGGTCCCTCAACCGCTCCGTCCGGCGGCCGACGACGCCGCCCGGCGCGCGGCGACGACCATGACGACCAGCGCCGCCAGGGTGAGCGCGGCGCCGGTGTACAGCGGCGCCGTGTAGCCGAGGCCCGCGCTGATGGCCAGGCCGCCGAGCCAGGCGCCGAGGGCGTTGCCGACGTTGGACGCGGACACGTTGGCACTCGCGGCCAGCGCGGCGCCCCCGGCCGCATCGGTCACCCGGGTGATCATGCCGGGTACGGCGGCGAACCCGGTCACCCCCATCAGGAACACCAGCAGCACCGACGCGGGGGCACTGCCGGCCAGCAGGCCGAACACGGCCAGGGTGCAGGTCAGCCCGAGCAGCGCGAGCACCAGCGCGCGGTCCCGGTCCCGGTCCGCCGCGCGCCCGCCGACCACGTTCCCGACGACCAGGCCGACGCCGTACACCATCAGCAGCCAGGCGACGGCGGCCGGGGAGAACCCGCCGACCTCGGTGAAGGTGTAGGCGATGTAGCTGAACGCCCCGAACATCCCGCCGTAGCCGAGTGCGGTGGCGGCGAGCGTGAGCCACACCTGCCCGGAGCGGAACGCGCGCAGCTGCGCCCGCAGCCCGCCGCCCGTCGCGTCCCCCGGCACCGCACCCGCCACGGCCGGCACGAGGGCGGCGATCCCGGCCAGCGCGAGCACTCCGATCGCGGTGACGGCCCAGAACGCCGCCCGCCATCCCCAGCGTTCGCCGACCAGCGCGCCGAACGGCACACCCAGCACGTTCGCGAACGTCAGCCCGGCGAACATGACGGCCACCGCGCGGGACTTCCGCTCCGGCGCGACCAGGCTCCGGGCGACGAGGGAGCCGACGCCGAAGAACGAGCCGTGGCAGAGCGCGGCGACGATCCGCCCGAGCAGCAGCACGCCGTACGTGGGCGCGACCGCGGACAGCAGGTTGCCGACGACGAACAGCACCACCAGGCCGACCAGGACCCGCTTGCGAGGCAGCCGTGCCGTCGCCGCGGTGAGCGCGATCGCGCCGACGGCGACACTCAGCGCGTACCCGGAGACCAGCCGGCCCGCGGCCGCCTCCGACACCGAGAAGCCCGCCGCCACCTGGGGCAGCAGCCCGGCGATCAGGAACTCGGTCAGCCCGATGCCGAACCCGCCCAGCGCCAGCGCGACAAGCCCGCCCGGCATCCGTCCCCGCACCGGCAAGTGCCGTTCCCCGACCGCGGATTCACCCATGCGCCGACCCTCGCCGCCGACGGACGCTCCGTCCATGGACAAAGATCGGCGGCCCTTGGACGAACCGGTGAGCGGAGGAACAGAAGGGCGGTGCGGGAAAAGCGCTGGACGCGTGCGCCCTCGGTGCGTAGCGTCCGTCGCACCGTGACGTCGGACGAGGAGGTGAGACCCGTGAACGCTGTTTCCGCGTGGGTGCTCCCTCGCTCCGTCACGGTCGGGCGATCGACGTAGGTGTCGCCGGGAGCGCCTCGACAACAAGGCACTCCCGAAAGGCAACACCCCATGCATTCTGTGCAGTTCACCGCCGAGACGTCGTCGGACGGCGTCGTCGAACGCGACTTCACCATGGGCGGGATCCCCGGCGTGCTCTGGTCCCCCGCGCCCGGCTCCGCCTCCGCTGCCGCCTCCGGGCCCGCGCCCCTGGTCCTGATGGGCCACGGCGGCGGCACCCACAAGAAGTGGCCGGCGATGCCGGGCCGCGCGCACCGGATCGTGTACGGCTGCGGGTTCCACGTCGCCTGCATCGACGCGCCCGGTCACGGCGACCGCCCGCGCACGGCCTACGACGAGCAGGAGATCGCCGCGCTCTACCGGGCACGGGAGGCGGGCGAGCCGGAAGGCCCGATCGTCGTCCGCTACAACGCCCACCTCGCCGAGCGCGCCGTGCCCGAGTGGCAGGCGACCCTGGACGCCCTCCAGGAGCTTCCCGAGATCGGCGCCGGCGGACCGGTGGGCTACTACGGCCTCAACATGGGCACCGCGATCGGGGTGCCGCTGACGGCCGCCGATCCGAGGATCACCGCCGCGGTCCTCGGCATGCACTGGCCCGACGCCCTGGCCGCGCCGGCACGGCGGATCACCGTCCCCGTCCAGTTCCATCTCCAGTGGGACGACGAGCACATCCCGCGCGAGGCCGGTCTCGCCCTGTTCGACGCCTTCGCCTCCACGGAGAAGACCCTGCACGCCAACGCGGGCAGGCACAAGGAACACCCCAGGTTCGAGGCCGACAGCGCGGCCCGGTTCTTCGCCCGGCACCTCACCCGGCCCGTGCCGGCGCCGGTCCTGAGCTGACGGCCCGTCGGCGCCCGGCAGCCTGCCGGGCGCCGGCACCGCTCCTCGCGAAACCCTTTCTTCACACCTTGACTTAACATCACGGATATTGCTTGGATCTCGGTTCGGCACGGCACCACCCCCGACACCCCCACAGAGTCCAGGAGTTGCTGTGAGACGTACGATCACCGCCGTCGCGGCCGTCACTGTCATGACCCTGCCGCTCATGGGGGCGGGCCCGGCCGCCCAGTCCGGGCCCGCCGGCGGGAGCGCCGGGCACGGCCAGGCCGTCACCGGCACCTATTCCACCGGCGGCACCCGGGCCTGGCAGCCCCTCCCGGTCGTCAGGACGGGCGCGGACCCCGGCGGCTCCGTCGACGCCACGGTGGTCGCCGACCCGAGCGCGCTGCGGCAACGGTACACGGGCATCGGCTTCTCCCTGGACGAGACCAGCGTCTCGAACCTGTGGAAGCTCACCCCCGCCGAACGCGCCAGGGCCGTCCGGCTCCTCGTCGACCCGGAGCACGGCGCGGGACTCGACCGGTTCCGGCTGACCATCGGCAGCCCCGACCTCATCGAGCACCTGCCGTTCTGGTCCGAGGACGACCTGCCGGCGGGCGTCACCGAGGACTTCGGTCTGAAGCACTTCTCCGTGCAGCGGGACATCGACCTGCACATCATCGACACCGTCAAGCTCATCCAGCACTACAACCCGCACGCCACGTTCTTCGCGTCGGCATGGAGCGCACCGGCCTGGATGAAGACGAACAACCGCTTCCTCGGCGAGGTCGCCCTCAAGCCCGGGAGCAGCACGGACTACTACCAGGTCGGCAAGTTGCGGGACGACTGCATCGAGGTGTTCGCCCGGTACTACGTCAAGTTCGTCCAGGCGTACGCCAGGCACGGCATCCGGGTCGACGCGCTCACCCTGCTCAACGAGCCCGGCATGGACGTCGTCTACCCGGCCATGGACATCAGCGTCGCCCAGCAGCAGAAGCTGGCCCTCGCCATCAAGCGCGAGATGCGCGCCGCCCGCCTGGACACCCAGCTCTACGTGCACGACTTCAACTTCTGGGACTGGCACGACCCCAACAGCACGGCGACCAAGAACTACTACCGCATCTTCCAGGACGCCCCCGACGGCTCGGTGACCGGCGCCCAGGTCCGCAAGGCGGCCGACGCCATCGCCTTCCACCCCTACTGGGGCGACCCGACCGTCATGCGCGACGCGTTCGAGGAGTTCGGCAAGCCCGTCCAGCTCACGGAGACCAGCGACCTCTCGCCCTCGACCGTCCTCGACGACTTCCGCCTGGACGCCGGTTCCTACATCCTGTGGGCCCAGACCACCGACCAGGACGGCGGCACCCTGCACTGGACGCCGGCCCGGGACAACAACATCGACTGGGACCAGGTCGCGGCCACCACCAAGTGGAAGGACCGGCTGGTGACCGTCGACACGGAGACGCGGAAGTTCTCGGTCCGCGACGAGCTGTACGGGCTCGGCCAGTTCGCGAAGTACCTCTCGCCCGGCGACGTCCGCCTGGAGTCCAGCGCCACCGAACACGGCATCAGCAACGTGGTCTACCGCACCCGCGACGGCGGCTACGTCACCGTCCTCGGCAACGGCAACGGCAACGGCACCGACAGCAAGGTCCGGGTCACCGTCGGCGGCCAGAGCTTCGTGACGACCGTACCGGCGGGCTCCTACGCCACCTACCGGTGGCAGGGCCGGGCGTAGGGCTAACCCCCCGGGGTGAGAGCAGGCCTGCCGGATGGTGACGGCCCGGCCCCTCCGCGAAGCTGGCGGGAGCCGCAGAACACGCGCAGTCCGCGCAGTCCGCGCGGACCGCGCAGCCTGCGGAGCCGAGGAGGCCCGTCTTGCTCACCCGCCGTACCGCCCTGCTGTCGGCCGTCGCCGCCACCACCCTGTCCGCCGTGTCCGCGCGCACCGCGTCGGCCGCGCCGCACCCGGCAGGGCCGGTCCGGCTGACCCTGCCCGAGCCCGGCGGCCCGCACCCGGTGGGGACGGTCTCCCTGCGCCTCGTCGACACCGCACGCGCCGATCCCTGGATCACCGCACAGCCGTACCGGGAGCTGATGATCAGCATCCGGTACCCGGCGCGGGACGTCGACGGCCGTCCCCGGGCACCGCAGATGCTGCCCGGGGAGGCCGCCGGGTTCGTCGCCGTCAACAACCTCGACGGCGTGCCCGCCGACAAGGTCGACTGGGCGGCCACCCGCACCCACGCGCACGAAGGCGCCCCGATCGACCGGGACGGCGGCCCGTACCCGGTCGTCTGCTACTCACCCGGCACCGGCGACCCGCGCTCCCTCGGCACCACCCTCTGCGACGACCTCGCCTCCCGCGGCTACGTCGTCGTGATGCTCGACCACACCTACGACGCCACGGCCGTCCAGTTCCCCGGCGGCCGCGTCGAACACACCGTGCTGCCCGCGGAGTACGCCAAGGCGTCCCCGGACAGGAAGCGCATCACCGCCCTCCTGAAGAAGACGATCGACGTACGGGTGGCCGACACCCGTTTCCTGCTCGGCGAACTGCCGCGAGCGCTGCCCCGTGGACTGCGCGGCATGCTCGACCTGGACCGCCTCGGCATGTTCGGCCACTCGGCAGGAGGCTTCACCGCCCTCCAGGCGATGCACGACGACCGGCGCATCGCGGCCGGCGCCGACCTGGACGGCGTGGTCGCGTACGTCCAGGAGGACTACGAGTCCGGCAACCTCTCCACCGTCGCCGCCGAGGGGCTCGACCGGCCCTTCCTGCTGGTCGGCAAGGACGGCAACGACCTGGGCACGGTCCCGTCCTGGAACTCCCTGTGGCGGCACAGCCGCGGCCCGCGCGAGGGCCTGACCCTGTGCGGCGCCGAACACGCCACGTTCACCGACGAGGAGGCGGTGGTCCCGCAGATCGCGCGCCGGCTCGGGCTGCCCCGGGAGACGGTCGTGAAGAACATCGGCACCATCGCCCCGGCCCGCGCGATCCCCGCCGAACGGGCCTGCCTCGCCTCCTTCTTCGACCGCCGGCTGCGCGGCCGGAAGGCGGAAGGCCGGCCGGGCCGCGCCCCGGAGGTGCGGCCCTTCACCCGGTGAACGGCCGCCTGCCTTCCCTTGCCGTACCGGCCCTCGGGCTCACGCCGGGAGCCAGCACAGACCGTCCCCGGTGACCCCGAGCCGCCCGGCGCCGGACGGCGGCGCGGCCGGGCCGTCCAGCGGGGCGCCGTACAGGGCCTGCTCCTGAAGGTCGTTGCCGGTACGGAAGGTCTCGGTGACGACCCGGGTGGTGAGGAGCGGGTTCGTACGGTCGCCGGCGGCGGCCAACCGGTCCACCGCGCCCTCCAGTTCGGCCGCCGCGGCGCTCCACCGGACCCCGAGCCCGCCCGCACCGGACAGCCCGGTGTCACCCGACGCCAGGCCCCCGGCCAGTTCGGCGAAGGCGGCGGCCTCGTCGACGTCCACCCGGGTGACCTTCTTCGCCGACCAGAAATACGAGTCCTCGTCCCGCTCCATGTCGTAGAACGCGACGAGGAACTCGTAGAACACCCCGTACTCCCGGCGGTAGCGCGCCTCGAACTCGGCGAAGCCGCGCTCCTCCGGCACGCTGCCCTCCAGGGCCGCGTTCACCGCGCGTGCCGCCAACAGGGCGCCGTAGGTGGCCAGATGGACGCCCGAGGAGAGCACCGGGTCGACGAAGCAGGCGGCGTCGCCGACCAGCGCCATGCCCGGGGTCCACAGCGACGTCTTCCAGTAGGAGTAGTCCTTGCGCACCCGGACCCGGTCGTACGGCGCCTCCGTCGCGAGGGGTACGTCCGCCAGCAGCCGGGCGACCTCGGGGCAGGCCTTGATCATGTCCTGCCAGGCGGCGCGCGGGTCGTGCCGGACGGCCGCGTAGTGCTCCGGTGCGATCACGGCACCGACGCTGGTCAGGTCGGAGCGCAGCGGGATGTACCAGAGCCAGCCGGCGTCGAACGCGGCACAGAAGATGTTGCCGTCGTTCGGCGCGGGCAGCCTGCGGCCGCCCGCGTAGTAGCCGAACACGGCCAGGTTGCGGAAGAAGTCCGAGTACACCCGGGCCCCGCCCACCCGGCCGTGGATCCGGCTGGTGTTGCCCGACGCGTCGATGACGAACCGGGCGTGCGCGGTGCGCGGGGCGCCGTCCCGGCCGGTGTACTCGACACCGCGCACCCGCCCGTCCTCGGTGACCACCCGGCGTACGGGGCTGCCCTCCCGTACCTCGGCGCCGGCACGTGCGGCGTTGCGCAGCAGGATCTCGTCGAACCGGGAGCGCTCCACCTGGAAGGCGGTCGCGGTGGGCTCCGGGAGCCGCGGTGTCGTCGCGAAGGAGAACTGCCAGGGCTCCGGGTCCCGGCCCCAGCGCAGGGTCCCGCCCCGCTTCAGGGTGAACCCGGCCGCCGCCACCTCGTCGGCGACACCGAGGAGGCGGCACAGGCCGTGGACCGTGGCGGGCAGCAGTGACTCGCCGATCTGGTAGCGGGGGAAGGTCTCCCGCTCCAGCAGCAGCACCCGGTGCCCGCGCCGGGCCACCGCCGTCGCGGCGGTCGACCCGGCCGGCCCGCCGCCGACGACGATCAGGTCGTACTCCCCGTACTCCCCGTACTCGTCGAACTCTCCGTACGCCCCGTACTCCTTGTGCTGTTCGTCTCGCGACGTCATCAGGGAACTCCTCTTCCGATCGGACCGGGAAGGTCACTTGGCCGGACGGGCACGGACGGCCGCGGGCGCGTCGGTCTCCGGTCCCGGCAGGGCGTCCGCGTCGAGCAGCACCCCGTGGACGTGCGCAGCAAGCTCGGGCAGCGTCGGGTACTCCAGTACGACGGTCGGTGCCAGGCGGACCCGGGTGAACGCGCTGAGCCGGTTGCGGACCTGCACGGCGGACAGGGAGTCGAAGCCCAGCTCGGTGAAGGCGCGTTCGGCGGGGAGATCGGACGGGTCCGTGAAGCCCAGGACGGCCGCGATCTCGGCGCGGATCAACTCGGCCAGCAGAGCGGGACGTTCGGGTGGCGCGACGGCGGCGAGCCGCTCCCGCCAGGCACCGGGCGCCCGTGCGGCGCCGTCCGGGGGTGCCGCGTCGACCGCGGCCGGGCCGCGCGCCGACAGGTCGGCGAGGACGGACGGCGCGCCCGGTCCCGCCGCGGCCCGCAGGTCCAGCGGCACCGGCACCAGGACCGGTTCCGGACGGCGCAGCGCCGCGTCCAGGAGGGCGATGCCCTCCGCCTCGCCGACGGGCAGCACACCGCCCTCCCGCAGCCGGTCCGGCGCGACCCGGCCCGCCATGCCCGCCGCGCCCGCCGTGGCCCACGGCCCCCAGGCCAGCGACTGCGCGGGCAGGCCGCGGGCCACCCGGTAGCGGGCGAGGGCGTCGAGGAACCCGTTCGCGGCGGCGTAGTTCGACTGCCCGGGCCTGCCGAGCACACCGGCGGCCGAGGAGTAGAGCACGAAGGCGGCCAGGCCGAGGCCCTTGGTCGCCTCGTGCAGATGCCAGGCGCCGTCCGCCTTCGGCGCGAGCACGGCCGCGAGCCGCTCGGGCGTCATGGCGTCCGTCATGCCGTCGTCCACCACTCCGGCCAGATGGAAGACCGCGGTGAGCGGCGGCCGGCAGGACGCGACCAGCGCGTCCACGGACGCCCGGTCGCGCACGTCGCACGCCACCACGTCCACGTCGGCGGCCAGTTCGCCCGCCCAGTCCGGGACCTTCCCGTCGCGGCCGGCCAGCAGCAGACGCCGGACCCCGCGTTCGGCGACCAGGTAGCGGGCCAGACTCGCCGCGAGCGCGCCGGTGCCGCCCGTGATGAGGACGGTCCCTTCGGGATCCGGTTCGACGGGCCGCGCGGTCGGCGGATCGGCGCGGACCAGCCGGGGCGCCATGACGACACCGTCGCGCAGCGCCACTTCCGGCTCGCCGGTGCGCAACGCCGCCGCGACCGCCGCGGGTGTGGCGGCGGCACCCTGCCGGTCGACCAGCACGATCCGGCCGGGATGCTCCGACCCGGCGCTGCGGACCAGCCCGGCGACGGCGGCCTCGGCCGGGTCGGGGGAGTCTCCGGTGGCGTTCCCGGTGAGCACCAGCAGCCGGCCCGGCCGTGCGCCGGCGGTCCAGGCGCGCACCCGCTCCAGCACGGCGTCCAGCAGCCCGCGCACCCGGTCGGGCATGGCCGTGTCCGGGGGCAGGGCCGCGGCCAGCCGCGCCACGTCGAGCAACTCGTGCTCCGGGCTCGCGGTGCCAGCCGGTGGCACGGTGCCGACCGGGTTCGCGGTGCCGGTCGGGTTCGCGGTGCCAGCCGGTGGCACGGTCCCGACCGGGTTCGCGGTGCCGGTCGGGCTCGCGCTGTCGGCCGGGCTCGCGGTGCCAGCCGGTGGCACGGTGCCGGCCGGGTTCGCGGTGCCGGTCGGGCTCGCGCTGTCGGCCGGGTTCGCGGTGCCGGTCGGCGGCACGGTGTCGGACGGCGGCAGCGGTCGCCAGGTGAGGCGGTAGGTCTCGGCCGGCGGTCGCGTGGCTGCCGGGATCGCCCGGGTGACCACGGACTCCACGGCGGCCAGCGGCAGCCCGGCTCCGTCGGTGAGGGCGACGCGGAACTCGTCCGGGCCCAGCCGCTGTATCACCGCGTGCCCCGCTGCGGCACCGGTCGCGTGGACTGTCACCCCGGTGCAGATGACCGGCGCCCTCGGCTCCCCGGGCTCCTCGGCCAGCAGTGCCGCGTGCAGTGCCGCGTCGAACAGGGCCGGGTGCAGGGTGTACGACCGCGCGGCCGCCGCCTGCCCGGGCGGCAGCGCCAGTTCGGCGAACGTCTCGCCGTCCCGGTGCCACAGCGCGGTCACCGCGCGGAAGGCGGGCCCGTACCGATGGCCCTGCCCGGCGAGGCCGTCGTAGTCGACGGCGATCCGGTGCGCGTCCGCCGGCGGCCAGGCGCCGGGCCTGTGTCCGGGCGGTGGCCCGGCCGGGCCGGTCGTGGCGGTGGCGTGCCGGGTCCACGGTCCCGGCGTTTCGGCCGGCCGGCCCCAGACGGTGACCGGCCGCCCGCCCGACCGGTCCGGCGCCCCGGCCACCACCTGCACCTGCGCCCCCTGCCCGGGAGCGAGGACGAGCGGCGCGTGCAGGGCCAGTTCGGCCAGCCGGACCGGCCCGCCCGAGCCGTCGGCCCGGGCCGCCAGCTCGGCGAAGACGGTCGCGGGCACCACCACCCGGCCGTCGATTACGTGGTCGGCCAGCCAGGGATGGCGGTCGAGGGACAGCCCCGCGGTGTGCCGGATCGCGGGCCCGTCGGCGTCGGGCACCGGCTCGCCCAGCAGCGGATGGCCGGCCGCGGCCGGCCGCCGGACGGCGTCCAGCCAGTAGCGCTGCCGCCGGAAGGGGTGGGTGGGCAACCGGCGCCGCCGGGCGCCGGAGCCCGCGTACACCGTCCGCCAGTCCACCTCCGCCCCGTGCACATGCAGCGCGGCCAGCGCCTCGACCGTCGTTTGGGCGTCGGCGCAGGAGGCGAACACCGCGCCCGCGTCCGGCCCGACGCACTCCTCGGCCGCCACGCCGAGCGCCGCGGACGGCCCGGCCGCCACGAAGGCCGTGACACCCTCGTCGGCGAGCACGCCCACCGCGTCGGCGAACCGGACCGTCTCGCGCGCCTGCCGCACCCAGTGCTCCGCGGTGGTGAGCGCGTCCGTCTCCGCCCGTCCGGTGAGCGTGGACACGACCGGCACGGAGGGCCGCCGCCCGGTCACCGACTCGGCGACCGCACGGTACTCGGCCAGCGCCGGGTCGAGGAGCGGCGAGTGGAAGGCGTGGCTGACCCGCAGCCTGCGCTGCGGCCTTCCAAGGGCGGTGGCCAGCGCCGTCACCGCGTCCTCGGGCCCGGAGAGCACGACCGACTCCGGTCCGTTGACCGCCGCGACCGCGACGATCCGCCCGGGAACCCCGTCCAGCAGCGGCGTCACCGCGGCCAGCGGCGCCCGCACCGCGATCATCGCGCCGCCGCCGGGCAGGGCCGCCATCAGCCGGCCGCGCGCGGCGACCAGCCGTACCGCGTCGGCCCGGGAGAACACCCCGGCGACATGCGCGGCGGCCAGTTCGCCGACCGAGTGCCCGGCCAGCCGGTCAGGGCGTACGCCGAAGCCGGTGAGGAGGGTGTGCAGGGCCACCGCGTAGGCGAACAGCGCGGGTTGCGCGTAGTCGGTACGGTCCAGCAGGCCCGGGTCGTCGATCGCCTCCAGCAGGGGGCGGTCCAGCCAGGGAGTGAACTCCTCGCACAGACCGGTGAACGCCGCGTCGAAGGCGGGGAAAGCCGCCCGCAGGTCGCGGCCCATCCCCGGGCGCTGGGCTCCCTGGCCGGGGAACAGGAGGGCCACCCTCGGGCGCCGACGCGCGGTGCCCCGCAGCAGCGCCGGAGCGGCCGCGCCGGCGGCCAGGTCGCGCATCCCGCCGAGCAGGCCCTCGGCGTCGGGGGCCAGGACGGCCGCCCGGTGCGTCAGCGGCGCCCGGGTCGTGGCCAGCGAGAACGCGACGTCCAGGGCGTCCGCGTCCTGCCGTACACCGGCCAGGTCGGCCGCCAGGCGCGCGGCGTGCGCGCGCAGCCCGGCCTCGTCACCCCCGCCGACCAGCCAGGGCATCGACGGCAGCCGGTGGGCCGGTCGCGCGGCCGGGTCCGTACCGGCCGTCGCCGCCCCGCCCGCCGCCCCGCCCTCCGCGCCGGCGTCCGGCGGCTCCTCGATGATCACGTGGGCGTTGGTGCCGCCGATACCGAACGACGAGACCGCCGCCCGGCGCGGACGGTCGCGGCGCGGCCACGGGCGGGCCCGGTCGAGCAGCCGTACCGCACCGCCGGACCAGTCGACGTGCGGCGACGGCTGCTCCGCGTACAGCGAGGCGGGCAGTTCCGCGTGGCGCATCGCCTCGATCATCTTGATCAGGCCCGCCATCCCCGACGCCGCCTGGGTGTGCCCCAGGTTCGACTTCACCGAGCCCAGCCACACCGGATCGGCCGGGTCACGGCGCTGCCCGTAGGTCGCGAGCAGGGCGCCCGCCTCGATCGGGTCGCCGAGCGCGGTGCCCGTGCCGTGCCCCTCGACCGCGTCGACGCCGGACCCGTCCAGCCCCGCGTCGGCCAGCGCCCGTCGGATCAGGTCCCGCTGCGCCGCGCCGTTGGGAGCGGTCAGGCCGTTCGACGCGCCGTCCGAGTTGACGGCGGAGCCGCGCAGCACCGCCAGCACCGGATGGCCGTTGCGGCGGGCGTCGGACAGCCGCTCCAGCAGCACCAGACCGACGCCCTCGGCCCAGGCGGTGCCGTCCGCGCCCGCGGCGAACGACCGGCAGCGCCCGTCCGGCGACAGCCCGCGCAGCCGGCTGAACACGACGAACGGCAGCGGATCGGAGAGCACCGTCACCCCGCCCGCCAGCGCCAGCGAACACTCCCCGGCCCGCAGCGACCGGGCCGCCAGGTCCAGCGCCACCAGCGAGGACGAACACGCCGTGTCCAGCGTCAGCGCCGGGCCGCGCAGCCCCAGCGTGTACGCGATCCGGCCGGACGCCACGCTCGGCGACGAGCCGACGCCGAGGTGGGCCTCCAGTTCGCCGGGCGCCCCGCCGCGGCCGTACCCGCCGGCGTGCATCAGGCCGACGAACACGCCGGTGTCGGTTCCGTGCAGCTCCGGCGCCGGGACACCCGCCCGTTCGAAGGTCTCCCAGGCGACCTCCAGGAGCAGCCGCTGCTGGGGATCGGTGGCCAGCGCCTCGCGGGGCGACATGCCGAAGAACAGCGGGTCGAAGTCCGCGACCCCGTCGAGGAACCCGCCGCGGCGGGTGTACGTCGTCCCGGGCCGGTCGGGGTCGGGATGGTGCAGCGAGGCGAGGTCCCAGCCCCGGTCGGCCGGGAAGTCACCGGTGGCGTCGCGCCCTTCCGCCACCAGACGCCACAGGTCCGCGGGGGAGTTCACGCCGCCCGGAAACCGGCAGCCGGCCGCCACGACCGCCACCGGCTCGGCCTCCGGACCACGCCGGGGCCCGGGCCCGGACCCCGGCCTCCCGTCCGGCGCCGTGCCTGCCGTCCCGCCGGGCGCGGTCTCCGCTGTCCCGTTCGGTGCGGTGCCTGCTGTCGCGTGCGGTGCGGTCCTCGCTGTTCCGTTCGGTGCGGTGCCTGCTGTCGCGTGCGGTGCGGTCCTCGCTGTTCCGTTCGGTGCGGTGCCTGCTGTCGCGTCCGGCTCGGCTCCGGCCGTTCCGTCCGGCGCGGATCCGTTCGTCCCGTCCGGCTCGGGTCCCGTTGTCCCGTCCGGCGAGGACCCCGCCACACCGTGCAGCAGCGCGTCCAGGTGGGCGGCGACCGCGGCCGGGTTCGGGTGGTCCCACACCAGCGTGGCCGGCAGCCGCAGCCCGGTGTGGACGGTGAGCCGGTGCCACAGGGTCATGGCGTCCATCGACGCCAGGCCGAGGTCGGCGAACGCCGTGCCCGGATCGGCGGCCCCGCCCCGGATCGCCGCCGTCTCCGCGCACACCAGGTCGGTCAGCGCGGCCCGCCGCTCACCGGGCGTCCGCCCGGCCAGTGCGGCGAGCCCCGGATCCGCCGGGCGGTCGGCGAGCGCCCGACGCAGCAGGGCCCGGCGCGGCTTGCCGCCGGAGGTGCGGGGTACCGCCGGGGCCAGCAGCACCTCCTCGGGCACCTTGTGCGCGGAGAGCAGCGCGGCGCAGGCGCGCAGCAACGGCACCGGATCGAGGTCCGGCCGGTCCGGCACCACGAACGCCACCGGAACCTCACCGAGCAGCGGATGGGCCCGCCCCACCACGGCCGCGTCCCGCACCCCGGGCAGACCGCACAGCGCCCGCTCCACCTCGGCCGGGTCGACGTTCTCGCCGCCGCGCACGATGCGGTCGCCCGCCCGGCCGGTGACGGTCAGGAATCCCTGCTCGTCGAGCCGGCCCAGGTCACCCGTGCGGTACCAGCCGTCGCGCAGGGCGGCCGCGGTCTCCGCGGGCCGGTTGTGGTAGCCGAGCATGACGCCGGGGCCGCGGACCCAGATCTCGCCGTCCGCGCCGTCCCCGCCGGCACCGTCTGCCGGGGCGATCCGTACCTCCATGCCGGGCAGCGGCGTCCCGCTGCTGCCCCGCACCCGTGGCCCGGCGGGCGACTCCACGGCGATCTTGCCGCAGGTCTCGGTGCTGCCGTAGCCGTCCAGCAGCGGGGCACCGAACCGTGCCTCGGCCTCCGCGCGCAGTTCCGGGTCGCTCGGCGCGCCGGCCGTGACGCACAGCCGCAGCGAGGGCACGGCACCCAGTCCGGCGTCCAGCAGCTGCCGGTAGGTGAGGGGTACCCCGGCCAGGACGGTCGGCGCGTACCCGTCGACCAGCCGGACCAGGGCCGCCGGTTCCTGGACCGCGGTGATCCGGGCGCTCGCCCCGGCCATGGTGGTGCCGAGGACGCAGAGCGAGTGGGCGTAGGTGTGCGAGAGGGGCAGCGGCCACAGGACGCGGTCCGCCGCCGACAGCCCGAGCCGGGGCAGATAGCAGGCGGCCGAGGACCACAGGGCCGACCGCTGGCTGGAGACCGCCGCCCTGCCGGTACCCGAGGTTCCGGACGTGTAGAGCAGCCAGGCCGGCTCGTCCAGGCCGAGGTCGTCGGGCGGAGCGGACGACGGTCGCGTGGCCAGCGCCTCCCAGCCGGCCACCCCGTGGGGCACCGGCCCCTCGCCGGTGACCAGCAGCCGGACGGGCCGCCCTGCCGTCAGCCGCGTGATCCGTGGCAGGTTGTGCCGGTCGGTGACCAGCACCGCCGGAGCGCAGTCGGCCAGCAGCTCGGCGAGTTCGGCGTCCGTGGCGCGCGAACCCAGCGGCACCCCGACCGCACCGGCCCGTACCGTGGCCAGCAGCCCCTCGACCAGCTCCACGCCGTCGGCCAGGCAGAAGGCCACCCGGGCCGTGCGGCCCACCCCCAGGCCGGCGGCCAGCCGGGCGGTCCTGCGCTCCAGCCCGGCCCAGTCCACCGACCGCCGGTCATCGGCGAAGGCGACCTTCCCGCCGTACCGCACGGAGTTCTCGACGAGCAACTCCGCAACCGGCCGCACGGTCACCGCGCGCTCCACTCCCACCAGGCCCCCCTTGGTGCAACGACGTTGCCGGCCATCCCTGTTGGCGAGCGTACGGACGACCGCACCGGGGCCGTACGCGGCGCGCTGGGCCGGGCACTCTCCCGGTAGGAGGGCGCCGCCGGGGCCGGGGTTGCACCGCGTGCGCGAGCGGCGTTTTCTGGAAGTATCCGATGGTGAAACCAGAGCGCCCGGAGTTGCGGCACGGACCGGGGCGCTGTCCCGGCCGTTTCTCCCGGCCAGGCCTCGGCCCGCGCGACACGCCGTAGCCCGGCGTTCGACGCGGAGGTGAGCCAGGTGAAAGCCGTCGTCTACGAGAAGCCCTTCAGCGTCACGATCAGAGACGTCGACGATCCGCGGATACAGCACCCGAACGACGTGCTGGTACGGGTCACATCGACGGCCATCTGCGGATCCGACCTGCACATGTACGAGGGGCGCACGGCCGCCGAGGCCGGCATCGTCTTCGGGCACGAGAACCTCGGCATCGTCGAGGAGACCGGCTCCGGCGTGACCTCGCTGTCCGAGGGCGACCGGGTGGTCATGCCCTTCAACGTCGCCTGCGGTTTCTGCAAGAACTGCCTGGCCGGCAAGACCGGCTTCTGCCTCACGGTCAATCCGGGCTTCGCCGGCGGGGCCTACGGCTATGTGGCCATGGGCCCCTACAAGGGCGGCCAGGCCGAGCTGCTGCGCGTGCCGTTCGCCGACTTCAACTGCCTGAAGCTGCCGCCGGGCAACGAGTTCGAGACCGACTTCGTGCTGCTCGCGGACATCTTCCCGACCGGCTACCACGGCTGTGAGCTGGCCCGGGTGTCCCCGGGTGAGAGCGTCGCCGTTTTCGGAGCCGGCCCCGTCGGGCTGATGGCCGCGTACTCCGCGCTGCTGCGCGGTGCGGCCAAGGTGTTCTCGGTCGACCGCGTGCCCGAGCGGCTCGCCAAGGCCGAGCAGATCGGAGCGATACCGATCGACTTCACCCAGGGCGACCCGGCCGAGCAGATCAAGGAACACACCCGGGGCGAGGGCACGGACAAGGGCGTCGACGCCGTCGGCTACCAGGCCCAGGCACACGACGCGAGCCACGAGGAACCCGCCGTCGTCCTGAACGCCCTCGTCGACACGGTACGGCCGACGGGCATGCTCGGCGTTCCGGGCCTGTACGTCCCGTCCGACCCGGGCGGACCCGACGAGCACGCGAAGCACGGTCTGCTGCTGGTGTCCATCGGCAGGATGTTCGAGAAGGGCCAGCAGATGGGCACCGGACAGTGCAACGTCAAGCAGTACAACCGCCAGTTGCGTGACCTGATCATCGCGGGGCGGGCCAAGCCCAGCTTCGTGGTCTCCCACGAGCTGCCGCTGGAGGACGCACCGAGCGCCTACGAGAAGTTCGACCAGCGGATCGAGGGCTACACCAAGGTCGTCCTGCACCCGGGGCACGCTCTCGCGGCGTAGCGGCGGCGACGGCACAGCGCGGCGGGCCGGTCACGTCGGCGGGGAGCCGGCGTGCGTCCGGTGATCCACCCGGCGGACCGGGGACGGGAACCGGGGTCAGCCCTGCGGCTTCCCCCGGCCCCCGCCCCGTACGCGACCGGAATCGCGCCGTTAGCTCGGGCGTCCCGCGGGAGTGTTCCGGTCCTCCCCGGCCACCGGCGCGGCACCGCCGGGTTCCGGGCCCGTGGCCGGCGCCGGTGCCGCCCGGTCGGCTTGGCCCGGCCACCAGGCCGCGTGGCCGATCAGCGCCGTGAGGCTCGGGGTGAAGAACATCGCCATGACGAAGGCGGCCACCGCGATGCCGAAGGAGACGGCGAAACCCATCTCCGTGAGCAGCGCGTTGCCCGCCAGCATCATCGTGGCGAAGGTCGCCGCCAGGATGAAGCCCGCCGCGGCCACCGTCGGCCCGGCATGCCGCAGTGCCATGCCGGCCGCCTCGCGCGGCTCCCGGCCCTCGCGGGCCTCCTCACGGAGCCGGGCGATCATGAGGATGTTGTAGTCCGTGCCGATGGCGACCACGAAGAGATACATGATCACCGGGAGCATGAACATCAGACCCGGCTTGTTCTGCGCGTCCTGGAAGATCCAGACCGTGGCGCCGAGCGTGGCGCCGAAGCCGAGCCCGACCGAGGCCATCAGGTACCAGGGGGCGACCACGCTGCGCAGCAGCAGCCCCAGGATCACCATGATCAGCAGGGCGGCGACGGGGAACACCGTGCGGTAGTCGTGGTTGACCGCCGAGTCGATGTCCTTGTAGATCGAGGACATGCCGCCGACGAGCGCCTCGGTCCCCGCGGGGGCGTCGGCGTGCGCGACGTCCCGCACCCGGCCCACGGCGTCTATCGCCTTGTCCGTGGACGCCTCGTACTTGAGGGTGACGGTGAAGTCGGCCGTGGTCCCGGCCTTGTTCACCTGGGCCATCCGGGCGCTCGCGACGCCGTCCACGGCCCCGAGCTTCTGCGCGTACGCGTCGAAGGAGGACGTGTCCAGCGGCTTGCCGTCGGTGCTGGAGAGGTAGACGTCGGTGGGCGCGGCGGCACCGGCCGAGTACGCCTTCTGCATCTGGTCCTGGACGACCATGGACTCCTTGGTCTTGGGCATCGAGCCCGAAGCCAGGTCGAACGTGGCGTGGTAGCCCAGTGTGCCCAGCGACAGCACGAGCAGGACCAGGCCGGAGGCCGCCGCGGTCAGTCCGGGGCGGCGCTGCACACCACGGCCCAGGGCCGCGAAACGGGCGTTCGCCGGCTCCCGCTGCCAGGACTTCGACGGCCAGAACACCTTCGGGCCGATGAGCGAGACCACGGCCGGGATCAGCGTCAGTCCCGCGATCAGCGTGACGGAGACCGCGATGGCCAGCGCCGGGCCCATCTGCTTCAGGAAGCCCAGCGTGGAGAGCACCAGCGCCAGGAAGGCGATGATGACCGCGCCGGCCGCCGAGGCGATCGCCTCACCGACCCGGCCGACCGCGTTGACCATGGCCTCCTTGGGTTCGTCACCCGCGCGCAGGCGTTCGCGGTAGCGGAACATCAGGAACAGGAAGTAGTCCGTGCCCACGCCGAACAGCACGACGATCAGGATCGACGACACGGAACTGTTGGCCTGCAGGTCGAACAGCTTGGTGGCGTACGCGATCAGCCCGTTGGCGATGGCCGACACCACGCCGATCACCACCAGGGGCAGGAACGCCAGGATCGGCGCCCGGAAGATGATCAGCAGAGTCACCAGGATGATCACGAAGGTGCCGATGCCGATCAGCGCCTCGCCGCGCTTGGACGAGTCCTGCTGGTCGAGGGCCTGCGCGGCCGAACCGCCCAGCTTGACCTCCAGGTTCGTGCCCCTGGCCAGTTGTTTGACGTCGTCGCGCAGCACCTTGGCCGCGTCCGCCTGCACCGGCTGTCCGGCGTTCTTGCTGTCCATCTGCACCAGGATCAGGTCGTACCTGCCGTCCTTCGACGGCTGGCTGGGGACGACCTTCTGGACCTGGTCGATGTGCTTGCCGCTCAGCTCGGTGGCGAACCGGGCGACGTCCTTCTTGTCGTCGGCGGTGAGCTTGCCGCCGTCGGTGCGCTGGTAGAGCGCTATCGCGGACGGGGTGAAGGTGCTGGGGAACGCCTTCACCTGCAGTTCGGCCGCTTTGATGGACTCGTAACTCTTGGGCAGGAAGCTGCTCTCGTCGCTGTTCGAGGGCAGGCTCGGGGCGGTGGCGACGATCGCCACCGCCGCGATCAGCCATGCCACGATCGTCCAGACTGGATGTCGGACGACGGCACTGCCAATTCGTCGGAACATGCGGAAGGTCCTCCTGGTTAGGAAGATCACCGCAGCCCGGGGAGCGGACCCTGGCATCGGCGACCCCGACCGGCGCGCGTTCCAACGGGCCGGTCGCATGGTTGTCTTGACGCCATATGTTAGGGATCAGCTGTGAAGATCGGTCCAGTGGGTTTTCGGCACGGCGTGTTCCTGCGCCTTTCCCGGCGCCCGCCGGCGGCCCTGTCATCTGTACGGCGGCGGCCCGGTCGGCGACCATCGAAGACGTGATCGCGGCACCGTCGCCCGTCCCCGAAAGGGCCGAACCATGTCAACGACCGGTCAATGGCAGCTGCGCGCCGCGTTCGCGGAGCGGCTCTCGGAGATGTACGGCCGGGAGGTGCCCGCCTACACGACGCTGGTGGACGTCTCCCGCGAGGTCAACGAGGACGTGCTGCGCGCCCGCGGAGCCGACGCCGAGCGCCTCGGCTCCATCGGCAGGGTCACCGCCGAGCGGCACGGCGCCATCCGCGTCGGCACACCGCGCGAACTGCACCAGGTCGCCCGGGTCTTCGGTGCCCTCGGCATGCACCCGGTCGGCTTCTACGACCTGCGGGAGGCCGCGGCCAGCGCCGTCCCCGTCGTCTCCACCGCCTTCCGCCCGGTCGACGGCGGGGAACTCGCCCGCAACCCCTTCCGGGTGTTCACCTCCCTGCTCACACCCGCCGACCCGCGCTTCTTCGACGCGGACCTGCGCGCCCGCCTGGAGACCTTCCTCGCCGCCCGCGAACTCTTCCCGCCGGAGCTGCTCACGCTGGCCGACCGCGCCGCCGCCGACGGCGAACTGCCGCCGGACGACGCCGAGCGCTTCCTCCGACTGGCCGTGCAGGCCTTCGAGTTGTCGGCCGAGCCGGTGGACCGGGCCTGGTACCGCACCCTGGAGAAGGTCTCCGCCGTCGCCGCCGACATCGGCGGCGTCCGCAGCACCCACATCAACCACCTCACCCCGCGCGTCCTGGACATCGACGAGCTGTACCGCCGGATGACCGACCGCGGCATCGAGATGATCGACACCATCCAGGGCCCGCCCGCCTGGCAGGGCCCCGACGTCCTGCTGCGCCAGACCTCCTTCCGCGCCCTGGCCGAACCCCGCGCGATGCGCACCGAGGACGGCAGTGTCGTCGGCGGCGCCCTGCGGGTGCGCTTCGGCGAGGTCGAGGCCCGCGGCATCGCCCTCACCCGGGCGGGACGCGCCCTCTACGACGAGCTCCTCGGCCTCGTCGACGAGCAGGCGGCCCGGCACCCGACGACAGCCCGCGACGACATCGCACGCGCCGTGTGGGAGCGCCACCTGCCCGGCAGCGAGGCGGAACTGGCGGCCCGGGGACTGGCGTACTTCACCTACCGGGCCGCCGACGACCGGCCGCTCGACGGCCGCACCCCGCCCACCGGCATCGCCGAACTGGTCCGGCAGGGCTGGGTACGCGCCGAACCGATCGTCTACGAGGACTTCCTGCCCCGCTCCGCCGCCGGCATCTTCCAGTCCAACCTCGGCGGCGAGGGCACCCGCGACAACAGCCGGCAGGGCGCCGCCCACGACGCAGACTGGCTCTCCGGCGCCATCGGCCGCGAGGTCCTCGACCCCTTCGCCCTCTACGAGCAGCAGCAGAACCGTTCCCTCGCCCGGACCGCCCGGGCCCTGGGCCTCACCGGCCCCATCCGCTGACCCCTCACACCCCCGGAGGACCAGGATGACCAGCACCGCGCTGCCCACCACGGACGAACTGCGCACCCGCGCCCGGACCTGCCTGCGCAACCTCGGCGCGGAACCCGCCGAGGGCGACGACCTCCCGGCCCGCACCCCCGTCACCGGCGAACACCTCTTCGGGCTGCGGGCGGCCACCGCCACCGACGTCGAAGAGGCCCTCGCGGCCGCCCGCGCCGCCTTCCTGACCTGGCGCACCACCCCCGCCCCGCGCCGCGGCGACCTGGTCCGCCGCCTCGGGGAGCTGCTGCGCGAGCACAAGAGCGACCTGGCCGACCTGGTCACCGTCGAGGCGGGCAAGATCCGCTCCGAGGCGCTCGGCGAGGTCCAGGAGATGATCGACATCTGCGACTTCGCGGTCGGCCTCTCCCGGCAGCTGTACGGCCGTACGATCGCCTCCGAACGCCCCGGCCACCGGCTGGCCGAGACCTGGCACCCGCTCGGCGTGGTCGGTGTCGTCTCCGCCTTCAACTTCCCGGTGGCCGTGTGGTCCTGGAACACCGCCGTCGCCCTGGTCTGCGGCGACACCGTGGTCTGGAAGCCCTCGGAACTCACCCCGCTGACCGCCCTGGCCTGTCACCGCCTGCTGGCCCGGGCCGCCGAGGAGACCGGCGCCCCACGCGACGTGCACCGCCTCCTGCTCGGCGACCGCACCGTCGGCGAGCGGCTCGTCGACGACCCGCGGGTGGCCCTGGTCAGTGCCACCGGCTCCACCCGCATGGGCCGCGAGGTCGGTCCCCGCGTCGCCGCCCGCTTCGGCCGCAGCCTGCTGGAGCTCGGCGGCAACAACGCCGCGATCGTCGCCCCCTCCGCCGACCTCGACCTCGCCGTCCAGAGCATCGTCTTCGCCGCGGCCGGCACGGCGGGCCAGCGCTGCACCACACTCCGCCGGCTCATCGTCCACCGCGACCTCGCCGACACCCTCGCCGAGCGCCTGACGACCGTCTACGGCAGGCTCCCCGTCGGCAACCCGTTCGACGCCACGACCCTGGTCGGCCCGCTCGTCACCACCGGCGCCCTCGACCGCATGCGGCACGCCCTCACCCGCGTCCAGGCCGAGGGCGGCAAACTCCTGGCCGGCGGCAACCGCCGGCTGGCCGAGGCGGCCCCCGCGGCGGCCTACACCGAGCCCGCCCTGGTCCGCGTCCACGAACAGACCGACGTCGTACGGGAGGAGACCTTCGCACCGATCCTGTACGTCCTCGGCTACGACACCCTCGACGAGGCGATCGCGCTCCACAACGACGTCCCGCAGGGCCTGTCGTCCAGCATCTTCACCCGCGACCAGCGCGAGGCCGAGCTCTTCCTCTCCGCCGCCGGGTCGGACTGCGGCATCGCCAACGTCAACATCGGCACCTCCGGAGCCGAGATCGGCGGCGCCTTCGGCGGCGAGAAGGACACCGGCGGCGGCCGCGAGTCCGGCTCCGACGCCTGGAAGGCGTACATGCGCTCGGCCACCAACACGGTCAACTACTCCGGCGAACTCACCCTGGCCCAGGGCGTCAGCTTCCTCTGACCACCCGTCAGACGTCCTCCCGGAAGCGGGTGGCCAGTTCGCTCACCTTCAGCAGCCTGCCCGCGTTGATCAGGCAGCGCAACTCGCCCTGCCTGTCCCGGGAGACGACGACGGGCCGGCGGCCGATGTACGTCGTGAAGCAGTCCCCGGTCGCCGGGATCTGGCTCTCGTGCGCGAGATGGACCCAGTTCCGCTCGAAGATGTGCCGCATCTCCGGTTCGAAGAACTCCTCGTCGGTGAAGACACTGCGCCGGATGCGGTGCACACCGCTGTCCGGGTCCTCCACGAGAGCGTCGTCGACGATGGTCCGCGCCCGGCTGAAGTCCTCGGCCATGATCCCGTCCCTTTTGCTCCGCACAGGCCGCCCGGTCTTCAGCCGCCTGTCGCCGTTCCTCTTCAGCACCATGTCAGCGCGGTGAAGGGCCGGCCCCGGACATTCCCCCAGGGTTGGCCCAGGGGGATACTGATATCTCGCGCGTCTCAATACGATCCAATCAAGTATTTGTGTGGTATGGGACCGGCTCTCTACGCTGAGCGCATTCGAGGGCCCCGAAAAGGAGAGGGGCAGCCCGATGGAGCTCAGGCACCTCCGGTATTTCGTGGTCGTCGCCGAGACCCGGCATTTCGGAAAGGCCGCGGAACGCCTGCACATGGCCCAGCCGCCGCTCTCCCAGGCGATCCGCCGCCTGGAATCGGAACTGGGCGTGGAGCTGTTCACCCGCACCACCCGGCAGGTCGCCCTGACCGGCGCCGGCGAGGTGTTCCGCAGGGACGCGGAGCACATCCTCAAGGCCGTCGACGAGGCGGTGGCCCGGGTGGGCCGTTTCTCCGCGGGCGTCGACGGGGTGCTCCGGGTCGGCCTGACCGGCTCCGCCTCGTACCGCCAGCTGCCCGCCCTGGCACGGCTGCTGAAAAGGGAGTTGCCGCACGTGAGAATGGAGGTGCACACCGAGATGCTGACCCCCGCCCAGGAGGCCGGGCTGACCGAGCGCCGCCTCGACGTCGGCCTGCTGCGGCCGCCCGTCCGGCAGGAGGGCATCGCCCAGCGCGCCCTCGCCGACGAACCGCTGGTGGCCGCCGTACCGGCCGGGCACCGGCTCGCCGAGGCCGACCTGGTCCGCATCGAGCAGCTCCGCCACGAGGACTTCATCATGTACGGCGCCACGCTCGGCTCCGTCGTCAACGACGCCGTCGTGCGCAGCTGCCTCGCCTCCGGCTACTACCCGCACTGCGCCTACGAGGTCACCGAGACCTCGGCCGCCCTCGCCCTGGTCGCCGCCGGGCTCGGCGTCGCCGTCCTGCCCGACTCGGTCCGCTCGGCGCCCCGCGAGGGCGTCCTGTGCAAGGACATCGAGGACGCCCTGTCCGTACCGCTCGTGCTCGCCTGGCGGGAGGACGACGAGTCCCCGCTGCTGCGCAACCTCCTCACGGTGCTGGAGCGGAACGAGATGTTCCTCGACCGGGGCGAGCGGGACGACCAAGGCGAGCGGGACGACCGGGGCGACGGACGCGAAGGAGCGGCATGAAGATCGTCCGGGTGGAGGCCATCCCCTTCGCCATCCCCTACGCGAAGCCACTGCGGTTCGCGAGCGGCGAGGTGCACACCGCCGACCACGTCCTGGTCCGGGTGCACACCGACGACGGCCTCACCGGCACCGCCGAAGCACCCCCGAGGCCCTACACCTACGGCGAGACCCAGGAGTCGATCGTCGCCGTCATCGACAGGATCTTCGCCCCGCAGATCCTCGGCCTGACCGCCCTGGAACGCGAGGCCGTGCACGCCCGCCTGGACCGGACCGTCGGCAACCCCACCGCCAAGGCCGCCCTCGACATGGCCCTGTGGGACGTCCTCGGCCAGGCCGCCGGCATGCCGGTCTCCGGCCTCCTCGGCGGCTACACCGACCGGATGCGGGTCAGCCACATGGTCGGCTTCGCCCCGGCGGCGGAGATGGTCGCGGAGGCCGAACGCGTCCGGGACACCTACGGCGTCACCACCTTCAAGGTGAAGGTCGGCCGCCAGCCGTACACCGACGACGTCACCGCCTGCCGCGCCCTGCGCGAGGCCCTCGGCCCGGACGTCGACCTGTACATCGACGGCAACCGCGGCTGGACCGCCTCCCAGTCGGCGCGCGCCCTGCGCGAGATGGCCGACCTGGACCTCACCTTCGCCGAGGAACTCTGCCCCGCCGACGACGTACTGGGCCGCCGCTGGCTCGTCGCGCAGAGCCCGGTCCCCTTCATCGCCGACGAGAGCGCCACCCGGGCCGCCGAGGTGACCCGCGAACTCCTCGGCGGCTCCGCCACCGCCGTCAGCGTCAAGACCGCCCGCACCGGCTTCACCGCCTCCCAGCGCGTGCTGCACGAGTGCGAGGGCCTGGGCGTGGAAGTGGTGATGGGCAATCAGATCGACGGCCAGATCGGCACGTTGTGCACGGTCGCCTTCGGCGCCGCGCACCGCTCCTCCTCGCGCCACCCCGGCGAGCTGTCCAACTTCCTCGACATGACCGACGACCTCCTCACCGAGCCGCTGACCATCGAGAACGGCACCCTGCGCAGCCGCGAGGGCGCCGGACTCGGCATCGACATCGACCCCGAGAAGCTGGCGCGCTACCGCCAGGACCGCTGACTCTCGCAATTCCAGGGACGGGAACACCATGACCGACACAGCCACCGAGCAGAGCGCCACCGCCGCCGCCTCCGGAGCCGCCGCCACCGAGCAGTTCCGCAACAAGCAGCGCACCGGCACGGACGGCACCGACACCCGGCGCGTCGACACCCTCGTCACCGAACTCCTCACCGCCGCCCACGACATCATCCGCCGCCACCGGCTCACCTACACCGAGTACGACGCCCTGAAGTCCTGGCTCATCCAGGTCGGCGAGGACGGCGAGTGGCCGCTCTTCCTCGACGTGTGGCTGGAACACGTCGTCGAGGAGGTCGCCAACGAGAGCCGTGAGGGCAGCAAGGGCACCATCGAGGGCCCGTACTACGTCCCCGGCGCCCCGGACCTGCCCGCCGACACCGCCCTGCCCATGCGGGCGGACGAGGCCGGCACCCCCTTCCTCTTCCAGGGGCACGTGACGGGCGTGGACGGGACCCCGCTGCCCGGCGCGTCCGTGGAGATCTGGCACGCGGACGACGACGGCTACTACTCGCAGTTCGCCCCGGGCCTGCCCGAATGGAACCTGCGCGGTGCGGTCACCGCCGACGGCACCGGCCGCTTCCGGATCCGCACGGTCCAGCCGGCGCCCTACCAGATCCCCACCGACGGCTCCTGCGGCCGCCTCATCGCCGCCGCGGGCTGGCACGCCTGGCGCCCCGCCCACCTGCACCTGAAGGTCTCCGCACCGGGCCATCGACTGATCACCACCCAGCTGTACTTCAAGGGCGACGAACACGTCGCCGACGACATCGCCTCCGCGGTCAAGCCCGAACTGGTCCTCGACCCGGGCCCGTCGGCGGACGGCACCGGCCGCGAGGTGACCTACGACTTCGTGCTCGACAAGGCGTGATGCACCGTGCTCTTCGCGGTACGGATGGACGTCTCGATCCCGCGCGACCTCGACCCCGAGGTCCGCGCGGACCTGGTGGCCCGTGAGAAGGCCTACTGCCAGGACCTGCAGAAGTCGGGGGAGTGGCGGCACATCTGGCGGTGCGCCGGCCAGTACGCCAACATCAGCGTCTTCGACGTCGCCGACAACGACGCCCTCCACCGGCTCCTCTGGAACCTGCCGCTCTTCCCCTACCTGACCATCGAGGTGACCCCCCTGGCCCAGCACCCCTCGGACCTGGCGGCCGGCTGACGGACAAGCCGTCGTGCGGGTCCCGGTACGTCGTCAGCGCGAGCAGACCACGGTGACCAGGGTGAAGGCAGCGAAGAAGGGGCCCTCGGAGAGCGAGGTGAACCACCGGCGGCCACGTGCCGCGTCGACGTGGCCGTCCCGGATGGCCTGGTGCATGTTCCGGCCTAGCCCGAGGGTGTGATCCGCGTCCTGGAAGTCCAGGAAGACGGGCGTCGTGGCCCGTACCGTCTCGACGGCGAAACCCGCGCGCTCCGCGCGGCGGGCCAGGCTGCGGCCGATCGTGGCGTGGCGCACCGCTTCCGACGTGGTGTAGCGCGTGAACGCGCGGCTGGTGTCGAGGTCCTCCGCGTCGACCACGAGGGTGTCCCAGTCCGGCTCGGCCAGACCGATCCGCGCCCCCGGCCGGGTGACCAGGCGGAGTTGCTCCAGCACTCCGGCCGGGTCGGTGACGTGCATGAGGACCCGGTCGACCTTGGCCCGGTCCACCGTGCCGCGCTCGACGGGGAGGGCGTGGGCGTCCGCCTCGCGGATCCGGACCGTCGGCAGGTGGCCGGTGCGTCGACGGGCCTCGGCCAGCATGGCCGGGTCGCTGTCGACTCCGATCACCGTGCCGCTCGCACCGACACGTTCTGCCAGCGCGGGAAGGTCTGTGCCCGGTCCGCACCCCACGTCGAGCGCGGTCTGGCCCGGCTGGACGTCCAGCAGTTCCATCAGCTCCTGCTTGTAGCCGCGGCCGGCGGCACTGGTCGCGGCACGCAGCATGTAGGCGGCCTGGTCGGGCTGCGGTACACCGAGAGAGGTCGACATGCGGGAAGTGAAGCACGGGCGCCTGAAGTCCGCCGTGTGGCGACGGAGTTGTGCCGCGGTGGCCTTTGCTGCCGGGGAGCCGGTCCGCGACGCGTCGTCCCTCACGGCAGCGGGTCGCCGGACGCCTGCGCGTCCGAATCGTCGTGACCGCCCCCGGGCGTCCCGGCTGCTCCCTCGGGCAGCAGAAAGGCGGTGAGCGCGGCCGTGTCGTCCTGCAACTGGTTGTGGCTGTAGTCCAGCAGGTCCTGATGGAGCCGTTCCAGCAGCTCCGGGGGTGGCATCGGACCCCACGAACGCAGCCGCTGGAGCAGCGGGTAGAAGTCGCCGGCGGGATCCCGGGTCTCCGTCACCCCGTCCGTGTACAGGAGCAGTTGGTCGCCGGGGCCGAAGGCGTAGGTCTCGACGTGGTACGGGTCCCTGACGAGCATGCCGAGGTTGAGCGGCGGACCCGGCTGCCCCTGGTCCAGCTCGCTCACCTCGCCGGGGCGGATGAGCAGCGGCGGCGGATGGCCGCAGTTGAGGATGCGGACGATCCTCCGGTCCTCGGGGATCTCGGCGAAGAGGGCGGTGACGAACCGCTCACCCAGCTCGGTCCCGCCCAGCCGGTCGGCCCGGCGGGTCATGCTGGTGTCCACCCGGTCCACCAGCGCATGCAGGTCGGGTTCGTCGTGCGCGGCCTCCCGGAAGGCGCCCAGCATCGCCGCCGCGGTCTCCACCGCGAGCAGCCCCTTGCCCCGCACGTCCCCGATGAGCAGCCGGACCCCGTACGCCGTGGGGACCGCCTCGAAGAGGTCGCCTCCGATGCGCGCCTCCGCGGCCGCGGACAGGTAGAAGCTCTCCAGCAGCAGGTTCCCGATCCGGTGCGGGACCGGTCTGAGCAGGACGCGTTGGGCGATCTCGGCCACGAACCGGACGTCGGCCAGGGTGCGTTCGCGACGGGTCCGGTGTGCGGCCAGAATCGTGCCGAGCGCGCCCACCAGGGCCGTACACGCGTAGGCGGCCACATAGTGCCGTTCCCAGATGTAGCCGACGGAGCGTCCCGCGCAGCACGGGGTTCCGGCCAGTAAAAGTTCGAGTCCGATGGCGAAGACGGTGGCGACGGCGACGACGACGGGCGGGTGCGCGAAGGCGGTCACCAGGGGCAGGGCGATCAGTACGAAACTCACCGGCCACTGCACCGGGGTCACCGGTTCGATCAGCAGTACGGCGGCCACGTACAGGACCGGTAGCCAGCGCATCCACGCGGGGGGCGCGGGCAGTGGTGGGTTGGGACCGTCGTACCTCACCCGGGACTCCTGGCATACGAATCTAGACAAGACACCCAGCCTCCCGGGCCGACGTCCGGAACGCCGGTGATTGCTCCACTCAGCGGCATGTTCCGAAACCGGCAGCATCATTCGAGCCATGCGTCGAAACATTCGGAGATTCCGGGCCCTCTTGATTGATCTTGATTCGCCAGACTTCGGCATATCCGATCTTCGAATGGGTGAATGGTGTCTGCCAACTGCGGAGACGGCCCGCCGGATGGATCGAAGGTTTCGAAATAACTACCGAAACTGTTGATAGGTGACATGGGCAGACCAACACTCCCGACCAGGCCACACCCGCACAGGCCACACGAGGAGGCATCCCATGAACCCGCTCGACCACGCCCTGAGCCGCAGGAGTGCCGGCGCCCTGCTGCTGGGCGCCGCCGCCGGGCTGGCCCTGCCCGGCACCGCCCGGGCCGCCACCGTCGTCACCACGAACCAGACCGGCACCAACAACGGCTACTACTACTCGTTCTGGACCGACGCACAGGGCACGGTCTCCATGACCCTTGGCTCCGGCGGCACCTACGGCACCAGCTGGAGCAACACCGGCAACTTCGTGTGCGGCAAGGGCTGGAGCACCGGCGCCCGGCGGAACGTCACCTACTCGGGCAGCTTCAGCCCCTCCGGCAACGGCTACCTGTCCCTCTACGGCTGGACCTCGAACCCGCTCGTCGAGTACTACATCGTCGACAACTGGGGCACCTACCGGCCCACCGGCACGTACAAGGGCAGCGTCACCAGCGACGGCGGCACCTACGACATCTACCTGACGACGCGGTACAACGCCCCGTCGGTCGAAGGCACCAAGACCTTCAACCAGTACTGGAGCGTCCGCCGGTCCAGGCGGACGGGCGGCACCATCACCACCGGCAACCACTTCGACGCCTGGGCCCGGGCCGGCATGTCCCTCGGCAGCTTCAGCTACTACCAGATCCTCGCCACCGAGGGCTACCAGAGCAGCGGCAGCTCGAACATCACGGTGGCGTGATGAGTGCCGTCGTGGAGCGCTCGTCACGTCCCCTGGTGGCAACCGCCGCCGCCGTCGCGCTGGCCGCCGCGGGCACCCTCGCCGCCGGCGCCGCCCCCGCCCACTCCGCCACCTGCGCCGGCTACGTCGGCCTCACCTTCGACGACGGACCGTCCACCGCCCACACACCGGGCCTGCTCGGCGCCCTGAGGGCGAACGGACTGCGGGCCACCATGTTCAACGAGGGCCAGTACGCGGCCGCCTATCCCGCCCAGGTCAAGGCCCAGGTCAGCGCGGGCATGTGGGTCGGCGACCACAGCTACACCCACCCGCACCTCACCCAGGAGACCCAGGCGCAGATCGACTCCGAGATCTCCCGCACCCAGTCGGCGATCGCGGCTGCCGGCGGCGGGACACCGGTCCTGTTCCGGCCCCCCTACGGCGAGACCAACGCGACCGTACGGGCGGTCGAGGCCAGGTACGGGCTCACCGAGATCATCTGGGACGTCGACTCGCAGGACTGGAACGGCGCGAGCACCGACGCGATCGTGCAGGCCGTCTCCCGGCTCACCGGCGGCCAGATCATCCTCATGCACGAGTGGCCGGCCAACACCCTGGCCGCGATCCCGCGCATCGCCCAGACCCTCGCGGCCAAGGGGCTGTGCTCCGGGCGGATCTCCCCGCAGACCGGTCGCGCCGTCGCGCCCTGAGCGAGCGCCGGCACGAGTGGCGCGGCGGCCCGTCAACCGCCGCGCCACCCTCATGACTTCGGATGAACGGAAACCGCCCGCCCGCCTCGCGTCGATAGGTTCGCCACCGTGGACTACTACGACCTGGGCCCTCACGGCCGGCGCGTGACGACTTCGTCCGCCGCCGCACAGACCTGGTTCGACCGGGGACTGAACTGGACCTACGCCTTCAACCACGAGGAGGCCGTCCGCTGTTTCGAGGCGGCCGGCGCGGCGGACCCGGACTGCGCCATGGCCGACTGGGGCGTCGCCTACGCCCTCGGCCCCAACTACAACAAGCCCTGGGAGTTCTTCGACGACGACGACCTGGCACGCACCGTGGAGCGGACCCACGCGGCGGTGGAACGCGCCCACGCCAAGGCCGCGCACGCAACTCCCGTCGAACGCGCCCTGATCGAGGCGCTGCGTGCCCGGTACCCGCAGGCCGCGGCGCCGGACGCGGCGGCCTGCACGGTGTGGAACACCGGTTACGCCGACAGCCTGCGCACCGCCTACGAACTGGCGCCCGACGACCTCGACGTCGCGACCCTCTACGCGGACGCCCTGATGAACCTCACCCCCTGGCAGCTCTGGGACATCCGCAGCGGCCGGCCGGCCGACGGAGCCCGCACGGAGGAGGCCAAAGCCGTGCTGGAACGGGCCCTCGGGACCGGGGCCGGCGCCGGGCACCCGGGGCTGCTGCACCTCTACATCCACCTCATGGAGATGTCGCCCACACCCGAGACCGCCCTGCCCGTCGCCGACCGGCTGCGCGACCTCGTGCCCGACGCCGGACACCTCCAGCACATGCCCTCGCACCTGGAAGTCCTCTGCGGCGACTACCGGCGCGTCGTCTCCGACAACGCCGCGGCCGTCGCCGCCGACGACAAGTACCACGCCCGCGCCGGCGCGATGAACTTCTACACCCTCTACCGCTGCCACAACCTGCACTTCGGGATCTACGGCGCGATGTTCCTGGGCCGCTTCCAGGACGCCCTCGCCACGGCCGAACGGCTCGAAGCCGCCGTACCGGAGGAACTGCTGCGGGTGCAGAGCCCGCCGATGGCCGACTGGCTGGAGGGCTTCCTGGCCATGCGGGTGCACGTCCTCGTCCGCTTCGGCCGCTGGGACGACATCCTGCGCCTGCCGCTGCCCGCCGACCCCCGGCTGTACTGCGTGACCACCGCGATGCTGCACTACGCGCGCGGTGTCGCACACGCGGCCACCGGCCGGATCGCCGAGGCCGGGACCGACCGGGCCCGCTTCCGGGACGCGGTCGCCGCCGTCCCGGCGACCCGCATGCTGTTCAACAACACCTGCACGGACATCCTGGCCATCGCCTCCGCCATGCTCGACGGCGAACTCGCCTACCGCAAGGGCGACTTCGACAGCGCCTTCGCCGCCCTGCGCCGTGCGACCGACCTGGACGACAACCTTCCGTACGACGAACCCTGGGGCTGGATGCAGCCCACCCGGCACGCCTACGGAGCCCTGCTCCTCGAACGCGGCCGGGTCGAGGAGGCCGAGGCGGTCTACCGCGCCGACCTCGGCCTGGACGACACCCTGCCCCGGCCGTTGCAGCACCCGGGCAACGTCTGGGCCCTGCACGGCTTCCACGAGTGCCTCCGGCGGCTTGGCCGTGAGGGGGAGGCGCGGATCGTGGGCCAGCAGCTGAAGCTTGCGGCTGCCAACGCGGACGTGCCGATCAGGGCGTCGTGCTTCTGTCGGGCGGAGTGCTGCGGTGCGTAGGAGGCGCTGCGACGGGTCGTCGGATGTCTACGTCGCCGTCGTGGCTGGTCGCGCAGTTCCTCCCCCAGCCTTCGGCCGGGGGTACCCCCAGCGCCCCTTCGGGACGCGGCGTTCTTAGAGCGCTCGCGCGACCAGCAGGGCGACGTCGTCGTGGTCGTCCGGGTGGCGCAGGCCGTGCAGGAGGAGGTCGCAGGTCTCCTCCAGGGGGCGGTGGGGCTCGTCCAGGAAGCCGAGGAGGACGTCGAGGCGGTCGTCGATGGGGTGGCGGCGGGTCTCGACCAGGCCGTCGGTGTACAGGACCAGCAGGTCACCCACGTCGAAACGGACGGTCGTGGTCTCGAAGGGGATGCCGCCGACGCCCAGCGGGGCGGCCGTCGGCAGCTCCAGCAGGGCCGGCGGCCGGTCCGAGTGCACCAGCGCGGGCGGCATGTGCCCGGCGTTGGCGATCTCGCAGGTTCCGGTGTGCGGGTCGTACACCGCGTACAGGCAGGTGACGATGTAGTGCTCCAGATCGCAGGTGATCCGGTCGAGGTGCCGGAGCACCGCGTCCGGGGGCAGTTCCAGGTCCGCGTAGGCGCAGGTGGCGGTGCGCAGCCGGCCCATGGTGGCGGCGGCGTCGATGCCGTTGCCCATCACGTCGCCGACGACCAGCGCGGTCCTGTCCTGCGACAGCGGGATCACGTCGTACCAGTCGCCGCCCACCTCGCTCGTCGCCTGGGCCGGTTCGTAGCGGGAGGCCAGTTCGAGACCGGTGTGCCGGGGCGGGTGGTCGGGCAGCAGGCTGCGCTGGAGGGTGAGGGCGGTGTTGCGGACGCTCTGGAACCAGCGGGCGTTGTCGATGGCCACGGCCGCCCGCCCGGCCAGTTCGGTGGCGAGGACGACATCGTCCTCGTCGAAGGGGAGCGGATTGCGGGTCCGCTTGAGGTCGAGGGCGCCGAGCACCTCGCCGTGCGCGATCAGCGGCACCGCGAGATACGAGTGGACGCCCGCCTCCTCCAGCAGGGCCCCGGCCTCCGGGCTGCGGGCGATGCGCGGCAGGTCGTGCTTGCCGACCCGGGGCACCAGCACCGGGCGGGCGGTGTGCACGCACAGCGTGACCAGCCGGTCGCCGTCGTAGGAGGCGAGGTCACCGGGTGTGTCGGCGGCTCGCAGGGCCACCGTGGGGTGGGCGGCCTTGAGGGCGAGGGCCCGGAACAGCTCGGGGCCGTTGTCGGGGCGGCGCGAACGGCGCAGGGCCAGTGCCGCGTCCAGCACGTCCACCGCGACCACGTCCGCGAGCACCGGGGTGGCGATCTCGGCCAGCTCGTGCGCCGTGCGCTCCACCTCCAGCGAGGTGCCCACCCGGGCCGAGGCGTCGGCGATCAGGGCGAGGCGGCGCCGGGCCCGGTCGGCCTCGGCCGCCGCGCGGTGCCGTTCCGTCACGTCGACGACCGAGGTGGCGGCACCCAGGACCCGGCCACCGGGGTCCTCCAGCCGGTAGAACGACAGGGACCAGGCGTGCTCGTGCTCCGGGTCGGCCGGCGTACGGCCCACGTGGTACTGGTCGAGCAGCGGCGTGCCGGTGGTGAGCACCTGGCGCAGCGCCGACTCCACGGTGTCGATGTCGGGCAGCGGCAGCGTCTCCCGCAGATGGCGGCCGATGTGCTCCTCGGCGGGCACGCCGTCGATCCGCTCCAGCGCCGGGTTGACCAGGAGATAGCGCAGATCGGGATCCATCAGGGCCAGGCCGATCGGGGACTGGTTGATCAGCCGCTCGCACAGCGCCAGGTCGGTCTCCAGCCGCTGGAGCAGGTTGTGGTCGGCGACGATGCCCAGGGCGTAGACGTCGCCGAGGTCGTCCAGCAGCCGCATGGTGCGGAACTCCATCAGCCGGCTGCTGCCGTCCTTGTGCCGCACCGGGAAGGCACCGGCCCAGCTGTGCCCGGTCTCCAGCACGTCCGTGAAGACCTTCACCGCGGCCTTCAGATGCTCCGGCTGAACGAGCAGCCGCGCCGCGTTCCTGGTGAGGGCCTCCTCGGACGTGTAGCCGAAGAGTTCCTCGGCCTGCGGGGTCCAGAACACGATCCGGCCCTGCGAGTCCAGCGCCACCGCGGCCACGCTCAGCAGGTCCAGCAGACTGGTCGGACGCGGTCCGCCGGAGCCGTACCCCTCATCGCGGGAGCCGTCCGCGTCACCGGCCCGCAGGGAACCCACAGCCATCCCTCAACCACCTCCACCGGCCGCCGGGCCGATGCCGATGCCGCTGCTACGGCCCTTCCATGCTGCCCCCGGCCGGCGTCTCGCCCCAACTCCAGGCCGGGTACCCCGGTCCGCGCCCGGTCTCACCTGCCATGTCCGGCCGCCCGTCCCGCGCCCGTCAGGGGCCTGCACAACGGGTGGACAAGCAGGAACATTGGGGTACGTACAGGATGTAGCCAATGGATTCTCCGCGAGAAGATTTCGACGTGCCGACCACCGTGGGGCCGCACGACCTCCTGGACGCCTCCAGCGACGCTGCGGCGGTGCTGTCGGCAGAGGGCGACGTGATCGGCTGGACCCGTGGCGCCGAGGCCCTGCTCGGCCATCCGGCCGCCGCCGTGCTCGGGCACCCCGCGGCGCGGCTGCTCGCCATGCGCGTCGACCCGGCCCGGGCCGCCGGCGTCGCGGAGCGCTGCCGGTCCGGCATGGGCTGGAGCGGCCTCGTCCCGGTACGGCACCTCGACGGCCGCAGTGTCGTCGTCGACCTGCGGGTCTCCGCGTCCTTCCGGATCGACGGCGCCGAGTGCTTCCTGCTCTCGGCGCGGGAGCAGCGCCCGCAGTGGACGGTGGGCCAGTCCGTTCTCGACGGATTCCTGACCCGGTCGCCGATCGGCATGGCCGTGATGGACCTGGACCTGCGGTACGTCTGGCTGAACGACACCCTGGAGCAGTTCGGCGGGGTGCCCCGCGAGCAGCGCCTGGGCCGCCGGCTGAGCGAACTGCTGCCCGGTCTGCAGGGGACCACCATCGAGGGCCTGATGCGCAAGGTGCTGACGACCCGGGAGCCGGTCACCGACTACGAGTACCTCGGCTGGAGCTGGTCGGATCCGCACCGCCAGCGCGCCTACTCGACGTCGTTCTTCCCCCTCGTCGACCCCGACGACGCGGTGACCGGCGTCTGCTACATGGTCTCCGACGTCACCGAACGCTGGAACGCGCGGCAGCTCCTGTCGATGGTCAACGAGGCGGGCACCCGCATCGGCACCACCCTCGACGTGCTGCGCACCGCTCAGGAACTCGCCGACTTCGCCGTCCCGCGCTTCGCCGACTTCGTCATCGTCGACCTCCTGGAGCCCGTCCTCAGCAACGAGGGGCACGGCACCTGGCTGCCCGACGCGGGCCCGGCCCCGGCCCGGGCGGTGATGCGGCGCGCCGCGCTGCGGACGGTCCGCGAGGGCAGCCCCGAGGTCGTGGCGCGGATCGGCGACCGGGTCGACTTCGTACCCCCGCCGCACGGCGTCGACCTGCTCATCAGCGGCGAGCCGGTCCTCATCCCCGAACTCGACCCCGACGACCGTCTCTGGATCACCGAACAGCCCGCGCGGGCCGCCCGCATCCGGGAGTTCGGACTGCACACCCTGATCTCGGTGCCGATGCGGGCGCGCAACACCGTCCTGGGCCTGACCACGTTCGCCCGCTCGCTCAACCCGCTCTCCTTCGGACCCGACGACGTCCTGCTCGCGCAGGAACTGGTCGCGCGTGCCGCCGTCTGCGTCGACAACGCCCGCCGCTACACCAGGGAGCACACGGCCGCCGTCACCCTCCAGCGCAGCCTGCTGCCCCAGGCCCTGACCGGCGGCACGGCCCTGGACGTGGCCTCCTCCTACCTGCCGGCCGACGCGACGGACGGCGTCGGCGGCGACTGGTTCGACGTGATCCCGCTGTCCGGTGCCCGGGTCGGGCTGGTCGTCGGCGACGTGGTCGGGCACGGTCTCACCGCGGCGGCGAGCATGGGCCGGCTGCGCACCGCCGTGCAGACCCTCGCCGACATGGACATGCCTCCCGACGAACTCCTCGCCCACCTCGACGACCTCGTGCTGCGGCTGGGGGAGGAGGGGAACGCGGGTGCGGTGGTGGAGGGCAGCGCGGACACGTTCGTCGGCGCGACCTGCCTGTACGCCGTGTACGACCCGGTGACCCGGCGGTGCGCGATGGCCCGCGCCGGACATCCGCCACCGGTGGTCGTCTCGCCCGACGGGCACGTCCACTTCCCCGAGATCCCCGCCGGACCCCCGCTCGGGCTCGGCGGCATGGCCTTCGAGGCCACCGAGATCGAGCTGGCCGAGGGCAGCCTGTTCGGCCTCTACACCGACGGTCTCATCGAGGGCGCCGACCAGGACGTCGAACTGGGCATGGCCCGCCTCCGCGGTGCGCTGGCCGGCCCCGGCGCCGATCTCGACACGCTGTGCACGACGGCCGTGCAGCAACTGGTCCCCGTTCCCCAGCCCGACGACATCGCCCTGCTGCTGGCCCGCACCCACGCCCTGGGTACCGACCACGTCGTCTCCTGGGACGTGCCCGTCGACCCGGCCGCCGTCGCCGCCGTCCGCGCCGAGGCGGTCCGCCAGGTGGTCGCGTGGGGCTACGACGAACTGGCGACGACCACCGAACTCATCGTCAGCGAACTGGTCACCAACGCCATCCGCTACGCCGAACCGCCCATCCGGCTACGGCTGTTGCGGGACGCCTGGCTGACCGTCGAGGTCGCCGACGCCAGCAGCACCGCGCCCCGGCTGCGGCACGCCCGCAGCACCGACGAGGGCGGCCGCGGCCTCTTCCTGGTGGCCCAGCTCGCCCACCGCTGGGGAGCCAGGTACACCGGAGAGGGAAAGATCATCTGGGCCGAGCAGGAGATCCCCGGCGCGTGACCGGTCGGATACCGACCGTCCTCGTGCCCCTGTCAAATTCGCACGTATGGCCGTACGCTGTCAATTCATAAGGATTAGGCAGCAATTGGGGGAGCCGCCATGTCCGGGGACGGCGTGTACGGTCCGCACCAGGAACCACCGCAGCACGAACCGCAGAACCACGGCTTCCCGAGCCAGGGCTTACCGGGCCAGGGCTTACCGGGCCAGGGCTTCCCCGGCCCGGCCGCCCCGGGCCCGGGTTTCCCGCCTCCCGGCTCCTTCCTGCCGCCGATGCCGTCGGCTCCGCCGCCCGCTCCGCCGGACCCCCTGCGCGCCACCGCCGTCGCCCTGCTCAACCTGACCGGCCTCGGCCTCGGCTACCTGCTCCTGCGAAGATGGCTCCCGACGGCCGCATGTCTGGCGGCCACCGTCGTGCTGCTGCTGGTGGCGCTGCCGGCGGACGCCGACGGCGTGCCCGGCACCGCGCTCGTCCTGTACGCCGTTCTCCTCCTGCTGGCCGCCGTCCACGGCTGGTTCGCCGGCCTGCGCACCCGCCTGGCGTGGCCGGGACGGCGGCCCGTCGCCCTCGTCCTCGGCATCGTCCTGCTCGCCGTCCCCGTGGGCGGCGCGCTCTGGTACGACAGCGCGCAGAACGAAGCCGTCGAACGCGCCCTCCTCGACCGTCTCGACCGTGCCGACCGGCAGGTCGACGCGGCCTCCGGACAGGACTTCGGCACCGCCAGGCCGGGCTACCGGGCCGCCCTGGCCGTCTATCGCGACCTCGCCGTCCACCACTCCGGCTCGCGCGCCGCCGCCCAGGTCCCCGACCGCCTGAAGACCTACTACACGACGGTCGCGGCGGCCTACAGCCACCGCGACTACTGCTCGGCCGTCGAACCGCTCCAGTTCCTGCGGACGGTGCCCGACTCCATGCCGAAGGACCAGCTCGGCACGCTCGCCCACTGGCCCGACGACCGGCTGGCCACCTCGCTGTACGAGTGCGGCGCGCAGGGCCTCGCCGCCGGCGGGACCGACTGGGTCACCCGGTTCGGCGACCTGCTGGGCACCTTCCCCGACTCCGGCCAGGCCGCCAAGGTCGTACCTGCCGTGGACGCCGCGGAGAAGAAGGCGGCGAAGGCGGTCTCCGGGAAGGATCCCTGCGGCGCCGTCAAGCAGTTGGGCACTCTGAACACGCAGATCGTCCAGCTGTCGAACGGGTCGAGCGCCGAGGCCGACGGCCTCGTCAAGGTCGCCGGCCGGGCCGACCGCAGCCGGGACGCGGGGGAGTACCAGTGCGGCGTCAAGCAGTACCGGGACGGTGACTACGCCCAGGCGCAGCAGACCATGCAGCAGTTCGTCACCGACAACCCGCACGACGGCAACCGCGACCGCGCCCGCAAGATCGCCATCGGCGCCGAGGTTGCCCAGACCCTCCCGGCCGCCGGCAAGAAGCTGCCCACCACCGCCTCCGGCGGCGGCATCTCCGTGACCGTCAAGAACGACAGCCCCGACGACATCACCGTCCTGTACACGGGCCCGGTCACCGGCAGCTTCACCCTGAAGGCGTGCGGGAGCTGCAAGGCGTACTCGTTCGCCAGCCCGCTCATCAGCGGCTGGGAGCCGTGCAGCGACAGCGGCAAGAACTACCCGCAGCGCACGATCAGTCTGCCGCCCGGCACCACGTACTTCGTGCACAAGCCGAAGAACGACAGCACCGCCACCCCGGGCTCCGACACCGCCAAGCTCCGCTACGGCTACATCTACACGGAGTGCGCCTACACGACGCAGACGCTGGGGTCCACCTACTGAGCGGCGCCGGAGGCTGTCGGCGGCGCCAACTAAGCTCCCGCGCATGAACGACGAGGGCAGGGACGACCCCGCGAGACGGGTCGTCGACGGGCGGTTCGAGCTGGTTGCACGGCTCGGTGGCGGCGGCATGGGCACGGTGTGGCGGGCCACCGACCTGGTGCTCCGGCGCAGCGTGGCCGTGAAGGAGGTGCGGCCGTCCGACCCCGGGCTCGCCGAATGGGACCCCGAGGCCGCGCGGCTGCTGCGCGAGCGGGTGCTGCGGGAGGCCCGCGCGCTGGCCCGGGTCGACCACCCCAACGTGGTGACGATCCATCACATAGTCGACGGCGGCCCGGGGACCTACCCGTGGATCGTCATGGAACTCGTCACCGGCGGTTCGCTCGCCGACCGCCTCGCCGCCGGCCCGATGAACCCGGTCGAGGCCGCGCGCATCGGCCGCGAGGTGCTGGCCGCGCTCCGCGCCGCCCACGAGGCGGGCATCGAACACCGCGACGTCAAGCCGGCCAACGTCCTGCTGCGCCCCGACGGGCGCCCCGTGCTCACCGACTTCGGCATCGCCGCCGTCCGCGAGTCGACCGCCCTCACCGCCACCGGGTCGGTCATCGGCACCCCCGACTACATGGCGCCGGAACGCGTCTCCGGCAAGGACGGCGGGCCGGCCGCGGACCTGTGGTCGCTCGCGATGATGCTGTACGTCGCCGTCGAGGGCCACCATCCGCTGCGCCGGGGCACGACCCTCGCCACGCTCGCCGCGGTCCTCGCCGAGGACGTACCGCCACCGGTGCAGGCCGGGCCGCTCACCGACGTCCTCACCCGCGTCCTCGTCCGCGACCCGGCGGCCCGCCCCGACGCCGCCGCACTGGAGCGGATGCTGGCCCACGCCGCCCGGCAGACCGGGTCCCCCACGTCGTTCCCCCTGCAACCGCCGTCCGCACCACCGCAGGATGTGCCCCCGCAGGACGCGCCCCCGCAGGACACGACGCCGACGTCCCCCGCGCCCGCCGCGCGCCGCCGCCGGACCCTGCTCCTCCTGCCCGCGGCCGCGGTGGCCGTCGCCGGCGTGCTCGCGTGGACGCTGCTGCCGGGCACGGGCGGCGACGGCTCCGGGCCCACGGACCGGGGGACCACGGTGCCCTCGGCATCGTCCCCGGCCGGGAGCACCTCCTCACCCACGGCCGCGCGGCAGACCATCACGACCGACCTGCTGACCCCGCAGGGCATCCGCACCGCCGTCGCGGCCTTCGAGAAGCAGACCGGCCGGGACCGCTTCGGAAAGCTCGCGGTGTACCCGGACTACGTCATCGCCTACCTGATGGTGAAGGGCAGCGACACCGCGTACGACATGTACACCTACCGCCCCGGCCAGGGCGTGCAGAAGGACATCATCTCGGGCGACCTGCTCAGCGACGAGACACCCGTCCGCCTCGACGGCTTCGCCTGGGACAAGGTCCCCGCACTGCTGACCGAGGCCCGCAAGCAGCTCAAGGTCCCCCACCCGACCAGCCGCTACCTCCTCGTCGTCCTGCCGGGCAACGCCTTCGGCGACCCCGCCGGGATGTCCGTCTACCTCAGCAACAAGTACAGCCAGACGGGATACTTCCAGACGGACAAGCTGGGCAAGGTCGTCAAGGTGATGCCGTACGACGGCTGAGCGGATCCCGGTGGACGGACGCGGTGGACGGGGACGCGGTGGACTCACCCCGTGAGCGTCCGCACCGGCTTTCCGGCCTGCCACGCCGCGATGTCCTCGACCGCGTCCCGGTAGAACACCTCGTACAGATCCCGGCTGACGTAGCCGATGTGCGGGGTCACCACGGCGTTCGGCAGGGAACGCAGCGGGTGGTCGGACGGCAGGGGTTCGCGGTCGAAGACGTCCAGTGCCGCGCAGGCGATGCTGCCCTCGGTGAGGGCCCTGATCAGCGCCGCCTCCTCGACCACCGGCCCGCGTGAGGTGTTCACCAGGATCGCCGTCGGCTTCATGAGGCCCAGCTCGCGCGCCCCGACGACACCCCGGGTGCGCTCGCTGAGCACGACGTGGACGCTCAGCACGTCGGAGCGTTCGAACAACTCGTCCCGTGCCACGTAGGTCACCCCTTTCGCCTCCGCGTCCGCCGGCGTCAGGTGCTGGCTCCAGGCGATGCACCGCATGCCGAAGGCGTGCCCCACCTCCGTCACCGCCGTCCCCAGCCGGCCGAGGCCCAGCACCCCCAGCGTGGCGCCCCGCAGACTCGTCCCCAGACCCTCCTGCCAGCCGCCCCGCCGCACCGACTCCACCTGCTGCGGGATCAGCCGCGCCGCGGACAGGATCAGCCCCCAGGTGAGTTCGGTCGTCGGGTGCGAGAAGTATCCGGTCCCGCAGACCGTGATCCCCAGCCGGCGGGCGGCTGCCACGTCGATCGCCGCGTTGACCGGCCCGGTCGTGACCAGCAGTTTCAGGCGCGGCAGTCGGCCCAAAGTCGACGCGGGGAAAGGAGTCCGCTCGCGCATGGCCACGACCACCTCGAAATCGGCGAGCGCGGCCACGACCTCGCCTTCGCCGTCGAAGGCATCCGAAAAGACCTGCACGTCGGCGCGGAGCGACTCCCAGTCCGCAAGCCCCAGTGCCACACCCTGGTAGTCGTCCAGGATCGCGATCCTCATCCGCACACCTCTCGCTCTCGGCCCCGATCTTCAGGGTGTCACCCGAGCGCCGCCGGAGGCATCACGTGCGGCACGTGGTCGGCGGGGCGGGCCCGCGGGTCCCGGACCGCGACAGCAGGGGCGGACCGGACTGCGCAGCGCGGCCGGTCCGCCGATCCGGTGCCGCCACCACGGTGAGCAGCGGTCGACGCTCGTCGTGCGCCCGGCGCCCACGAGCCCGCCGGACGTTCGCACACGCACACCGCGGCCGGCCGCTCGACCCCACCGCGTTGCTGTGCCGGCTGCCGGAGCCGGTCCCGGGCACGGACACCCGGCCGGGAGAGCGGCCCGCGGGCGGCTGACCGCCGCCACCCGGCGCCGGCCACCTGCCGGAACGCACTTGGTCTGCACCATTGACATGTACGCGCGCCGGGGCCTTCAATGCGGCACACCCGCATATGTATCCCACGGTCACGTATGAGGAAGGCCCCCGCATGAACACCCCCCACCCGCACCTCGCCTGGCCCCGCACCCTGTTAAGACTCCTCGCCCTGGTCGCGGTCGTGCTCGGCGTCCAGGCCGGCCCCGCCCACGACGCCCGCGCCGCCACCACCGTCAACGTGATCGCCTTCTACGACGGCACCTACGACGCGGCGCACATCAGCTTCGACCACGAGGCCAACACCTGGTTCCCGCAGGCCGGCGCGGCCTACGGCTTCACGTACACCGCGACCACGGACTGGAGCCGCCTCAACGCGTCGACCCTGGCCAACTACCAGGTCGTCATGTTCCTCGACAACTACCCGCACACCGCCGCGCAGCAGACCGCTTTCCAGAACTACATGGCGGCCGGCGGCGGCTTCATCGGCTTCCACGTCTCGGCGTACAACGACAACACCAGCGACTGGCCCTGGTACCACAACACGTTCCTCGGCACCGGCACCTTCAGGAGCAACACCTGGGGACCGACGCAGGAGACCCTGCAGATCGACGACCCCTCCCACCCGGCGACCGCGAACCTGCCGTCCACCACCACCTCCTCGGTGAGCGAGTGGTACAGCTGGCAGAACGACCTGCGGCAGAACCCGGCCATCGACATCCTCGCCTCGATGGCCCCGTCCACCTTCCCGATCGGTACCGACCCCAACCAGACCTGGTACAGCGGCTATTACCCGATCGTCTGGTCCAACCGCAACTACAAGATGGTCTACAACAACTTCGGCCACAACGCGATGGACTACTCGACCAACACCACGCTGTCGTCGACGTTCGCCAGCGCCCAGCAGAACCAGCTCCTGCTCCAGGAGATCAAGTGGGCGTCCGGCCAGTCCGGCCCGGTCACCCCGCCCACGAACGCCACCGGCCCGATCCACGGGTACGGCGGCAAGTGCGTGGACGTCGCGGGCGCGAGCAGCACCAACGGCACCGCCGTGCAGCTCTACGACTGCAACGGCACCACCGCCCAGAACTGGACGGTCGGCAGCTCCGGCACGCTCACCGCGCTCGGCAAGTGCATGGACGTCACCGGGGCCGGCACCGCCGACGGCACCAAGGTGCAGCTTTACGACTGCAACGGCACCGGATCGCAGGTGTGGCAGGCCGGCGCCAACGGCTCCCTGGTCAACCCGCAGTCGGGCAAGTGCCTCGACGCCACCGGCCCGAGCTCGGCCAACGGCACCCGGCTCCAGATCTGGTCCTGCTCGGGAGCCGCCAACCAGAACTGGACGCTCCCTTCCTGAGCCACCCGGCAGTTCCCTGAGACGCGGGCATGCCGCCGGCAGCACACGGCATGCCCGCGTCCCGCGCATGACCCGAGGAAGGGGCAGGCTTCAGCGACGTTCACCTTAGGTTGCAGGTCCAAGGGCATCTCCGCAGGCCGCACGTCGGTATACGGTCCGAAGCGCTGGCCCCGACAGAAGTGGCTCGCGTCAACGGAGATTCCGGTCGAACCCGCCGCGCAGGCGCCGCGCGGACGGCAGCCGGGACCGCCCTGACACGGCTCCCGCTGTCGGCCCGGCGGTAGAGCCGCGGTGAACCCGTCGATCGGGAGTCGACAGGTCATCCAGCGCCGCCCCCCGTACGTCGCCCTGTCACTCCACTGCTCCGAGGTGCCCTGTGGCCATGCCTTCTCCTGCCTCGTCCCCGTCCGCGCCGCCCGACACCGGCAACCGGCACATCACGGCCACCATCGTGCTGGCCTGCCTCGGCGTGTTCGTCTCCTACCTGCCGGTCGTCGGCGTCTCCGTCGCGCTCCCGGTCCTGCAGCAGGCACTCGACGCCTCCACCGAGGGCCTGCAGTGGATCACCGACGCCTTCATCCTGCCGACCGCGGCCCTGCTGCTGACCTTCGGCATGGTGGGTGACCTGTACGGCCGCAAGAAGACCTACCTGGCCGGGCTGACCCTGTTCGCGCTCGGCTGCCTGGTCTGCCTGACCGGCGGCAGCGTCGTGCAGGTCTGCGTCGGCCAGGCCCTCACCGGCATCGGCACGGCCGCACTGCTGCCGTCCACCCTCGCCCTGATCGGCCATGTCTGCCCCGACCCCCGCAAACGGGCCCGGGCGATAGCCCTGTGGACGGCTGCCCTCGGCCTCGGACTGACCCTCGGCCCGGTGGTCAACGGCGTGATCGTGGAGCACACGAGCTGGCGGTGGATCTTCCTGCCCGCGCTCGTCCTCGCCGTGCTCACGGCCGTGGCCGGCGCCGTCCTGCTGACCGACTCCCGCGCCGAGCGCGAACGCCATCTGGACGTCCCCGGTCAGCTCCTGGCCATCGTCGCCATCACCGGCCTGGTCTACGGCGTCATCGAGGGCGGCAGCGCCGGCTGGTCCTCGGCCCAGGTCGTGATCGCCTTCGTGGCCGCCGCCCTCGGCGCGGCCGGCTTCGTCCTCGTGGAACTCCGCTCCGCCTGCCCGATGCTGGACATGCGCCTGTTCAGGTCCTCGGCGTTCTCCGGCGCGGCGCTCGTCATGGCCGTCACCCTGTTCGCCCAGGTCGGCCTCGTCTTCGCGCTCAGCGAGTACTTCGGGCTCGTCCACCACGCCTCGACCCTGGACATCGGCATCCGCCTCATGGCCATCAACGGCTTCACGGTGGTGCTCAGCCCGCTGGTCGGACGGCTGATGCACCGGGTGACCCCCGGGCTGCTGCTGGTCACGGGTCTCGTGGTCGGCGGCATCGGAGCCCTCGTCATGAACGTCTTCCAGGCCGACACGGGCACCGGCGAGGCCGCCCTGGTCATCGGCGTGTTCGGGATCGGCATCGCGCTCGCCATGGCGCCCATCACCACCATCGCCATGGACGCCCTGCCGCACCGGCTCGGGGGCACCGCCGCCGCGGCCAACAGCGCGCTCCGCCAGATCGGCAGCGCCCTCGGCCCCGCCGTCTTCGGTGTCATCCTCACCCACCGCACCCTGGCCGCCCTGCCCGGCCACCTCGCCGCGTCCGGGCTGAGCCCCGCCGACCAGGGGCAGGTCAACGGCATGGTGTCCAGCGTCGGCATCCAGGCCGGTGCCTTCCTGCACCTGAAGACACCCGAGAGCACCGGACAGGCCCTGGGCGCCTACGGCGCGAGCTTCACCGACGCCCTGCACACCTGCGCCCTCGTCGGCGGCATCGGGATGCTGGTGGCCGCGGTCATCGCGGTGGCGCTCATCGGGATCCGCCCGGCGCGGGCCGCGCAGACGGCACCGGAGGCGGCGGCACACCCCGCCGGGGCCGCGAGCTGACGTACCGGCGTCCTGACGTACGGCGGGGACCGGTCGGCCACCGTCCGGTGGCCGACCGGTCCCCGCCGGTCCAAGAGCCTTTAGCGCGCGAGCAGTTCGAGCGTGTCGATCACGCGGTTCGAGAAGCCCCACTCGTTGTCGTACCAGGCGACCACCTTGACGTGGCGGCCGTCGACACGGGTGAGGGCGGAGTCGAAGATCGACGAGGCCGGGTTGCCGGTGATGTCCGACGACACCAGCGGGTCGTCCGAGTACTCCAGGACACCCGCGAGCGGCCCCTCTGCCGCGGTGCGGTACGCGGCCAGCACGTCCTCGCGCGTCACGTCACGGGACACGGTCGTGTTGAGCTCGACGATCGAGCCCACCGGCACCGGCACCCGGATCGAGTCGCCCGACAGCTTGCCTTCGAGGTTCGGCAGCACCAGGCCGATCGCCTTGGCGGCGCCCGTCGTGGTCGGCACGATGTTGACCCCGGCGGCACGGGCGCGCCGGGGGTCGCGGTGCGGGCCGTCCTGCAGGTTCTGCTCCTGCGTGTAGGCGTGCACCGTGGTCATGAACCCGTGCTCGATACCGGCGAGTTCGTCGAGGACGGCGGCCAGCGGCGCGAGCGCGTTGGTCGTGCACGAGGCGTTGGAGACGATCGTGTGCAGCTCCGCGTCGTACGCGTCGGTGTTCACGCCGTACGCCAGCGTCACGTCCGCACCGTCCGACGGCGCGCTGACCAGCACCTTGCGGGCGCCCGCGTCGAGGTGGGCGCGGGCCGCCTTCGCCGAGGTGAAGCGGCCGGTCGACTCCAGCACGATGTCCACGCCGAGGTCGGCCCACGGCAGCTGCGCCGGCTCGCGCTCGGCGAGCACCTTGATGCGCCGCCCGTCGACGACGAGGGTGTCCCCGTCGACGCTCACCGGGCGCCCGAGGCGGCCGGCCGTGGAGTCGAAGGCGAGAAGCCGCGCGAGGGCGGCCGGTTCCGTGAGGTCGTTGACGGCGACGATCTCCAGGCTGCTGTCCCGCTCCAGCAGGGCCCGCAGCACGTTGCGTCCGATGCGGCCGAATCCGTTGACGGCGATACGAGTCATGAATGGTGTCCCTTCGCTACGCCACCAGACTCGCGGCCTGCCCGCGGTCGTGACAGCGGCGAGAACGCCACGGTTCGAAAGGATCCCGCCAGGAACCCGCCGGCCTCACCCGGACGGCCCTACTCGCCCTTGGTGAAGGTGCGCCGGTAGTCGCTCGGCGTCGTGCCGAGAATCCGCTGGAAGTGCAGCCGCAGGTTCGCCCCGGTGCCGAGGCCGACGTCGTCGGCGATCTGCTCGATGCTTCGCTCGGACCGTTCCAGGAGCTCCCGGGCCAGGTCGATCCGGGCGCGCATCACCCACTGCATCGGCGTGTACCCGGTGTCCTCCACGAACCGCCGCGAGAAGGTCCGCGCCGACACCCCCGCGTGCCGGGCGAGCGCGTCCAGGGTGAGCGGCTCGCCGAGCCGGTGCAGTGCCCATTCGCGGGTCGCGGCGAACCGCTCCCCGAGCGGCTCGGGCACACTGCGCGGCACGTACTGCGCCTGGCCCCCGCTGCGGTAGGGGGCCGCCACCAGCCGCCGCGCCGCGTGGTTGGAGGCGGCCACGCCCAGGTCGCCGCGCAGGATGTGCAGGCACAGGTCGATCCCCGAGGCCGCGCCGGCCGACGTCAGCACGCTGCCCTCGTCGACGAACAGCACGTTCTCGTCCACCTGGACCAGCGGATGCCGCTCCGCGAGGGCCCGGGTGTAGTGCCAGTGCGTGGTGGCGCGCCGGCCGTCGAGCAGCCCGGTCGCGGCGAGCGCGAAGGCCCCGGTCGAGATGGCGGCCAGCCGGGCGCCCCGCCCGTGCGCGGCGAGCAGCGCGGCCACGACCGCCGGCGGCGGATCCTCCCGGTCCGGGAACCGGTACCCGGGCACGAACACGATCTCCGCCCACTCCAGCGCGTCGAGGCCGTGGGCGACGTGGTACGACAGCCCGTCGCCGCCGGCGACCAGACCGGGCGCCGCACCGCACACCCGTACCTCGTACGGCATGCTCGCCCGGGTCGTGAACACCTGCGCCGGAATCCCGACGTCGAGGGGCTTCGCCCCCTCCAGCACCAGGACGGCGACGCGATGCAGGCGGACGGGAGGCACAGGGAACAGGGTACGAGCACCGGCCCCGCGCCCGGCGCGCACCGCCCGCAGGCCTCGGCACCCGTTCGGGTGGCGGCCCGCGGGGGACGATTGCGGCCGGCCGCCGGCACCGGATGATGGAGCCATGTCTGGAGCGGACGCAGAGGTGCCGGTACTGATCGTCGGCGGAGGACCGGTCGGGCTCACCGCGCGGGCACTGCTGGCGCGCTGGGGCGTGCCGGCCCTGCTGGTCGAGAAGCACCGGGAGCTGTCCCCGTTCCCACGGTCCCGCCTGGTCAACGTGCGGTCCATGGAGATCTTCCGGCAGCTCGGGATCGCCGCCGGGGTGGCGGCGGACGCGTTCGCACCCGAGTACGGCCGGGTGCGCTTCCGGGACACCCTGTACGACCCCGACTTCGCCAGCGCCGCGATGGTCGGGGTGCGCGCCCCGGTCGCCGAGAGCCCGGTCGTCGGCGTGGTCACCTCGCAGGACCGGCTGGAGCCCACCCTGCTCGCCGCCGCCGGGGGAGAGGTGCGGTTCGGGACCGAGCTGGTCGGCCTGGAGGAGGACGCGGAGGGCGTCCTCGCCGTGCTCGCCGACGGCGCGGACGGCGAGGAGACCCGCGTCCGGGCCCGGTACGTGGTCGCCGCCGACGGCGCGAACTCCTCCGTCCGCGAGCGGCTGGGCATCGCCACCACCGGCCCCGGAGCGCTCGGCGACTACACCACCGTCGTGTTCGACGCCGACCTGACCCGCTGGTGCGCGGACCAGCCGGCCGGGGTCTACTTCACCGCGTTCGGCACCTTCACCCCGCTCTACCCGGAGGGCGGCTGGGCCTGGTTCGGCGCCACGCCCGAGGGCAACGGGCAGACCGACTGGTCCGGCCGCGTCTCGCACGCGCTCGGCCCCGGTGCCGAGGTACAGGCCGACGTGGTGCGGGTCCAGCACTGGTCGATGACCGCGTACGTCGCCGAGCGCTTCGGCCGGGGCCGGGTGCTGCTGGCCGGCGACGCCGCGCACGCCGTCCCGCCGATCGGCGGCCTCGGTATGAACGCCGGCGTCGCGGACGCGCACAACCTGTCCTGGAAACTGGCCGGCGTGCTCCGGGGCTGGGCCGACCCCGCCCTGTTGGAGACGTACGAGACCGAACGGCGGCCGGTGGCCCAGGAGACCCTCCGCCAGGCGGTCGCCAACACCCACCTCCTGCTCCAGGTGCAGGACCTGCGCAAGGAGCAGCTCCGCGGCGGCTCGTCGGCGCAGGTCGAACTACCGTGGACGGAACGGTACTTCGCTCAGCTCGGCCTGGTGCTCGGCACGGCGTACGACTCCGCCGCCGTCCTCGGCCCCGACGGCGGCCCGGCCGGGGCCGCCGGCACCGAGTACGTGCCCACCGCGGCGCCGGGCCACCGCATGCCCCACCACTGGCTCACCCCCGGCCGCTCCACCCTCGACGCGTGCGGCGAGTGGTTCACCGTGCTCACCCCGGACCCCGGCCGCTGGCAGCAACAGGACACCGGGCCATGGCCGTTGCGCATCGAACCACTGCCCGGCGAACACGCCCGGGCCCACGGCCTGAGCCCGCACGGCGGCGCGGTCCTCGTCCGTCCCGACGGCCACATCGCCGCCCGCTGGGACGAACCGCCGTCGGCCGGTTCGGCCCTGCACGACGCCCTGAGCGCCGTCACGACGTGCGCGGCGGGGCGGTGCTCTCCCTGACCACCAGACGGGCCGGGACGAGGTCGGTGCCGGGGCGGGAGTCGTCGCCGGTGCGGATCTGGCGCAGGACGCCCTCCACACAGCGGCGGCCGACCTCGGCGAAGTCCTGGTGGACGGTGGTGAGGGGCGGGATGAAGAAGGCCGCGTCCGGGGTGTCGTCGAAGCCGACCACGCTGACCTCCGCCGGGACGGACCTGCCCCGTTCGTGGAAGGCGCGCAGCAGCCCCAGGGCCATCTGGTCGTTGGCCGCGAACACGGCCGTACAGCCCGGTTCGTCGGCGAGCGCGAGGCCCGCCGCGTACCCGGACTCGGCCGACCAGTCGCCGCGCAGCGGCGCCGGAACCGGGCACTCGGCCTCCGTCAGCACCGCCCGCCACGCCTGGGCTCGGCGCTGGGCCGCGTACGAGGACTCGGGACCGGCCACGTGCCACACCGTGCGGTGGCCCAGGTCCAGCAGGTGCCGTACGGCCCGGCGCGCGCCGTCGGCCTGGTCGGTGTCGACCACGCCGTAGCGGTCCCCGGCGTCGGAGTCGACGACCACCACATGGACGCCGGGCGGCAGTTGCACGGTGGCGGTGTCGAGCAGATGGATCTCCATGATGACGATCACGGCGTCCACCGCCAGCTCGCCCATCCGCGTGAAGGCGCCCAGCACGTTGTCCTGCGTGGCCACGTCGATGGGGATGAGGGTGATCGCGTAGCCCTCGGCCGCGGCATGCGTGGCGATCGCCTCCACGGTGCGGCTGCTGCCCGTGGAGGAGAGGCTGAACAGGATCACGCCGATGGTGTTGAACCGGCCGTAACGCAGGGCGCGGGCCGCGCTGTTGGGGCGGTAGCCGAGTTCCCGCATCGCGGCCAGCACCTGTTCCCGGGTCGAAGCGATCACCCCGGGATGCCCGTTGGAGACCCGGGAGACCGTCTGTGAGGAGACCCCGGCGAGTTGGGCGACGTCCGCCATGGAGACGCGCTGCTTGCGGCGTCCCCCGGGTATCCCGGAACCGCCCCGCCGCGCACCGCCCGCGGCCGGCGCGGCCGATTGCTCCGGCTCGTTCAGGCCCATCGCCCCACCCCTCAAATCTCCTTCATGCACGGGAAGTCGGGACCGGGAACCTTGACGGCCGCAGGAGCGGGTGCCACGATTCCGACGCTTTCGAGTTTACGTAAACATCGCCGCGTAACCAGCCCCGACGGAGATCCCGTCGGCACGGTCGCCGAGACGATGTTCACGTGAACATGCCGCGTCGATGTTTACGTAAACACGCGGTCGGGCCCGCGGGCCCCTGCGTCGAGCCGCCGTCTTCCGAAAGGGCACGTTGATGCGCAAGACCCCCGCCAGAACCCGGATCGCCCCCCGCACCCGAGCCGCCCTCGCCGCGGTCGCGATCGCCGCGGTCTGCGCGACCACCCTCACCGGCAGCCCCGCCTCGGCCTCCGCCGCCGCACCGGGCCACGGCACCAGCCAGTTCAAGGGCGTCAACTGGGCGGACCCGCGCGACAACTACGCCGACGACCCCGTGGTCCTGTCCGGCCTGTCCCTCTCGGACACCTACGCCCAGACCTACGCCAAGGCGACCCGGGTGATCGCGGCCTTCCGCGCCAACCTCGGGGCCAACACCGTACGGCTGCCCATCAACCCGTACACGGTGAACGGCTCCTACTGGAAGTCGTACCGCGGGGTCATCGACGCGGCCTCGGCGCAGGGCTTCAAGGTGATCGTCTCCTACTGGGAGGGCACCGGCGCCAACAAGGACGGCTTCATCGACGACGAGGCCACCTACTGGCCCATGTGGGACACCGTCGTGAAGGCCTACCGGCACGACCCGCACGTCTACTTCGAGCCGATGAACGAGCCGCACGGCTACACCGACGCCGAGTGGGCCGACCTGGCGGCGAAGTGGCTGGCGACCTACCCGTCCGTCCCGCACGACCGCGTCTTCGTCAGCGGCGCCGGCTACAACGACCACGTCACCACCGTCTGCGCCGACCCGCGCCTGAAGGGCACCTACCTCTCCCTCCACCACTACGGCTTCTGGAAGAGCTACGCCACCTACGACCAGTGGGTGGCCGACCTGAAGGAGCGCCTCGGCGACTGCGCGAACCGCACGGTCGCCGACGAGTTCGGTGCCCCCATGACGACAGGCCTCGACTACGACAAACCCGCTCCCGACGACAACTCCGTCAACTTCATCCAGGCCGACACCGACACGTTCCGCAAGCTCGGCATGGGCTCGGTGTACTGGCCGGGCCTGCGCACCGACGACACGTACTCCGTCCAGAAGCTGATCGGCGACGCGTCCCGCCCCTGGCTGGCCACCACCAACCAGTCCGGCGCCGACCGCCTCGCCTGGGCCTGGGGCCGCGGCAGGCCGGTCAACGGCTGACCGACGTGGGGGCTCCCGCGCCCCGAAAGGGGCGCTGGGGGTACCCCCGGCCGAAGGCTGGGGGAGGAACTGCGCGACCAGCCACGACGGCGCCGCAGTCGAGAGTCGGCGCTTCGGGGGCAAGGAAGGTGAATCGCTCAACGCTCCCGTGCGCACGCCTCCGGCTGAAGACGCCGCACGTACGTCACCGCCGGCAGACCGTTCAGCCGTGTCTCACCGGTCACCGTGAACCCGGTCCGGGCCAGGACCGCCCGCGACGCCGCGTTGCGGAGGGCGGCGGCGGCCCGCAGGGTCGTCAGTCCGTAGGTGTCGAGGGCCCGTCGGCACACCTCCCCGACACCCCAGGTGGCCAGCCCCCGCCCGGCGGCCCGCTCCGCGATCCGGTACCCCAGGTCGGCGCCGCCGTCCCCGACGTCGATCAGGTTGACCCGCCCCAGCACCTCGCCCGCCGCGTCGACCAGCACATGGAAGTAGCAGATCCCGGCCTCCTGCTCGGCCAGCAGATCCCGGTGCCGCTCGTCGAACCGGGCGAAGTACTCGTCGCCCCGGTCGGGGATGGCCGCCGCGAAATAGGCGCGGTTCTCCAACTCGAAGGCGAGCACTGCCGGGGCGTGGTCCGGGCGGAGCAACTGGAGTTCGGGCATGGGGGGACGGTAGGCACCCCCACTGCAGGCCCGCCAGCGGATTACGGCTTGCGCAGGTCCTTCACTCGGCGGAGTTTGCCGAGCGAGCGCTCCAGCGTCTCGGGCTCGACGACCGCGACCTCCACGGTGACGCCGACGCCGTCCTTGATGCCCTGGGCGATGGTCCGCACGGCGGCCTCGCGGTCGGCGGGGCCGGCGTCGGGACGGGCCTCGACCCGGACCGTCATGTGGTCCATCCGTCCGCGCCGGCTGATCTGGATCTGGAAGTGCGGGGCCACCCCCGGCGTCCGCAGCACGATCTCCTCCACCTGGCTGGGGAAGACGTTGACCCCCCGAAGGATGATCATGTCGTCGGACCGGCCGGTGATCTTCTCGATCCGGCGGAACCCGGGACGCGCCGTGCCCGGCAGCAGCCGGGTCAGGTCCCTGGTGCGGTACCGGATGATCGGCAGCGCCTCCTTCGTCAGCGAGGTGAAGACGAGTTCGCCGCTCTCGCCGTCGGCCTGCACCTCGTCGCCCAGCGGGTCCACGACCTCCGGGTAGAAGTGGTCCTCCCAGACGTGCAGCCCGTCCTTGGTCTCCACGCACTCCTGCGCGACCCCGGGGCCGATGACCTCGGACAGGCCGTATATGTCGACCGCGTGGATGTCCAGCCGCTCCTCGATCTCGCGGCGCATCTCCTCCGTCCACGGCTCCGCGCCGAAGATGCCGACCTTGAGGGAGGTGGAGCGCGGGTCGACGCCCTGGCGCTCGAACTCGTCGAGCAGGGTCAGCATGTAGGAGGGCGTGACCATGATGATCTCGGGCCGGAAGTCCTGGATGATCTGCACCTGGCGCGCGGTCATGCCGCCGGAGGCGGGGATCACCGTGCAGCCGGCGCGTTCGGCGCCGTAGTGGGCGCCCAGGCCGCCGGTGAACAGGCCGTAGCCGTAGGAGACATGGACCTTGTGCCCCGGGCGGCCGCCGGCGGCCCGGATGGAACGGGCGACGACGTCCGCCCACATGGACAGGTCGTTCTCCGTGTAACCGACCACGGTGGGCCGGCCGGTGGTACCGCTGGAGGCGTGCACGCGCCGCACCTCGGACATCGGTACGGCGAACATCCCGAAGGGGTAGGTGTCCCGCAGGTCCGCCTTGGTCGTGAAGGGGAAGCGGGCGAGGTCCGCGAGGGTGCGGCAGTCGTCGGGGCCGACGCCGGCCGCGTCGAACTTCTTGCGGTACAGCTCCACGTTGTCGTACGCGTGCCGCAGCGTCGTGCGCAGCCTGGTGAGCTGGAGCGCCCGGACCTCCTCGCGGGACATCCGCTCGGCCTCGTCGAGGAGTGCCTCGGGAAGCGGCTCCCCCCGGCGGGTGCCCCTGGATCCGGGCGCGGTCACTTCGCTGCTCATTGCGGCTCCTCATTCTGCGTGCGCAGGATGCGACTGCGGCCGCGGAACTCCGCGATCACCTTGTCGCCGCGCACGACGCTCACGTCGTAGACACCGCTGCGGCCGAACCGGACGCGCTCCCGCGCGGTGGCGACCAGCACGTCGCCCTCGTAGGCGGGCGCGACGAAGTCGATGTCGGCTCCGGCGGCGACGGTCACCGGCCCGTGGCTGTTGCAGGCGCAGGCGAACGCCGTGTCGGCGAGCAGGAAGACATGGCCGCCGTGGGCGATCCGGTGTCCGTTGACCTGCGATGCGGTCACGGTCATCCGCAGCACGGCGGTCCCCTCGCCGTGCTCCAGCAACTCGATCCCGAGCCGCCTGGACGCCTCGTCCGCGGCGAACATCGTCTCGACGGGGCCAGGTGTCGTCCCGGGTACCTGGGTCGTCATTTCCACCACCTTGTGAACCGACCGAACATTCGGTTAGCGTGCGGCGTGGTCAAGTAATCCAGCAACACACCTGCATGTCAAGAGGTGGAACGCGGGCCGCGGAAGTGCCCGCGCCACCCTGTCCGGCACCCCTTCGCCGGCGGTCGCAGCGCCGTCCCGCGGCCGCGGCGGACCGCGCACCCCGAAGCCGAGGAGACCGCCCGATGCCCGACGTCTACCTGATCGACGGGGCCCGCACCCCGCAGGGCCGCTACGGCGGCGCCCTGGCCGCCGTACGGCCCGACGACCTCGCCGCCCTCGTCGTCGGCGAGGCCGTACGGCGCTCCGGCGCCCCCGGCGAAGCCGTGGACGAGGTCGTCCTGGGAGCCGCCAACCAGGCGGGCGAGGACAACCGGGACGTGGCCCGGATGGCGGTGCTGCTCGCCGGCCTGCCGCACACCGTGCCCGGCTACACCGTCAACCGACTGTGCGCCTCGGGCCTCACGGCCGTCGCCTCGGCAGCCCAGACGATCCGTGCCGGCGAGGCGGACCTCGTGGTCGCCGGGGGAGTGGAGTCCATGACCCGGGCGCCCTGGGTGATGGAGAAGCCCGGCACCCCGTGGGCCAAGCCCGGGCAGGTCCACGACACCGCGCTGGGCTGGCGGTTCACCAACCCGCGCTTCACCGCCGCCGACCGCGAGGTGCCCGCGGGCGCCGGACCCGAGGCGGTCAGGATCACGCTCTCCATGGGGGAGACCGCGGAAGAGGTCGCCGCCCTGGACGGCATCACCCGCGCCGACTCCGACGCCTTCGCGCTGCGCAGCCACCAGCGGGCCGTGGCCGCCCAGCAGGCGGGCCGCTTCGACCGCGAGATCGTGCCCGTACCGGTGCGCGACGGCGAGGTCACCCGGGACGAGGGCCCCCGCCCCTCGACCACCCTGGAGAAGCTGGGCTCCCTGCGCACCGTCTTCCGCGCGGACGGCATCGTCACGGCCGGCTCCTCCTCACCGCTGTCCGACGGCGCGGCCGCCCTGGTGGTCGCGAGCGCAGCGGCCGTCGAGCGGTACGGCCTCACCCCGCGGGCCCGGATCGTCGCCTCGGCCTCCGCGGGTGTGCAGCCCGACCTGATGGGTCTGGGCCCGGTCCCCGCCACCGAGAAGGCCCTGGCCCGCGCCGGCTGGCAGACCGGCGACCTGGACGCGGTGGAGCTCAACGAGGCGTTCGCCGCCCAGGCGCTGGCGGTGACCCGCCGCCTCAAGCTCGACGGGGACAAGGTCAACGCCGACGGCGGGGCCATCGCCCTCGGCCATCCGCTCGGCTGCTCCGGCGCCCGCATCCTGCTCACCCTGCTCGGCCGCCTGGAACGGGAGAACGGCCGCCGCGGCCTGGCCACGCTCTGCGTAGGAGTCGGCCAGGGCGTCGCACTCCTCGTGGAGCGGGTGTGACCACGTCCGTGCGGTACGACACCCTCCTCGTCGAGGAGCGCGCCGACCGGGTCGTCGTCACCCTGCACCGGCCCGAAGCCCGCAACGCCATCAGCGGCCGCATGATCGGCGAACTGCACCAGGTCTGCGAACAGCTGGAGCGGGATCCCCGGCTGCTGCTCCTGACCGGCCACGGCGGGGTCTTCGCGGGCGGCGCCGACATCGCCGAACTCCTCAAGCGCGGCCGTGACGAGGCGCTCCAGGGCATCAACAGCCGCCTCTTCGAGCGGGTCCGGCGGCTGCCCATGCCCACTCTGGCCGCCGTCGAGGGCTGGGCCCTGGGCGGCGGCGCCGAGCTGGCCTACGCCTGCGACCTGCGGATCGCGGGTCCCGGCGCCGTCTTCGGCAACCCCGAGCCCGGCCTCGGCATCCTCGCGGCGGCCGGCGCCTGCTGGCGGCTGCCCGAACTGGTCGGCGAGTCGGTCGCCAAGCAGATCCTCCTCGCCGGCCGCAACCTGGACGCGCCGGCCGCGCTCGCCGCGGGCCTGGTCATCGACGTCGTCCCCGCCGGGGAACTCCTGACGGCGGCCCACGCGCTGCTCGACCGGATGGCACGGTCCTCGGCCGCCGCCCTGCGGCTGACGAAGCTCGTCGTCGACTCGCCCGGCGCCCACCCGGTCGCCGACGACCTCGCGCAGGCCGTGCTCTTCGAGGGGCAGGACAAGAAGGACCGCATGACACGTTTCCTGGAGAAGAGGAGCCGCGCATGACATCGGCACCCAAGACCGTCGCGGTCATCGGCGGCGGCCGCATGGGCGCGGGGATCGCCCAGTCCTTCGCCACCGCCGGCTCGGCCGTCACCGTGGTGGAGAGCGGTTCGGAGGCCGCGGACGCGGCGCTGGAGCGGATCGCCGGCAGCCTGCGGCGGGCCGCGGAGCGCGGTCACCTCACGCAGGACCCGGAACAGGTGGCCGGACGGGTGACCGCCGTGCCCACGCCGGCCGCGCTGCCGGCGGAGGCCGAGCTGGTCGTGGAGGCCGTACCCGAGGACGCGGCGCTCAAGGCCCGCCTCCTGAAGGCCGCGGAGGAGGCCGTGGCCGACACCGCCGTCCTCGCCACCAACACCAGCTCCCTGTCGGTGACCGACCTCGCCGCGGTGCTCCGGCGCCCGGACCGCTTCCTCGGCATGCACTTCTTCAACCCGGTGCCCGCCTCCGCGCTCGTCGAGATCGTCGTCGCCCCCGAGACCGCCCCGGGCACCGTCGAGGCCGCCCTGGAATGGACCAGGGCGCTGGGCAAGCAGGACGTGGTCGTCAGGGACTCGCCCGGCTTCGCCAGCAGCCGGCTCGGGCTGGCCCTGGGGCTGGAGGCGATCCGGATGGTCGAGGAGGGGGTCGCCGCGCCCGAGGCCATCGACGACGCCATGCGGCTCGGCTACAAGCACCCCATGGGCCCGCTGCGCCTGACCGACCTGGTCGGGCTCGACGTACGGCTCGCCATCGCCGAGTACCTGCACGCGACCCTCGGCGACCGCTTCGCCCCGCCCCGGCTGCTGCGCGACAAGGTGGCCCGCGGCGAACTCGGGCACAAGACGGGTCAGGGCTTCTACACGTGGTGACCGTGACGGGCCGCGGTACCGCTCCCGGACGCACGTCCGCCGCATTGCGCACCGCGGCCGCATTGCCTGCTGCAGCCGCGTTGCTCACCGCACTGATCGGCGTAGACCCTTGCCAGACCGGGGAGGGCGCACCTTATCATGAACCGAACGAATGGTCGGTTGGGAGATGGTGGAGATGACTGAAGCGGCCGGAAGGGACGCCGGGCCCGATCTGGAGTCCCACTTCGAGGCGACGATCTCGCGTGACCAGCGGATCGAGCCGCGTGACTGGATGCCGGAGGGCTACCGCAGGACGCTGATCCGGCAGATCGCCCAGCACGCGCACTCGGAGATCATCGGCATGCAGCCGGAAGGCGAGTGGATCACCAGGGCGCCCTCGCTGCGCCGCAAGGCGATCCTGTTCGCCAAGGTCCAGGACGAGGCCGGACACGGCCTGTACCTGTACTCCGCCGCCGAGACCCTGGGCGCCGACCGCGCGGACCTCACCGAGCGACTGATCGAGGGCCGGCAGAAGTACTCGTCGATCTTCAACTACCCGACGCTCAGCTACGCGGACGTCGGCGTCATCGGCTGGTTCGTGGACGGCGCGGCCATCTGCAACCAGGTGCCGCTGTGCCGCAGTTCCTACGGCCCCTACGCCCGCGCGATGGTGCGGATCTGCAAGGAGGAGTCCTTCCACCAGCGGCAGGGCTACGAACTGCTGATGACCATGATGCGCGGCACCGACGCCCAGCGGGAGATGGTGCAGGACGCCGTGGACCGCTGGTGGTGGCCCTCCCTGATGATGTTCGGCCCGCCCGACGACGACTCGCCCAACTCCGCCCAGTCGATGGCCTGGAAGATCAAGCGGCACAGCAACGACGAACTCCGCCGGCGGTTCGTCGACATGACCGTCCCCCAGGCGGCCAGGCTCGGCGTGACCCTGCCCGACCCCGAGCTGCGCTTCGACGAGGAGCGCGGCCGGCACGACTTCGGCACCCCCGACTGGTCCGAGCTGAAGGCGGTCATCAGCGGCAACGGCCCGTGCAACGCGGAGCGCGTCGAGCGACGCCGGGCCGCCCACGAGGAAGGTGCCTGGGTGCGTGCGGCCGCCGGCGCCCACGCCGCAAAGCAGGCCGCCCGAGCCCGCGAGGAGGCGGCGGCATGAGCGACGCCGGGAACTGGCCCCTGTACGAGATCTTCATCCGCGGCAAGCGCGGCCTCAACCACGTCCACGTCGGCTCGCTGCACGCGGCGGACGACCAGATGGCCCTCACCCACGCCCGCGACCTGTACACCCGGCGCAACGAGGGCGTCAGCATCTGGGCCGTGCGCTCCGAGCACATCGCCGCCTCCACCCGGGACGAGAAGGACCCCTTCTTCGACCCGAGCGCCGACAAGGTCTACCGCCACCCGACCTTCTACGACATCCCCGACGATGTCCCGCACATCTAGGAGCCGGTGATGAGCGACGACCACGTCTACCTGAGCCTGGCCGAGGGCCACGACGACAGCGACGCGCGCTGGGCGTTCGGCACCGGCTTCGAGGACCCGCTGCACGGCGTCGACACCGCCGTCCCCGAGGGCGTCGACGCCGCCGCACTGGCCGCCGGCTGTCTGGCACTCGGCGACGACGCCCTGGTGCTGGCCCAGCGGCTCGCCGAATGGGTCACCCGCGCCCCCGAACTGGAGGAGGAGGTGGCGCTGGCCAACATCGGGCTCGACCTGCTCGGCCAGGCCCGCCTGCTCTACTCCCGGGCCGGCCAGACCGACGGCACCGGCCGCACGGAGGACGCCTACGCCTACTTCCGGGACGCCGCCGACTTCCGCAACGTACGCCTCGTCGAACTCCCCAACGGCGACTTCGCCTTCTCCGTGCTGCGGCTCCTGGTGTTCGCCAGCTGGCGGCTCGCCCACTTCACCGAACTGGCCGCCGCGCCCGACCCGGTGCTCGCGGCGATCGCCGCCAAGGGCGTCAAGGAACTCGCCTACCACCGGCAGTACGCCGCCGAGTGGGTCGTACGCCTGGGAGACGGCACGGAGGAGTCGCACGCGCGGATGCTGACGGCCCTGCGGGAGCAGGCCCCGTACTGGGAGGAGCTGTTCGCCGCACACGACGTGCGCGACGCGGTGCTGGCCGACCTCCACCAGGTCCTCGACGCGGCCGGCCTCCCCGTGCCGGCCGTCCCGCCGTTGTCCGGCCAGGGCCGCGACGGCGGGCACACCGGCCACCTGGCCCCGCTCCTCGCCGAGCTGCAGAGCGTGGCCCGCGCCCACCCGGAGGCGACATGGTGACCGTCCTGGCCGACGCCCGGCGGGCCCGGCACATCGCCGAACAGGTCCCCGACCCGGAACTTCCCATGCTCACCCTCGCCGACCTCGGCGTGCTGCGGGACGTCACCGTCGAACCGGACGGCACGGTGGTCGCCGACCTCACCCCGACCTACTCGGGCTGCCCCGCCATGGCCGAGATGCGCGCCGGGGTCGCCGCCCGCCTGCGCGACGCCGGCTTCGGCCGCGTGGAGATCCGCACGGTCCTCGACCCGCCGTGGACCAGCGACTGGATCACCCCCGAGGGCCGCCGCAAACTCGCCGACCACGGCATCGCACCGCCCCACAGGGCACCGCGGCGCCCCGCGGGCCCCGTCCCGCTGGACCTGTCGCCGACCCGGCGCACGGTCGTGTGTCCCCGCTGCGGATCGGCCGCCACCGAGGAGACCTCCCGGTTCGCGGCCACCTCCTGCAAGGCACTGTGGCGCTGCCTCAGCTGCCGGGAGCCGTTCGAGTACGTCAAGGAGATCTGATGGCAGAGCTGACGGCACCGACCGCCGGTGCCCCCGCGACGACAGCACGCCGGCGCCGCCCTGCCTTCCATACCCTGCGCGTGGCCGCCGTCCAGTCCCTGTGCGAGGACGCGGTGGCGGTCACCTTCGACATCCCCGCCGCCCTGGCGGCGGAGTTCGCCTTCGGCCCCGGCCAGTCGCTCACCCTCCGCCGCGAGGTCGACGGGCGCGACGAGCGGCGCTCCTACTCGATCTGCTCGCCGGCCGGCGCCGCGCCCCGCATCGGCGTCCGCGAGGTGCCCGGCGGCCTCTTCTCCTCCTGGCTGGTCCACGAGGTGCGCCCGGGCGACACCGTCGAGGTGATGGCCCCCACCGGAGCCTTCACCCCCGACCTCTCGGTCCCCGGCCACCACGTGCTCATCGCGGCCGGCTCGGGCATCACCCCCATGATGTCGATCGCCGAGTCCGTCCTCGCCGCCGACGACCGCTCGAAGGTCACGCTGTTCTACGGCAACCGCCGCACCGACACCGTGATGTTCGCCGACGAACTCGCCGACCTGAAGGACGAGTACCGCACCCGCTTCCACCTCGCCCACGTCCTCTCCCGGGAACCCCGCGAGGCCGAACTCCTCTCCGGCCGCCTGGACGGCGACCGCCTCGGCGCGCTCGTCGACGGCCTGGTCGACGTCGAGGGCGCCGACCACTGGTGGCTGTGCGGCCCGCACGGCATGGTCCTCGACGCGCAGAAGGTGCTCGCCGGACTCGGCGTGCCCGCCGGGCGGATCCACCAGGAACTCTTCTTCGCCGACGAGCCGATCGAGCCCGTCCGCCACGAGGAGGCGGCGGCGACGGGCCCGGCCAGCGAGGTCACCGTCACCCTGGACGGCCGCTCCACCACCGCGCGCCTCCCGCGCGGGCGGACCATCCTCGACTCCGCCGCCCGCATCCGCCCGGACCTCCCCTTCGCCTGCAAGGGAGGCGTCTGCGGGACCTGCCGCGCCCGCATCACGGACGGCGAGGCGGACATGCGCCGCAACTACGCCCTGGAACCCGCCGAGGTGGATGCCGGCTACGTGCTGACCTGCCAGTCCTACCCCGTCTCCGAGTCGTTGACGGTCGACTACGACAGCTGACCGGTCCCGGCGCCCCGGCCGCGAGGGGACGGAAATCCGTCGCGCCCCGCGCGGGCGGGCCGCTAGCCTCCGCCTGGGCGCGGCCGGACGGCTGCCCGCGAAGGGAGCCAGGCATGGGGACCGGACGACTGGGCCTGCTGCTGGACCAGTTCGACATCGCCAGAGAGCGGGCCCAGGTGCGGCTGACCGGACTCGGCGACGAGGAGTACCTGTGGGAGCCGGCCCCCGGCTCCTGGTCGATCCGGCGCCGGGCGGAGGCGACCACACCCAGGGCGTACGGTCCCGGTGACTGGGTGCTCGACCTGGGCGCACCGGACATCCCGGCCGGCGAGTACGCCGAGGTGGCCCGGCAGGTCGCCGCGGGCATGACCGTCGCCAAGATCGCCGCCGACTGGAGCGTGAGTGTCGAACGGGTCCAGCAGATCCTCGACCGCACCGCCCCGCCGGAGCCCGACCGGACCGCTGTGACGACGATCGCGTGGCGGCTGGGGCATTTGCACTCGCAGTTCGCGGGCGGATGGGAGTGGACCTTCGGCGAACGCCGCCGGGATCCGAAGGAGATGGTCGACTTCACCCCCAGCGCCGCCCTGGCCCTCGACCGGTTCTGGGCGGACGTGGACCGCTGGCGCGACAGCGTCGCCGGGGTCACCGACGAACAGCTCGACACCGTCGGCTTCTCCCAGTACCCGTACGGCTCCGATCCCGACGACCCCTTCGTCGACGTCCTGTGGGGCACCAACCTCGAACTCATCCACCACATGGCCGAGATCGCCCTGCTCCGCGACCTGTGGCAGGCCGGCCGGAGCTAGTCCCGCGCCGGCGCGGGCCGCACCAGGCCCATCACCTGTTCCACCAGTTCGTCGCTCAGGCCGGGCGTCGTCAGCGGAAGGTCGTCGGGGCGCCGCCGCAGGCCGTTCAGGAGGATCTCGATGCAGCGGCGCCAGATGTCGGGGCGCCGGCCCTGGGTGGACTGGGCGGCGACGAGCATCTGCTGCATGACGGGGATGTCTGAGGCGGTCACCTCCGCCCGCAGCTGCCCGCTGTCCTGGGCCCGCCGGATCAGCGCCTCCAGGTAGGGGAGCATGCCCGCCCGGGTCAGGATCCGCCGCGCTCGCGCGGGATCCTCTCCCCGGCCTCGACCGCCACCGGCAGCCGGTTCCCGGCCGGCGGCAGCGGGCAGGTGGCCAGGTCCGTGTAGGCGCAGGGCAGGTTCACGGCGCGGTTGAAGTCCAGGACCACCGTGCCGTCGGCGGCGGGCGGTCCGACGGCCAGGGACCGGTTGGCGGCATAGGTGGTGACCCCTGAGGTGGCGTCGGTGAACAACACCATCAGGCCGCCGGGACCGTGCCCGGGGAACGCGGTCAGGGACAGGTGCCGCCCCGCGAGCTCGAACTCGATCCGGCCCGGGGCGTCGTAGACGTGCTCCAGGCCCTCCACCGCGGCGCCCACCGTGGTCGGCCGCGGCTCGTCGAAGGGAACGTACCGGCCCGGCACGGCCCAGCGTGGGTCGGGGTCGTAGGCAGGTGTTCCGGTGAAGGCGGTGCGCAGCGGGGCGTCCGGGTGCCGGGGCCGCACGATGTCGTGCCCGCCGCGCCTGGCGACCTCGATGACCGCGTCGCCCCAGACCGCCTCGACACTGCCGCGCTCGGGCAGCACGCCGAAACGGTGCTCGCCCCGCACCGGCGTCCCGCCGACGACCAGTTCCTCGGTGTCGTCCAGCGCGACGACGACCCCGTCCGGGCCGGTGCGCCAGCTGCCGGGGGCGTCGGGGAAGCGCTGCGGGCGGTCGTCGAGCCAGTGCAGCCCGGTGACGGCCAGGAACCCGTGCGGGGCGGAGAGCCGGGCCTCCCGGGCACGGTGCCAGTCCCGCCAGCTCTCGGTGAAGGCCTGGAGATCCGTCGTGGTGGCCTCAGTCGTCATGCGTCCTCTTTCGTCGTGCCAGGCCCTGCAACAGCCGTGCCAGTCAGAACAGGGGCCGACGAGGCCGCATTCCGGTCCACGTGTGACAGCTTCTTGTCAGTCATGTGTCACGGTCGTCCAGGACACCGGCCCCCAGGAGACGCCGCCGACGAGACCGGCCGGCTGCCGCGGGGTGGGGGAGACGGGATGGCTCGGCTCGACCGGCGCCCTGTTCGCGCCGTACCGGCTCTGCCCGGTGTCCACGGCGCGGTGCCCGGCGGCCCGCCGTCGGCCCGCCTTGAGGTGGGCCGGTGCGCGCCTGAAGTCCCTTGACGCTCAGGTCTCTTCGCCGTCGCCCAGGGCGTCACGCAGTGCGGCGCGGGAGGTCACGCCCAGCTTGGGGAAGAGCTGGTGGAGGTGGGTGGAGACGGTGCGCGGCGACAGGAAGAGCCGTTCGGCGATCTGCTTGTTGGTGAGGCCCGCCGCCGCGAGCAGCGCGATCTCGCGCTGCTGCGGGGTGAGCGACGCCGGCCCGCCGGCACCGGCCGGCCCGACGGGCAGCCCCGTGGCGCGCAGCTCGTTGCCGGCCCGCGCCGCCCAGGGACGGGCACCGAGGCTCTCGAAGGCGTCGAGCGCGGCACCGAGGTGGACGCGCGCCTCGGCGGTGGACTTCGCCCGCCGGAGCCGTTCGCCGTGGGCGAGCCGTACCCGGGCCAGCTCGAACGGCCAGCGCTCGGTGCCCGGCACGGCGAGGGCCTCCTCGAACAGCCCGATCGCGGCGTCGTCGGCGGCGACGAGCGCCTCCGAGGCGTGGACGATCATGGCGAGCCGCGGCGAGATCGCCGCGACCCCGGCGTCCCGCACCGCGGCCACGTGGGCGGCGGCCTCCGTGAGACGGCCCGTGCGCACCGCTGCCTCGACCAGGTCCATGAGGACCTGCAGCGCGGCCGGAACATGCGAGGCCAGCTCCCCGGCCGGGCTGACGGCGTGCGCGTGCCGGTACGCGTCCTCGAACCGGCCCCGGCCGAGCGCGGCGAGCGCCCGCGCGTGCGAGGCGCTCGACAGCAGGAAGTTCATCCCGCGCGGCCGCGCCCACAGCACGATCTCGTCCGTCAGCGTCCGGACGGCGGCCCCGTCGCCGCGCGCGGCCGCGACCAGCGCCTGCTGGTACCGGAACTCCGCCGACATCAGCTGGTAGCTGTGCGCCTCGCCGAGCCGGCGGCCCCGGTCGGCCTGCCGCTCCAGCTCGTCCCACTCGCCCGCGGCGAAACAGTCCCTGCCCAGGAACACCAGCGCCTGGATCTCCAGGGTGACCGAGCCGCTCTCCCGCCCCTCCCTGAGCACCCGCCGCAGCGCGGTCCTGCACTGTGCCAGCCGGTCGACATGGAGCGAGGTCACGGCGGCCCGGATGACCCGGACCGGGTCCCGCTCCCGGTCGAGCGAGGCCAGCAGCGCGTCGAGCCTTTCGAGCGCCGGCCGTCCCGCCCGGGCCGGGTCGGCCATGGTGTCGAGACTCAGCGCCAGCAGGCCCGGCACCGCCGGTTTCAGCCGGCCGAACGCCCGGCGCACCGGTTCCCACACCTCGGCCCGCTCACCTGCGTGGCACACCCAGGTCAGGTTGTACAGCGCCTCCAGGACGGCGGTGTCGGCCGCGTCGTACGGCCGGTGCTGCATCTCGATCGCACCGACCAGCAGCCGGTGGGCGGTGCCGAGGTCGCCCTCACCGCTGAGCAGCATGTGATGGGCCGCCGCGACGGCGGCGACCAGCGGCCCGGCCCGTCCGCCGTCGGCCTTGTGGGCCTCCTCCAGCAGCCTCGGCACGTCCCGCAGGTCACCGGTCAGATCCGCGCCGAGATACGCCGCCTCGGCGATCCGCCGGCTGCGGTCGTAGCCGCGCGGGCTCAGCTCCGCCGCGCGCAGCAGCCCGGCGACGGCACCGCCCGCGTCACCGCGCCGCACCATGTCGCGCGCCACCTGTTCGAGCAGCCCGGCGACGTCCTCGCTCGGCTCGACCGTGGCCTGGGCGAGATGCCAGGCACGGCGCTCGGGCCGGTCGGCCCGGAACTCGGCCAGGGCCCGGTGCACCTCCCGGCGCCGGCCGCTGGTCGACAGCTCCACGACGGCCGATCGGGTGAGGGGGTGGCGGAACTCCAGCCGGCCGGTGCCGTCGTCCACGTGCACGAGCCCCGCCCGCTCCGCGGGGGCCAGGTCCCCCACACCCGCCGGATCACCCCCGGCCGCCGCCAGGGCCCGCAGGTCGCCGGTGCCGTCCAGGGCCGCGTACAGCAGCAGCGACCGGGTCGGAGCGGGCAGCGCCGCCACCCGGGACGCGAACACCTCCTGGAGCCGGCGGCTGAGCGGCAGCACCTCCGGCACCCGGGCGGCGGTGTGGCCCGTGCCGGGGAGGGCGACGGGCAGCTCCAGCAGGGCCAGCGGGTTGCCCTGCGCCTCGGCCAGCAGCCGCTCCCGCACCCGCGGCGCCAGCGCCGGGAAGCGGTCCCGGATCAGCACCGCCGCCGCGGTCGCGTCGAGCGGCCGTACGTGGTGGCCCGGCAGCCCGCCGCGTTCGAAGAAGGTCCCTTCCTCCGTCCGGTACGCGCCGAGGAGGCCGACCCGGCTGCCGTTCAGACGGCGGGCGACGATGCCCAGCACCACGGCACTGGCCCGGTCCAGCCACGGCAGGTCGTCCACGACCACCAGCAGCGGGCGCTCCCCGGCGGCCTGGACGAGCAGCGTCAGCGCCGCGTTCGACACCAGCAGCTGGTCGGACGGCGCCCCCTGCGCCAGCCCCAGCGCGACACTCAGCGCACCGCGATACGGCTCGGCCAGCCGCCCCAGCCCGGCCAGCAGCGGATGCAGGACCTGGTGCAGTCCCGCGAACCCCACGGTGCTCTCGAACTCCACGCCCGCCGCACGGACGACCCGCATGCCCACGTCCCGGCCGTACGCGGCCGCGGCGTCCAGCAGCGCCGTCTTGCCCACACCCGGGTCCCCGGACAGCAGCAGCGCACCGCCCGAGCCCCGGGCCTCGTCGACGAACTCCCGGATCAGGCCGAGATCGTACTCACGCCCGACCAGCCGCCCCGCCGACCCCGCCGGTGGATGACCGGCACCGTCCATGGTCGTCTCCTTACCGACGTCCGTACCCTACGCCGGGACCACCCCACCGGGCATGCGGCGGCCGGGACCGCGTGGCTGCCGCCCTTCGCGACCTGCGAGCCCGCCCGCCGTACCGGCGGCGACGACACTCTTGCGACCGCGTGCGGAAGTTGTCACGCTGGACGTTCACACCGCTTGTCCCGGCTCTCACCACGGCGTTCGCGAGACCGCCGGCCCCGACCAGTCCCGGCTCGATACGTTCGTGCGCGCTGCTCTCCCTCCCGGCGTTGAGGCGCGTACCGCGCGCCCGAGCACCACAGCGACCGGCCGGACAGCCGCCGCCTCACCTGTGGAGCACACCATGGACACGAGCGAGGAGGCCGCCCGCGGCCTGACCGACATCCAGGATTTCCTGTACCAGCAGGCCCATCTGCGAGCGGCACGCCGGCGCGTCTCGGCCTTCGTCGCCCGGGAGCCGGGGCTGACCCCGGCGCAGAAGACGGACATCGAGCGCTGGTACCTGCAGGAACAGGCCTACGTGGCCCACATGGTGACCGAGCACATCGCCGCCAGCGTCAGCGCGGTGGAACAGCGGCACCACGCCCGCTTCGGACGGTGGCTGCGCGGCACGCTGACCGCGATGCTCCTGGTCACCGCGGCGATGGCACTGTGCGTCACCGCGGTGCTGGTCGGTGCCTCATAGGCCGCCCGTACCCGCGGCGCGGGGCCCGGAGCCGGTACCGGGCCCCGCACCGGACCGGCCCTACTTCTGCCCGGCGAGCCAGTCGGCGAACCGGACCTCGCCGAGTTCCGCGTCCGGGCCCGGCAGGAGTGTGTCCTCCTGGAGTTCGGCACCCCAGTACGTGGCCTGCGGGTCCGTGACGATCTTGCGGGGGTCGCCCTGCGCGGTGAGCCCCATCCGGATGAACTCCTCCAGCTCGAAACTCTCCGGTCCGCCGGCCTCCACCACGCCGTTCACCGGGGCGCCGACCGCGGCGCGGGCCACGGCCGCGGCCACGTCGTCGGAGACCATGGGCTGGATCCGGCCCGCGGGCAACCGCACGGTGTCGCCCACGGTGACCCCGTCGGCGAGCCCCTTCGCGAACTCGAAGAACTGGGTCGCGTGGACGATGGAGTAGGGGATGCCGGACGCCTCGATCAGCTCCTCCTGGGCCTGCTTGGCCCTGAAGTACCCGCTGCCCAGGAGCCGGTCGGTGCCCACCACGGACAGCGCCACGTGGTGGCGCACGTCGGCCTCGGCCTCCGCCTTGAGCAGGTTGGCCGTGGAGACACGGAAGAAGTCCATGACGGCCTGGTCCTCGAACGAGGGGGAGTTGGAGACGTCGACCACGACCGTGGCGCCCGCCAGGGCCTCGGCCAGGCCCTCGCCGGTGAGGGTGTCGACCCCGGTGCTGGGCGCGGCGGCGACCGCCTCGTGCCCCTGCTCGACGAGCCTGCGGACCAGCTTCGAGCCGATGAGCCCGGTGCCACCGATCACTACGACCTTCATGACGGAATTCCTCTCGGGATCTTTCTGGTGCTTCCATCAGAAGAGACCGGGCAGACTCCGTGTGTGTGACACGTGGTCCCGAAAAACCGGAGAACGGGTGCGTCACCCGCCCAGCGACGCCACGTACGGCGCCAGCTTGGCGGGGTTCATCACCCACAGCAGGCGTTCGATGCCGCGCGCCGACACGTCGGCGCAGAGCAGGGCCACCGCGCCCCCCGAGGCCGAGACCAGGACGGCCGGCCTGCCGTTGGCCTCGACCCAGCGCACCCGCGCCTGCGGCCAGAACCGCGGGGCGAACGCGACGAGGTACCGGGAGACGTGCGGCAGCCCGGAGACCGGGATCTTCGACGCCCCGCGCATACCGCCGCCGTCGGCATAGCTGACCACGTCCTCGGTGAGGACCTCCTCCAGCACCGACAGGTCGCCCTGCTGCGCGGCGGCGAGGAACACCTCCAGGAAGCGCCGGTGCTCGGCCGAGTCGACCGGCTCCCGGCGCTCCGCCGCCAGCCGCTTGCGGGCCCGGCTCACCAGCTGCCGGGCATTGGCCTCGCTGGTCTCCACGATGTCCGCGATCCGCCGGTACGTGTAGTCGAACGCCTCCCGCAGCACGTACGCGGCCCGCTCCACCGGGTTCAGCTTCTCCAGCAGGAAGAGCACCGCCAGGTCGAGCGCCTCCGCGCGCTCGGCGCCCAGCTGCGGGTCCGCGTTCGTGTTCACGGGCTCGGGCAGCCAGGGCCCGACGTACGACTCCCGGCGCATCCGGGCCGACTGGGTGAAGTTGATCGCCAGCCGGGTGGTCACCGTGGCCAGGAAGGCGGCCGGCTCGTGGACACCGGTGTGGTCGGTGCCCTGCCACCGCACCCACGCCTCCTGGACGATGTCCTCGGCCTCCACGGCGCTGCCGATCACGCGATAGGCGATGCCGAAGAGCTGCGGACGCGCCGCGACGAACTCCTTCGTCGCCCGGTCGAGGGGATCGGCGTGGTCACCGGCTTGCATCCAGGTCCTTCCAGGGTCGGACCAGCATGCTACAAGCCCCTCCGTCCCTGGTCGGCGCATGCCCGGCCGGGGCGTCGGCGGCCCCCGAGGGTCAAGGGCAGGGCAGCGGCCGGCAAAGGCGCGGGCAGGTGTCGGTCCGGCCGCCCGATGCCGGACATGTGATGGCCAAGTGGCCATGTGCTGTTCATGTGGCGGCAGTTGGGCTGGGCAAGGGTGCGGTCGTTGTCTGCTCAGCTTCTCTTCGGGAGGGCGTCATGACCACACACACGGAGTCCGCGGAGGACAGACCGGAGGAGGGCCCGGAGGGGCTCAGCCGCCGCCACGCGCTGGGCCTGCTGGGGACCGCGGGCGCGGGCGCGGCCGCCACCGGCCTGCTGGGGGCGGGGACGGCACAGGCCGCACCGCTCGCCGCTCCGGCCTTCCACCTCACCGCGGACGCCTCCGGCGCACCTCCCGTCCAGGGCCTGCACCTGACCTTCGGGGCGGACCCGCGCACCCAGATGACGGTGTCCTGGATCACGGACCGTCCGGTGACCAGGCCCGTCGTGCGCTACGGCACCCTGGAGCACGGCTTCGGCTCCAGCAAGAAGGCGCAGACCGTCACCTACGTCGACGGCACCTCGAACCGCACCGTCCACGTCCACCACGCCCTGCTGAAGGGCCTCACCCCGGACACGGACTACCTCTACCTCGCCACGCACGAGGGGGCGACCCCCGACAGCGGCACGTTCCGCACGGCTCCGCAGGGACGCCGGCCGGTCACCTTCACCAGCTTCGGCGACCAGTCCGCCCCGCAGGTCACCTGGGCGGCCGACGGCAGCGTCGGCCTGGACGCCAACTCCACGCCCGCGACGAAGGACATCGTCACCGGCATCGAGCAGGTCGCCCCGCTGTTCCACCTCCTCAACGGCGACCTCTGCTACGCCAACCTGGACGTCGACCGGGTGCGCACCTGGAACAACTTCTTCACCAACAACACCCGTTCGGCGCGCTTCCGCCCCTGGATGCCGGCGGCCGGCAACCACGAGATCGAGAAGGCCAACGGCCCGCTCGGCCTCGGCGCCTTCCAGACGTACTTCTCGCTGCCCTCCACCGAGACCGACGCCGAACTCGCCAACCTGTGGTACGCGTTCACGGCCGGTTCGGTCCGGGTCATCGTGCTCCAGAACGACGACAACTGCCTCCAGGACGGCGGTGACGTCTACATCAGCGGCTACTCCGGCGGCCGCCAGCTCGCCTTCCTGGAGAAGGAACTGAAGGCGGCGCGCTCCTCGAAGGACGTCGACTGGGTGGTCGTGGCCATGCACCAGGTCATGGTCAGCTCCTCCGACGCCAACGGCGCCGACCTCGGCCTGCGTGAGAAGTACGGCCCGCTCTTCGACCGGTACGGTGTCGACCTGGTGCTCTGCGGCCACGAGCACAACTACGAGCGATCGCTCGCCGTCCGCGGCGTGGTGAACGGCAGCGAGACGCTGACGCCCGACCCGGTCTCCCGGGCCACCGACGACATCGATGCCGACCTGGGCACCGTGCACATGATCCTCGGCGGCGGCGGTGTCTCCGGCACCACCAACCAGAAGTTCTTCAACGACGGCACCGGCAAGGTGATCACCGCCGTGTCGGCGACCGCCGGTGCGAACGGCAAGCGCACCTCCACCTACGTGCAGGAGAAGGCGGTGTGGGTCGGCGTCCGGGACGTCGAACACCCCTACGGCTTCGCCGCCTTCACCGTCGACCCCGGCCGGCACCCCGGTGACACCACCCGGATGCAGGTCACGTACTACAACGTGAACAAGCCGAACGGCGACCTGTCGGTCTTCGAGACCTTCAGCCTGCACCGCAAGCGCTCCGACGGCCACGCCGGCTGATCGCACGACCAGCGGGAGACGCGGGCCGGGCGGCGACCGCCCGGCCCGCGCCGCGTGCCGGCGCGCGAACGCGGCCGGGTCCGGCCCGTCGCCGCAGTCCTCCCGCGGCTTGCCCCGGGACCCTTGGCGAACTCCCGTCGCGCCGCCGCGAGATCGCAGCGCGGCGCCCACTGGAAATGCTTGGCTGCGCAAGTATAAGCTCCCGGATGGGGGCGATTTGGTGAGGAAAGCCGGACGCCACCGGCAGAACCGGGGCTCCGTCACACCCGATCGGTCCCACGGTTCGGCAACATGTCAAGCGTGTCGCTGTTCCGCCGGTTGACTGCCGCCCGGCGTGGACGTCCGTGGCAGTGTCCGGCGGTGCCGCAGTGATGTTGAGGTCAATCACTCCTGGAAGGAAGTGCCGTGGCACCGGTGCTGGTCGGACTCGAAGGTCTGCTGGCGGGGGAGCGCATCCCGGTCCTGGACACCCGCGTCACCTTTGGGCGCAACTCGGAGAACACCGTCGTCATCTCCAGCCTGAGCGTCTCCCGCTTCCATGCGGAGATCGTCTTCGACGAGGACAAGGGCTACGTACTGCGCGACCTGGAGAGCAGCAACGGCACGCTGGTCAACGGGGAGGAGGTGGAGTCCCGGCTGCTGCAGCCCGGTGACGAGATCACCCTGGGCGACCAGGAGTTCCGCTTCGAGGTGGCGGACGCCATGGAGACGCTGATGGCGCTCTCCCTGCCCCGGTCCGTCACCCACGCCGGGCAGAAGAGCGAACAGGGGCCTGTCCTGCAGGTCACCGTCGCCGGCGGCGGTCCCGTCGGGCTCTCCCTGGCCCTGCTCCTGGAGCACTTCCTCGGACCCCAGGTGAAGATCACCGTCTACGACGGCAGGTGGCGCAAGCAGGGCCGTACCGTGGTCTGGAAGGGGCAGGACGAGGGCAACGTACGGCGCCAGCAGGTGGTGACCGTGCAGAGCCGCCAGTACCTCGCGTGGCCCGAGGAGGTGCAGGCCCGCCTCTTCGACCCGGACCACTACACGGAGATGTGGCCCTCCGGCCCCGACTCGGTCGGCGACCACAGCCCGCGCAACATGCGCATCGCCTACATCGAGGACCGCCTGCTGGAACTGGCCAACGAGAAGCGGGACCGGATACGCCTCGTACCCGCCCGGTTCGACCCGGCGGAGCAGCAGGAGGCGCTCGCCACCCAGCACGTGCTCGCGATCTGCGACGGCGGCCGCTCGCGCACCCGCGAGCACTTCGCCGCCAGGTTCGGCAAGGCCGACGAGTCGATCTACTCCCTCGACGGCCGCCACCTCCAGGACGTCGTCCTCGGCCTGCGCGTGAAGTCCGGCCTGACCGACCCCATGGCGGTCCTGATGACCGTCGCCCAGAACCGCTTCCTGCTCAACTCGCTGCGCGGTGAGGGCTTCCTCAACATGCGGCTCACCGACGCGGAAGCCGCCGAGGTGATCGGCCTGGACCCGGTCCGCCGCGTCTTCGAGGAGTGCATCGCCTCCCGGCCGTGCCTGATGGACCGCGACGAGTACGGCGACTTCCAGTGCTCCACGCACGGCACGCTGTTCCTGCCCGCCCTGGTCAAGGGCTCGGCCCTGTGGCGGCGGGTGCAGGAGGGGCTGCTGCTGTTCGGCGTCGAGGCCGACGACCTGTCGGCGGTCACCAGCTTCCGCCTGGACATGGTGCAACGCCCCCGGTTCTCGGCCGAGTTGCTGCCGCCCACGACCAGCACGCCGGGCACGTACGGTTTCCTGCTCGGCGACGCCGCGAACTCGATCCACTTCTGGCCGGGCCGCGGCCTCAACAGCGGCCTCGCCTCCGCCATCTCGCTGGCCCGTTCCCTCAACGGGGCATGGAACGGCAGGTCGTTCCGGGACGCCGACTTCCTCCGGCACGAGGCGGCGATGTCGATGCTGCAGTACCGGCACAAGAGCCGGGCCTGGAAGGCGATGGTCACCACCGACGACCACGGTGTCACCTGGGCCATCAAGGACATCATCGGCCACGGCATCGACGGGATCCCCGAGGAGCCCGACCGGGAGGCCGACACCAAGACGCTGCTGGAGCGCATGCAGGCCATCCGCGACCGCCTGGCTGCCCGTCTGCCCGGCATGCCGGACGACGAGGCGATCCTGGAACGCCTGCGCACGCTGCAGCCCGCCACCCTGCGCATGCTCGTCCTCAGCGGTGCCTGGGACACGCTGACGATGGGCGGCGAGGAGGTCGACATCGACATCTTCTACGGCCAGGACTCGTCCGCGGCCGCCGCGGCCGTGGAGGCACTGGAACCGGCTGCCCAGGCCTAGCACGCCGGATACTCCCGCCCAGCCGAGACCCCGCCCGCCGGACCGCACGTGCCGGCGGACGGGGTCGGCCGCGGTTCTGTCCCTCCGCACGGACGGTCAGGTGTGCGGGCGGTGGCCCTTCTCCTGACGGGGGTAGGTCTGGTCGGTCTGCGGGAGCGTGGGCCTGGGGAGGGTGGCGACCTCCTCCTTCGCCTTCTCCAGCTGCTCGGCGGTGTTGTGGGGGAGCCGCGGCGGGCGCGGGCGGGCGTCGCGGAAGCGGAAGGCGGTGGTGAGGTCGCCGAAGGTCCGCCGGCGCCAGTCGCTGACGTTCGGTTCCTCCACGCCGGTGAAGCGTTCGAGGAACTGCAGGGCCGAGGTGTGGTCGAAGGTCTCGGACGCCACCCAGCCGCCGACGGTCCACGGGGAGACGACGATCGCGGGGACCCGGAAGCCACCGCCGATCGGCAGGCCCTTGACGAACTCGTCCCGGGTACCGGCAGGCGGGGTCGGCGGCGCCACGTGGTCGAACAGGCCGTCGTTCTCGTCGTAGTTGAGGATGAAGGCGGTCTTCCGCCACACCGTCGGGTTCGACGCGATGGCCTCGATCTTCGACGCCACGTAGTCCGCACCCGCGGCCGGCAGGTAGTCCGGGTGCTCGGACTGGTAGCTCGTCGGGCAGATCCAGGAGACCGTCGGGAGCCGGTCGCCCCGGGCGTCGTCCTCGAAGGTGCCGTGCGCCTGCGGCCGTACCCCCCGCTCGTACAGGTCGGAGCCGGGCCGGGCGTTCCGGAACGACGCGAACTGCTCCAGTATGTTGGTGCCGTAGTCGTCCTCCTCCTGGTACACCTTCCAGCTGATCCCGGCGGCCTGGAGGCGCTCGGCGTACGTCGTCCAGCGGTACGGCGTGGGTGCCGCGTTGCTGATGACCGGGCCGCCCAGGGTGCCGCCCGGGTCGATCGAACCGGTCATCCACATCAGCCGGTTGGGCCAGGTCGGGCCGAACACCGAGCAGAAGTAGTGGTCGCAGATGGTGAAGGTCTCCGCGAGGGCGAACTGGAAGGGGATGTCCTTGCGGGTGTAGTAGCCCATCACGTAGGGGCCGTTGACGCCGTCCGCCTTGCGGTGGGCGGGCAGCCACTGGTCCATCCTGCCGTTGTTCCAGGCCTGGTGCTGCACGGACCAGGCGTGGCTGGTGGAGGGGATGGCCTGGGCGCTCGACTTGTGCGTGTCGAGGTGGAAGGGCAGCAGGTAGCCCTTCGGGTTGACGGCGTCGGGCTGGTAGAAGACGGACCGCCCGTCGTCCAGCTTCAGCGCGTGCGGGTCGGCGAAGCCGCGGACGCCGGAGAGAGTGCCGAAGTAGTGGTCGAAGGACCGGTTCTCCTGCATCAGCATGACGACGTGCTCGATGTCGTGCAGGGAGCCGTTCCGCGGCGGTCCGGCGGCGACGGCCTTCTGCACGCTGGGCGGCAGGAGGGAGAGGGCCGCGGCACCGCCGAGCGCGCCGGCGGCGGAGCCCAGGAGTCTGCGGCGGGTCAGTTCGGCCATGACTGCTCCTTTCTCGGGCCCTCCGGCAGGAAGGCCTTTGCGGGAGTGACGCCAGGCCCGGCCACGAGGACGGGCCGTCGTTCACTGTGGGCCCCGGCCGGTGCGGTGCGTCAGGTGCGCCTGGTGAACTCCGCGCCAACGCACGGAAGGAGTTGACCGGACCGTTACGCCCAACACCCGCTGGACGCACGGGTGTTGCCGAGCGTTGAAGAACGGTGGTCGCTGCATGCAGTACGCGCGGCAGCTGCTGGAGCCTCGCGCGCTCGGTTGCTCTCCCGCATCACATGCGGATGCGAAGCCGAGTGATGACGGCCCTTGTGACGGACGGTCAGCCCCCCCCTGGCGCACTGCACAGCGACCTTCCGCAGGTGTCCACCGAGTATCAGCAGCCGGCCGGGCGTGGGAAGCCGACGGCGGCGGCACCGATCAGTTGCAGGAGCGGTTCGGACCGGAAGCCGACGACGGACTCGCCGGTGGCCCGGGCGTTCCGCAGGGAGTCCGTCCGGCCGATCGAGGTGTTGCGGACGATCGGGGGATCGGTTCCGGCGCTGCTGGAGAGGGAGTGCGGGGCCAGGTTCCCGGTATGTCTCTCATCTCTTCGGGGGCATGTTCCGCACGCATGGACCGAGTATCGAACCAGCGCGGCGGAGCGTTCCGCAGCCCGGTCGGGCGTGTCGCGCCGAGGGGTCCTTCCGTCCGGTCGAGGCCCCGGGCCGTCAGTCCTGCCCGGCGGTGGTGAGCCCGATGAGCAGCAGGGCCATGTCGTCCGTCCGGGGAGCGGTTCGCCGCGCATGGTCGATGAGGGCTTCGGCGAGCCGGTCCATCGGCTGGAACCTGGTCCGGGCCAGTTGGGCGGCGAGCCCGGACATGGCGTCGTCCAGGTCGACTCCCGGAGTCTCGACGAGCCCGTCGGTGTACAGCGCGAGGATGGAGCCGGGCGCCAGCGGGATCTCGGTGGCGGGATAGTCCGCGTCGGGATCGATACCCAGCAGCAGCCCGGGAGGCAGCGGGAGGACCTCGGCGTGTCCGTCCGGGTGGCGCAGGACCGGCGGGGGATGCCCGGCGGTGGACAGGACGGCCCGGCGGTGCGCGAGGTCGAGATGTGCGTACAGACAGCTGACGAAGCGGCCCGGGTCCAGGGCGACCAGCTGACGGTTGGCCTGCGTGAGAGCCTGTGCCGGTTCGGTTCCGCAGACGGCGTGGGAGCGGAGGGCGGGGCGGATCCGGCCCATCAGCGCGGCGGCGGTGACGTTGTGGCCCTGAACGTCGCCGATGAACGCGGTCGCGGTCGCGCCGTCCACCCGGACCAGGTCGTAGAAGTCGCCGCCGATGTCCATGCCACGGGTGGCGGGCAGGTAACAGGCGGCCGCGTCCACTCCCGGGATGTCGGGCAGCGAATCGGGGAGCAGGGCGGCCTGCAGGGTCTGCGCGAGCTCCTGGCTGGCGTCGTACAGACGGGCTCGTTCCAGTGCCTGCGCGATCAGTCCCGCGAGCGCGGTGAAGACGACTCGTTCCTGCTCGGGGAAGGGGTGGGGACGGCCGAACGCGAACACGCACGAGCCCACCGCACGCCCGGAGGTGATCAGGGGCAGAAACGCCCAGGCATGCAGATCTTCCTGACGGACTGCGGGCGGGTAGGCGCGGGACAGTTCCTCGAAAGTGGCGAAGAAACTGGGCCGGCCGCTGGTGAGGACCTGCACCGGCGGCGCCGGGCAGGTCAGCGGAGCGCCCTCGAAGTGCTCCAGGAGCCCGGGGTTGTATCCGCGGCGGCCGATGACTCGCATTCTGCCGTTCTCGGCCGCGAGCAGGGCCACGGTCTTGGCGCCGAAGGCCGGCAGCATCTCCTCGGTGATCAGATCCACCACGTCGGACACGCCCACGGCCTCGGAGAGGGCGGCGGCCAGGTGGAGCACCTGGTAGACCTCGCCCAGAGGGATCGGCTCGCCGAGGAACGTCCCCGTCCGGGTGGCCCCGGCCCGTGCGTCCCGGTCCGGACCGGCCGGCGAGATCCGGACGCTCACCCCGGATCCGTCGGGGAAGAGCTCGAAGCCGAGCCACTGGTCCGGCGGGCGCAGCGCGGTGAAGTAGGCGGGCCTGCGACTGACCAGTGCGCTGCGGTAGCAGTCCTCGAAGGCGGAGTCGGCGCACCAGGGCAAGGACTGCCACAGACGTGTGCCGGTCAGATCGGGGATGCTGCCGCCGAGCAGGACGGCGGCGGTGGCGCTGACGTAGGTGCACGTGCCCTCCAGGTCGAGCGAGCAGCCGCCCTCCGGCAGCCGTTCGACGAGGTCCGCCGCCGCCAGCGCCTCGGCCGGCGGCCGGCCGTGGGCCGACCGCTGCGGCAGGGTGCGGGGCGCCGGGCCCGGACGGACGGCGTGCCCGGTGTCGGCGGCGTCGCGCAGGAACCGCCCGAGGCGGCGGCAGACGGCAGTGACACGAGCGGGCTCCGGACCGGCGCTGTCGGAGCCGGGCCACAGGAGCAGCAGTGTGCCCCAGGCCCTGATGCCGGTGACGATCGGTGCCGCGGCTCCCGCACAGTGGTACGGAAGCGCGATCGCTGTGCGCGGGTAGCGCCGGGCGAACTCCTGGGGATCGCTCACCCAGACCAGCCGCCGTTCGCGCAGCGCCTCGGCCACCGGAACGGGGCTGGACAGCGCCATCCGGGCCCACGGCGTCAGGTACTCCGCCGGCAGCCCCGCGGTCACCTCCAACCGCAGCGCCTGCCCGTCGGGCGCCGTCAGGAAGACCGCACCCGCGAGCGCCCCCGCGTCGCGCACGGCGGACTCCAGCAGCCGGTCCAGCTCCGCCCGGCGGATCGACCCGGAGACGGATGAGGACGGACCCGTCCCGTAGGGCTGTGACGCGCCGTCTTCCCGCATGGCGCACATACCAGCACCGTACGTCCACACCGGCCGATGTCGTACCGGAGCAATGTTCAGGACGTGTGGATCGGCTCCCTGGAAGTGTGTGAAAGGAATACCTTCCCGGGCGATCGATCGAGAGATCACCGAGAGGGCCCGCGTTCGCAGCGCGGGCCGGGAAGGCAAGCCCGTGGTCAGCACAGTGAACGCCGAGGGCTCCGCTCGCCCTGCCGACCGCGGTCGGCCGGCGCGGCGGAGTGCTGAGCAGCGGTGCCATACCGACCGGCACTGGGGGCGTCAGGCCGGCAGTCTGTGGACCCTGAGCGGCAGGTGGGCATCAGGAGGCATGGAGTGGTGTTCCATTCGGCGAGGTGGAAGTGCTCGGCGCGTTCGCTGCCCCGGCCAGTGCTCGGCCAGTGCTCGGCCAGTCCTCTGCCGTGACCCTGGCGGGCGAGTGTGGTCGCCCGCGTGAAGCCGCGGATCAGCGGTCAGAGCGTGGCGACGAGGCCCTGCCGGTCGGCGCCTCGTAACGGGCCGAGTCCGGGTTTGCGGGAGTTCGGTTCCGTCGCGTCCTTCTTCTTTCGCGCGCGCTGACGGTCGACAGCGGCGGCCGCCTTGTCGGTATCCGTGCCGAGAGCGACGGTCGAGCTGACGTGGATGGGCATCTCTGTGCTGAGCCGGCCGACGGCACGCGTGTTACCGGCGACCCGAAGAGCAGGGCGGGCACGCGCACCGTTCACCCTCGAGAGCCTCCTCTTCGTCGGCGGGAAGGGCGTCCCCTGCCATCGCTCGGCCTGTGGCCGGTTCGCTTTCGCGGACCCAGAAGTGGCAGGTTCCGGTCAAAGCCTGCCCAAGTGCCGGACGTGCCCTCCCGTCCGTGGTCGGGTCCCAGCGACGGCCGTACGAAAGCCCGCCTGGGAGGATCCGGTGTCAGCATCAACCCGAAGAAGACGATGGCTCATGACCTGCGCCATCACCGCAACCGCCGCACTCGTCGCGCTACCCGCAAGCGCCGCGTCCGGCCAGGGCAACAGCCCGTTCGGAGCCCGTGCGCTCGCCCGACTCGCCACCGAACGCGCCCAGTCGGTGGGGGCCGTCACCCCCAAGGCGACGGCCGAGGACGACGACGGTAACGAGGCGGACGAGATAGCCGAGGGCGCGGACCAGTACGCCGAGGCCCGCACCTCCCCCGGCATCGTCGCCCCCGGCGCTTACGGTGCCGCCTGGGCCAGCCTGACGAACCTGCCCGGCACCGGCGGCAGTTGGCGGAACATCACGAACCTGCCGTACAACTCCGACGACTCCCGCTACCGCGACATCGACTCCAACTCCAGCGGCGGCTCGGGCGACGTCACCGGCCGCATGGCCGCGATCGCTGCGGACGACGACGGATACGTGTACGCGGGCAGTGCGGGCGGCGGCGTGTGGCGCTCGCGCACCGGCGGCGGCCACTGGCAGCCCATCAGCGACAAGCTGCCCTCCCAGTCCACCGGCGCGCTCACGGTCGACGGCGCGGGCCGGCTGTGGCTGGGCACCGGCGAGGCGACGACCAACGCGGACGCCTATCTCGGCAGCGGCGTCTACGTCCTGTCCGACCCGCGGCACGGCACCTTCTCCGCCCGCAGCCGGGTCGGCGGCGACGAGCTGGAGTCCACCACCATCCACGAACTCCGCTTCGGCGGCGGCAAGGTGTGGGCGGCGACCAGCGAGGGCGTGTGGAGCCACTCCACGAGGACGCTGAAGGGCGCCTGGAAGCTGGAGTTCGCGCCCAACCCCGACTACCTGCCGGGCGGTTCGCTGGCGAGTGACCCCTCGGCCGCGTACAAGAACATCGCCAACGACATCGCGATCGACCCGAAGGACCCCGGCAAGGTCGTCCTCGCGGTCGGCTGGCGCAGCGGTGACGACTACAACGGCTTCTACACCAAGGGCGCCGACGGCACCTGGACGCGGATCACCAACGGCCTGGGCGACCTGCCGGCCGACCCGGACGACGTCGGCAACGTCACCTTCGCGCGCTCCGCCGACGGCTCCCGCTACTACGCCATCGACCAGTCGCCGGAACAGCTGAACACCAACCCGGACAGCGGTCTGGAGGGTATCTACGTCTCGAGGTCCGGTTCCCCCACCGGCCCTTGGTCGAAGATCGCCGACTATCAGGGTCTGGCCGCCGACGGCTCGGCGCTGACGACCAGCGGCTACATGCCGGGCGTGCAGGCCTGGTACAACCAGTTCCTCACCGTCGACCCGGCGAACGCGGAGCACGTCTACGCGGGCCTGGAGGAGGTCTACGAGACCAAGGACGGCGGTTCCACCTGGTCCACCGTCGGCCCGTACTGGAACTTCTCCTTCCCCTGCTGGTCCATCGACCCGGCGAAGCAGACCGGCGACTGCAGCCAGACCACCCACTCCGACCAGCACGGCGTCGCGATCGGCCGCTACCACGGCAAGAGCTTCGTGTACGTCGGCAACGACGGCGGCGTCTACAAACGCCCGCTCAACGGCTCCCAGGACGCCTCCGGGCACGCCACTGACTGGACCTCCCTCAACGACGGCACCATCGACACCCTCCAGTACTACTCGGTGGGCGTCGGCAAGGACCTGACCTATGGCGGCGTCTCCGTCACCGGCGGCCTGCAGGACAACGGCCAGTCCATCCTCCGCGGCAGCGACAGGATCATGGGCTCGAACTTCGGCGGCGACGGCGGCGACACCCTCACCGACCCGGCCAACGGCTGCGACATCGCCCAGGAGTACGTCTACCTCGCCATCCAGGTGACCCAGAACTGCGCCGTCAACGACGGCAGCTGGACCACCGACGCCACCAAGGCCACCTCCTACAACGTCGCCCCGGCCGACAACGCCACCGGAGAGGCCCGCTTCATCGCACCGATCACGGCCGACGCGAAGAACCCCGCGACCTGGATCGCGGGCGGCCGGCACATCTGGGTCCAGACCCACGGCTACGCCATCCGCAGCGGTGACGAGTGGACCAGCGTGTACGACCTCGGCGCCGGCCGCACCGCGACCGCCGTCGCGGCCTCGGGCGGCAAGGTGTACGCGGCCTGGTGCGGCCCCTGCAACAACCAGGGCTTCGCCCGCGGCATCTCCGTCGGCAACGCGGACGGGAGCGGCTGGCACGACATCACCCTGCCGACCACGGGGGCGGACGGGACCGTGCCCAATCGCTACCTCGCGGGCTTCGCCGTCGACCCGAAGAACGCCGATCACGTCTTCCTCGCCGTCAACGGCTTCTCCCGGCACTGGACCGAGGGACCGGGCGCGGGCGTCGGCCACGTCTTCGAGTCCACCGACGCCGGCACCACCTGGAAGGACATCTCGGCGAACCTGCCCGACGTGCCGGCGAACTCCGCGGTCGTCACCCCGAACGGCGGCCTCGCCGTCGCCACCGACCTCGGCGTCGTCTACCGCGCCCCGGGCCGCACGCAGTGGGAGCGCGTCGGCTCGCTCCCCGCGGTCGCCGTGCTCCAGCTGAAGCTGAGCCCCGACGGCAGCACCCTGTACGCGGCCACCCACGGCCGCGGCATCTACACGATCAAGGTGCGCGACTGCCGCTGACGCCGCGGCGTGACAGGGGTGATCCCGGCCTCCGGGGTCACCCCGGTGTCGGGTACGGCACCACGCTCACACTCAGGATGAAGGCGACGCGTGCCGCACCCGCCACGTCCGGTGCCTTCGCCGTCACCGAGACCACGGCCGTACCGCCCCGGGTGCCCGCGCATCGCAGCGAGGCACGGGCGGTACCGTCCGCGTCCAGCCGCCATCCGGAGGGCACCGCGAAGACAGGCGCCGAACTCCGCACCCCCGTCCAGCGCCTGTCGTCGACACGGGGCTCCAGGACGAGCGACACCACGGTCCCGGGCCGTACGCACAACCCCCGCCGGGGCGCATCCCCCGGCGCGACGGTGACCTCCGTATGTCCGGCGGCGCAGTTCCCCGCCGAGGCCGAGGGTGAGGCCGCCGAGACGGACGGGCTCGCTTCGGAGGGGCTCGCGGACGTGCCCGTCGGCGTACGGCCCGACGGCCCCGACGGGCCGCCGCTTCTCCCTGACTGCCCTCCGGCCGACGTACCGCACGCCATCAGCACGGCCATCCCGGCGACCGCCCCAACCCCGGCCCACCACCGCATTCCGGCACCTCCTGGCCCACATGTACGGATACCAGCATGCTCCTCCGACGCGGATCGGATCGAGGCGACCGTCACCCTGCCTCCTCCACCGCCCTGGTCGGCTTCGGCCTGGACTCGGTCATCGAGGTCTCGTCCGCCGCCGCGGTGGCCTGGCAGTTCTCCGCCGGAGAACACGCCGTGCGCGCGGCACGGGGAGGCGGAACGCTCCATCCCCGGCATCGTGCTCGCCGCGCGGGTCGTGAACTCGGTTCACCGAGCGCGGCATCGACATCTCCGCGAGTTCGCCAAGCGCTGGACCGACGAGGTCGTCCGCGCCGCCGACGTCGTCGTCGGCATGGGCTGCGGCGACGCCTGCCCGGTCATCCCCGGCAAGCGCTACCTCGACCGGACCCTCGACGACCCCGCCGCGGTCAGTCCCCGGAGAAGATCTCCCGCACTTCACGGAGCGCGTAGTAGACGAGCACGTATCCGGCGGCCGGGTCGGCCCACCACCATCCGAACGCGGTGTTCAGGACGAGGCCGAGCAGTACGGCGGCGGCGAGCAGGCCGTCGATCAAGGTCACCCGGCCCTCGGTGGCCAGCACCGGATTGCCGAGCGCGGCCCCGGTGCGGGTCTTGCCGAACGCCAGGGCGAACATCACGGCGGCCGTGACCGCGGTCCAGCCGATACCAAGCGGCGAGGTGCGCGGATGGAAGCCGGTGGCCAGTACCCACGTGGACTGCACCAGCAGATAGACGGCCAGAGCGGCGAACCCGACGCCGATCAGCCGTAGCGCACGGCGCTGACGCGCCTCGCCGGTGCCGGACAGCTCCCAGATCACCACGGTGGACGCGCCGATCTCGATCAGGGAGTCCAGACCGAACCCGGCGAGCGCGACCGAGCGCGCCGACACGGCCGCCACCGCGAGAACCACGATCCCGATCACGTTCCAGCCCAGCGTCACGTACTCCAGGGCGAAGCCCCGGCGGAGGAGAGCCGTGCGGTCGGCACTGTCCAAGGTCGTCACGGCTTGAGTCTCCCAAGCCTGTTGGCAGGTATGCATCGGCCCCCACCGCCCATTACCTGCTCGGGCGCCACCGAGGCAGGACCGAAGGCGCACGGAGCAGCGGACAACATCGACAGGGCGGGCCCCGTTGCGCTACCTCACCGACCGGGCAGTGCGGCGCGGCGACGGCCGGAGCCGCCTCCTCGCACGTGCAGTTGCTGCTCGGCACCGGGCTGGGCGGGGCGCCGACGACGCACTCGACGTTCTCCTACGAGACGCTGCGGCCGGCCGAGGACGGGGCCCGGCTCTTCGCCGCCGCCAACGTGATCGCGAGCGTGGTGGCGGGCCTGGGAGCGCTGTTCATCGGCGTCGCCTTCGCCCAGGCGCTGCGGGCGTGAGCGGGGCGTCTGCCCGGCAGTGCTCCGGAAGGGAGGGTCACGAGGGTTTCCCCGCACCCGTGTTCGCGGCCCGCTCGCGGGACGCCGCGATCTCCGCGTACGCCTGCGCTCGTCCCTCCCAGTGCGAGCCCTCGACGGACTTGCCGGGTTCCAGGTCCTTGTAGACCTCGAAGAAGTGGGTGATCTCCAGCCGGTCGAAGTCGGGGACGTCACCGATGTCCTGAAGGCTCGCCCAGCGCGGGTCATGGGCCGGTACGCAGAGGATCTTCTCGTCCGGGCCGTGCTCGTCCCTCATCACGAACATGCCGACGGCCCGGCACTCGATGGCGCAGCCGGGAAACGTCGGCTCCCCGACCAGGACCAGGGCGTCGAGCGGGTCCCCGTCACCGCCGAGGGTGTGATCGATGTAGCCGTAGTCGGCCGGATACTGGGTCGAGGTGAACAACAGCCGGTCCAGCCGGATGCGGTGCACCTCGTGATCCATCTCGTACTTGTTGCGCGACCCCTGGGGGATCTCCACGATCACGTCGAACTCCACGACGGCCTCCTTGCCTGCCTGTTGTCCTGCTCCCGGGGGTTGCCCCGGTCAACCCGCTCCGGTCCGCTCGCCGTTCCTCGCCGCGTCCGCTCGCCGCTGGGCGGCGACGGCGTCCTCCAGTACCGCGAGCAACTTCCGCAGCCGGGTGGCGAGGTGGACGGCGCGGTGCCGCCAGGCGGTGTTGGTGCCGCCCAACGAGGATACGGACATGGTTCCTCCTGGTCGGCGTCGCTGGACCAGGCACCGTCAGCGGACGCCTCCGCGGTTGCGGTGAGCCCCATCACCTGCACGTCCGCCCAGGGGCGTGCCCTTCCAGTGTGCGCCTTCGGCCGTTCCTTGCCGTGGTGGAGCCCGGAGAACGGCCCCAGGCCGTGGCGTGCCGCTGTGCCCGACCACCATCGGATCGGCATGGTGCTGCTCGGCCGCAGACTCCGTGCCCGGTTCGGCCCGCGGCGGAGGCAGTCCTCCACACGGACCTCGCCCCGCACGCCGGGCGGCGGTTCGCTCGGACCGGGCGACGGATCCCGCCCGAGCTGCTGCCCTCCGCCGCAGCCTCGATCCTCCTGATCCTCGTGATGCCATGCCTGGAACGCCGCTTCTTCGACCAGTTCGGCGACCGCGTCCCCGAACCCGGGACCGAGGGGGCGTTCGCGGCCCCGCCGACTCCGATGCGGCCGGCGGAGAAGGCCGACAGCCAGGCGGCGCTGCACGCCTTCCTCCTCGGCTCGCCTGGGCTTCCGAGGACCACCGCGTGGAGCGGGTCGCGGGTTCACACCGCGCCCGGTGGGACGCCGTCCGGGGAGAGGATGCCCTCACGCAGTTGCAGGGGTGCCATGCCGTGCCAGCGGCGGACCGCCCGGCGCAGGGCGCGTTCGTCGGAGAAGCCTGCCTGGCGGGCCACCTCACGGAGGGTGAGGTGGGGGCGGCGCAGAAGCTGTTCGACGCGTTCGCGGCGGACGCCCTCGACGATCGCCTCGTAGGAGGTGCCGCAGTCGGCCAGACGGCGGCGCAGGGTGCGTTCGCTCGACGCGTGTCTGCGGGCCTGTTCGGAGAAGGAGGGGACGGCCGGGAGGCTCTGCGCGACGGAGATTTCCAGTACCTCCAGGAGGTCCTGCTGGCGGCGGCGTGAGGCCATCTGCGTTTCGAGCAGTTCCAGGGTCGAGGCGCAGGTGATCGGATCGCGGCCCGGCATCGGCCGGCTGATCCACGCCTGCGGAACCACCAGCCGGTTGCGGGAGGCGCCGAAGTGCAACGGGCAGCGGAAGAGGTCACGGAACGGCTGGACGTCGCGCGGGGCGGGGAAGGCGAAGCGGACCTCCTGGGGTGCGAGGTCGGCGCCCACGGCGAGACGGGCCAGTGTGACGACGCTGGAGAACGCCTCCTCCACGAGGAAGACGCCGACGTTCGGGTCGATCACCGGATCCGGGAGGTCGGCCCGGACCACGTAGTCGGCGTCCTCCCGGCCCGCCGACCAGACGGTCATGGCCCCGGACACGTTCTGGAAGCGCACCCCCGCCTCGATGGCGGCCTGGAGGGTGTCGCTTGCGAGCATGGCGAAGCCCAGGAGACCCCACGCGGTGAGGTGCTGTGCGGCTCCGACCCGCAGCCCCAGGTTCTCGTCACCGGTGAGTTCGACGGCGCGCCGGATGACGGTGCTGCCCTGGCGGTAGGAGACGCGCAGGGCCGCCGACCGCATCAGGGTCTCGGTGAGCCCCACTTCCGTCAGCTCGGGTCGCAGGTCGACGCCGTACTCCCCGGTGATCCGGCTGAGGTAGCGCAGAATGTTCGGGGAGATCGTCGCCGACGTGCTGCGGGTGGTGCCGTTCTCCGGACGGGGTGGATCGGGCATGGCGTCTCTCCAGGGCCGTACTCGCGACCACTCTAGGCATTCGCGTCCGGGTTCGGCCTTGCTAGCGGGTGCGGATCCACACCGTCTTCTCCCTGGTCCACTGGGCGAAGGCGTCGGTGGACCGCTCCACGCCGCCGAATCCGGACTGTTTCCAGCCTCCGAAGGGGGCGGTGATGTCGCCCTCGCTGTAGGCGTTGACGGAGACCACTCCGGCCTGGATGCCGCGGGCGAGGCGGAAGGCGGTGTCCAGGTCGTGGGTCCACAGGGAGGCGGCGAGGCCGTACGGGGTGGCGTTCGCCGTTCGGATCGCCTCCTGCTCGGAGGCGAAGGTCTGGACGGTGACCACCGGCCCGAACAGCTCCTCGGTGAGGACCCTGCTTCCGTCGGGGGCGCCGACGACGACCGTGGGCGGGTAGTAGGCCCCGTGCGGGTGCAGGTCCGCCGGCAGCCGGGCGGCGTGTGCCACGGCTCCGGCGGCGACCGCCTCGTCCACGGCGCCGGCGACCCGGTCTCGCGCCGCCCTGTTGATCAGCGGTCCCGTCCGGGTGTCCGGCTTGGCGGGGTCACCGATGGCCAGGGCCCTGGCGGCGGCCGTGAACCGTGCGACGACCTGGGCGGCGATGTCCTCGTGGACGAGGATCCGGGAGCCGGCCGTGCAGTTCTGCCCCGTCGTCAGGAACGCCGCGTCGATCATGTCGCCGATGAGTTCGCTGCCGAAGTCGAGGGCGTCCGGCATCAGGACCTGGGGGCTCTTGCCGCCCATCTCCAGCGAGACCCGCTTGAAGTTGGTCTCCGCGGCATCGGCGAGGATCCGCCGTCCGGTCGCCGTCGAGCCCGTGAAGGAGAGTGCGCCGACCCCGGGATGGCGTGCGAGCGCCTGACCGGCTTCCGTGCCGTAGCCGGGCAGGACGGTCAGCGTGCCGTCCGGCAGTCCCGCCTCCGTCGCCAGCCGTGCCACGTGAAGGGCCGAGCGCGGGGTCGCCTCGGCGGGCTTGAGCAGCAGGCTGTTTCCCGCGGCGAGGGCGGGGCCGATCTTCCAGGCGGCCATGGCGAGCGGGTAGTTCCACGGGAGGACGGCGGCGACTACTCCGACCGGCTCCCGGCTCATCAGGCCCAGGTGGTCGTGGCCGGTGGGCGCGATGCGCCCGAAGACCTTGTCGGCCGCCTCCGCGAACCAGCGGATCGACTCGATCGCGCCGGGCACGTCACCGGTACGGCACTCCGTGATGGGCTTGCCCGCGTCCTCGCAGTCCAGGCGGGCCAGGATCCCGGCGTCGCGTTCCATCAGCCCGGCGAGGCGCAGCAGCACCGCGGCCCGCTCCCGGGGCGGCCGATCCGCCCACACCCCGCTGTCGAAAGCACGGTGGGCCTGGTCCACGGCCGTGTCCACCTCGTCCGCGGTGGCGGCGGGCAGGGTGTCGAGCGTCTCCCCGGTCGCCGGGTTGACGACCCGGAGCAGACGATCGTGCGCTTCCGTGGTCATGATCATGCCTCCTTCACGAGTTCCCAGCGGCCGTCGACCTGCCGGGCCAGTCCTCTGCGGCGCAGGTCCTCCAGGTACCGCGCCAGACCGCGCTCGCCGCGCTTGCGGAAGAGCGGGAGAAGCCGGGGGAGAAGGTTCGGCACGAGCATGGAGAAGCGGACCAGGAGCGATTCACCGACGCGTGGATACGCCTCGAAGCGCGGCCGGTCGAGCATGCCGGCCACGGCGGCGACGACGTCGGACGGCTGCTGCGGCGGGTCCTGGAACTGCAGGGAGTTGCCGCCGCCGACGGCCTCCTGGCGCAGCATCGCGGTGTCGGTCGCCGACGGCAGGACCGACCCGACACGGATGCCCTTGCCCGCCAGGTCGAGGGCGATGGACAGCATCGCGCCGCGCAGCCCGAACTTCGACGCCGCGTAGATGGGGGTCTCGCCCTGGGGGAAGATGCCGGCGAGTGACACGGTGGTGATGATGCGGGGGTCGCCGGAGGCCCTCAGCAGGGGAATGGCGAGCCGGGTGGCCACCAGCGGGGAGACCATGTTGAGGTCGATCTCCCGCTCGATGGTCTCCACCGCGCGCACGTCGAACCGCTCGGTGCTGGTCATGCCGACGTTGTTGACCAGCACGTCGAGGCGGCCGAAGGCGGCGGCGACGTGTTCGAAGAGGTCCGCCACCCCTGCCCGGTCCAGCAGGTCGCAGCCGAGGCCCAGGTGACCGGCGCCGGGCAGGGTGTCCGCGACCCGCTTCGCGCGCTCACCGTCGATGTCGACGACGACGCACACGGCGCCGCCGGTCGCGAACCGCCGGCACAGCGCGCTGCCGATGCCGCCCGCGCCGCCGGTCACGAGCATCACCTTGCCGGTGTAGTCGTAGCCGCTCATGCCACCGCCTCCTTGCCGCGGACGGCCGCCACCGCCGGCGGGCGTCCCTCGGTGGGCCAGCCCATGGCGGCGGCGACCTTTCCGAGGTATTTCGTGTACGCGGCACTGTCGACGTAGCCGGTGTGCCGTGGGGAGTCCACGAACCGCAGGCCGCCGGACAGGTCCGGGCGGTCGCCCCGGATCATGCCGGCGAACCGCTCGGCGTTCGGCATGCCCCGCCGGGTGTCCTGGACGAAGCCGGCGATCAACTGCGCCTGCGCGTCGAACAGTTGGTAGGCACCGGAGTTGGTCTCGATGAAGCCGACGCCGAACAGCCCTTCGTGCTCGCGGGAGAACGAGGACAGGTACAGGTCGGGGTGCTGCTCGTCGCCGAAGTAGCGCTGCGCGACGGGCACTTTGTGGACGTAGCCGGTCGCCAGCAGGATCAGGTCGAAGTCGTTGCTGCTGCCGTCGGTGAAGTGGACGGTACGGCCCTCGGCGCGCACGATGCCGGGCCGTGCGGTGATGTCGCCGTGCTGGAGGTGGTGCAGGAGCATCGAGTTGACCGTCGGATGGGTCTCGAAGAGCTTGTGGTCCGGTTTCTGCAGGCCCAGGCGGCGCGGATCGCCGTTGACGATCCGCAGGAGTGCGCCGAACAGCTTCTGCTCCAGCCACTTCGGCATCCGGGGACCGACGCCTTCGAGGGTGTCCACGGGCCTGCCGAACAGATGCTTCGGGATGAACCAGTAGCCGCGGCGCATGCTGATCTCCGTGTGGTCGGCGGCCCGGGCCGCGTCGCAGGCGATGTCGCAGCCCGAGTTGCCCGCGCCGACCACCAGGACCCGCTTGCCGCGCAGTTCGTCGCTGCTGCGGTAGCCGACGGTGTGCCGGATCTCGCCGCTGAAGTCACCCGGGATCTCCGGGATGTTGGGGTGCCACTGCGCGCCGGTGCAGACCACGACCTGCCCGTGCCGACTGGTGCGCCCGTCGGCACGGGTGACCGTCCAGGTGCCGTCCGGGTTCTTCACCACGTCACGGACCCCGGTGCCGAACTCGATCCGCTCCGTCAGCCCGTACGCGTCGGCGAAGGACCTCAGGTACGACAGGACCTGCCGTCGCGGAGGGTAGTCGGCGAAGTGGTCGGGCATCGGCCAGCCGCCGAACCCCGAGAGGGTCTTGCTGGAGATGAAATGCGCCGACTCGTACATCGGGCTGCCCGGGTTGTCGATGTCCCACAGACCTCCCGGACCCGTGTGACGCTCGATGTGCGTACAGGGAAGCCGCCGCTCGGCGAGCGCCCGTGCCACTGCCAACCCCGCGGGCCCCGCACCGATGACACAGGTGTCGAATTCGGACTCCTTCACGAGTCCACCTCCTCTCGTCGCCACGTTTCGGCGTGGGAGGAACTTAGGCAGCGTGCAAGCGCCCGCGGACTGGCCTGTGCGGCCACGAAGGGGGCTCCAGCGGCCAGGCCGCTGACCGGCCCGGCGCGGCCCGAGCCGGTGACCTCACCGCCCGGCCGGTGGCGAGCCGGTCCCCCGCGGCACCGCCCGGACCGTGCGCCGCTGGCCGCCAGGGTCCTCCGAGTGGCCGTCGGTGTCCTCCGACGCGTCGGCCCGCATTCCTACGGTTGCTCCAGTTCGCGCGCCCCGGCCCGCCCACGGTCCGTGACAGGAAGAGGCCCCATGACCGCATCCGTCCGAGCGACGGCTCCCCCTCTGCCCGTAAGAGGCGGCCCTCTCACGGGCGCCCGCCGGGGCACGGCCACCGTGTTCGCCGCCCAGGGCGCGGCGGTGGCCGCCGTGTCCACCACCGTGCCCGCCGTGGAGAGCCATCTGCGGCTGTCGTCCCTCGCGATGACCGTGCTGACGATCGCCCTGACGCTGGCGGCGGGCGCGGGCAGCTTCGCGGGGCTGGCCGCCGTGCGCCGCTCGGGTCCCGTCACCGTCATGCGTGCGGCGGTGCTGACCGCGGCCGCGGCCTTGCTGTCCGTGGCCTGGGCACCCGGTCGGGGCGCCGCGTCGGCCGCCTATGTCCTTTTCGGGCTGGCACTGGGCGCCGTCGACGTGTCCGTCAACACCCGCGCGGCGACCGTCGAGCGCCACTACGGGCGCAGCATCCTCTCCTCCTTCTACGCCGCCTGGAGCGCCGCGGGCGTGGCGGCCGCGCTGCTGACGGCGGGCGTCTCCCGGCTGGGCTGGCCGATCCAGTACATCCTCACCGCGCACGCCGCACTCGTGGCCCTGCTGGCCCTGACCGTCCGGCCCCACGTTCTCCCGCCCGCGCTCTCCTGGTCCGGCGACGGCCCGGCGCCGGACGAGGAGGTTCCGGGTCGGCGAGTGTGGCCGCGGCTCGTCCCCTTCGGTGTTGTTCTCCTCGTCGCCTACGTCGTCGACTCCACGGTCTCGGCATGGTCGACCGCCTACCTTCATCAGACCCTCGCCGCGTCCCTGGCGGCCGCGCCGCTCGCGTACGCGGCCTATCAGACGGGCACGGTGACCGGCCGGGCGAGCGCCGACCTCCTGGTCCGCCGGATCGGTCCGGTGGCGGTGGTCCGCACTGCCGCCCTGCTCGCGGCTGCCGCCCTGGCCGCCCTGGCAGCGGCCCGGAGCTGGCCGTACGCCGTCGTCGCGGCAGGATGTGCCGGCCTCGGAGTCGCCGCCCTCACCCCGCTGTGCGTCGCCGCCGCCGGACGCCTGCGGCCCGGCGCCCCCGAGACCGTGCTGGCCCGGCTCAACGTCTTCAACTACGTCGGCGTCCTCGTCGGAGCCGGCGCGAGCGGGGGCCTGGGAGCGACCGGCCACTTCCGCATCGCCTATGCCGTACCCGCCGCCCTCGCCCTGGCCCTGGTGGCCATGGCCCGCTTCTTCCGCACCGCCGGCACCCGGGCCGCCGCCGGCGTTCCCTGACGCTCCGCACCTCGGCCTGGCTCTGTCGAGTGACCGTCCCAAGTAACACAGTCGATCGACATTGCCGGATGACAACGGTGTGTGCGGGTTGGTCGTCACGACCGAGGACACCGTGATTGGCGGCACGTACCAGGTACGCAAGGGCGAGACGTTGATGATCCTCACCCCGGCCCTGCACCGCGACCCCGCCTGGGGTGGGAACGTCGAACTCTTCGACCCCGAGCGGTTCACCCCCCGAGCGGGAGGCGGCGCGCCCGATCCATCGGTTCAAGCCGTTCGGCAACGGCGAACGTGCCTGCATCGGCCGCCGGTTCGCCCCGCACGAAGCCACCCTGCTGCTGGGACGGATCTGACGGTCGTGCGCACCAGTGCCGGTCCGGACCGGCACGGCGATCCCCGGACGGTTCGGCCGGACCGGCGACCGCTTCGACGCTGGCGATCGAGGCGGGTTCCCGGGTGCGTGGGGTCGTCACCTGTCCTGGCCCCGGACTGTCCAGGCCGAACCCATATTGCACACATATAGTGGTTTATGTCTCACTTCAGGTGCACTACCGGCGGAAGGCATCTCATGAAGTTCGCAGTCATCGGCGGTACGGGACTGATCGGGTCGCAGGTCGTCGAGAACCTGAACGCTGCCGGGCACGAGGCGGTGCCGCACTCGCAGTCCACAGGGGTCGACATCATCAGCGGGCAGGGGCTGGACGCGGCGATGGCGGGAGCCGATGTAGTCGTCAACCTGACGAATTCCCCGACCTTCGACGACGCCTCCCTCGCCTTCTTCCAGAACTCGATGGACAACCTCCTGGCCGCGGCCGACAAGGGCGGCGTCGGCCACTTCGTCATCCTCTCGATCGTCGGCACGGATCAGGTGCCAGGGCTGGACTACTACCGCGCCAAGGCGCTCCAGGAGAAGATCCTCGCGGACGGGCCGATTCCTTACTCGATCGTCCGAGCGACGCAGTTCATGGACTTCCTGGACGCGGTTCTCTCGTGGACCGCAGACGCGGACAGCGTCCGGCTGCCCACTACACCCATCCAGCCCATCGCCTCCAAGGACGTGGCCGCAGCGGTCGCGGAGGTCGCCGCGGGCGCCCCGCTGAACGGGATCCGCAACATCGCGGGCCCCGAGATCTTCCCGTTGGACGAACTGGGCCGGATCACCCTGTCCCGCAAGGGCGACCACCGTACCGTCGTCACCGACCCCACCGCCGGAATGTTCGCCCTGGTCAAGGGGGACGTCCTCACCGACAAGAACGCCCACCTCGCGCCCACTCGTTACAGCGACTGGCTCTCCTGACGAACTCTCACCCTCGAAGGAACGATGCCGGCGGACCGCACCAGCGGCGACACCGCCATGGCACTCGCCATGGCGGTGTCGCCGCAGTGCGCAACCGGCCGCGGCTGCGAACGGTGCGTCAGCCTGCGGCGCACGCTCCGTCCGGAACCGGACCGTGCGCGGCCGGAGGTCAGGCGGTGGGGCGCGGGGCGCGCAGGTGGGCCCGCTTCTCCAGTTCCTCGTCGTCGACCAGGGTGAGCATCGGCTGGTCCGGCGCGCACATCATGAACACGATGTACTTGGCCGGCGCGTCTGCCGAGGCGTTGCCGTTCTGGTAGTGGATCACCTCACCGCCCGGCTCCCAGAAGGTCTCGCCCGCCTGGAGCACGCGCTCCGGCTCACCCTCAAGCTCCCACCGGACCGCTCCTTCGAGCACGTAGCCGAAGCACGGCCCCGAGTGGCGGTGCGGGGGAGTGCCGGGGTGACCGGGCGCCCACTCGACAAGGACGGTCATTCCGGATGCGCCTTCGGGAATGAAGGGCGGTTTGACGTCCGCCAGCATCCTGGGTCCGAAACCGTCCTCCGAGTGCATTTCGTGCATGGTGCCACACCTCCGTAGACCTGCCCGGAACGGACGATCTCGCGTCGGCGGTTCCGGGCTCACGACAACTTGCTTCACAGTGAAGACAAGGCACGGCCCACATCTGTGACACGCCACGAGCTTCCTGCCTTGCGGCCGGACGCGGCCACGTCGCTCCCGCCTTTCCGGTAGCGAGGCGCAGCGTGTCGACATCCGTGAATGCCGTACCGGGCGGCGAAGAAAACCGGCTCGGCCGACCAGGTGGCCGAGCGTCATCGGCCGGTGTCCGCAAGCCGGTCTCCCCGACGGGGGCAGCGGGGACGCCGACAAGGACTGTCCGCGTCCGGCCGGGCCCCGGTGCCGGCTCAGCCGAACATGCCGACCTTGTAACTGCCGGCCGGCTGCCGGGTGATGACGTTGATGCGGTTGTAGGCGTTGATGACGGCAATGAGGGTGGTCAGCGCGGCGAGTTGGTCCTCGTCGAAGTGACGGGCGGCGTTCGCCCAGGCCTCGTCGGTGACCCCGCCGGCCGCGTCCGCGATGCGGGTGCCCTGCTCGGCCAGCTCCAACGCGGCGCGCTCGGCCTCGGTGAAGACCGTCGCCTCCCGCCAGGCGGCGATCAGGTTGAGCCGCACCGAGGTTTCCCCGGAGTGGGCCGCCTCCTTGGTGTGCATGTCGGTGCAGAAGCCACAGCCGTTGATCTGACTGGCGCGGACCTCCACCAGATGCTGAACGGTGGCCGGCAGCGTCGAGTCCGACAGCACCTTGCTGGTCGAGAGGAGATGCCTCAGCACCTTGCCCGCGAAGGGATTGCCGTAGTAGTCGAGACGTGCGTCCATCGGTCCTCCTAGCAGAATTGCTGGTACGCACTACTGACCGGACAGCCTGGCGGGGTGTGACACCCAGTGCACTGTGACGTGGGTCTCCGGCTCCTCCGGTCTGGTTCGCGCCGGCCTCGGGGCGTCCTGTCCTGGCCGGTGGCGCGTACCGAGTCTTGATCCATGTTTTACGTCCCCCGGGGAACTGGAACCGGTGCTGCGGCAGTCTGACGGACTGTGGGGCCTGTCGAGGCCGCGGAGCGAGACGAGTGAGTGGGGCAGGGCGTGGGACGGCGCAAGGGCGGCATAGGCATCGCAGTCGGTACGGTCGCAATGCTGGTGGGCGTGACCGCCTGCGGCGGCGGGGGCAGCAGCGACAAGGCGAGCGGGAGCGATGCGAAGGCGTCGGGGACGCCGAGCGCGAGCGCCTCGCCCAGTCCCACGAAGCCCGCGGGTCCGCCGATGCTGCTGGACACGATCACCCCGCAGACCGGTACCACGGTCGGCGTGGCCATGCCGATCTCGGTGATCTTCACGAACCCGGTGGCGGCCAAGGCGCGGGCCACGGTCGAGAAGCACATGAAGGTCAGCACCTCGCAGCCGGTGGTCGGCGCCTGGCACTGGATGGGCGACCGGCGCGCCGACTGGCGGCCGAAGGCCTACTGGCCCTCCGGCACGAAGGTACGGATCGACGCCGACATGACGGGCGTCAGCAACGGCAACGGACGCTACGGCGTGCACGGTTACACGCACACCTTCACGATCGGCGACGACGTGCGGGCGGACGTCTCGGTGACCGGCCACACCATGAAGGTGACCCGCAACGGCCAGACCGTACGGACCCTGTCGATCAACGCGGGCAGCCCCCAGTACCCGACGTGGGACGGCACGATGGCCGTCATCGACAAGCAGGAGAAGGTCCACATGACCTCCTGCAGCGTCGGCATCAGCTGTGACAAGGGCAGCCCCAACTTCTACGACCTGACGCTGCCCTGGGACGTCCACCTCACCCAGTCGGGCACCTACGTGCACTTCTCGACCGGCGACCCCAACCCGGGCAGCGGCAGCGCCCGCGGTTCGCACGGCTGCGTCCACCTGTCCCTGTCGGACGCGAAGTGGTTCTACGGCCAGGTCAAGCAGGGCGACCCGGTCACCATCACCGGCTCCCCGCGGGGCAAGGCGCCGGCCGACAACGGCTACGCCGACTTCAACCTCGGCTGGGACCAGTGGCTCACGGGCAGCGCTTCAGGACAGGAGACGTCCACGGCGCTCTGACGCGCGACGGGCGGGTCGCCGGCGCTCCTCCGGGAGCGGCGGCGGACCCTGCCGCCTGGGCCGGCCGAGGACGACTCCGGCCAGCACCAGGACGAGCCCGCACAGTTGACGGCCGGTCAGCACCTCTCCGGCGACCGCCGTACCGAGCAGGACGCCCGTGACGGGGTTGAGCAGGCCTATCAGCCCGACCGTTCCCGCGGACAGGTGCCGTAGCCCGGTGAACCAGGCGACGAAGGCCAGCGCGGTGGCCACCAGGGAGACGTAGCCGAACGCGAGCAGCGCCGGTACGGAGAGCGCGGGCGGCGGACCCTCCACCGCCGCCGCGACCGGGAGCAGGAAGAGGCCGCCGGCCGTGAGCTGCCAGGCGGTCGAGGCGAGCACGTCGGTACCGGCGCTCCACCGCTTGGTCAGGACGTGCCCGAAGGCCGACACCACCATGGCGGCGGCCGAGGCCAGGACGCCCGCGACGCTCACGCCCGCCACCCCCGTGAGCAGCATGAGGCAGACCCCGCCGAGTCCGAGCACCGCGCAGGCGAGCTGGGCGGGCCGGGGCCGCTCGGACACCAGGGGCCAGGCCATGAGCATCATCGTCAGCGGCGAGACGGCCATGACGGTCGAGGCGACGCTCGTCGGAAGCAGCTGGGAGGCCACGTAGACGAGGACGAAGAACACGCTCATGTTCAGCAGCCCGAGCACCGCGGACCGCCACCACCACGCACCGTGCGGACGCCGTCTGCGCAGGGCCAGCAGGACGAGCCCCGCGGGCAGCGCCCGCAGGGCGGCCCCGTAGAGCGGGCTGCCGGCCGGCAGGAACTCGTGTGTCACGTAGTAGTTGGCACCCCAGGCGACCGGCGCCACCGCGGTGATCGCCACCCAACGCGAATTAGCTTCCATGGAAGCCAATATAGCTTCCCGGGAAGCTATCATGGGTGCATGAAGCACGGTGAACCCATCGACCGCGTGGCCCGCATCCAGGCCGACTGGCGCCGTGAGCGGCCCGACGTCGACATCGGCCCGCAGGGGGTGATCGGCAGGCTGCACCGCCTGGCCGGCCGGCTCACCGAGGAGCTCTGCCTCGTCTACGGCCGCTACGGCCTCAGCGAGGGGGAGTTCGACGTCCTGTGCGCCCTGCGCCGGGCGGGGGAGCCCTACGAGCGGGCGCCGGGCGAACTGGCCGCGCACACCATGGTCACCACCGGCGCGATGACGAAGCGGATCGACCGCCTCGAACGGGCCGGACTCGTCACCCGCCGCCGCTCCGACGACGACCAGCGCGGCCGCATCGTCGCCCTCACCACGCCGGGGCGTGAACTCGTCGACCAGGCCTTCACCGACCACATGCGCAACGAACGCCGCCTCGTGGACCTGCTGGCCCCCGCCGAGGCGGAGGCGCTCGAAACGCTGCTCACCACCTGGCTCTCCCGCGTGGAGGACCCGCGTCCGACCGGCGGCGAGTGACCGGCCCCCGGTACCCGGGCACGATCACCTGTTCACTCGGACGGGTGATCCTCGCGCGCGCACGGCAGGGCTCGGTCCAGAGTAGAGGCCGGGGGAGCGGGGGACCCGGCAATGCCGTGATCGGCTCATCGTGCGCCGGCCCGCCAGGAGGATGTGGGCATGGTGTGGATGATGTGGGACGCGGAAACCTCGTTCGTCGGCCGGGCGGCGGAACTCGACCGGATCGCCGCGGTGTTGGGCGGGAGCAGACTGGTCACGCTCAGCGGCCCGGGCGGGGTCGGCAAGACCCGGCTCGCCCAGCGGGCCGTGGCCCTCGGCGAGGCGGCGGGCGGGGGAAGCGCGGAGGTCGCCTGGGCGGACCTGTCCCCGCTGCGCAACGCACACCTGCTGGCGGCCACCGTCGCGGACGCGCTGCGGCTGTCCGACCACACCTCGCGGCTGCCGGCGGACGCCGTCTGCGCGTGGATCGGCGACCGCAGGACGCTCCTGGTGCTCGACTCCTGCGAGCACCTGCCGGCCGAGTGCCGCGACCTGGCCGGCGATCTCCTGACGGCCTGTCCGAACCTGCGCATCCTGGCCACCAGCCGGGAGCCGTTGCGGGTGCGCGGCGAGGCGGTGGTCGAGATCGAGCCGTTCGCCTCCGTCGAGGAAGCGGTCGCCCTGTTCGCCGACCGTGCCGCGGCGGCGGGCAGCCCGCTCGCCGACGACACCGACCGGCGGCTGGCCGTGGACCTGTGCGAGCAGCTGGAACGGCTCCCGCTGGCACTGGAGCTCGCGGCCGGCCAGTTACGGAGCATGTCGCTGCCGGACCTCTGCGCGGGACCGTACCGGCTGGTGGACCTGCCACCGGCACCGACGCGCAGATGGCCGCCCCGGCACGCGGCCCTGCGCACCACCATCGGCTGGAGCCACGAGCTGTGCACCCCGCAGGAGCGGCTGCTGTGGGCGCGGCTCTCCTACCTGCCCGCCGCCTTCGACGACGAACTCGCGGGACAGCTGGCCGGCGGCGCCCCGCTGGCACCGGGCAGCGTCGGGTGGACGCTCGTCTCGCTGTGCGACAAGTCCGTCGTCGTCCGCAAGGACGGGGCGTACCGGATGCTGGACGCCGTACGCGAGTACGGCCGGATGTGGCTGTCCGAGCTCGGCGGCGAGCAGGAACTCGCCCACCGGCACGCCCAGTACGTGCTGGCCCAGACCCGGCGGGCCCACCGTGAGTGGTTCGGTCCGGCGCAGCGGGGCTGGTACCGGCGGATCGGGTTCCTGCACTCCGACATCCGGCTGGCGGTCGACCACCTCCTGGCGACCGACCCGGCCGCGGCCCTGGAGATGATCGGCAACGTCACCTTCTTCTGGGTCTGTTCCGGCTACCTGTACGAGGCCCGCCAGTACCTGGAGACGGCGACCGTGCCGGCCGCCCGGGACCGGGACGAGACATGGGTGCAGGGACTGTGGAGCCTGGGGCTGACCCTGACCCTGCAGGGTGAGCAGGCCGCGGCGCACGAGACGGCCGCCGCGTGCCGGCGCGCCGCCGCGGAGGCTCTCGACGCCGAGGGGCTGGGGCGGGCCGCCTACCTGGAGGGCCTGCTACACCTGCTGGAAGGGCGCCCCCTCGCCGCGGTGAACGGCGTCGAGACGACGGAGCCCGGCGCCGGCGCCACCCGCCCGGACCAGCTGACCGCACCGACGGTCCTGTGCCGCCTGGTCCACGTCTTCGGGCTCACCGGCTCCGGCCGGCTGGACCAGGCCCGGCACGAGGCCCTCGAACTCCGCGACCTGTGCGCGGCGCTGGACGAGCACTGGACCCGCTCCTACGCCGAACACCAGCTGGCCCTCATCGCCTTCCTCGCCGGCCGCCCGCACGACTCGGTACGCCACGCGCGGGCCGCCCTCGACGCCAAGCAGCACATCGGGGACGCCTTCGGGATCGCCATGGTCATGGATCTCCTCGCCATCGCCCTCGCCGACGCGGGGGAGGAGCCCGCCGCCGCTTACGCCTTCGGCGCGGCCACGCGCTTCTGGGAGACGGTCGGGCACCCGCAGCGCGGCACACCGGAGATGGCGGCGCTGCGCAGCGAGTGCGAGGACAGGCTCGTGCGCCGCATGGGACTGAGGCGCTACGGCCGGACCTTCCGCCGGGCGGCCCTGAGCGACGCACGTTCACTCGTCTCCTGGGGCGCGAACGGCGGCCCGGTGCCCGAGGAGGAGTGACACCGCCGGCGGTCAACTCAGCGCGAAGGCCTGTGCGCCGGATCCGTTGCAGTCCCAGATCTGCAGGCGGGTGCCGTTGGCGGTGGCGCCGCTGGGGGAGTCGAGGCAGCGGCCGGACTGGGGGTTGAGGAGGGAGCCGTCGGCCTGCTGGACCCATTTCTGGCCGCCGACCCCGTTGCAGTCCCACAGCTCGACCTTGGCGCCGTTCGCCGTGCCGTTGCCGACGATGTCCAGGCAACGTCCCAGTGTGGAGAGGGAGTTGTCCGAACCGTGGTACCAGTGCTGGTCGACCGCGTACGACTGGCAGCCCCACAGCTGCACGGCGGCGCCGTCGCCACCGGTGTCGTCGGCGGCCACGTCGACACAGGTGCCGCCGGGGCCCTTGACCGGCCCTCCGCCGTTCACCGAGAACTTCTGTGCGCCGGATCCGTTGCAGTCCCAGATCTGCAGGCGGGTGCCGTTGGCGGTGGCGCCGCTGGGGGAGTCGAGGCAGCGGCCGGACTGGGGGTTGAGGAGGGAGCCGTCGGCCTGCTGGACCCATTTCTGGCCGCCGACCCCGTTGCAGTCCCACAGCTCCAGCTTCGCCCCGCCGGCCGTGCCGTTGCCCTCGATGTCGAGGCACCGTCCGAGCGTGGACAGGGAACCGTCGGGGTTGTGCGTCCAGTGCTGGTCCTCGGCGTACGTCTGGCAGTCCCACAGCTGTACGGCGGCGCCGTCGGTGCCGGTGTCGTCGGCGGCCACGTCCACGCACTTGCCGCCCGGTCCGGTGACCGTCCCCTGCGGACCGTTCGGCACGTCCGTCCCGCCGCTGTAGCCGACGGAGACGATGTTCGCCTGCACGGCGTTCTCGGCGGCGTCGGTGGGATAGCCGGAGACCATGACGCCCTCGAAGAAGGTGCCGCGGTTCCAGTTGCTGTTGTCGCCGCCGATGCCGAGGATGATGCCGCCCTCCTGCTGCATCGGCTGGTACCCGCCCCGGGTCGGGAGCGCCCCGTCCCACCAGGTGGACAGCCCGCCGGACCGGGAGTCACCGCCCTTGAGCGCGTACCGGGTCTGCCCGTTGTTCTTCAGGACGGCGGTGACGAAGGCGGAACCGTTGCCCCGGTTCGCCGTGTTGGAGCCGTTGTCGCCCTGGAACATGCCGTTCTCCAGGTCGGCCTCCACCCACGGGCCGCTCCCGGTGCAGGGCGCGAAATAGCACGTGGTAGCGATGGACACGGCGTCCATGTGCCCGTTGCCGGTGTCGGCCGGGGTGCGCTCGGCGTTGCCGTAGTCGAAGCAGCAGGCCGATCCGACATGGGTGCCGCTGGCCACCATGTAGGCGCCCTCGGGCTGTCCGCCGACGGCGACCCCCGAGGCGACGCCGGTGTAGCGGTAGCCCACGCCGGGCGAGATCCACAGCCCGTAGACCTTGTGGCCGCCCGCGGTGACGGCGATCTCGGACGCGTCGGCACCCCGGTCGGCACCCGTGCCCGCGGTGCCGGCGGGTCCGGGCGTGAGGTCGTTGTGCCGGCCGCTCTGGTCGTAGATCTTCGTGATCCGGCAGCCGCCGTCGGCGGCGCAGAAGGCGTCCTGGGCCGCCGCGTCGGCGTACCCGCCCGGCGCCAGCAGCCCGATGTCGGCGGTGGCCCCGTCCGAGACGCGGGTCACCTGGTAGAGCGGGCCGTCGTAGGAGGACAGCAGCGCGCGGGTGACGCTGTGCGCGGCCACGCACGGGGTCCCCGCCGCGGCGTAGATGTCGCACGGCAGCGAGCCGGCGGCCTGCGAGGCCGCCGGGAACCCGAGCAGCAGCCCGAGAGCGAGTCCGAGGGACGCCAGCACGGCGACCACCGGGGACCTTCGCATCCATGGTGTTGGCGAGGTCATGACATTCCAGGCGGACGGGGAACCCCGCATGGCGCGTCCCTTCGAAGCTGGAGTGGGGGCGGGCCGCACCGAGGGTGCGGCGGCACAGCTCTTCGATCGGCTCGCCCGGAACCTACGCACGCTGTTCGAGTGCGTCAATGTTTGTTTCCTTTTTTGGTTCGGACCAGACCGGGAACGTGAACCTGTGTCCGGGCATGGGGAGTTCGGGCCGCCCGGGACACCGGCAGGGACACCGTCAGGGGCTCAGGAGGCGGTCCGGGCCGAGCGGGACCTCGTGGAGCAGCAGGCGGCTGCGCGCCTCCCGTACCCCGAGGCCGGCCTTGAGCCGGTCGACGACGTTCTTGAACTCACGGGCGTCCGCGCAGGCGACGCGCAGCTGGTAGTCGTAGTCCCCGGTCAACCGCATCGCGGCCACGACCTGCGGGACGTCGTGCAGCCGGGCCTCGAAGGCGGTGCGGTCGACGCCCTCCCGCAGGCGGATGTCGCTGAGCAGTTCCAGGCCGTGCCCCAGAGCCGCCAGGTCCACCTCGGCCCGGTAGCCGCGGACGACGCCGTCCGTCCGCAGGCCGCCGCCGTGATGATGCGCTCCGCGCTGACCGTCGTACCCGGCACCCTCGCCTTCCTGCTGCTGCTCTGCACGGCCTTGTGAACGCCTCGCGGCCGGCCAGGACCCGCTCGCAGCGGTGCCGTGCGAGCACTCGGCTCGCACGGCACCTTGCGGGACCTCCGGCGGAGCGCCTAGTCGCCCTTGGCGCGTACGCCGTCGGCGATGCGCTTGCCGATCGTCTCGTCGATGTTCGACCAGTACGTGAACGCCCGCTGGAGGACCGGATCGCTGACGCCGTCGAGCAGATGCCCCACGACGTTGGAGACCAGCCGGTCGCGCGCCGCGTCGTCCAGCACCTCCCGGACCAGGGTGCCGGGCTGACCCCAGTCGTCGTCCTCGGGGTGGGAGACGTACGCGGCACGGACGATCTCGCCGTCCGCCTCCCAGGTCGGCGGCGGCCCGAAGGCGGCGGGGTCGGCCACCGGACCGCCCTTGGAGTTCGGGGCGTACACCGGGTCGGACGTCTTGCGGTACGCCATCGCCCCGTCCTTGGAGTAGGTGTGGACGTCTACGATCGGCGCGTTCACCGGGAGCTGCTGGTAGTTGGCGCCGATCCGGTGCCGGTGGGCGTCCGCGTAGGAGAACAGCCGGGCCAGCAGCATGCGGTCCGGGCTGGGCCCGATCCCGGGGACGAAGTTGTTGGGCTGGAACGCGGCCTGTTCGATCTCGGCGTGGTTGTCGGTCGGATTGCGGTCCAGGGTCATCCGCCCGACCGGGACGAGCGGATAGTCACCGTGCGGCCACACCTTGGTGAGGTCGAACGGGTTGAAGCGGTAACCCGCGGCATCCGCGTACGGCATGAGCTGCACGTACAGCGTCCAGCTGGGGTACTGGCCGTCACGGATGTGCTCGAACAGGTCGCGCATGTGGTACTCCGTGTCGACGGCGGCCATCTGGTCGGCGTCGTGCTGGGTGAGGAACTCGATCCCCTGGTCGGTCTTGAAGTGGTACTTCACCCAGAACCGCTCGCCCTTGGCGTTGATCCACATGTACGTGTGCGAGGTGTAGCCGTTCATGTGGCGCCAGGTCCGGGGGATGCCGCGGTCGCCCATCAGCCAGGTCACCTGGTGTGCGGACTCCGGGGAGAGCGTCCAGAAGTCCCACTGCATGTCGTGGTCGCGCAGGTTGCTGTCCGCACGGCGCTTCTGGGACCGGATGAAGTGCTGGAATTTCATCGGGTCCTTCACGAAGAACACGGGTGTGTTGTTGCCGACCATGTCGTAGTTGCCCTGGCTGGTGTAGAACTTCACCGCGAAGCCGCGGGGGTCGCGCCAGGTGTCGGGGCTGCCGCGCTCACCGGCGACCGTCGAGAACCTGATGACCAGGTCGGTGCGGGTGCCGGGCTGGAAGAGGCCTGCCATGGTGTAGGCGCTGACGTCGTCGGTCACCTCGAAGCGGCCGAACGCGCCGCTCCCCTTGGCATGCGGCTGGCGCTCGGGGATCCGCTCCCGGTTGAACTGTGCCATCTGCTCGATCAGATAGGCGTCCTGCAGCAGGACCGGTCCCCCGGGCCCCACGGTCAGCGAGTGCTCGTCGCTCTCGACGGGGGCACCGGAGTCGGTCGTGGTGAGGGGTGGCTTCTGCGTCATGACTCTGCCTTTCTCCGCACGGAGCAGGGGGTGCCGGTCCCCGCGGGGACCCGGGGTCCTCACGGTGTCCGGGGACCGGGGACCGGAGGCCGGTCGGGGCACCCGTGGCCGCGCCCCGGGGGCGGCGCCGGACAAGCCGCACAGCTGTGCTCGCGTCCTCGCGTCCTTCGTGTCGTCCGGAGCCCTCCGGCTCCGGCGGAGCGAGTGCCCCGGCCTGGGGGAGGCGCACACCGAGCGCCCGGTGTCCGGTGTCCGGTGCCCGAGCCCCGTGCCGACGGGCGGCCCGGCCCGGCTCTCCGGCATCCAGCGTGGTCCCACCGGGCCGGAGCCGCCACTCGGGGGCCCGGGCCGTTTTTGAGGTGCGCCGCCGCCGGTCGTGTCCCCGGCCGGGGACGGTCGTTCCTCAGGGCATGAAGAGGATCATCACTGCCGCCGCGCTCGCCCTGACGGGCGTGGCTCTCGCCGCCCCTGCCCACGCGGACGGAACCGGGCCCGGCCCGTCCCGTGACCTCGCCACCAAGGTCGCCGGGGCGCTTCCCAAGGCCGCGGTGGCGGGTCTCAACGCGGCTGCCACGTCCATGACCACCGGCCTGCAGGACCGTCCCCCGGCCAAATAGGCCGGCCGCCGGTCCGGCGAACTGGTCGGTCCGGCGAACAGGTTCGTCCGTCGAACAGGTTCGTCCGGCCCCGACCCGGTTCTCGCCCTGCGGCCCGGGCCGCAGGGCGGCCTCGCCCGGCCGCGCCGCCTCGCCCGGCCGTGCCGCCTCGCCCGGCGGCTCCCTACCGGGGCGAGTGGCGTGAGGGCGGCCCGGTGAGCAGATGCCGCTCGTGGGACGCGTAGCGGCTGCGTTCCCGTTCGGCGGACCGCCTGCCGGCCAGCACGGTGGTGAGCCAGCCGGCGAGGAAGCCCGCCGGTACGGAGACGAGCGCGGGGGTGTTGTAGGGGAACCAGGCGAAGTCGGCTTCCGGGAAGGCGGACAGCGGTGTCCCGGAGACCAGGGTGGTGCCGGGGGCCAGGGCGAGCACGGACAGCGAGCCCACCACCAGGGTGGTCAGCAGCGCGGTGCGCGTGTACCGGCGCCAGAAGAGGGTGTAGAGGAGTGCCGGGGCGATGGCGGAGGCGCCGAGGGTGAAGGAGACCGTCGCCAGGGGCTGAAGGCTGCGGTGCTGGGCGAGGACGGCCAGGAAGATGGTGGGGATGCCCACGGCGAGGGCGCTGCACCGGGCGAGGGTGAGTTCCCGGGCCGGTGCCGGGGGAGTGGCCCGGGACGCCGTCAGGTCGTGGGCGAGGGTGTTGGCGCAGGCCAGCGTCATGCTCGCGACGGAGGCGAGCAGCGTGAGGAAGACGGCGGTGGTGACGGTGGCGAGGAGCAGGCTCTCCGGCCGGGACAGCCCGGTTCCGAACGCGGCACGGGCACCCAGCAGGTAGGCGGTCGTGCCGTGCGCGTCGGCGGCGGCGATCTGGTCGTGACCGACCAGCGCGGTCGCGCCGGTGCAGATCAGGGTGAGCATCAGGATGAAGAGGGTCACCGAGGAGACCGCCCAGGACATCGCCCGGCGGACCTGGCGCGGGGTGCCCGCGGTGTACATCCGCATGGTGACGTGCGGCAGGCAGGCGCCGCCCAGCACGATGGCGCACTGGGTACTGGCCATGTCCAGGGCCGGATGCGGGCTGCTGGAGTACTGCAGCCCCCAGGTCAGATAGGAGTCACCGGCCCCGCTCCGCCCGGCCGCCGCGTGGAACAGCGCCTGGGGCTGCCAGTCGAACGCGCGCAGGATCAGTACGCTCACGACCAGCCCCGAGCCGAGCAGCGCCACGGTCTTGATGATCTGGACCAGTGCGGTGCCGGGCATCCCGCCGAGCGCCGCATAACTGATCATGAGGACACCGGCCCCGGCCACGCATCCGTTCTGCATCCCGGCGTCGGAGAACCCGAGGACGTAGGCCAGGAGTTCACCGACACCGGCGAGCTGGACGACCATCATCGGAACGAGCGCGGCGAGGGTGACCAGACAGGCCGTGACGCGGACCGAGCGGGCCGGATGGCGGCGCGCCAGCGCGTCGCCCATGGTGTAGCGGCCGGTGTTGTGGAGGGGTTCGGCCAGCAGGAACATCAGCAGCAGCAGGGACAGCAGGGCGCTGAGGGCGAGGACGATGCCGTCGTAGCCGCACAGGGCGATGATCCCCCCGATGGTGAGGACGGTGGCGGCGGAGATGTAGTCACCGGCGATGGCCAGCCCGTTGCGCAACGGGGAGAGGGACCGGTAGCCGGTGTAGAACTCGGCGAGGTCGTCCGCCTCCGGGCCGGTGAGCACGCACAGGAGCAGGGTGAGGGCGACGACCGAGCAGAACGCGACGAGGGACCAGGACTGGGCGGAGCCGCCCAGCCCGGTCACGGTGCCTGCTCCCGGCCCGCCGTGGCCGCGCCCGTCTGACGGCGGGCGCGCCGCGCCAGGGGATCCACGAAGCGGTGCGCGGCCGCCTCGTGGAGCAGGACCGCCAGCCAGGTCACGGGGATCTGGACGAGGGCGAGGACCAGCCCGGTGGGCAGGCCGCCGGGGCCGGGGCGGGCCATCAGGGAAGGCGCCTTGACGGTCAGCGTCAGGAAGGCGGCGAAGTAGCCGAGCGCGGTGACGGTCGCCACCCGCCGGTGCCAGCGGTGTGCGCGCCGCAGCAGGCGCAGGGTGCGGTGGGCACCGGACCGGGGGTTCGCGGAAGCGCCGTCGGACGGCTCCGCGTCGGCCGACCAGGTCGGGGCCGGGCGGTCGTAGGAAAACCCATCCGAGGGTAAATCGGGGACATCGTAGGACATTTCGACAACTCCTCGATGGGGACCGCGGACCCGGCCGTGACGGGTAGCGAGCGGGGAGAGCGGTTCGGGCGGCCGTACGGTGTGCGGCCGGGAGGTCGTGCGAAGCCGTGTGCGCCGGTCGTCCGGGGTGTCGTCGCCGTGGGGGAACGGTCGGGTGAGCAGGGCGCCATGGTCTCCGGCGTGGGCGTTGTCCGCCAGGGGTGCGGCCGGACTCGGTGCGGACGGTCCGCGGTCCGCGGGGCTGACGTCGGGATCTCCGCAGGGAGGTGATGAAGCATGCGCGGCGTGCGGGGTGGCGCGATCCGTTCGAAAAGTGCGCCGTCGCACACCCCATGAGCCCCGGGCCGCCCGCCGGTTGGCCCACCGGCGCGGGGCGTGACTGTGACGCACTTCATGGGTGGCGTAGGTCTCGGAGCGCGGCTCGATCCGTACGGCGCTCAACTTCCCGAAGGTGCAAGGAGTTTGCTCGGCAACGATCTCTGCCGGGCGGCCGCGTGCCCCTGTCGCGCAAGTGCCGGAGGGAACTGGCGTGACTTCCCTGGCAGATGGGCCGCCCCGGGAGTTGTCGAATGCGAAGTACATTGCAATGGCAGTGTCTTGACCTCAAGCCTGTGCAATCAGGAGCGTTTCGGACACTTCACTCATTTACTGGCTTTCTGTGAAAGATGCGTGCTATGGGCGCCTATCTGACTCCTCCAGCCGTAGTACAGGGCGAACATGCCGTGAAGACCGGCGAGATCCTCGCAGAGGTGCGCGGCCGGCACCCGCAGGCGCCCTGGCTCTCCCGGATCGACGGCATCGCCGCGAGCACGGGGATCGACTCCCGCGGGTGGATGCTGCCGCTGGAGACGGCCACCGGGCCCGGCGGCGGGACGGGCCTGCGAACTCCGGGCGCCGGCCCGGCCCGTGCGGCACTGGCCGGCCACGGGTTCACCGAGCAGGAGGTGAACCGCGCGATCGCCGCGCTGGAGGCGATACCGGCGCCGCAGACCATCCAGGAGCGCACCGCTCCGGCCTGGGCGGCCGTGCAGACGTACGCGGCGCACGCGGCCCGGGAAGCCCTGCGAACCGCCGGGCTGGACACCACCGACGTGGACTGCCTGATCACCAGTCACTCCACCACCCCGGCCCTGCCGGGGCTGGACCTGTCCCTCCTCAACCGCCTCGGGCTGCGCGACGACGTACTGCTGCTGCCGGCCACCCAGTGGGCCTGCATCGCCGGCACCCGGTCGCTGGCGCTGGCGGCCGACCTGGTTGCCGCGGACCCCGACCGGGTGGTGCTGGTCGTGATAGCGGAGGCGCTGAGCACCACCTACCAGCCCGCCGACGACACGCTGGAATCACTGATCGTGCGGCTGCTCTTCGCGGACACCGCGGTCGCCGTCGTGGTCACCGGCCGCCCCCGGCCGGAGTCGGTCCTGCGCCTGGACGCGGCCTGGCACCACACCCTGCCCGGCACCACCGACCTGCACCGGCTGGAGACCCGGGAGGACGGCACGCACTTCGTGATGGACCGCCGCGGGCCGCGCGCCGTACAGGAGACGGTGGCCGCGATGTGGGAGTGGCTGCGCGCGCGGCACCGGGACGACGGGCCCACCTGGCACCCCGACCTGCTGCTGGCGCATCCCGGCGGGACCCGGGTCCTGGAGTACATGGAGCAGACGATGCCCGCCACGTGGCCGGAGGGACTGCTGGCCTACAGCCGGGACAGCTACACCTCGGGCAACCGCGGCGGTGCCGCCGTACTCGACATCCTGCGCCGGGCGCACGACGCCGGCCAGAAGTCGGGCAGCCGTACGGTGCTGTACGCGGCGGCGCCCGGGCTGACGGCCACGGCCCTGGAAGGGGAGTGGCTGTAGCGGAAGCCCTGCCGCTCCCGTCGCGGCACCGGCGCTATCCCTCCAGCTCCGCCCAGACGGCCTTGCCGGTGTCGGTCCACCGCACCCCCCAGCGCGTGGTCAGCTTGTGGACGACGTGCAGGCCCCGCCCGTCGTCGTCGAGCAGGTCACCGCGGTGCAGCCGCGGCCGGCCGTTGCCGGCGTCGCCGACCTCGCAGGTCAGTCGGTGTCCGGCCCGCACCAGCCGCACCGTCACCGGCCCGGTGCCGAACCGGACGGCGTTGGTGACCAGTTCGCTGATCACCAGCAGCGCGCCGTCCCGGGCCTGTTCGCCGAGGTGCCAGCGGCGCAGCAGGGGCGCGGCCAGGGCGCGGGCGCGGGCGGCGCTGTCGTCACGGGCGGGCAGCCGCCAGGTCGCGGTGTCCCGGCCGCGCCGCCCGGCCATCCGGGCGAGCAGCAGGGTGACGTCGTCGCGCAGCGGCTCCGCCGGGCCCAGCCGGGCGACCACACGCCGGGCGGCCTGTTCCAGGTCGTCCCAGGGATGCACCTCGCGCACCACGTCCGTCAGCCGGCCGATGCCGTCGTCGATCGCGGCGGCCGGATCCTCCACCAGGCCGTCCGTGTAGAGGACGAGCATCGTGCCGGGCGGCGCGGCGAACTCGTGCACCTCGAACGGCTCCCGTACGACGAACTCCGCGCCGAGGGCCGGGTGCGGCTGCGCCGCGACGGTCTCGGTGGACCCGTCGGGATGCACGAGGAGCGGGGGCAGGTGGCCGGCGTTGGAGATCAGCACCCGGTGGTCGACCGGATCGTAGACGGCGATGCAGCACGTCGAGCCGAGCGCGCTGTACCCGGCGGCGAGGCCCGCGTCCGTGTCGTCCAGCAGGGTGACGGTCTCGTCCAGCCGCTCCAGCACCTCCCCGGGGCCCAGCCCCGCCGACAGCAGCGCGCGGGCCTCCATGCTCAGCTGGCCCATGGCCGCCGCGGCCCCCAGTCCGTGCCCCACGACGTCGCCGACCACCAGCGCGGTACGGTCGCCCGGCAGCGGAAAGCTGTTCACCCAGTCACCGCCGACACCCGCACTGTCCGGGGTGGTCGGCTCGTACACACTGGCGACCTCGATGGTGTCGCTGCCGGTCCGCGGCAGCAGCCGCCGCTGCAACGCCAGGACCTGGGCGTGCTCACGCTGGTGCTGGCGGGCCAGGTCCACGTGCCGGGCCGTCTTGGCCACGAGCTCCTGGAGGTCGAGCAGTTCGCCGTCGCCGAAGAGGCACTCCGGGCGCCGCCAGACCTCCGTCACGCCCAGCACGATGGGCCCCGGTGTGCCCTCCGGTCCTTCCACGACCAGTGGTATGCAGGCGACGCTCACCGGCCGGTTGCCGGGCACCAGGGCGCGCACCAGCTGCGGGTCGTCCAGCGCCCGCTCGATCGCCGCACGGTCCGGGATGACGACCGCCTGCGGAACGTCGTCGCGCATGACCGCACCGGCCAGCAGCCGGCTCGCCTCACGGGGGAGGTTGTCCCCGGGGGTCAGGTACCCCTCGGGCCAGGCCCGGTCCGGCACCAGGGCCGCGCGCCGCAGCCGGATGCGGTCCTGCGCCTGCTCGGTGACGGCCTCGCCGGTCCACACGGCGTAGTCGAGGTTGACGGCGGCCACGTCACCCCAGGCCAGCAGGGACTGGGCCAGGGACTGGGCGGTCTCCCCGATGTCCAGGGACGTGCCGATCGCGGTGGCCGAGGCGTACAGGTGGAGCCGTTTGGCCATGGCGATCAGCGAGACCGTCAGACCCTCCTGCGGTGGTGCGGCCGGCAGGATGCTCATCGAGACCACCATCTCGGTCCCGTCGTCCCGCCGCAGGCGCTGGACCCGTGCGACGTGCGCCTCCCGCGTCTCGAGGACCCGCCGCAGCCGTTGCGTGACCGTCGGTACGTCCACGGGCGGCAGCAGATCGGCGAAGGCGGTCCCCGGCGCGGCGGTCACCCCCGCGAACGGGGCGGCCTCCAGATTGGAGCCGCTGACCCGCAGATCCGGGCGGAGACCGACCACCCCGAGGATCTGTTCCCCGTCCTCGGCCTGGCTGTCGGCCCCCAAGGGGTGCTGCCTGCCCACCACCGTCGCTCCGCCCTTCGGGATGTAGTCCCCCAGGGCGCCGCTGACCGTGTCGAACGGCGAAGCAGAGGAGGGCGTGGGGTCCATGCAGCTCACACAGCTCGCTGACTCCGGCGCGTACCGGCAGATCTTCCCGAGTCCATGCGGACGGGTCCGGAGAACCCTCTCCGCACATCTCATGAGTAACACAAGTACCCTGCTCACCGAAGGGATAAAAGTGATCAAAACAACACAAGCTGTGAGTAACGCCAGGATCGAGCTCTTGTAAAGGTTTCTTTAGAAAGATACCTTTACATCATGGACCGGCGACAGCTCACCGACCCGCGCGCCCTCCGCGCGTACGCCCACCCGTTCCGCCTGACGCTCATCGGGCTGCTGCGCAGGGAAGGCGCGATGACCGCCACCCGGGCGGCCGAGCTGACGGGGGAGTCGGTGGCCGGCTGCTCCTATCACCTGCGGATGCTGGCCAAGTACGGGCTCGCGGAGCAGACGGGCGGGGGACAGGGCAGGGAGAAACCCTGGCGGGCGACGGCATCGTCCACCTCCTGGCCCGGCTACGCGGCGGACCCCGAGGTGCGGGAGGCCGCCACCGCGCTCAGCCTCGCGCTCGTCGAGCGGTACTTCACCGAGGCCACCCGCTGGCTGGAGAACCGGCACACCGAGCCCGCGGAGTGGCAGGAGGCGGCACCGCTGGGTGACGCCACGATCTTCGTCACCGCCGCCGAGCTCAAGGAACTCGACGAGAAGGTGTGGGAACTGCTCCGGCCCTACATCCGCCGCACCGAGGATCCGGGAGAGCGCCCCGCCGCGGCCCGCCGCGTGTCGTACGTCCACTTCGCGCACCCGGCACGGGAGTTCGGCACGCCGGCGCAGGGCGACACGGAAGAACCGCACGCGTGAGCCCGGCCGGGCGGTTACCCGCCCTCCTGCGCGAGCCGGCGTTCCGCCGCTACTGGACCGGGCAGACCGTCTCGCTCTTCGGCGACCAGATCACCCAGGTCGCCCTGCCCCTGCTCGCCGTCCTGGCCCTGGACGCGGGTCCGGCGCAGATGGGGTGGCTCACGGCCGCCGGGCTCCTGCCCAGCCTGCTGTTCTCGGTGCACGCCGGTGTCCGGGCGGACCGCAGCGGGCGACGCCGGCACCTGATGATCGTCGCCGACCTCGGGCGGGCGCTGACACTGGTATCGATCCCGGTCACCTGGGCCCTGGGCCTGCTCGGCCTCGGCCAGCTCTACGCGGTCGCGTTCACCGTCGGCACCCTGAGCGTGCTCTTCGACGTCTGCAACGCCGCGCTGTTCGTCTCCCTGGTGCCCGCCGAACGCTACGTCGAAGGAAACTCCCTGCTCAACGGCAGCCGGGCCATGTCCTACGTGGGCGGCACCAGCGCCGCGGGGCTGCTGGTGCAACTCCTGTCCGCGCCGGTCGCGCTGCTCGCCGACACCGTCTCCTACCTGTCGTCGGCCTGGCAACTGTCCCGGATCCATCCCGCCGAACCACCGGCCGCCACCCACGCCGAGGGCGGCCTCACGGCCGGCTTCCGCCACCTCGTCCGTTCCCGGATCCTGTGCGCCTACTACGGGGCGGTGACCACGCTCAACCTGTTCAACTTCGCCTTCCAGGCCGTCTTCGTCCTGTACGCCACCACCGAACTCGGGCTCGGTCCCGGCCTGCTGGGCGCCGTGCTCGGCTGCGGTGCCGTCGGCTCGGTGATCGGCGCCCTGCTGACCGGCCGGATCGTGCGCAGGCTCGGAACCGGGCGGGCGGCACTCCTCGGCCTCTTCGCCTTCCCCGCCCCACTCGCCCTGGTCCCGCTGGCCCGGGGCCCCCTCCCCGTCACGGCGACATGCCTGCTGCTGGCGGAGTTCGGCTCCGGATTCGGTGTCATGCTCCTCGACATCGCCGGCGGATCCCTGACCGCGTCGCTGATCCCCGACACCCTGCGATCCCGCGTCGCGGGAGCCGCCCGCCTCTTCGGCCACGGCATCCGCCCCGTCGGCGCACTGGCAGGCGGCTGGCTCGGCTCGGCGATCGGCCTGCGCCCCACCCTGTGGATCGCGACCGTGGGCGCACTGCTCGGTCTGGCGTGGGCGCTGCCCTCCGGAACACTCCGGCCCGCGCGCCCGGCACCCACCGTCGTCCGGCCGGCGGACTGAGGAACCGCCTGCCCCTGCACCGGTCCGCCCCCGACGCGGCTCGCACGGGCTGGGAGGCCGCCGCCGTCTGCGCCGGATCGGCCGACCGACGGAGGTCCGAGCCGGTCTCGATCCGCTCAGGAGGTGGCGGTGGCGGAGGGCGGGGCCGTGGAGTTGCGGATCACGAGCTGTGTGCCGACCTCGATGTGATCCATGAGCAGTTTCTGGCCCTCGACGAGGGAGAGCAGCGCGCGGGCCGCCTTCTGGCCCATGTCGTGCAGGGGCTGGCGCACGGTGGTCAGGCCGGGGAAGCTCTGCGCCGCCTGGGGGAGGTCGTCGAAGCCGACGACCGAGAAGTCGTCGGGAACCTTGAGACCGTGGGCCCGCGCGGCGTCGACGGCGCCGAGTGCCATCAGGTCGGCTCCGGCGACGATCGCCGTGGGGGCGTGGTCGGCGATCAGGCGGGTGGCCGTGCGGAATCCGCAGGCGTAGGAGAAGTCGCAGGACGCGACCAAGCGTGCGTCCACCTCCAGCCCGGCCAGCCGCATCGCGTCCTCGAAGCCCTGGAACCGGACGGACGTGCTTTCGAGGTCCTCCTCGCCCCGGAGATAGGCGATCCGGGTGTGGCCGAGGTCGATCAGGTGCTGGGTGCCCTGCCGCATGCCGTGGTAGTTGTCGACGGTCAGCCGGGGCAGGGGCACGTCCAGACGGCGCGGGTCGATGATGACGCAGGGCAGGGTCTGGCGGCGCAGCAGCTCGACCGTCTCGTCCTCCAGGACCGGCGCGATCATCAGGACGCCGTCCACGAGGCCGCGGCCCAGGAACTCGATGCGGTCCTTCTCGCGTACGGCGTCGTGGTAGGAGGCGTTGACCAGCAACTCCTGTTCCGCGTCGGCCAGTTCGTCGGCGACGCCGCGCAGGATCTCCAGCCCGTACTGGCTGGTGAGGTCGAGGGCGATGAGTCCGATCAGTCCGGTGCGGCTGGCCTTGAGGTTGCGTGCCGAGATGTTGGGCCGGTATCCGAGGCGGCCGGCGACCTCCATGACGCGGCGGCGGGTCTCCTCGGAGGCCCCGGGCTTGCCGTTCATGACGTTCGACACGGTCATCGCGGAGACGCCGGCCTCCGCGGCCACCCGCGCGATGGTCACCCGCTCTGCCACTCCAACTCCTCCTGCCTGCAAGGCACATGGGCCGAACCGGAACTCCGTCGTGCCGGCTCACCCAACCATGGTACTCCGGGAAACTTCCAGGAAACTGTAACGATAAGGCTAGAGCCTCTCCGAGTGAAACCCCGTGTGGGCTTGGGGCATACGACTGCCGGGACTATGGGCGACGGCCACGGAAAGTTACGTATAGATGTCGCCTAAGTTTTGCGTTACAGTTCCCGGCCATCGGCACGAAACGATTGCCGCAACTCGGGTCCACCGACCTCCTTTCCGCCGTATCGGCGCTGTACCCACACGGATGCAGGCCGACCGGATCAACCCCTTCAGACATGACAAGTCGGTCCGTACCGACGATGGGTGAGGTGTGCAATGAAGCGTTCCGGGAGACGTGTCGCGGTCGCCACCGCGGCGGCCGCCGCCATGGCGATGTCGCTGGCCGCGTGCGGAGGCGGGTCGAGCGGCGCGTCCGGTGACGGCACGGTGACCCTGCACGTCCAGGCGTGGAAGGGCGGCGGTGCCGAGCCGGCGAACGTCGCGGAGATCAACAAGGCGTTCGAGAAGGCCCACCCGAAGATAAAGATCGACTTCGAGTACATCACGGCGAACGACACCTACGTCCAGAAGCTCCAGCCCGAGCTGCTGGGCGGCAAGGCCGGCGACGTCATCATGGTCGACACGGACAAGATGAAGAAGTGGGGCGCCTCCGGCTACCTCGCCGACCTGTCCCAGGAGTCCTGGGCCAGCAAGATAGCCCCCGACGCCAAGCCCTTCGCGCAGACCGACGGCAAGACCCTCGCCATGCCGATGGAGCTGATCGGCATCGGCCTGTACGCCAACATGAACCTGCTGAAGAAGGCCGGCATCACCGAGGTCCCCGCCGACTGGCCGACCTTCCTCGCCGACCTCGCCAAGCTCAAGAAGGCCGGCATCAACCCCATCTCCCTTCCCGACAAGTCGGGTTGGACCGGCAGCTCGGTGTTCCAGGCGAGCGGATCGACCGTCGTCTACCAGAAGAACAAGCAGTGGGACTCCGCCTTCCTCGGCGGCAAGGCCTCCTTCGACCCGGACTGGCAGGGACCGCTGGACCAGCTGAAGGCCCTGGAGGACAAGGGCTACGTCGACTGGAAGAACGAACTCGGCGTCGACGAGTGGTCCCAGGGCCCGCAGAACTTCAGCGCCGGCAAGAGCGCCTTCTGGTACCAGGGCGCGTGGCAGGTCTCCAACGTCAAGAAGGCCGGATTCCCGGTCTCGTTCGCGCCCTGGCCGGGCGGTGCCGCGGGCACCGAGCCCAACGGAATGCTCTTCTCCGGCACGATGTGGGCCGTCAACTCGCAGTCGCAGCAGGGTGACGCGGCCCGCGAGTACGTCGACTTCTGGTCGCAGAGCGAGAACCTCGCCAAGTACCTCGACGCCGAGCACGCGGAGTCGCCGTTCACGGGCGGCACGACGCCCGAGAGCACCGAGACCACCGCGTTCACCACGGCCTTCAAGGACGGCCGTTACCGGATCCTGCCCTCCAACTCCTGGTACGGCGCGACCGCCGAGACCGCCGTCGGCTCCAAGATCCAGGCCTACCTGCTGGGCAAGTCGTCCGCCGCCCAGACCCTCAAGGACATCCAGACCGCGGCGTCCGCGAAGTAACCCGCCCCCTGGCCGACCGTGGCGGGGCGCGACCGGCGGCTCCCGGCCGCCCCCGCCACGGCCGTCCGGGCACGAGGAGGACCCCTGTGATCCATCGCCGGCGCGCCACCATGGCCGCCTTCCTGCTTCCGGCGATCGCCGTGTACGCCACCTTCATGCTGTATCCGCTGGCCCGCGGCGTCTATCTGAGCATGACCGACAGCCTCGGCGGACCGATCGCCCACTTCGTCGGCACCGAGCAGTACCGGGCCATGGCCGACGACCCGGACGTCACCGCCGCCCTGTGGCACACCGTCCTGTACGCGGCCGTCGTCGTGGTCGTCCAGAACGGCCTCGGTCTGCTCTTCGCGAGCCTGCTCTTCCGCCGGCCGAAGGTCCGCAAGGCGCTCAGCGTGGTGCTGCTGACCCCGACCCTGGTGTCACCGGTGATGGCCGCGTTCATCTGGTCGTACCTGTTCGCCCCGGACGGCGGTATCAACGCCCTCCTCGGCCTGCTCGGTCTGCACTCGCTGGAGCACGTCTGGCTCGGCGACACCTCCACCGCGCTGTACGCGGTGGCCGCCGTCAACATCTGGATGTTCGCGGGCTACTCCTGCGCCATCTTCCTGGCCGGCTACATGAGCCTGCCCACCGAACTCCTCGACGCCGCCGCCGTCGACGGCGCGGGCGGCTGGCGGCGCTTCCGCTCCATCGAGTGGCCGATGCTGGCCCCGGCGCTCACCGTGAACGTGACGCTCAGCCTCATCGGTTCCCTGAAGGTCTTCGAGTTCCCGCTGGTGCTCACCAACGGCGGCCCGGCCGGCGCCACCGAGACCCTGACCACCCTCGTCTACCGGAACGTGTTCGGCGGCGGGAAGTTCGCCCTCGGCATCGCCATCTCCGTACTCCTCCTGGTGACCGTGGTCGTCCTGTCCAGCGCCACCTCCTCCCTGCTCCGCCTGCGCGAGCGACGAATCTGACGGGCGGATACGACCATGACCTCGCACACCCTGCCCCCCAAGGCCAAGGCCAAGACCCGGCCCTCCGCGTCCGGGCCACGGGCCGGCGCCGCCCCCGTCCGCTCCGGCACCACCCGGCGCCGGATCCTCGGCGGCCTGGGCACCGTGCTGCTCTGCCTCGGCGTGCTGGTGTTCGTGCTGCCCTTCGTGTTCACCGTGCTCACCTCGCTGCGGACCGCGGCGGACGTGGCCCGTGCCCCGCTCGGCATCCCGCACACCTTCACCCTGAAGAACTTCTCCGCCGCCTTCTCGCAGATCCACTACGGCCGCAGCGCCCTGAACACACTGCTCATCACGGGTCTGTCCTGCCTGAGCATCACCGTGCTCGGCTCCCTGGCCAGCTACCCGCTCGCCCGCATCTCCCAGGGCTGGTCCACCTGGGTGTACCGGCTGTTCATCGTGGGCACCTCGGTGCCGGTCTTCGTGGTCGTGGCACCGCTGTACCTGCTGATGCGGGACCTGAACCTGCTGGACAACTACGCGGGCGTGGTCTTCGTCTACACGGCGATGTTCCTGCCGGTCGCGGTGTTCTTCTACACCAGCTTCATCCGCTCGATCCCCCCGGACCTGGAGGAGGCCGCCGCGCTGGACGGCTGCGGGGCGCTGCGTACCTTCTTCACGGTCGTCCTGCCGCTGTTGCGTCCGATCACCAGCACGCTGCTGACCTTCGTCTCCCTCCAGGTGTGGAACGACCTGATCGTCCCGCTGGTGTTCCTCCAGGACCCCGACAAGCGGACCGTCATGGTGAACGCCTACTCGTTCATCGACCCGCACACGGTGCAGCCGACCACCCTCTTCCCGGCCGCCCTGCTCGGTGTCCTGCCGCTGTTCCTGATCTTCGTCTTCCTGCAGCGCCACGTGGTGGCCGGCCTGTCCGCCGGCGCCGTCAAGTCCTGACCCCCGCGCACCGGTTCACCCCCTGCCCCCGCCCACCGGTTCACCCCCTGGCGCCGTGCCCCGCACCGACGTCCGGCCGTGCCGCCATGCCCTGCCGCCACCAGTCCCGACATCCCGGAAGGACCCCCACCGATGTACGTGGTCTCCTATTTCACCGACGCGGACGAGGCGCTGCACCTCGCTTACAGTCACGACGGCGAGGAGTTCACGGCGGTGAACGGTGGCCGCCCCGTCCTGCGGGGGACCGTCGGTACCGGCCGGCTTCGGGACCCGTTCATCGGGGTCGGCCCCGACGGTCTGTTCCACCTGCTGGCCACCGACGGCTGGACGAGCCCGTACATCGTCCACGCCACCTCGGCCGACCTGGTGAGCTGGTCCGAGCAGCGGCTGGTTCCGGTGATGGCCCGGGTGGCGGGCGCCCTCAACGCCTGGGCCCCGGAGTTCTTCCTGGACCGTGCCACCGGGCTGTACCACCTCATCTGGTCGTCCGTCGTCGAACCGGGCCACACGGCCGAGGGCCGCGACTTCGAGCACATCAGCCAGGACCACCGCATCTGGCACTGCACCACCCAGGACTTCCGCACCTACTCCGCACCCGGCGTCTTCTTCGACCCGGGCCACTCCGTCATCGACGCCACCGTCCGTGAACTGGACGGCGGCGGCTTCCTGATGGCCTTCAAGGACGAGCGCGGGATCAACGACCGCGACACCGCGCACAAGGACATCCATCTGACCACCTTCGGCAGCCCCGGCGGTCCGTACGCCGCGCCCGCGGGTCCGGTGACACCTTCCCTGGTGGAGGGACCGGCGCTGTTCCGCCGCGGCGACGAATGGATCATGATCTTCGACCACTTCCTGGAAGGGCGCTACGGGGCGGCCCGCAGCAGGGACGGCGTGGCGTGGGAGCCGGTCGCCCTCTCCTTCCCGCCGGGCATGCGGCACGCCTCCGTCCTGGAGACGTCGCGCCCCGTACTGGAGACCTCCGTCGCGGGCGCGCTCGCCGCGCGCTGAGCGCTCCGCCGGAAGCGCCGCTACGGTCCGTCGACCGTCCACGGCGCCATCGTGGCTGGTCGCGCCGTTCCTTTCCCAGCTTTCGCCCGACCTGCTCGGCTCCGGTGCCGCAGCACGGCGGCCACGGATTCCGGACGCATCCGCAGCCCCTCGGCGTCGCGCCCGGTGCACATGAAACCGCGTCACAACCCGTGGCGCGGAGGATTCGATCACCCAGCAAGGAGCGTCGCGATGAAGAGTCGCAGACCGACGCGTCCGGTCCGCCGGGCAGCACGCGTTCTGGCCCTGCTAGCCACCCTGGCGGGAGCCCTCGTGCTCCCGGTCCAGTCCGCCATGGCGGCGGGTACCACCTACTACGTCAACTGCTCCGCCACCAGCAACGGCAGCGGCACCCAGAGCAGCCCCTGGAACGCGGTCAGCAGCGTCAACAGCACCACGTTCACCGCCGGCGACAGCATCCTCTTCGCCGCCGGCACCACCTGCACAGGGCAGCTGACCCCGGGCGGCTCGGGAGCCTCGGGCAGCAACATCTCGATCGGCGCCTACGGTTCCGGCGCCAAGCCGGTCATCGACGCGGCCGGCGCCACCGGCGCGGTCATCAAGCTGCTCAACCAGCAGTACTGGGACATCGGCGGCCTGGAGCTGATCGACAACGCCTCCTCGCCCGCCTACCGTTCCGGCGTCCTCGCCGAGAACAGCTCCGGCGGCGTCCTGCACCACATCCGCGTGCACGACATGTACATCCACAACATCGCGGGCTACGGCGGTGGCTGGTACTCCACCAACGCGGGCGTCGGCGTCCAGACCGACCACACCACCCCGGTCTCCACCTGGGACGACGTGGTGATCGAGAACAACACCTTCGACCACGTCGACCGCATAGCGGTGGCCGTCACCCCCGACGGGGACGGCCAGGGCACCGGCCTGACCACGAACACCGTCATCCGCAACAACACGATGACCTACGACGGCGCCGACGACGTCCTCGTCGTCAAGAACGACGGCGCCCTGATCGACGGCAACAAGGCGGGCTACGGCGGCGCCAAGTCCACCTGCCCGCCGTCCGGCCAGTACTGCAACGGCGCCTCCGCCGGCATCTGGATGTCCGGCAGCAGCAACACCGTCGTCCAGAACAACGAGGTGTACTGCCACGTCAACGGCGCCGACGGCACCGGCTTCGACGTGGACTGGGGCAACCACAACACCACGTTCCAGTACAACTACAGCCACCAGAACCTCGGCGGCTTCCTGCTGGTGATGCCGCCCTTCACCATCGCCAACGAGCCCACCTCGACGGTGCCCAGCGACGGCACGGTGGTCCGCTACAACATCAGCGAGAACGACGGCAGCAACTCCGGCTGCCCCACCTCCGGCACCCAGACCCACGGCGGCGGAGTCCTGCACTTCGTGGGCGGCGTCCCGAACCAGAGCGGCAGTTCCAGCGCCGTCCCGCTCTTCTACAACAACACCTTCTCCGTCCGGGACGGCCTGTCCACCCCGATCCTGTACTCCCGCTCCGGCACCTCCATCAGCGGGGCCCTGTCCTTCCAGAACAACGCCGTCTTCAACTACGGCTCCGGCAACTACTTCACCACCACCGGCACCTCGACCTTCTCCAACAACCTCTTCTACGGCAACCACCCCTCCCGCGAGCCCGCCGACGCCGCGAAGGTGACCACCGACCCCGAGTTCCGCAACCCGGGCAACGCCAACACCTCGTCGTCGTACACCGGCAAGAACGCCTACCAGGTGCACGCCTCGTCCCCGGTGATCCGGGCCGGTACGGTGATCAGCTCCAACGGCGGCCAGGACGCCTTCGGCAACGCCGTCTCCGCCACGGCCGCCCCCAACATCGGCGCCTACAACGGCACCGGCGGCAACCTGCTCTCCAACGCGGGCTTCGAGACGGGTGCGTTGAGCCCCTGGACCCAGGCGAGCGGCAACTCCTCGTCCGTGACCGCGGCCAACGCCCGCACCGGCAGCGACGCACTGACCACGGCCGCGAGCGGCAGCGGCGCCAACCAGGCCCTCACCGGCCTCAGCCCCGGCACCACCTACCTGCTTACCGGCTGGGCCAAGGTCGCCACCGCGGGCGAGACCCTCGCCATCGGCGTGAAGAACTTCGGCGGGACGGAGACCTACACCAACATCGCTACGACGTCGTACAGCCAGGCGGCCGTCCTGTTCACCACCGGCTCGTCGAGCACCACGGCCACGGTCTACTGCTGGAAGAACGCCGGCGGCAGCGGCGCGGGCTACTGCGACGACCTCGCGGTGGAGCCCCTGTCCTCCGCCACCAACGCCGTCACCAACCCCGGCTACGAGACCGGCGCGCTGACCCCCTGGGTCCAGTCCACCGGTACGGCGTCGAGCGTGGTCGCCTCCAACGCCCGCTCCGGCACCTACGCGCTCCAGACCGGGATCAGTGCCAGCGGCGCCATCCAGACCGTCAGCGGTCTCACCTCCAGCGGCAGCTACCTGCTGGTCGGCTGGGCCAAGGTGGCCACGGCCGGTGAGGAGGTCGCGGTCGGCGTGAAGAGCTTCGGCGGTACGGAGACGTACCTGCGGGCCTCGACCACGTCCTACGCCCAGCAGCCCGTCTTCTTCACCACGGGCGTCTCCACCACCTCCGCCGGTGTCTACTGCTACAAGAACTCCGGTTCGGCGGCCGGTTACTGCGACGACTACTCGCTGATCAAGCTCCCCTGACGAGCACCGATCCCGAAGAGTGAAGTTCCCCCGCGCAGCGGCGGGCCGGGTCGCCCCGGCCCGCCGCTGCGCGCTCCGGGGCGCACGGTCGTCCCCGGACGGACATCGGGGTCCGAAACCCGCCAGCGACCCGCCTCGCCCCGCGCCACGCTGAACGGCATGACCACGACCTTCCCGCCCGTCCCCATCCCCTTCGCGACCCTCCGGGAACTCCGCGTCCGCGACGACGCCGGGAAGCCGCCGAGTCCGTACACGGACGACGAAGGCGGTGCGCCACTGCGCTGTTGTCTTCGATCCAGCACCGTGGGAGACCGGATCGCCCTGCTCTCCTACGCCCCGTTGCGCCGTTGGGCGGCACGGACCGGCGCCGATCCCGGGGCCTACGACGAGCAGGGGCCGGTCTTCGTCCACGCCGAGGACTGCGGCGGCCCGGCCGACCAGCACCCCGCCGACTACCCGTGGGCCCGCCCCGGCGCGCTGCGCGTTCTTCGCCGCTACGACAGCCGGGGGCACATCACGGGCGGTCGCCTCCTGGAGCTTCCCGACGACGCCCAGGCGGCGTTCGCCCACGCGCTGGCCGAGGCCTTCGCGGACCTCGCAACCGCCCAAGTGCACGTGCGTGCCGTCGAGTACGGCTGCTACCACTTCCGCGTGGACCGCCCCTGAAGCAGAGAAACCCGGGCCCTGCGCTGCGCCACGGCACGCGGGGATGATTGGCTGGCCCTGGCCGATTCCAACCCCGACCCGGCTCTGCCGGCAGGAGGACCCCGCAGTCATGAGCAGTGCCTACGCCTACGAATACAAGGTCGTCACGTTCCGGGAGTCGCTGATCGGCGACGCGCTGGACAGCGACAAGCTGGAGAAGGTCCTCAACAAGCACGCCGAGGACGGCTGGGCCCTCAAGGCCATCACCTCCGCCGACGTCAAGGGCCGTATAGGTCCCGGAGCCGTCGAGGGCCTGCTCCTGACCTTCGAGCGCCCGCGCGGCTGACCACGACGCAGCCGACAGCAAACCGAACGCCCCTGGACCCGCCGAGGTCCGGGGGCGTTCGCCGTTTTTCCGGGCCACACCGATACACGCGAGCGCAATAATTTGCGCTGCTTGCGTTCGCTTGCGTCATAGGGTGCAAGTGCAGCGTGCGACTTTCCTGCCTACCCTTCGAACCCCCGGCGATGCGTGAGTTCTTCTGGTGAAATTTGTGCAGTCCTGGCAGTAGACGGGTTCACATTGCTCTGCAATATTTCGATGAAACAATGCAAAAGACTGCGTATTGAGCCGTCGCGCCATCTGCACAGCACCTTTCTGCACCACTCCGCCAGGAACGAGCCGCCCCTCGCCGCCCCACCGGCGTGCGAGCCTCCGCAGGAAGTGACCCCGCATGACTCGACACAAGCCGAGATCCTGGAGACGCCGCACAGCGACCGCCGTGCTCGCCTCCGCCGTCATGGTTCTGGGCCTGCCGGCCGTCGGCGCACACGCGGCCGGCGGCCCGAACGCCGCCGCGGACGCCAGGACCACGGCAGGCAGCGCCCGCGCCGCACACGCGGCCGTCAACATCACCGACGGCGACACCGACACCTACTGGCAGGCCGGCAAGAAGTCGGCCCAGTGGGTCCAGACCGACCTCGGGAAGACCAGGCGCGTCCGCGAGGTCGTGCTGCGGCTGCCCGAGCAGTGGCAGACCCGCAAGCAGACGCTGGCCCTCCAGGGCAGCGCCGACGGCAAGAGCTTCGCCACGCTCAAGTCGTCGGCGCAGTACGTCTTCAGCCCCGGCAACGACAACACCGTGAAGGTCACCTTCCCCGCGACCCTCGCCCGGTACGTGCGGGCCGACTTCAGCGCCAACTCGGTCGCCGGAACCGCCCAGCTCGCCGAGCTGCAGGTCCTCACGGCCGCCGCCGCGACCCCCAACCTCGCGCTCGGCAAGCCCTTCAGCGAGAGCGGGCACGCCGACGTCTACGGCGCGGCCAACGCCGGTGACGGCAACCGCAACACCTACTGGGAGAGCACCAACAACGCCTTCCCGCAGTGGCTCAAGGTCGACCTCGGTTCCTCGGTCTCGGTGAACCAGGTGACGCTGCGGCTGCCCAGTGGCTGGCCGAGCCGCAACCAGACCCTCAAGATCCAGGGTTCCACCGACAACCAGAACTTCACTGACCTGACGGCGTCCCAGGCGTACGCCTTCAACAGCTCCAACGACCAGTCGGCGACCATCAGCTTCGACACGACCACGACGCGGTACGTGCGGGCGTACTTCACCGCCAACGACGGCTGGCCCGCCGGGCAGGCGTCCGAGCTGGAGGTCTACGGACCGGCCACCGGCGACACCCAGGCGCCCACCGCGCCGGCCAACCTGGCCTACACGGAGCCGGCCACCGGGCAGATCAAGCTGACCTGGAGCGCGGCCACCGACGACACGGGCGTGACCGGCTACGACGTCTACGCCAACGGCCAGCTGCGGGCGAGCGTCGCCGGGAACGTCCTGACCTACACCGACACCCAGCCCGCCGGCACCGACATCACGTACTTCGTGCGGGCCAAGGACGCCGCCGGCAACGTCTCCGCCAACAGCAACAGCGTCACCCGCAAGGGAGCGAGCGGCGACACCCAGGCCCCCACGGCGCCCGGCAACCTCGCCTACACGCAGTCCGGCAGCGACGTGAAGCTCACCTGGCAGGCGTCGAGCGACAACGTGGCGGTCACCGGGTACGACGTCTACGCCAACGACCAACTGGTCAAGACCGTGGCGGGCGACGTCACGACGTACACCGACACCCCGTCCGCGACGGCCACGGTCACCTACTACGTGAAGGCGAAGGACGCCGCCGGGAACGTGTCGGTGGCGAGCAACAGCGTCACCCGGCCCGGCTCCGGCGGCGGCTCGGACCTCGCCCAGGGCAAGCCCATCGAGGCCTCCTCGTACACCTTCACCTACGTCGCCGCGAACGCCAACGACGGCCAGATCGGCACCTACTGGGAGAGCGGCGGCGGCGCCTACCCGGCCACCCTCACCACCAAGCTCGGTGCCAACGCCGACCTCAGCCAGGTCGTCGTCAAGCTCAACCCGGACCCGGCCTGGTCCACCCGCACCCAGAACATCCAGGTGCTCGGCCGCGACCAGGACGCGACCACCTTCACCAGCCTCGCCGCGGCGAAGGACTACACGTTCAACCCGGCCACCGGCAACACCGTGACCATCCCGGTCTCCGGTGCCGCCGCCGACATCCAGCTCAAGTTCGCCTCCAACACCGGCGCTCCGGGCGGACAGGTCGGCGAGCTCCAGGTGATCGGCACCCCGTCCGCCAACCCGGACCTCAAGGTCACCGGCATCACCAACTCGCCCACGGCCCCGGTCGAGTCGGACGCCATCAGCCTCTCCGCGACCGTCACCAACAGCGGCAGCAAGGCCTCCAAGGCCACCGACCTGAACTTCACTCTCGGCGGCACCAAGGCGGCCACCGCCGACGTCCCGGCCCTCGCCGCCGGCGCCTCGGCGACCGTCACCGCGAGCATCGGCACCCGGGACGCGGGCAGTTACCCGCTCGGTGCCGAGGTCGACCCGTCCAACAAGGTCATCGAGCAGAACGAGGGCAACAACACCTTCACCCGCTCCGACGCCCTCGTCGTCAAGCCCGTCTCCAGCTCCGACCTGGTCGCAGCCCCGGTCGCCTGGACGCCCTCCAGCGCCTCGGCCGGTGACACCGTCGCCTTCACCGTCGCCCTCAAGAACCAGGGGACGATCGACTCCGCCTCCGGCGCGCACGGCGTCACCCTCACGGTCCAGGACGCGAACGGCGCCACCGTCAAGACCCTCACCGGCACCTACAACGGCACCATCGGCTCCGGTCAGACGACCGCACCGATCAGCCTCGGCTCCTGGACGGCCGTCAACGGCAAGTACACCGTCAAGACGGTCATCGCCGACGACACCAACGAACTCCCGGTCAAGCGCACCAACAACACCACCACCCAGAACCTGTTCGTCGGCCGCGGCGCCGACATGCCGTACGACATGTACGAGGCCGAGGACGGCACGGTCGGCGGCGGCGCCAAGGTCGTCGGCCCCAACCGCACCATCGGCGACTTCGCCGGCGAGGCGAGCGGCCGCAAGGCCGTCACCCTCGACACCACCGGCCAGTACGTCGAGTGGACGACCCGCGCCGCTACCAACACCCTGGTCACCCGCTTCGCGATCCCGGACGGCACCAACGCCACCCTCGACGTCTACGTGGACGGCCAGTTCCTCAAGGCGATCGACCTCACCTCCAAGTACGCCTGGCTCTACGGCAGCGAGACCGCGCCCGGCAACTCGCCCGGCTCCGGCGCCCCGCGCCACATCTACGACGAGGCGAACCTGCTGCTCGGCAAGACCGTCCCGGCCGGTTCCAAGATCCGCCTCCAGAAGGACGCGGCGAACACCGCCAGTTACTACGCCATCGACTTCATCAACACCGAACAGGCGACGGCGATCGCGAACCCCGACCCCGCCGCCTACACCGTCCCGGCCGGCTTCACCCAGCAGGACGTACAGAACGCCCTCGACAAGGTCCGCATGGACACCACCGGCAAGCTCGTCGGCGTGTACCTGCCGGCCGGTGACTACGACACCTCCAGCAAGTTCCAGGTCTACGGCAAGGCGGTCAAGGTCGTCGGCGCCGGGCCCTGGTTCACCCGCTTCCACGCCCCCGCCTCGCAGGAGAACACCGACGTCGGCTTCCGCGCCGAGTCCACCGCCAACGGCTCGACGTTCGCCGGGTTCGCCTACTTCGGCAACTACACGTCCCGCATCGACGGCCCCGGCAAGGTCTTCGACTTCTCCAACGTCTCGAACATCACCATCGACAACATCTGGGCCGAGCACATGGTGTGCCTCTACTGGGGCGCCAACACCGACAACATGACCATCTCCAACTCCCGCATCCGTGACACGTTCGCCGACGGCATCAACATGACGAACGGCTCCACGGACAACCACGTCGTCAACAACGACGCCCGCGCCACGGGCGACGACAGCTTCGCCCTCTTCTCGGCCATCGACGCCGGCGGCGCCGACGAGAAGAACAACCTCTACGAGAACCTGACCTCCACCCTCACCTGGCGCGCGGCCGGCATCGCCGTCTACGGCGGCTACGCCAACACCTTCCGCAACATCCGCGTCGCCGACACCCTCGTCTACTCCGGCATCACGATCTCCTCGCTGGACTTCGGCTACCCGATGAACGGCTTCGGCACCGATCCCACGACGATCGAGAACGTCTCCCTGGACCGTACGGGCGGCCACTTCTGGGGCTCCCAGGTCTTCCCCGCCATCTGGGCGTTCTCCGCCTCGAAGGTCTTCCAGGGCATCAGGGTCAACGACGTCGACATCGACGACTCCACCTACGGAGGCGTCATGTTCCAGACCAACTACGTCGGCGGCCAGCCGCAGTTCCCGGTGAAGGACACCATCTTCACCGACATCTCCATCACCAACTCCAAGAAGAGCGGAGACGCCTTCGACGCCAAGTCCGGCTTCGGGATCTGGGCCAACGAACTGCCCGAGCCCGGCCAGGGTCCGGCCGTCGGCGAGGCCACCTTCCGCAACCTGCGGATGAGCGGCAACGCCCAGGACATCAAGAACACGACCAGCACCTTCAAGATCAACATCGAGTAGGCCCCGAAGGGCGGTGAAGGGATAGGGAAGGGGCGTCCCGGCGGGGACGCCCCTTCCTGCCGTGTCCGGCACTACCGCGACGACCGCTTCGGGGCCGGCCGCCGGTGTCCGGCGGGTCCGCTGTCAGCGGCCGTGCGGGGCGAGGGTCTGGCCGAAACGGGCGCCGGGGCCTGGGGCGTGCAGTGTGCCGCCGTCGAAGGACCAGGAGCGGTCGGGAGAGGGCCCGCTGCCGGCGGTGGGGAAGACCCACACTCCGCCGCTGTCGCCGTCCTCGCCGGGAGCGCCGACGACCAGGTCGGCCCTCTTGTCGCGGTCGGCGTCGATGAGCCGTACCGCGGCGCCGAACCGGTCACGGCGTTCCGGGACTCCGGGGACGGCGCGTGGGCTCTGGCTGAGCACCCGGACGTCCTTCGTGGTGAGGCCGGACGCGGAACCGCGCATGACCCAGACGGTACCGGCGTCGACGGCGCTGCCGATGTCGTTGCCCGGTGCGCCGACCGCCACGTCGTCGTATCCGTCGCCGTCGACGTCCCGGACGCTGAGCGCGGCGCCGAAGCGGTCGGCGGGCTTGTTGACGCCCGGGACGCCCGGCGAGTTCTGCGTCCAGTACTGACGGTTGTATCCGCCCTCCGGACTGCCCGGCCCGGACGGTCCGCCGAAGTGGACGAAGAACCCTCCGGGTGTGGTCAGGTGGCCCTCGGAGTCCCGGTCGTCGGGAGTGCCGACGACGACGTCGGCGTAGCCGTCCTCGTTCACGTCCCCCGAGGCGCCGACCTGGCCGCCGCCGGTCAGTTCGTAGTGGTCCGCCCACCCGCCGCGTCCGCCCGACACGTACACGGCCCGGCCGTACACGCCGGCCCTGTCGAACGTCCCGTTCCCGAGGATGACGAGGTCGTCCGCGCGGTCCTTGTCGTAGTCGCCCATGGTGAGGGCGGTGGCACGGAAGTCCGAGGGCACGAACCTGGACAGGGAGGTGTGGTCCGTCTCCATCCGGCGGCCGCCGGAGACGACCTCGAAGCCGAAGGACCACAGGGTGTCCCTGGACAGGACGGCCACCGACGAGTCGTCCACCTTGAACCAGCCGGCGGCCAGCGCGGCCCCGAACCGGTTGCCCGCCACCGGGACGATCTCGCGCAGCCCCCTGCTGCCGGTGGCGCGCAGCCCGGTGGGCGACCCGAACAGGACGGTGGCCGCGCCCGCGTCGACGGCCGCACCGATGTCCTTGCCGGGGGTGCCGACGACCAGGTCGTCGTAGCCGTCCCGGTCGAGGTCGGCGGTGGCCGTGGCCTGCCCGAAGTGGTCGCCGGTCGCGGCGAGGCCCACCACACCGGGGGTGCTCATGCTGAACGTCGCCCGGTGTGCGACGGACAGACCGCTCGCGGACCCGTACAGGACGGCGACGTAGCCGGCGCCCTTCTTCCCGCTGACGGTTCCGCCGGGGGCCGAGACCACGAGGTCGCGGTAGCCGTCGTTGTTGAAGTCGTCGTGCGTGATCGGCGCGGGGGCGGCCTCGGCGGGCGGGGCCGTCGCCGTGACGGTGCCGCCGACGGCCAGCAGCAGGGTCGCGGCGGCGACGCCGGTGGTGCGGCGCGAACCGCGGGTGGCGGAGGGTCTGTTCTGGCGCACGGTGAGGCTCCCGGGATCACTGCGAGGCCGGACACGGAGATGGACGGCACCCGGCCGCGGAGCCCCGCCGCCCGCCGCCGACTGTGGGACCCGCCGGCGAGCGGAAGGGTTGCACGAGGCAGCCGTACACAGCCATGCCGGATCGCCTGACGCTCCGGTCGTGTCCGCCCGCCGAACCCGGCCGGCGCCCGGTGCCGCGTCCGATCACTCCTCGGCGGTGGCCAGGGCGGTCAGCTCGCGGTTGACGGCGGCCTCGTGCGCCTCGGCGTCCATGCGTGCCTTCTTCGGGCTCCACCGGCCCGCCATCACGAAGACGAAGGGCAGGAAGACGACTTGGCCGCCGACGCAGATCCACCACCAGGTGCGCCATTCGCCGGGCCCGTCCTTCGACGCCTTCTGGACCTTGGCCCCGTACTCCTGCAGCACCTTCAGCTGCGGCCCCGCCTTCTGTACGACGGCGAGGTTCGCCGCGCCGACCTCCTTGACGGCGCGGGCGCTCAGCGCGGGGGGCGTGGTGGCGGGGGTGTACTTGTCGAGTTTGGCGAAGAGGTCCGGATGCGCGTCGACGATCGCCAGCGCGGGCGCCGCCTGCGCCGAGGCGGCCTTGACCTCGGCGCCGTGCTCCACCAGCGGGGTCACGGAGGTGACCAGTACCGGGATGAAGGCCGCGGAGACGGCGACCACGATGCGCACGGTCCAGCCCCACACCGCCAGACCCGCCGCGGTGGCCGCCGGGTTGTGCTTCTCCACCGTCTCGGTGAAGCTCGCCATCCAGGGCGCGTAGGCGATGGCGCTGAAGACACCGATGCCGACGAACAGCCAGGCGAAGGTGTAGTAACCGGTCGTCAGGTGGGTGGCGCGGGTGGCGAAGACCGCGGTCACCACGATCGAGCCCACCGCGCCGACGATCATGAAGGGCTTGCGCACCTTGAGCCGGTCCGAGGCCAGGCCGACCAGGACCAGGGCGATGGCGTTCGCTCCCCAGTACCAGTTGGCCAGCGCGTTGGTGCGCTGCTCGCTGTAGCCGAAGACGGTCGAGAAGTAGACGACGAAGTTGCCGACCGCCGCGTAGTACAGCAGCAGGAACACGGCGATGGCGAAGGCCGAGCCCAGCACGTCCAGGCGCATCATCTGCCGCCACTCGCCGCGCCGCAGCGCCTCGGTGTCCAGCCCCTTGGCACGTGCCTCGACCAGGGCCCGGTCCCGCAGCGTCACCATGATCTGGTCGCGCAGGGCCGGGGACAGCTCGCGCAGCGCGAGGACCGCGACGACGAAGACGACTAACCCGGCGATCGCCGAGTAGCGCAGTTCGTCCTGCCAGGTGGCGCTGTCGAGGGTGTTGCTGGTGACGACGGTGACCACCAGCGAGCCGATGACCGGGCCCATCGTCCAGTACCCCATCGCGGTGGCCCGGCCGAGCTGCGGGGAGAAGTCCCTGATCAGCGCGGGGGTGGCGACGAGCACGATGCCCTCGATGAAGCTGACGAGCGCGAAGAGCACCAGGTAGGTCGTCTGGCCCGCCGCGTTCGGCAACCCGAAGAAGACCAGCAGTGCCGCGATCAGCAGCCCGTAGACCACCAGGTTCGCCCGGCCCCAACGGTCCGCCAGACCCGCCACGAGCGAGGCGAAGGCCCCGACCGCGTTGCCGATCACCGAGACCCAGATGAAGTATCGGTACGTCATGCCGAAGTGCGTGATGATCGACGTCGCCACCGCGTACTGGATGTACAGCATGTAGTACAGGACGACCGTGGTGACGACCACGATCGCGAGGTACACCATACGGCGACCCGTCGGCGGGTAGTCCGGCAGTTCGCGGCGGTACAGCCGGGCCAGCGGGGTGCGGGCGGCTGCGGAGGGCACATCGGGCGCGGGTCTGTCGGCGGCGGACGGTGTCGTGGCAGCGGACATGCGGCTCCTCCCGGGGAGACTCGGAGACCGGGTGTTTCGGGTGGACGCGACGAGGCCTCGCGCCGGCCCGGCTCCGAGAGCGTGGCCAGAGGGTAGTACCGACTAGTCGGTACGCCTAGGGGGTCTGCGCGAGATCACGCACGGGTTCCCGACGGCCCCGGCCCGCGTCGGCCCGGTCTGCCCCGGCCCGCCGCGGCCTGTCCGGACAGCACGGCTACGCCGAGTCGCGCACCACCAGCTTCGGGTCGAAGATGACCGACGTGGCGTCGGTGCGCGCGCCGTGGATGTGCTGGTCGAGCAGGCGCGCCATCTCGGCCGCCATCTCCTCGACCGGCTGGCGGATCGTGGTCAGCCGGGGCCGGCAGGTCTCGGCGACGCTGGAGTCGTCGAAGCCGACGACGGCGACGTCCTCGGGCACCCGGCGGCCGTGCTCCCGAACGACCTGGCAGGCACCCTGCGCCATGAGGTCGTTGGCGGCGAACACGCCGTCCGTGTCGGGGTGACGGGCCAGCAGGTCCGACATGGCCGCGAGACCGCTGTCCAGCGTGAACCCGCCCTCGGCGACCGGGACATAGGGGTGGCCGTGGCGGGCGAGCGTGTCACGGAAGCCCGCGAGCCGCTCCTGGCTCGCCTCCACGTCCAGCGGGCCGCAGACCGTGGCGGGACGGCGGCAGCCGCGCGCGAGCAGGTGTTCCGCCGCGAGCCGCCCGCCGTCCCGGTGCGCCAGGTCCACGTAGCTGAGCGGGACCGGCCGGGAAGGGCGGGCGAAGAGCACCGCGGGAAGCCGGGCGTCGGCGATCAGGGCCGGCAGCGGGTCGTCCGCGTGGGTGGAGACCACGAGGGCGCCGTCGGCACGGCCTTGGCGCAGATAGGTCAGCACCTCCTCCCGCGCCTCGGCGGACTCGGCGAACATCAGGACGGGATGCATCGAACGGGGGCGCAGGAAGCCGACGACCCCGCTGACGACCCGTCCGAAGAAGGGATCCGCGAACACCGAAGCGGCGAAGGCGTTCTGGCCGGCGTCCGTGGTGTCCCCGGCGCCGGACACCACCAGGGCGACGGTCTCGGCCCGTCGGATCACCAGGGAACGGGCGGCCCGGTTCGGCGCGTAACCCGTCCGTTCGATGGCCCCGCGGACCATCTCCTGTATCTCCGGATCCACGTTGCGGATGCCGTTGACGACGCGGGACACGGTCGCCCGGGAGACACCGGCCTCCCGGGCGACGTCCTCCAGCGTCGGGGCCCGTCTGCTCATGCAGGCACCCTAACGGACCTGGGAACCCCGCAGTAGAGCGCTCTCCCGGAGCGGGGTCCGCCGCTCCGGGAGAGGCGCGTCCGTCAGGCGTAGACGCCGAACTCGTACAGTGAATAACCCCAGCCGGTGCCCCGGGCCGTGCCGTTGACGCGGACGTAGCGGCCGGTGCCGGTGACATCGAAGTCGTCGATCCCGCCGTTTCCGTCGGACACCGTGTGCACGGTCTGCCAGTTCTGGCCGTCGTCCGAGGTCTGGACGGTGTAGGCCCTGGCGTACGACGCCTCCCAGGACAGCTGGACGTGCCGGAACGTGGTGCGGGTGCCGAGGTCGACCTGGAGCCATTGCGGGTCGCTCCAGTCACTGGCCCAGCGCGTGGCCTGGTCGCCGTCGACCGCGTTGGCCGCGGTGCACGGGCAGTCACCGTAACCCGCCTGGTACGACGAGGCGGTGGCCGGTCTGCCCCGTGCCACGTTCGTGCCGGAGGGGACCGGCGGGACGACCCGGACCGAGCGGGTCTCGACACCGACGTTGCCCCGGCCGTCCGTCGCCTTGACGTAGACCTTCCAGACGCCCGGACGGTCGGGTGCGGTGAACCTCAGACGGCCGCCGCCGAGGTCGGTGAAGGGCAGCGAGGCCAGGTTCTTGCTCTGGTCGACGTACATGCTGTTGTCGAGGACCTCGTAGGAGATCCGGTCGCCGTCCGGGTCCGTGGCCTTGACGGACAGCACCAGGTCGCGTCCGGCCTGCACCGCGCCCGCGCCGCCCTCCACGGTCAGGTCGGAGATGACGGGCGGGGTGTTGTCGTGGCCGGTGTCGCCGCCGTAGGCCTTCTTCACGGCGTAGTACGACAGGCGCTTCTGGCCGGCGGGCAGGAGGTTGAACCAGATGCCGCCGAAGTCGTACTCGGTGCCGTAGTGGAACATCGTGGCCCCGAGCGCGACTCCCTTGTGCCCGGTGACGCAGCCCCAGGCCCGGGTGTAGCCGTCGGCCTTGGCCTGGTCGGAGGGCTCCAGCGGGACGCCGTTGGCGTCGTCGGGGACCTCCCACTCGCCGGCCGGCCCGGTCTCGGTGACGATGTAGGGCTTGGTGTAACCCCCTTGCTGCCAGGCGGACTTGATGTCGCAGACCGCGTTGTAGGAGTTCACGGCGTACAGGTCGAGGTCCGGCGCGTTCCTCTTGAAGTAGGGCCAGGCGCCGACCCAGGCGTCGGTGGACGTGACCGGGTGGTTCGGGTCGACCGCGTGGATCTTCCTGGTGATGTCGTTGACGAGGGCGGTGTAGGCGTTGCGCTGCCTCTCCAGTTCGTCGCCGCTGTAGCAGTTCTGCAGCCCGAGGACCGATTCGTTGCCGACGTCCCACATGAGCACGCCGGGGTTGTCCTTGTAGGTCTGGACCCACTTGGGGAACTCGTCGAGCACCTGGTTCCTGTAGGCGGTGTCGGTGAGGTAGTTGACGCAGCCGCCGCTGCCGGGTCCGCCGCCCGGCTGCAGCCAGAAGCCGGCGACGACCTTGATGCCGTGCGCGGCCGCGGAGTCGAACAGTGGCTTGCTGGTGGCGTCGGTGCCCCAGGTGCGGATCGTGTTGACACCCATGGACGCGAGGTCCGGCAGGTGCCTCTCGGCGTCCGTGACGCTCGGACCCCAGGTCAGACCCTTGACCTGGTACGGCTGCCCGTCCACCGTCAGCTGCCAGGCGCCCTGGCTGCCGGTGACCTTGACGACGCTGCCCGCGGCGTGGGCCTGGGCGGCGGGCAGAGCGGCGAGGAGTCCGGCTGCCAGCACGCCGGCGGTGAGGGGCGCCGCGATACGGCGGGGGCGGAGCCGCATGCGGGTGCGGGTGCGGGAGGGCGGGGTCATGCGCGAGCTCCTCACGGCAGTCGGTAGTGCTCGTCGAGTGCGGCGCCCGCCTCCGGGTGGGTCTCGTCGTAGCCGCGTGCGTCGCACTGGAGCCCGCCGACGACACAGTGGTCGACCAGCGCCTCGAGGGTGCGGTCGTCCCAGGCGTTGAAGAAGTCGTAGTGGAAGCTGTGCCCCGTCCCGCTGGAGAGCCGCACCCTGGACATGTCGCCGTTGACGGGGAAGGCCATCTTGAACTCGATCATCGGCAGGGCCACCGGGTGGTCGGCCGGGCACATGTTGTCGTTCGTGCCGGGCTTGACCACGGGGTAGGCCATGTGGCTCTTGTGGTCGGGAGTGTCGAGGTACTTGCCGTCCCAGCAACTGGGCGCCTGGAAGCGGATGTTGAGCTGGACGTCCGCGCGGCTGGGGCAGCTCGCGGGGAACTCGGTGTTGAAGTAGCTGTCGCCGCACTCCCAGCCCTCGACGAAGCCCGGGTGGTTGCGGAACTCGTCGGCGCTCTGCATCGGGCTTCCGACGACGAACCGCAGGCCCTTGGGGAAGGGCCGGACGCTGGTGTAGTCGGTGACCCCCGACTTGTAGTAGACGACCTGCGGGCCGACGGGCAGGATCTGCTGGTCGCCGTTGTACAGGGTGGGCATCCAGTAACCGGACAGGTCGCCGGGGGCCTTGCAGGTGGTGCCGCCGGCCGACAGCGACGCGGTGGTGCTGTTCGCGTCGGTCGTCGTGTTGCCCATGAAGGTGTGGTCGTGGGACTTGCCGGGCTGCTGCGGGTAGACGATCGGGTCGTCCGGCCTGGTGCGGGTGACCGAGCAGTTGGCCTGGAACTCGTGGAAGTACCGGTGCGGTGGGTCCTGGGTGGACGGCGTCACGCCGGTGACCGGCGGGTTCGCGAGGATGTAGCCGTCGCCGTCCGGGTCCTCCGGGGAGTTGGCCGTGGACGCGGCCATCGCATGCCCGGAGTGGGTGGCCGCGAACGACCGCGCGGCGGCGCTGTGCGGTGCGGGCGGCCCGGCGCTGACGGCGATGCCGCCGAGGCCGAGCGAGGTCAGCAGGAGCGCGCCGGTGATCAGCGTGGCTGACAGGCCTTTCGATCTCCGTGGCATGGAGACCTCCTCCTGAACGGTGGGGGTGGCAGAGGCCGTCGCCAGGCGTCCCCATGACGTGACGTCAGGCGGGCTGACGTGGGGGCGCCGGAGACGAGCGGGAGAGCGCTCTCCCGACCAGGAGTGTTGAGGGCATGTCATCTAGGTGTCAAGGGATCCGGCAGAAGGGGGCCCGGAAAGATTTCGGCTCCCGAAGGCTTGCCGAACGCTGGAAGTCATCAGTTAAATCAAGTCATGAACTAAGCGGGGTTCGCTCCGGCACGCCGGTCCGCCTCCTCGACCGGCCCGGCCGGCGGGCTCGTCCCGCCGGCCGGTGCCGTGCGCGGGTGGTCAGTCCTGTCCGGCGCGCGGCAGGACCTGGACCGTGTCGCCGACGGCACGCTCGCCGGTGGCGTCGGAGGTGGTGTTGACGAGGCTGCCGTCGACGGCCATGGCGGTGGAGCCGCCGCCGTCCAGGTTGAGGGCCTGTACGGCGCCGAGCGAGCGCATGAACCGGGCGGCTTCGGCGAGCGTGAAGCCCTCGCTGACACCGGGCTGCCGGCCGTCGACGGTCACGAGGAGCAGCCGCCCGCGACCGTCGACGCCGGCCAGGGTGCGCGGCTGGCGCACGTTGGACCAGGCGAACCCGAAGGAGAGGTCGAGCGGGTCGAGGGTGCCCTCGGTGGCGGCGTCGATGTGCACCCGGCCGTCCTCGACCAGGGTCGGGGCCGCGCTGACGATGCTGTCGTCGGGGCCGAGCCGGACCTGCCTGCCCGAGGTGTCCCGGACCGACTCCCGCAGCTCAAGCCGGCGACCCGGCGCGGCGTGTTCGGCGAGCCAGGCGGCTGAGGTCCCGGTGCCCTGGAGGACCGAGCCGCCGGCGGGCACGGAGCCGCCGCGGTCGCCCTGGGAGAGGACGACACCGTCCTGGTCGAGGACCACCTGGACACCCGGGCCGGTCGGCAGCGGTGCCCCGAACTCGGAGGTGAACCTCACCAGGTCGTCCGCGAGCGAGCAGGTGAGGTCCTGGCGGGGGAGTTCGGTGGGTACGGCGCCGGGGCGGCCGCAGTTGCGCACCTTGCCCGGGACCCGGTTGATGCCCTGCACCGCGTGGACGGCGGAGCCGGAACGGACGGTCACGGTGGTGGACAGGTCCGCGACCCGGACGTGCCGTCCGCCGTCGGCGAGGATCAGCGCGGCACGGGAACCCGCCGCCATGGACTGCAACTCGCCGCGCACCACGGACAGTCCGGCCGAGGTGCCCTGGACGCCGTCCGCGTCGGAGGTGACGAAGAATCCGCCGTTGACGCCGATCAGGGAGCCCAGCCGGGCGGCCACCGTCGAGGTCTTCTCGCGGTCGGCGGCGTTCCCGCCGTCGCTCACCTCGACCGTGCCGCGCAGCCGGGCCGGGTCGACGACGGCGACATGGACGCGTTCCGCGTCGGCGGGGCGGCGTCCGTCGTAGCCCGTCCACTCGACGGAGGTACGGAAACCGGCGGCCGCCATCGCCGAGTTCAGCGTCCCCGCCTCGGCCTGCGTGGCGTACTCGCCGGCCCTGACCTGCCAGCCCATCGTGCCGTGCGGCGTGTCGGTGTACCGGTCCCAGGTCACCCGTTCCAGTCGCGGTGCGAACCCGGCGGCCCGCAACTGCGCGGCGGTGGTGTCGGCCCACCCGCGGTCACCCAGCGGGGCCCAGGTGGCGGCACCCGTGAGGCGGTTGACGGCCGGAGCCTGCACGGTGACCGTCCACCCTCCGGCGGCCTGCGGGTCGGCGAGCACCCCGGTGCGGACCTCGACCCCGGGCGCCACGTACCGGGTGGTCCACGTGAGCGCATCCGTGGCGGCGGCTCCGGTCCGGGTGCTCGCGCCGGCCGGCGGAACGAACGCGACCAGGGCCAGCACGGTCCCCAGCACGAAACCCCGTCCCGCCCTCCGGCCCGCATCCCGTACCGCGTGCCCGAACGTCTCGGCTCTCACAGACATGCCTCTCCTGACGTACGACTCGACGTGTGCGGCGCCACCCCTCGTACCCGCACCGCCCCGCCATCCCAGGCCGACTCCAAGACCCCTGCGTGAAGCGGCGGACACCTGGTGGAAAAGCCTGTGCGACATCCGGCACGCCTCGAAGATATGGACGTCGAGTTCATTTCATGGTTATATGAACTCGTCGTTCATTTGTACGTGCCTGAGAAGGAGACCCCCATGAGCACCCCCACCACCGACCGTGTCGCACTGGTCACCGGAGGCTCGGGCGGCATCGGCCGCGTCGCCGCCGAGCGGCTCGCCGCCGACGGATTCGCGGTCGCCGTGCAGTACGCGGGAAACAAGGCCAGGGCCGAGGACACGGTGGCCGCGATCACCGCCGCCGGCGGCCGGGCCCTGGCAGTGGGCGGCGACGTCGCCGACGAGAGCGCGATGGACGCGGCCTTCGACGCCGTCGAGTCGGCCTTCGGCGGCATCGACGTGGTCGTGAACACCGCCGGGATCATGATCCTGTCCCCGGTCGCGACCTTCGACCTCGCCGACCTGGACCGGATGCACCGCACGAACATCCGCGGCACCTTCGTCGTCTCCCAGCAGGCGGCACGCAGGGTCCGTCCGGGTGGCGCGATCGTCAACGTCTCGACCTCGGTGGTCCGCACCCAGCTGCCGGGCTACGGCGCCTACGTCGCCAGCAAGGCCGCGGTCGAGGGCCTGACCCTCATCCTGGCCCGTGAGCTGCGCGGCCGGGACATCACCGTCAACGCCGTCGCGCCCGGCCCCACCGCCACACCGCTGTTCCTGGACGGCAAGGATGACGCCACCATCGCGAACTTCGCCAAGGCGACCCCGCTGGAGCGGCTCGGCACGCCCGAGGACATCGCCGAGGTCGTCTCGTTCCTGGCCGGTCCCGCGCGCTGGGTCAACGGACAGGTCCTCTACGCCAACGGCGGACTCGCCTGACCCCCCAGACGCACACGCCCCAGACGCACACCCCCCATACGCACCACCCAGCCCCTGCACTGTCAGCGCGGAAAGGAACCACGTCCATGTCCACCACCGGCAACGTCGTCGTCATCACCGGCGCCTCCAGCGGTTTCGGAGCGCTCACCGCCCGTGCGCTGGCGGACGCCGGCCACACCGTCTACGCCGGCATGCGCCAGACCGCCGGCCGCAACGCGCCCCAGGTCCGGGCCGCCGCCCACTATGCCGACGAGCACCACGTCGACCTGCGGTCCGTCGAGCTCGACGTGAACTCCCAGCTCTCCGTCGACACCGCCGTCGCACAGATCGAAGCCGAGCACGGCCGCGTCGACGTGCTGATCCACAACGCCGGGCACATGGTGACCGGGCCGGCCGAAGCCTTCACCCCCGACCAGCTCGCCGAGCTCTACAACGTGAACGTCCTGTCCACCCAGCGCGTCAACCGCGCCGTGCTGCCGGGCATGCGCCGGCGCCGGCGGGGACTGGTGCTCTGGGTGTCCAGCACCAGCGTCAAGGGCGGCACCCCGCCCTACCTCGCCCCCTACTTCGCGGCCAAGGCCGCCATGGACTCCCTCGCGGTGTCCTACGCCGGCGAACTCGCCCGCTGGGGCGTGGAGACCTCGATCGTCGTCCCCGGCTCGTTCACCAGCGGTACCAACCACTTCGCCCACTCCGGCCACCCCGAAGACACCGCCGTCGAGGCCGAGTACGAGAGCCGGTACCCCGGCCTGATGGACCAGATGGCGGCGAAGCTCGCCGCCCTCGCCCCCGAGGACGCGCCCGCGTCGCTCGTCTCCGCGGAGATCGCCCGCATCGTCGCCCTGCCGGCCGGAAAGCGCCCCTACCGCGTGCATGTCGACCCCGCCGACGACGGATCCGAGGAGGTCTCCGTGACCGCCGACCGTATCCGCCGTAGCTTCCTCACCCGCATCGGCCTCGCCGACCTGCTCACCGTCCAGAGCTGAGACACCCACCATGAGCATCAACGAAGTCCCCGCAGCCATCGAGACCTTCGTCGAGGCGACCAACCGCGGCGACGCCGAGGCGTTCGCCGCCGTGTTCACCCATGACGCCGAACTCGACGACTGGGGCCGCGAGTACCGCGGCCGCGACGGTGTGCGCGCCTGGGACCGGACCGACAACATCGGCGTCCAGGCACATCTCACGCTGGACGCGATCGAGCCCGGCGCGTCGTCCGACACCTATGTCGCGACCCTGACCGTGACCGGCAACGGCTACAACGGCACCGGCCCCATGACCTTCCGCCTGCGCGACGGGCTGATCGCGAGCCTGCGGATCGCTCCGTGACACCACGCGCCACCTGACATGGAAACCGGCCGGTCCCCGGCAACCGGGCAGGTGCGGGCTCCCCGTCGGCGACGGGGAGCCCGCACCATCCGCTCACGCCAGGGCGAACTTCTGGGCGCCGGAGCCGTTGCAGTCCCAGATCTGGAGGCGGGTGCCGTTCGCGGTGGCGCCCGAGGGCGAGTCGATGCACCGGCCGCTGGTCGGGTTGTACATCGAGCCGTCGGCGTTGACGACCCAGTTCTGGTACCCGCCGCCGTTGCAGGTGGCGAGTTGCAGCTTCGTGCCGGCCGCGCTGACGCCGCCCGCTATGTCCAGGCACCTGCCCAGCGTGCGGAGGGTCTGGCCGTTCCAGGTCCACTTCTGGTCGAGCGAGGTCGCCTGCTGGCAGTCCCACAGCTGGACCGCGGTGCCGTCGCCGCCGGTGTCGTCGCCGGCCACGTCCACGCACTTGCCGCCCGGACCGTAGATCGGAGTGCCGATGGCGAAGTTCTGGGCGCCGGAGCCGTTGCAGTCCCAGATCTGGAGGCGGGTGCCGTTCGCGGTGGCGCCCGAGGGCGAGTCGATGCACCGGCCGCTGGTCGGGTTCCGCAGCGAACCGTCGGTCTGCCGCACCCAGGACTGGTAGCCGCCGCTGTTGCACGTGGCGAGCTGCAGCTTGGTACCCGCGGCGCTGTTGCCGCCGGCGATGTCCAGGCACTTGCCGAGGGTCTGCAGGCTCTGGCCGCTCCAGGTCCAGTGCTGGTCCCTGGCCGCCGACTGGCAGTCCCACAGCTGGACCGCGGTGCCGTCGCCGCCGGTGTCGTCACCGGACACGTCCACGCACTTGCCGCCAGGACCGGTGATCGTCTGGCCGGTCACCGAACCGCCGCCACCGCTGCCGGGACCCTTGTTGTACACGGCCACCGAGTCGATCACCAGCTTGCCGCCGGAGACCGTGGCCGCGTTCGGGCCCCCGCCAAACGCGTCCGGGAATCCGCCGCCGATCGCCAGGTCGTAGATGATGAAGAAGGGGTGGTCGATCGCGTCGGACCAGGTCGTCGCGTCCACCTGGCTGGCGTTGACCGTGAAGAAGTTGTTCCCGTCCAGGTAGAACCGGATCTGCTCCGGCGACACCGAGCGGTCGATCTCCACCGCGTAGTCGTGGAAGCCGGTCTGGCAGCCCGCGCACGCGCGTTCACCCGAACTGATACCGGTCGACTCGTTGCACGGCCCGCCCGGGTTCACGCCGCAGTGGATGGTGCTGAAGTCGGAGCTGCGGCCGTTGATGTCCTCCATGACGTCGATCTCGCCGGACTTCGGCCAGACCACACCGTCGCGCAGCGGTGCGCCGAGCATCCAGAACGCCGGCCAGTAGCCCGCGCCGTTGGCGGTGGTGACGTTGGGCTGCTGCAGGACGGACTCGACGCGGACGACTCCGCCGGCCGGGGCGCCGAAGGAAGCCGACTGGGTCTCCACACGCCCCGAGGTCCATCCGCTGCGCGGGTCGGAACCGGAGTGCAGCGCCTGGAGCACCAGATGGCCCTGGCCGTCGTAGTAGACGTTCGAGGTGCTGCTGGTCATGGTCTCTATCTCACCGGTGCCGAAACTGCTGCCCGGCCCGGTGTCGTACTTCCACAGGCTCTGGTCGATGCCGGTGCCGGACGCGCCGTTGAAGTCGTCGCTCCAGGTGAGCGAGAAGCCCGCCGGCGTCGGGGGCACGGCCGCCTGGGCGGTGAGCGACGCGGTGAGGGTGGCCGCCACCGTCAGCGCGACGACGGGAATCAGGCCGAGCGTTCTTCTCCATCTGGCGCGCAGCGGTCTCGCAGGGCTCAATCGCATGTACCTGACCTCCGAGTGATCCGAATGAGGGGAATGACGGCAGCGAAACAGGGCGGACACCCGGCCCTACCCGAACTGCCAGAGGTGGTCGGCGGTGCCGTTGTCGTCGTACTGGACGACGTGTGCGCTGTTGGCGGTGGACATGAGGTCGACGCCGAGGACCTTGCCGGAGTTCTTGTTGCGGATGCGGTACCAGCCGTCGCCGTTGTCGATGAGTTGCCAGAGGTGGTCGGCGGTCCCGTTGTCGTCGAATTGGACGACGTGTGCGCTGTTGGCGGTGGACATGAGGTCGACGCCGAGGACCTTGCCGGAGTTCTTGTTGCGGATGCGGTACCAGCCGTCGCCGTTGTCGATGAGTTGCCAGAGGTGGTCGGCGGTCCCGTTGTCGTCGTACTGGACGACGTGCGCGCTGTTGGCGGTGGACATCAGGTCGACGCCCATGACCTTGCCGGAGTTCTTGTTGCGGACCAGGCGGTACACGGCGACCGGCTGCCACGGGTGGCCGGTCGGTGACGTGGTGGGGAATGCGGAGATCCGCAGCCGGGCGGCGCCCATCGGAATCAGCGGCACGGTCTCCACGGCAGCGGTGCTGCGGGCCGGCGAGTCCTGCACCGGGGAGACCACGTGCTGGTCGTCCGCCTGCCATTCGGCGATCCTCCGCGCGGGCGCGGTGATCCGGACGGGCGTCGTGTCACGGCTGAAGGGATCGTCGGGCAGCGGGCCGTCGCCGCGACTGAACGTCCAGGGCCCGTCGTCCGGCGCGAGTCCGTAGTTCCACGCGGTGGTGGCGTGCACCTCGTACTCGGGGAACTGGGAAGTGCCGCCGTACCGGACGTAGTTCTCGCCGATGTCCAGCGAGTACGTGAGCGGTCCGCGGTCGACCGCGGTGACTGCGTGGTTGCCGGGCCAGGTGCGCAGCACCGTCGACTGCGGGAAGCGCAGCGTGACGGTGTCGCCGTCGTTCCAGGTGCGCCGGACCACGGTCCAGGACGGGCCGGCCGACGCGGCGACGGCGGCGCCGGCCACGGTGACCTGCGGGGATCCGCACCAGCCGGGGATCCGCAGGTACAGCGGGAAGGCGAGCGGGTGCGGTGTGGAGACGGTCAGGGCGACCGTGTCGCCGAAGGGGTAGTCGGTGGTCTCGGTGACGGTCACCGCGGTGCCGTCGGCGACCTTCGCGGTGACCTGGCTCGGCGCGTACATCGCGGCCGCCAGCCCCCGGTCGGGGGTGGCGAGCCACAGCTCCTCGGTGAAGTAGGGCCAGCCCATGCCGTAGTTGTGCGGACAGCAGCGGTACTGGTCGACCCCCGGCATGAACGCCTGCATGGCGAAGCCGTTCTGGAACTGCCCCTGGGTCTTGGCGCTGTCGTCGAGGTCGACGCTGTTCGCGCCGGTGACGTAGTGGATGGCCTTTCCGGACGGATCGAGCGCCGCCGGCAGCGAGTTGAAGGCCAGGTCCTCGCAGCGGTCGGCCCACACCGCGTCGCCGGTGATCCGGGTCAGCAGCTGGTGACTGGCCATGAACTCGACGATGCCGCAGGTCTCGAAGCCCTGCCGGGGGTCGCCGAACCCGGGCCGCGCGTTCTCGTCGCCCGCGAATCCGCCGCCCGGGAACTGCCCGTAGGACGTCATCACCGACGTGTAGTTCCGGTACGCGGCCTGGGTCAGCGCGGCGGACGGCGAGCGCAGCGCGTACTGGGCGGGCTCGCGGAACCCCTGCGCGATGTTCACGTTGTGCAGCGAGGGCAGGTTGTCGACCCAGTTCGCGCCGTTGGCATGGATCTTGTCGGCGAGGTCCAGCAGGAACGTCTCGCCGGTGCGGTTGTAGAGCCAGAACACGCTGTCCAGCCCGTCACCCCAACGCACCGAGACCCAGCTCTGGTCGAACGCCGACGGGCCCTGCGCGTTCATGAAGCGGAAGAAGCCGGTGAGCAGGGGGACGATCCGGCTGTCGGCGCTGTACTCCTGCCAGTTGCGCAGGGCCCAGGTCAGCGGCAGGAAGGGCCAGAAGTCCGGGCCGCCGCCGAGGGAGGTGCGCAGGGCGGCGGGGCCGAACCAGCCGTCGGACCGGCGGGTCGCCACGATCGCGTCGATCCACTGGCGGACCGCGGCGAGCGCGGTGGCGTCCTGGGTCAGGATCGCCAGGTCCACGTACCCGCGCAGCCAGTACGGGACCTCCTCCCAGCCGGTGCGCTCGGGGTGCGCCCAGCCGCTGTCGGACATCACCAGGAAGTGCGAGATCGCGGCGTACTGGCCGCACAGACCGGCGAGTTGCTGCCGCAGCCGGGCATCGAGCCAGCCGCGTGCGGTGACCGCGCCGGGCGGCAGGCGCAGAAAGGCGGTGGGGGAGAGGGGCGCCGCGTTGGGGGCGTAGAGCCCGCCGGGGGCGGGCGCCGAGCGCGACGATGCCGAGGGGTGTGCGGTGCGCGTGCCGCGCGCCTGGGCGGGGCCGGCCACGGCGAGCGGGAGACCGCTCGCCCCGGCCACGGTGAGCGCGCCGGCGACGAAGTGTCTGCGGTTCAGGGGCATGGGGGAGCCTCCTGGCACGATCCGGACGTGCGGGGACCAGGGCCCGCGAGCAGATCACCGGGGCGCCTGGGGCATTTCAACGTTGGAAGGTAGAGACCAATCGGCATGACAGCACGGACCGGGGGCCGTGTCCATAGGGTGCGCAGCAGCCGGGGCGGTCCGCCGCCGTTCGGGCGGCGGCGGACCGCACTCCTCCTACGGATGGCGCGGGAGACTCGGCGCGGCGCGGGGAGGCGTTCGCCGGCTCCGGCCGGGCGTCAGGGCGCGCACCCGGCCGGGGTGGCCCGTGAGGCGTCGGAGATCAGCGCCTGCTGGGCCGTCCTGAGCCGCTGGACGTCGGGCTTGACGACCCTGCGGTCGTACGTCAGCAGGCCGTTGAGCTCACCCTCGACGTCCGAGATCTGGGTGTACACCGCGCCGTTGCCGCCCTGGCAGGCCAGCGCGTGGACCTCGGCGAGCTTGGCCAGGTAGTCGTCGGTGTAGGTCGCCGGGTCGACGTCGACGTACGACTGCTGCACCGACCAGGCGTGTCCCGGTACGGCCAGGCCGAGGCCGCCGTACTCGCCGCTGACCAGGGCACGCCGGCCGTCGGGGTGGGGCGGCAGGGCCGGACTGGGATATCCGTGCTCGTCCATGATGTCGCCGGTGCCGCCGTCCTCGCCGAGGTTGAGCCCGGACATGGAGTCGACCAGCCGGGTCGGGTCCCAGGACTTGGCCTGGTCGGCGATGCGGGCCATGTCGTACTGGCCCCAGCCCTCGTTGAAGGTGACCCACATGACGACCGACGGGCTGCTGTAGTGCTCGTCGATCATCTGCTTCATCTCGCGCTCGTACTCGGCGCGCGCCTGCGCGGACGGGTTCACTCCGGCGGTCATCGCGGGCATGTCCTGCCACACCAGCAGTCCGAGCCGGTCGGCCCAGTAGAACCACCGGTCGGGCTCGACCTTGATGTGCTTGCGCACCGCGTTGAAGCCCATGCTCTTGTGCATCCTCAGGTCGTAGGCGAGTGCCTCGTCCGTCGGGGCGGTGTACAGGCCGTCAGGCCAGAAGCCCTGGTCCAGGGTGGCCATCATGAAGACCGGTTTGCCGTTGAGGAGGGTGCGGGGGACGCCGTTCACCTTCTCGACCCCGACGGACCGCATCCCGAAGTAGCTGCCGACGCGGTCGGCTCCGACGCTCACCTTCAGGTCGTAGAGGTACGGGTCGTCGGGCGACCACAGCCGGGGGTCGTGCAGGCGCAGGGTCAGCGGTGTGCCGCTGCGGCCGGTGACCGTGGCCACCTTGCGCTTGCCCGCGTAGGCCGTCGCCGTGACCGGCAGGCCGTCGCGGACACCCTGCGGCTCGACGGTGAGTGTGCCGGCGTCGACGTCCGGGGTGAGCCTGAGGCGGTCGACGTGGTCGGCGGCCACCGGCTCCATCCACACCGTCTGCCAGATTCCGGAGGTCGGCGTGTACCAGATGCCGCTCGGGTCCAGGCGCTGCTTGCCGACCGGCGGGTTCTCGCCGTCGGCGGCGTCGGTGGGGTCGTAGACGCCGACGATCAGCTCCTGGGTGCGGCCGGGCTTCAGGGCGTCGGTGACGTCGGCGCTGAACTTGTCGTAACCGCCCTGGTGTTCGGCAACCCTGGTGCCGTTGACGTACACCTCTGCCCGCCAGTCGACCGCGCCGAAGTTCAGCTGCAGCCGCTTGCCGGAGCCGATCCTCCAGCCGGCCGGGACGGTGAAGGTACGCCGGTACCACATGCGGTCCTCGTGCCGTTCGAGCCCGGACAGCTGCGACTCCACGGGGTAGGGAACCAGGATCTTCTCGCCGAGCTTCCTGCCCACCGGCGGCTGCTCGCCCGCCGTGGCCGCGGCGAACTGCCAGGTGCCGTTGAGGTTCTGCCAGGAGCTGCGGGTGAGCTGGGGCCTCGGGTACTCCGGGTGGGCGTTGTCCGGGCCGACCTGGTCGGCCCACTTGGTGCGCAACTCGTACGTCGATCTGTTGGCACCGCTGCTCCAGAAGGAGCTGACAACGTTGCCATCCGTGCGGGCCAGGCCACCTTGTCCGTCGTAGCGCACGTCGGCGAGACCCGACGCGGTGCCGGTCCTGTTGCCGACGACGGGCTCCTTCAGCGTGATCAGCAGCTTGCGGGGGTCGGCGGGGTCCAGCCGGGCCTTCCCCAGCGGCCAGGCGGCGCCCCCGATCACGGCGTCGAGGTGCTCGCCGAGACCGGCCGGCGGCGCGCCGAGCGGCTGTGCGAACTCCAGGGCGAGGGTACGGCCGCTCGCCTGGACCTCGGTGGAGACGGCGCCGTCGTAGTCGAAGCCGTCGGGCAGCCGGAACGCGGACTGCGGTACGGCTGCCTTGGTGCCGCCGGGCGGGGTCCAGCGCAGGTGGAGGTTGGAGCCGCCGTAGTGCTCGAAGTACTCGACCTTGATGTCGTACGCCTTGTTCGCGGTCAACTCGACCGGCTGGCCGGTCTGTTCGATGTCCCAGTCGTCGACCCAGTGGTCGATGACCAGCCGGCCGTCCACCCACAGCCGGAAGCCGTTGTCGCCGATGATCGAGAAGGTGGTGGGGCCGGTCTTCGCCGGGACGATCTTCCCGGTCCAGCGGACGCTGACGTCGTCCGACTGGCCGGTGGCGAAGTTCAGGCGCGGCTCCAGGGTGTCGAAGTCGAGGTTCGGGTCGAACCCGGTGGCTTTGAGCTCGTGGAAGTCGAAGGCGCCGGGGGCGGACTGGGTGTAGTAGTCGCCCTTGAGGCCGTGGACTTCGACGGGATCGTCGGCCGCGGGGGCGGAGACGGAGGCCGCGGTGGCGGCGGGTGGCGCGGTGAGGCCGGCCAGGCCCAGTGCCGCGGCGAGCAGCAGGGTGAGGCGTTGCCCGAGGGGTCTGATGCGCACGAATCCTCCTTGGGTGAGGAAGGGTGGCGGCTCGTTGCTTCTGTCTGTACAACGTTGGAAGGAACGGCAGTTGGCATGAGAGCACGGCTCTCGGCCTGTGTCCAGGGACATGACAATCCCCGGTGGCGCGGGGCACTCATCGAAGCTGAGGAGATCCCTTGCGGGTCAGCCTGAGGGACGTGGCGGAACGCGCGGGCGTTTCGATCAAGACCGTGTCCAACGTGGTGAACAACTATCCGCACGTCACCCCGGCCATGCGCGCCCGGGTGCAGGCGGCGATCGACGAGCTGGGCTACCGGCCCAACCTGACGGCACGTCACCTGCGCAAGGGCCGGACGGGGATCATCGCGCTCGCCGTTCCCGAACTCGGCAACCCGTACTTCGCGGAGCTGGCCGGTGCGGTGATCGACGCGGCCGCGGAGCACGAGTTCACCGTCCTGCTCGACCACACGCGGGGCGAGCGCGAACAGGAGATCCTGGTCAGCCAGGGCTTCCGCGGCGGGGTGATCGACGGGCTGATCCTCAGCCCGCTGGCCCTGGAGGCCGAGGACCTGCGGGGGCGGCCGGACGACGTGCCGCTGGTGCTGCTCGGGGAGCGCGAGTACAGCCTGCCCTTCGACCACATCGCGATCGACAACGTGGCGGCGGCCCGGTGCGCGGTGCGTCATCTGCTGGGCCGCGGCCGGACCCGGATCGCCTACCTCGGCGTGCGCACCGACTCCGTGAACCGGCCCGCCCACCTGCGCCTCGACGGCTGGCGCGCGGAGCTGGCGGCGGCCGGGGTGCCGGCGCCGGACGGCCTGGTGGTGCCGGTCGGCGGCTGGGACCGGGACGACGGCGCGCGGGCGATGGCCGAACTGCTGGACTCCGGCGTGCGTCCGGACGCCGTCTTCGCCTTCAACGACCTGATCGCGATCGGCGCGATGCGGGTGCTGCACGAGCGGGGGCTGCGGGTGCCCTGGGACGTGGCCGTGGTGGGTTTCGACGACATCGCGGAGGGGTGCTTCGGCGCCGTCACCCTGACGACGGTGTCACCGGACAAGCAGGCCATCGCGAGGATGGCCGTCGCCTCGCTGCTGCGCAGCCTGGCGGGCCGCGCGGAGCCCGGCGGACGCGAACTGACCGCGGAATTCGAGCTGGTGGAGCGGGAGAGCACCTTGGGCCGACGGTGACGAGATTTCGGACGGAAGGCTTTACACGCCCCTTCCAACGATGTAAAAACCTCCCCTGAACGACGAGCACGCCGAGTTGACGCAAGAGCAAGCCTCCCCCGAGAGCGCTCTCAGCTCCGGGGCCGTGCCGTTTGGGGACCCCCATGAAGCCCACCGCACTTGCCCGTCGCACCTCCGCTCGCACACTCCTCGCCGCCGGCCTCGTGACGAGCCTCGCGCTCGCGGCCGGCTGCACCAAGTCCGAGGACGCCCCGGACCCGAAGCCCTCCGCCGCACAGCAGGACGCCGGCCAGGTGGTCGCCTCGCCCGGCACCGCCTCCGGCCCGACCTGCACCGTCGACGCCTACGGCGGCAGAAAACTCGACCTGAGGACCGCCACCGTCGGCTTCTCCCAGTCCGAGAAGGAGGCCAACCCCTTCCGGATCGCGGAGACCGCCTCCATCAGGGCCGAGGCCAGGGCGCAGGGCGTCAGACTCCTCACCGCCAACGCCCAGTCGCAGTTCTCCAAGCAGATCAGCGACGTCCAGGACCTCATCACCAGGGGCGCGAACCTGCTGGTCATCGCACCGCTCAACTCCGACGGCTGGGAGCCGGTGCTGCGCACCGCGGCCGCCAGGCTCATCCCGATCGTGACCATCGACCGCAAGATCAACGCGACGGCCTGCAAGGACTACGTGAGCTTCATCGGCTCCGACTTCACCGAGCAGGGCAGACGGGCCGCGGACCAGATGATCGCGGCGACCGGCGGCAAGGGCGAGATCGCCGTCCTCCTCGGCGCGGCCGGCAACAACGTGACCACCGAACGCACCGAGGGCTTCGAGGACCGTATCAAGGAGAAGGCGCCCGGCCTGAAGGTCGTGTTCCGTCAGACCGGTGAATTCGCCCGGGAGAAGGGCCAGTCGGTCACCGAGAACCTCATCCAGTCCAAGCCCGGCATCACCGGGATCTACGCCGAGAACGACGAGATGGGCCTCGGCGCCGTCAACGCCCTCAAGGGCGCGGGCAAGAAGCCCGGCGACGTCAAGATCGTCACCATCGACGGAACCCGCAACGCCGTACAGAGCATCGTGGACGGCTGGATCTACGCGGTCATCGAGTCGAACCCGCGCTTCGGACCGCTCGCCTTCCGGACCCTCGACACCTTCACCAAGGGCGGGAAGGTCGGGCAGGACATCGTTATCAAGGACAGCGCCTACGACAAGGGCAATGCCCGGTCGGACCTCGGCAAGGCCTACTGACGTGCTCTCGGTCACCCAGTTGTCCAAGAGCTTCCCCGGCGTGCGCGCGCTGTCCGGCGTGGACTTCACCGCGCGCGCCGGACACGTGCACGCGCTCGTCGGCGAGAACGGCGCCGGCAAGTCGACGCTCGTCAAGGTGCTCACCGGGGTGTACCGGCCCGACCGTGGCGAGGTGACGTACGACGGAGAACCCGCCCGCTTCACCACACCGCTGCAGGCCCAGCAGGCGGGCATCTCCACCATCTACCAGGAGGTCAACCTCGTCCCGCTGATGAGCGTGGCCCGCAACCTGTTCCTCGGCCGCGAACCGCTCGGCCGGCTGGGCCTGATCGACTTCCGGCGCATGCGCCGCGCGGCCGACGAGGCGCTGCGCGCACTCGGCATCCGGATCGACGTCGACCGGCCGCTGCGCGAACTCGGCGTCGGCGCGCAGCAGATGGTCGCACTCGCCCGCGCCGTCGCGGTGGACGCCCGCGTCGTCATCATGGACGAACCGACCTCCTCCCTCGAACCACGCGAGGTGCGGACCCTGTTCGAGGTGATCCGCATGCTGCGCGAGCGGGGTGTCGCGGTCGTCTACGTCAGCCACCGCATGGACGAGCTGTACGAACTCTGCGACACCATCACCGTCCTGCGCGACGGCCGCGTCGTGCACACCGGCCCGCTGGCCGAACTGGACCGGCTGCGGCTGGTGGCCATGATGCTCGGCCGGGAGATCGGCGAGGTGCGCGCGGACGGCATGACCAGGTTCTCCGGCGCGCACGGCACCGACGCCGAACCGGTGCTGAGCGCAACCGGGCTGACGGTCCGTCACCAGCTGCGGGACGTGTCGGTGTCGGTCCGTCCCGGCGAGGTCGTCGGCCTGGGCGGGCTGCTGGGCTCCGGCCGCAGCGAGACCGCGAAGGCCATCGCCGGGGCCCTGCCCACCGACACCGGCCGGGTCGTCGTGGCCGGCGTACCGGTACGGCCGGGCTCGACCGCCGCAGCCATCCGGGCCGGCATCAGCCTGCTGCCGGAGGACCGCAAGAGCGAGGGCATCCTGCCGGGTCTGTCGGTCCGCGAGAACATCGCGCTCGCCGCGCTGCCCGGGCTGTCCCGCTTCGGCCTCGTCGACGACGCCCGCGTCGACCGGATCGTGGAGACGTTCGTGAAGCGGCTCCGCATCAAGGCCGCGGGAGCGCACCAGAAGGCCGGCGAACTTTCCGGCGGCAACCAGCAGAAGGTCCTGCTGGCCCGCTGGCTCGCCCTGCACCCGAAGGTCCTGCTCCTGGACGAGCCGACCCGCGGCATCGACGTCGGCGCCAAGGCCGAGGTGCAGGCCCTCATCGACGAACTCGCCGACGACGGCCTCGCCGTACTGCTGATCTCCTCCGACACCGAGGAACTGATCGAGGGCAGCGACCGGGTGGTCGTCCTCAAGGACGGCGCCGTGGTCCGCGAACTGACCGGTGACGACGTCACCGAGGACGAACTGATGCGCGCCGTCGCCGCCGAACCCGTCGGAGGGAGCGATGACTGAACTCGCCCTGGCGCGCGGCACGTTGGACCGCGCCCGGCTGCTGCGCCTGCTGCAGGACTACGGCGTGTACACCGGCGTCCTGGCGCTGCTGCTGTTCAACTTCGCCTTCACCCCCCACTTCGCCTCCGCGGAGAACTTCCGCACCCAGGCGGTCCAGGTCGCCCCGGTCCTGATCGTCGCCCTGGGCATGGCCCTGACGATCGGCACCGAGGGCGTCGACCTGTCGGTGGGTTCGGTGATGGCACTGGCCACCTCCCTGCTCTCGCTCTACCTCGGCTACGGGCCCTGGACCGCCACGCTGATCGCGGTCCTCGCCGGTGCCGTGGTCGGCGTCGCCAACGGCACGCTGATCGCGATCGTGGGCGTCCAGCCCATCGTCGCGACCCTCGCCCTGATGGTCGGCGCCCGCGGGCTGGCCCTGGTCCTGCTGCCCCAGCTCAAGGACGTACGCGACCCGGGACTTGCGGCACTCGGCTCCGGTGACGTCCTCGGCGTGCCCTACCTGGCCCTCATCGCCGCGGCGCTCGCCGTGCTGGTCGCGTTCGTGATGCGCCGTACCACCTTCGGACGGCAGGTCCTGGCCGTCGGCGACAGCCGCCCGGCGGCCCGGCTCGCCGGACTCCCGGTCCGCCGGGTCCTGGTCGTGGTGTACGTCTGCTCCGGCGCCCTCGCCGCGATCGCCGGTGTGCTCGCCACCGCCCGCCTCGCCGCGAGCGACCCCACCTCCCTCGGCACCCTGATGGAACTGTCCGCCATCACCGCGGTGGTCGTCGGCGGCACCCCGCTCAGCGGCGGGCGGGTGCGCATCGGCGGCACCGCCGCGGGCGCCGTGCTCGTCCAGCTGCTCACCACCACCCTCATCAAGCACGATCTGCCGCCGTCGTGGACCCAGATCGCCCAGGCCGTGGTGATCGTCCTCGCCGTCTACGCGGCCCGGGAACGAGGCAGGCGATGACCACGCGGACCGAAGAGGCCGGAACGCCGGCCGACGCCATGAGCCGTGGGGGTGCCGGTTCCGGACGCGCGAACCGCGCCGAGCGGCTGAGCGGGCTCGCGCAGCAGCACGGCGCCCTGGTCACCCTCGTGACCGCCATGGCCGTGGCGTCGCTGAGCTTCGACACCTTCCTGACGGGCGACAACCTGGAGAACATGGCGCTGTCCTCGGCGTTCCTCGCCGTGGTCGCCCTCGGCACGACGTTCGTGATCACCACCGGCGGCATCGACCTGTCGGTGGGCTCGCTGTTCGCCCTCGGCGGTGTCCTGGCCGCCTGGGGCTCGCGGTACGGCACGGCGGTGGCGCTGCTGCTGCCGCTCGCCGTCTGCGGACTGATCGGCCTCGTCAACGGAGTGCTGATCGCACGGGTCCGGCTCGCGCCGTTCATCGTCACCCTGGCGGCGATGCTGGGCGCCCGGGGCATCCTGCTGGCCGTCACCGACGAGGGCTCGACGACGTATCTCGTCGACAAGGACTCCTTCTTCGCCACCCTCGGACAGGGTTCCCTGGTCGGCATCGGAGTGCCCGTGTGGATCACCGTGGCGCTGTTCGTGCTCGGCGCCGTCGTGCTGCGCCGGACGAGGTTCGGGCAGTACGTCTACGCGGTCGGCGGCAACGAGGACGCGGGAGCCCTGATGGGCACGCCGGTGGCCCGTACGAAGATCTCCGTGTACACGCTCTCGGGCCTGTGCGCCGGGCTCGCCGGCGCGCTCAACGCGGCGTGGCTGCTGTCCGGTGTGACGATCCTCGGCAGCGGCATGGAGCTGGAGGCCATCTCGGCCGTGGTCATCGGCGGCACCCTGCTCAGCGGCGGCTCCGGCTTCGTGAGCGGCTCCCTCGTCGGGGTGCTGCTGCTGAAGGTCATCCAGAACGTGATCAACCAGATCGGCTCGCTCGACTCGGCCTACCAGCAGGTCGTCAGCGGGGCGTTCCTGGCCGTGGTGGTGGTCGCCCAGACCTGGCTGGGCCGGAGACGGAGAGTGCTGTGAAACCTTCCTTGCCGAGAACCCTCCGCAGACCGGGCACTCTCGCCGTGGTCCTGGCGGCTCTGGGGCTCTGCCTGGTCGGCCCGGGCCCGGCGGCAGCGGCCGCGGACGCCGGGAGCCGGGCGGCCCGCCACTCCGCCGTGACCGTGCGGGACGCCCGCTTCGAAGTCCTGTCGCCGACCCTGATCAGGACGGAGTACGCGGGCGACGGCCACTTCGAGGACAGCCCCACCTTCAACGCCGTCGGCCGGGACTCCTTCACCCCGCCCCCGTACACGTCGTCCGTCAGCGGCGGTGTCCTGACCATCACCACCAGCGCCATGACCCTGCGCTACCGCATCGGCTCCGGACCCTTCGACGCCGACAACCTGACGACGTCCTTCACGGCGGGTCCGACGCCGGTGCTCGCGTCACCCTGGCACCACGACGTGTGCACCGTCGGCTCCCTGTGCGAGGCGGAGGACCAGCAGTACGACGGTCCCGGCCTGGCCACGGACCACGGCGGCTTCACCGGCAAGGGCTTCCTCGCCGGTTTCGAGGTGGACGGCAACTCCCTCGCCGCGGACGTGCGGGCACCGTCCGCCGGCACCTACGACATCGCCGTGCGCTACGCCAACGCGGTGGGCGGCGACGGCCGGCACGAGACACGCACCCTGAGCCTCAGCGTGGACGGCGGCACCGACCGGACGTTCACGCTTCCGGCGACCCCGGACTGGAACACCTGGGGTGTGGCCCGCCTGCCGCTGACGCTCGGCGCCGGCCCCCACACCGTCGGACTCCGTCGCGCCGCCGCCGACTCCGGAAGCGTCAACATCGACAGCCTCGCCCTCCTCGACTCCGGTGCCACCTATCCCGACCGGGCCCGGAGCACGGTCGACGGCTGCCGTTTCGGCACCAGTTGCGAGGCCGAGGACGCCCTCCTGTCGGGGTCCGCCGTCATCGCCACGGATCACCGGGGCCAGGCCGGCTACGGTTTCACCGCCGAACTCAATCAGGGTTCCGGTGTCTCGGACCGGATCACCGGTGTGCCCGCCGACGGCACCTACCTGCTGAACCTGCGGTACGCCAACGGCACCGGCGGCGACGGCCTGCACCAGCCCCGCACGATCGACGTCGGCACCGGCGACGGGAGTTCCCACACCACCCTCACGCTCCCGGCCACCGCCAACTGGGACACCTGGCAGACGGCCGCCGTGCCCGTCGAGTTGCAGGCGGGCACCGACCAAGTCACCCTGGGCTGCCCGGAGTCCACCAGCTGCCACGTCAACCTGGACACCCTCGCCCTCAGCCGGCCAGGAGAGCCCGCCCCCGCACCCCACCTCGCCCTGGGCGGCTACCGCCGCAGCCTCGACGGACTCAACGGCGACACCGACCCCACCCCCTGGACCACACCCGGTCTCCTGCACCGGGACGGCTGGTACCTCCTCGACGACACCCCTTCCGCGCTCTACGACACCGGCACCGAGCAGGCCACGCCCCGCCCCGCCCACGGCGGCCGGCCCTACCAGGACGGCTACCTCTTCGCCTTCGGACACGACTACCCACAGGGCCTGTCCGACCTCGCCACCCTGACCGGGCCGTCCCGGCTGCTGCCCCGCTGGGCCTACGGCGTCTGGTACTCCGAGTACATCGACCGCACCGCGAGCGACTACGAGAACACCGTCCTGCCCGCGTTCCGCGCCGCGGACGTCCCGCTGGACGTGCTGGTGACGGACACCGACTTCAAGTCGCCCAACACCTGGAGCGGCTGGAACTTCGACCCGGCCAAGTTCCCCGACCCCAGGGCCTTCTTCGACTGGTCCGCCGGCCAAGGCCTGCACAACACCCTGAACGTGCACCCCAGCATCCTCGGCACCGACCCGCAGTTCGCGACGGCCCAGGCCACGGCCAAGGGCAGGCTGCGCAAGGGCGGTTGCGCGGGCGGCGCGGGCCCGGACTGCTACACCTTCGACTTCGGCGACCCCGACCAGCTCAAGGCCTACCTCGACCTGCACCGGCCGATGGACCAGGCCGGCAACGACTTCTGGTGGCTCGACTGGTGCTGCGACGCCTCCCGCTCCTCCCGGTCCGGAGCCACCCCCGACGCATGGATCAACCAGAAGTACGCCGACCTCACCTCCTCCGAGACCGGCGACCGCGGCTTCGTCCTGTCCCGCGCCTACGGCTCCCTCCAGGCCGGCGGCTACAGCGGTGGGGTGGGCCTGCCCACCGGCCCCTGGGCCGACAAGCGCAGCACCCTCCACTTCACCGGTGACACCACCTCGAACTGGGGCACCCTGCGCGCCGAGGTCGGCTACACACCGGGGGAGTCGGCCGCCACCGGCCTCGCCGCCGTCAGCCACGACATCGGCGGCCACAACGACGGGTACGGCATCCCCGGATCCGAGACGTACACCTCGAACGGCCAGACCCGCCTCACCACCCGACTGCCCGACGACCTGTACGCACGCTGGGTGCAGTTCGGCACCTTCCAGCCCGTCGACCGGCTGCACAGCAACCACAGCGACCGCCTGCCGTGGCAGTACGGCCCCGAAGCACAGGGGTCCGCCGAGAAGTTCCTCCGGCTGCGCGAGGCGCTCGTGCCGTACACGTACACCTTGGCGCACGAGGCGGGCACCACCGGCACCCCGATCGTCCGCCCCCTGTACCTCCAGTACCCGGAGGAGGAGAACGCCTACACCGAGGCCGACAGCGAGTACCTCTACGGCCCCGACCTGCTGGTCGCCCCCGTGACCACCCCCGGTACCGACACGACCACGCGGGTGTGGTTCCCGCCGGGCCGGTGGACGGACTACTTCACCGGCCGCACCTACACCGCACCCGCCGGCGGAGCCACGTACGACATCGCGACCACCCTGGACACCATGCCGGTCTTCGTCCGAGCGGGCGGTATCGTCGCGACCCGGTCCGACAACGTGCCGAACGACAGCCGGAGCCCGCTCGACAAGGTCAGCGTCACCGTGGCCCCGGGAACGTCCGGCGCGTTCTCCCTCTACGAGGACGACGGCACGACCTCGGACCCCGGCCGTGCGGCAACCACCCGGATCCGCTACGCCGAACACAAGGGGACCCACCTGCTGAAGATCGCACCCGCCAGGGGAACCTTCCCCGGACAGACGACCCGCCGCACCTGGACGGTGTCCTTCCTCGGAGTCGGCGCAGCACCGAGTCAAGTGAGCGCGGACGGTGCCCGGTTGGCGACCGCGGCCTGGCACTGGGACGCCGGCACCCACGTACTGCGGATCACCATGCCCCCACGGAGCATCCGCGTGGCCACGGCCGTCTCGTACAGATAGCGAGGCGGGGCCGGTGACCGGGGTCCTGATCGGGCCCCGGCGCCGTGGGGGACCGCCGAGTCCGGCGGTCCGCAAGGCAGTGTCGGCCCCGTGCCAGGTGGGCGCCTACTTGCCGGCGGACCGCCGGGATCCGCGCAGTGGTGCGAACGCGGCCCGGAGTTCGTCCGTGAAGATGCCCGGGACCTCCCAGGCCGCGAAGTGGCCCCCGCTGCGGGCACGGTGGTAGTAGAAGAGGTCGTGGTAGGCGCGTGACGCCCAGCTGCGTGGGGCCTGGTAGATCTCGCCCGGGAACACCGTGATGGCGGCCGGGACGGACACGGACACCGCGTTGAAGTTGTTGGCGTTGTTCTCCCAGTAGAGACGTGACGAGGAGACCGCGGTGTTCGTCACCCAGTAGAGGGTGATGTCGTCGAGCATCTCGTCCTTGGTGAGTACGCGCTCGGGGTGGCCGCCGCTGTACGTCCAAGCCGCGAATTTGTCGTACATCCAGGCGGCCAGTCCGACGGGCGAGTCCGTCAGCCCGTATCCCTCGGTCTGCGGGCGGGTCACCATCATGGCCGAGTAGCCGGATCCGGTCTTGTAGAGGGTGGCCAGTTGGCCGTAGGCCGCCTTCTCGTCCGGGCTGAGACCGGCGGGTACCGGGTCACCGCAGGCGAGCTTCTTCGCGATGTCCGGCGGGACGGTGGCCGGGAAGTTGACGTGGATTCCGAGCAATCCGGGGGGCTTCTGCACGGCCATCCTGTCGGAGATCACCGCGCCCCAGTCCCCGCCTTGGGAGACGTAGTGCCGGTATCCCAGACGCTCCATGAGTACGGCCCAGGCACGCGCGATGCGGTCGGGATTCCAGCCGGTGGTCGTCGGCCGCTCCGAGAAGCCGTATCCGGGCATCGACGGTATGACGAGGTGAAAGGCGTCCTCGGCACGCCCCCCGTGGGCGGTGGGGTCACTGAGCGGCCCGATGACCTTAAGGAACTCCAGGATGGAGCCCGGCCAGCCATGGGTCAGAACGACCGGGAGGGCGTCGCTGTGGCGGGAGCGGACATGGATGAACTGTATGTCGAGTCCGTCGATCTCCGTCATGTACATCGGCAGGGAGTTGAGCGTCTTCTCGATCTTCCGCCAGTCGTAGGCCGTTTCCCAGTAGTGGGCGAGTTCCTTCATCGTGGCCAGTTGGACGCCCTGGGACTGATCATGGACGGTTTCGCGGTCGGGCCATCGTGTCGCCTTGATGCGTCGGCGGAGCTCGGCCAGGTCCTGCTCCGGGACGTCCACGCGAAAGGGGCGGATGCTCTGCCTCTCGCTCGGCGATTCCGGCTTTCCGGAAATGCTCCAGGCTCGCAGCCCGAATCCCCCTGTCGCGGCGGTCGCCGCGGTCGCGGACACGGAGATGAACTTCCTGCGGGAGCACGGACGAAGAAATTCGGACACAGTGGATCTCCCTGAAGAATTCCTGGGTGGGTCCGCAGTCGCGAAGCGTGCGAAAGGAGTGCTGTTTCAATGAGTCGACTCGTCGGCACGGCGAGGAAAAGTGCGCATACCGAGATACTGCATCGCAGATGGGGCGGAGTGACTCAGGACTGAAATCGTTCGCCGCCCGGGTCGTGAGGCGCCGACGGCATTTCACTGCCAGTTACGCTATCTAGCTGTACGTGACTGTGCAACCCGGAGTGGCTGTGACGGTGGCAGGCAGACTCAGCGCAGCACGACGTCGAACACCAGGTGGAAGAACGCGTCGATGGGGGCGGAGGACTTGTCCGCGCGGGCCGCGATCAGGGCGCCTTCCCAGGCGCTGAGGACGAAGAGCGCGGTCGCCGGCACGTCGAGCGAGGCGCTGACCTCGCCCGATTCCTTGGCCTCGGCGAGTACGCGCTCGATGTGCGAGGCCCACTGCTGGAAGCCGCGCCGGACGGCCGAGCGGATCTCCTCGGAGTGGTCGGCCACCTCGGCGCCGAGATTGCCGACCAGGCAGCCGCGGGCGAAGCCGCTGTCCACCGTGTCCGAGCCCATGAACTCGAAGTGCGCCCGGAGGCGTTCCAGCGGGGGGCGCCCGGCGGCGTCGAGCATGTCGAAGCGCAGACCGGCGGCATAGCGGTCGAGCGCCTCCAGGGCGCTGTCCTCCTTGCTGGCGAAGTGGTTGTAGAACGAACCCTTCGGGGCGCCGGCTGCCGAGGTGATGTCGCTTATGCCGGTGGCGTTGAAGCCCCGGGTGCGGAACTGCTCCAGTGCCGCCTGCGCGATGTCCTCGCGCTTCGATGCACGTGCCATTCGGATCACCTCACCCTCAATATGTCCGGTCGTCTTGGCCGCTGTCAACCCTGGAAGGCGGACCCTCGCACCCTGGGTGGCCAGGCTTGACGTCATCTAAGACGACCGGTCATATTGAAAAGCATCATCACACCGAGCCCCGTCGGCCCACGTCCGGCGGGCGCTACCAAGGAGCCTCCATGTCCACCACCTACCGAGCCTTCGAGGCCACCGGAGTCCACAACCTGCGGCTGGTCGAGCGCGAGCTGGCCGACCCGGCGCCCGGACACGTCCGCCTCCGGGTGGAGACCTGCGGCGTCTGCCACTCCGACGTCCTCGCCGTGGAGGGCCTTCGCGCCGACCCGTCGAGTCCGATCGTGCCCGGCCACGAGATCGTCGGCGTCATCGACGCCGTCGGGCCGGGCGTCACGGCCTGGCACCCCGGCGACCGCGTCGGCGTCGGCTTCCTGAACGGGCACTGCGGGGAGTGCGAGCCGTGCCGCCGGGGCGACTTCGTCAACTGCCTCGACCAGGGGCAGACCGGCACGGACGTCGACGGCGGCTACGCCGAGGTGACCTACGCGCGGGCCAGCGGACTGGTCCGCATCCCCGAGGGCATGTCCGCGGCCGAGGCCGCCCCGCTGCTGTGTGCCGGACTGACCACCTTCTCCGCGCTTCAGCAGGACTCCGTCAGGGCGGGCAGCCTGGTGGCCGTGCAGGGCATCGGCGGGCTGGGCCACCTCGCCCTCCAGTACGCGCGCAGCCTCGGTCACCGGGTCGCCGCCGTCGCCCGCGGCAAGGACAAGGAGCCGCTCGCCCGTGAGCTGGGCGCTCACGAGTACATCGACAGCTCGGAGACGGACCCCGGCGCGGCGCTGGCAGCCCTGGGCGGCGCCTCGCTCGTCGTCGCCACGGCGTCGAGCGGCGCGTCCATGAGTCCGCTGGTGCGCGGCCTGGCGCCCGGTGGGAAGCTCGTCGTCGTGGGTGCGGCGCCCGACCCGCTGTCGGTGGCCACCGCCGACCTGATCTTCGGCACCCGGAGCATCGTCGGCAGCCTGACCGGCTCGTCCATCGAGAACGAGGACAACCTCGCCTTCACCCTGGCGCACGGCATCCGCCCCTCGATCGAGACGATGCCCTTCGAGCGGGCCATGGACGCGTACGAGCGGATGCTCTCCGGCAAGGCGCGGTTCCGCGTCGTCCTCGACGTCACGGCCTGATCGTCGCCGCCCCAGGAGGCGCACTCCCTCGTGCCGCCGGACTACAGCTCCAGCAGCGCCTGCTCGACGGCCTCCGTCAGAGCCGGGTGGATGTACATGACGTCGTGCCCGATCCGGTCCACCGTCAGTCCCAGGGACATGGCCTGGATCAGGGGCTGGATGAGCGTGGCGGCCTGGGGCCCGATGATGTGCGCGCCCAGGAGCAGGCGATCGGCGGGGCTCGCGAGGAGTTTGACGAAACTGGTGGTGTCCTCCAGGGCCCACCCGTAGGCGGTCTGGGCGTAGTCGCGGACGCTCACCAGGAAGTCGGTGCCGCGCCGCCGCGCCTCCTGTTCCGTGAGGCCGACACCGGCGATCTGCGGGTGGGTGAACACCGCGTGCGGTGCCACCGTGTTCGGCAGCGTCCGCACGTCCTGCGGATGGAGGATGTTGTGCCGCACCACCCGCGACTCGGCGTTCGCCACGTGCTTGAGCTGGAAGTGGTTCACCGCGTCGCCGAGTGCCCACACCCCCGGCACCGACGTGCGGTAGGCGGCGTCGGTGACGATGTGGCCGTGCTCGTCCAGCTCCAGCCCGCCGTCGACGGCCCGCAGCCGGTCGGTGTTGGGCCTGCGGCCGACGGCCACCAGCAGCATGTCGGCCTCGACGGCGTGCTCACCGTCCGGACCCGCCACCCGGGCCGCCACACCGTCCCCCTTCGGTCCGACGGAGACGACCTCGGCACCGAGCAGCACACGGTGCCGCTGTGCGGCGAGTTCGGTGAAGCGCTGCGACACCTGTTCGTCCTCCGCCATGAGCAGGCGGGGCCCGCGCTGCACGATCGTGACGTCCACACCGAACGAGGCGAACACGTGGCCGAACTCGGCCGCGATGAAACCACCGCCGAGCACCAGCAGCGAGGCGGGCAGGTCGTCGATCCGCATGATCGTGTCCGAGGTGTGGAAGGGCACGGTGTCGAGCCCCGGGATGTCCGGCACCACCGGCCGCGACCCGATTGCGACGACGAACGTCTCGGCGGTGATCCGCTCCGCCCCGACCTCCAGCACCTTCGGGGCCACGAAGCGGGCCGCCTCGGTGAGCACGTCGACGCCCTGGCTTCTGCGGAATTCCACCGCACTCGCGTGCAGCGGATCGATGCGGTGGAACACGCGGTCCCGGACGGACTTCCAGTCGACGTGCGAGACGCTCGCGTGGACACCGAGACGCCGTGCCTCCCGCGCCCCCTCGGCGGCGTCCGCGGCGACCACGAACATCTTGCTCGGGATGCACCCCCGGTTCAGACAGGTGCCGCCGAACCGGTCCGGTTCGACGATGGCGACCCGCAGCCGGTCGAACTCCTCGGACAGCAGCATGTTGCCGCTGCCCGCCCCCAGGACGACGAGATCGTAGTGCCGCATGTCTTCCACCCTCCGTCGGCGGGACACCGGCCGTGCGGCACGTGGCTGTGAGCAGGCGGTCGCACGGATCACCATTCTGTTCGCATACGCCGCCTGCCACCACTGCCGGACATCTTCGGCGCTGCCGGGCACGAGGACGACCCGGGCCCGCGGCCGCCAGGTGAAACGGCTGGGCCCGCTCACCGGGTGGACGCCGCCTCAGTTCGCGGACCCGCCGTCGACCGGGACGCCCAACCGGTTGGCCACGGTGGTCAGGGCAGGCCCGAGGGGGAGCGCGACCCGGGTGACGGCGAGCGGGTCGCCCCGGGTCGGGTCCTGGTTGACGATCAACACCGGCTTTCCCTCCTGGTGCGCCTGCCGGACGAACCGGAGCCCGGACATCACCGTCAGCGAGGAGCCCAGGACCAGCAGCGAGGACGCTTCACGGACCAGCCGCCGGCAGTGCTCGACGCGCTCCGGCGGAACCGCCTCGCCGAAGAACACCACGTCCGGTTTGAGGACACCGCCGCAGTGGGCGCAGGGCACGATGCGGAAGTCCCCGACCTGCGCGTCGGTGAGGTCGGCGTCACCGTCCGGGTTGATCCCTGCGGCCACCGGGTCGAAGCCCGGGTTCTCGTCCTCCAGCCGCCGGGCGAGTTCGCGGCGGGGGCTGAAGTCGCCGCAGGAGAGGCAGACGACCCGGTCGAGACTGCCGTGGAGTTCCACGACGCCCGCGCTGCCGGCGGCCTGGTGCAGGCCGTCGACGTTCTGGGTGATCACACCCGAGACATGGGCGTGCCGCGCGTAGGCGGCCACGGCCCGGTGCCCGGCGTTGGGGAGGGCGCGGCCGAAGGTGCGCCAGCCGAGGTGGCTGCGCGCCCAGTAGCGGCGCCGGGCGTGGGCGCTGCCGGTGAAGTCCTGGTAGGTCATCGGGGTGTGCCGGCTCAGGCTCCCGCCCTTGCCCCGGTAGTCCGGGATGCCTGACTCCGTGGAGATTCCCGCGCCGCTGAGCACCAGCACACCGCCGGTGCTCAGCGCGTGGACGACCGGTTCCAGGTCGGTGGTGCCCGGCGGCAGATCCGCGGCGGGGGTCCAGCTCAGGGTGGGGCGCATGCGCATGCCGCCAGGGTACGGAGTCGGCCGTCGGCATCCGGGGCTTCCTCGTCCTTCGCCCCCCCCGTGAGCGGTCGGCCGGGAACGTCCGGGCGCGGCAGAGCGCGCGTCTGGATCACCTTCTGGTCGAGTTGCGATGTCGGTTTGTCCCGATATCTAGCGGAGTCTTAGGGTTGGAAGGTGGATTGCGCTCCTGCTGCTGGGGGCCTTGCCCCAACGCGCCGCACCATGACGGAGCGCGCCGCACACAAACGCATTGAGCGCGCCGCACACATACGCATCGAGCCTCGCGCATCGGCACAGCGGAAGGGCCAAGACGATGCGAGCGATCCAGTACGACCAGTTCGGCGACTACGACGTCCTGCGCCCGGTGGACGTGCCCAGGCCCGAGCCCCGGAGCGGGCAGGCCCTGGTCCGGCTGACCCTGGCGGGCATCCAGCCGTTGGACGACACCGTGCGCAGCGGCAAGCGGGGCCCGGTCAAGCCGTTCCCGATCACTCCGGGAGGCGCCGGCGTGGGCACGGTCGAAGAGCCCGGTGGGAGCGGTCCGGCTGCGGGCACCCGGGTCATGGTCAGCGGCGGCCGGTACGGCGTCGCCACCGACGGCACCTGGGCCGAGTACGTCACCGTCGATCCGGCGCACCTGCTGGCCGTCCCGGACGGGGTCGACGACACCGCCGCCGCGGCGCTGTCCACGGGCGCCGGTTACCTGACCGGGTACCTGGCGCTCACCGAGCTCGCCGGATTCCAGCCGGGCGGCACCGTGCTCGCCCCGGGAAGCGGTGGCGCGGTGGGCCAGGGCGGCGTCGAGATCGCCCGGCACCTGGGCGCGTCGCTCGCGCTCACCACCGCCACCTCCACGGTCAGGGCCGAGCGGAGCCGGGCTGCCGGATACGAGGTCATCGACCTCAGCCGGGAGTCGCTGGGCGACGGGGTCGCCCGGCTCACCGACGGCAAGGGCGTCGACGTCGTCCTCGACGGGGTCGCCGGGCCGATCACCGGGCCGGCCCTCGGCGCGCTCGCGTGGGGCGGCACCCTGATCAGCATCGGCTACTCCGCCGGCACGCAGGCCGGCATCGACGTCACCGACCTGATCTGGAAGGCGGCCCACGTGCACGGCTTCCTGTTCGCCCTGTTCACGCAGGAGCAGGTCAACGCGGCCAATGCCACACTCCTGGATCTGGTGGCCGGCAAGGAGATCACTCCGCTCGTCGACCGCGTCTTCCCGCTGGAGCAGGCCGCCGAGGCCCAGCGCCATCTCATCGAAGGCGGCCCTTTCGGCCGTGTGCTCCTGAGTCCGTGACCGCACACTCGGCCCGCCCCTCGGGGATGTGGACCCCGGTGGGCCTGCCGACGCCGGCAGGTGCCGCTCCCGCACCGATGAGAAAACCTGTTGGCGGGCCGGCAGCGAGCTGCGAGGATGCGCCTGCTTTCCCAGACGGAGGACATTTGTTCGTTTTCGTGTGTGCGGGATGCGGTGCCGAGTTGACCACCCCGCTGTCCCAGGTCGCACTGCCGGTTCACGCCCGTCAGAAATACGGGAACGGCACCCAGCTCCCGGTGCTCATGGAGTCAGGGACGTTTGCCGTGGACCCGGAGCCCTGGGGCGGGCCGTGGCGGAGGTGGGACGAGATCGATCCGGGCGAGGCGGAGGCGCGTGGCATCTACGCGCCGGTCTACGCCCTGTCCGACGGCACTCCCGGAGCGAGTCTCATCGCACCCGGTGACATCCGTGGAACCCGGCTGATTCCGGGGAAGCGCGGCGGTGCCTGCTGCGGCCTCGACGGAGCCGACGGGCCCAACACGGCCTGCGAGGCCTGCGACCTCCCCGTGGCGACCAGGGTCGACGACTGCTCGCTCTGGCAGGTGGTACGGCTCAGCCCGGACACCGCGCACCGCGTTCCCGTCGGCGGTGTCCACGCACCGCCCCTCTCCTGGCCGGAGCTGGTGGAGAAGGGGGAGAGGACGCCCCCGTTCGAGCCGATCGCCACGTGGGGAGGACGGTCGGGGTCGAGTCACTACTGGTCGTGGAGCCCGCAGTGGGAGGCGGCAGTCGGCCATGCGCTCGCCCACCTGCTGGTCGCCTCCCGAGGGCAGCCGGTGCAGGTCCCGGCCGGTCTGACCGCGGACGTGTTCCAACACGCGCTCGACGCCCTGCTGCCCCCGGGCAACCCGAAGCGGCACGCCGCCCTGGCCGGACCAGGACGGCCCTCCCCGGACGCGGGCGTCGACATCCTCCTCGTACCGGTCCATCCCCGGACGGGCCGGGCCTGGACCCCCGCGGGCCCGGCCGCGTCGGCACACCCGGTGCCGTTGCCGCTGGGGGTGTGGCTGTGGCTGGTGTCTCCCCAGCCGTATCCGCCGGTTCCCGCGTCGGGCCGCATACCCCAGGACGTCCTCCGCGACGACCCGCCGCCGCTCCTGCCCGCCTACCGGTTCCGCGCCGACCGGGAGACGTTCCAGCACACCTTGGCCCGCCTGCCGGCCGTTCGCCGCCCGTGGCTCCGCACGATCCTCGACAACCTCACGCAGGGCAACCGGGCCGATTTCCCCTAGCCGTCCGGTGCGGCACGATCCAGCTCTTTCGGAGCCCGGCGGTCTGCGGATGTCGAGAACGTGCTGCCGGCTCCGTCCCAGGGACGACAGCGGCTGCCACCGGCCGCGCTGCGAAGAAGGAGAGACCAGCATGGCGATTCAGCGGATGGACAACGTGGGCATCGTCGTCGAGGACATGGATGCCGCCATCGCGTTCTTCGTGGAACTCGGCATGGAGCTGGAGGGCAGGGCGGAGGTCGAGGGCGTCTTCGCCGACCAGTGCACCGGACTCGACGGCGTCCGCTGCGACATCGCGATGGTCCGGACCCCGGACGGACACGGCCGGCTCGAACTGGCGAAGTACCGCAGCCCCGTGGCGATCAGCGCCGGGGCGCGCAACCGGCCGCACAACATTCTGGGCACGCACCGCGTCATGTTCGCCGTCGACGACATCGAGGACACCGTTGCCCGCCTGCGCCCGCACGGCGCCGAACTGGTCGGCGAGATCGCCCGGTTCGAGGACAGCTACCTGCTCTGCTATCTCCGCGGCCCGGAGGGCATCATCGTCGGCCTGGCCGAGCAACTGCACTGAGGTGGTTGGGCATCGCCTTGCCGCTCGGCCGCGCGAGACCCGTAGCGGGGTCGGCGCGGTGCGCCGAGACTCTCGCCGAGCGCGAGGTCAGCGAAGTCTGCTGGTGAGCCAGAAGCAGGTGCCGGCTCCCAGACCGAACACGAGGTGTGCGCTCAGGTCGTCGGCCAATGTCTTCGGGCTGTATTTCCAGATCGGCTGGTAGAGCCCGGCCTCCGGGAGGACCAGATACGCACTGGCCCACACGGTCGCGCCGAGGGGGATGCCGAGCAACGGGTTCGGGCTCCGGACCGACCCGGCGGCGATCCCGTACAGCGCACCCCAGACGGAGCCGTAGGACCAGTGCATCGCGGTACTCATGAGCCATGCCCACCGGTCAGGGACCTCGCGCTGGGTGAACCCCTCCAGCAGCCGCTTCGCGACCTTGCCCGGATCCGGGGCGTCTTCCCAGCCTTCGACCGGCGCGAACTCCCAGTCCTTGGGACTTTCGGTCCCTCCCGTGCGGCGGTATCGCAGATAGCGCGTGGCATCCATGCACACCGTCCCCGCGACGCCTGCGACGACGCCGTTGACGACGGCGGCCAGCGGCGTGAGGGGCCGTCGTCGCGGACGTCCTGTTCCCATGATGCCCATCACTTCAACCACCTCGGGCAACTGCCGGTGCCTTGGGTCGTGCCGTTTCCCCCCTCGGCTTCCAGGAAGTACAGAATCCCACTGGTCACCTTCGCCCGCACACCGGGAACGCACCGCCGTGGCGCCCGGGCCACCGGTGGCGAGGCACCCCCTGACTTGAGAGGAGCGGCTTCCAGCCGGGAACACATGACCGACCCGAAGCGGTCACCGTGGGGTTTGTCCCGACGTCAGATGTCGTCCATGCTCGGCGGGCCCGCGACACAGGTCCCGGTCTTGTCCACTACGTAGATGATGTCTCGGGTGCCGACCGCGCCGTCCGCTTTGCCGGGCTCGGGGTCGATGACGGGGCAGACCGACTCCACTCCCCGGACGACCACCTTGTACGTCACAGGCCATGCGCGCTTTTCGTTCCACCCGAAGTAGGTGCCGCCGCTCCCGCCCGTCGTTGGGTCGGGGTCGCCCTCGACTATGAGGCCGCGCTCTCCGCATGACGGGCAGCCGAGCACGTGAGCATTCCAGGCCGACTCGTTCACCAACCGCACCGGCAGTCCTTCGTCGGCGGAACTGCCGCACCCCGTAACGAAGACGGCGGTGAGTCCCAGGGCCGCCAGCAGCGTGGTACGCGGCCGTTTCACGCTCCGGCAGGACAGGGTGCTGTGACTGCCCGGTCTCAAAAATCCCATGCTCGGACTCCCCCGCGATCACGAATCGGGACTGGATCATCGCAGGTCACGGACGTCCGGGCAACGGTTCGAGGCGGCCTGCTGCCTCTGTTGCCGGCGGGCCGAGGAACACTGACCGGCCACTCCTGCCGGATCGCAAGTAATCGACAAACTCATGCAGGATCCGTACTGGATGATGGAAAGAAGCGTCCACTGTCTTGTCCGGCTGTCGCGTCGCGTCCTAATGTCCCGGTACGCAGCGGCACGGCCCGTTCCCGTCGTGCCGCCGCGCACCGAGCTGCCCTCGGTGGCCTCCGCTCCCAGAGAAACGAGAATCCGATGGCGCGGTACACCAACCACGTGGCTGCGGAACGGCTGAGAGGCCGTGCGCGAAGACCGGCTCGGACCCTGGTGGCACTGACCGCGGTCACCGCGGGACTCGTGCTCGGCCTCGGCGCACCGGCCCCGGCGTCGTCGTGGCACGGTGACGGTACGGGCTCCCCGGCGGTGACCCGGGCCGGACTCGACCCCGCCCTTGTCGCGGGGCGGGGCGCCGCGGTGGACTTCGACGAACAGGAGGCGGAGAACGCGGCGACGGACGGCACCGTCATCGGCCCCGACCGCACCGCCTACACGCTCCCCTCGGAGGCATCCGGCCGCACGGCGGTACGGTTGCAGCCGGGCCAGTACGTCGAGTTCACCCTGCCGCGCGCGGCCAACGCCCTCACCGTGCGGTACAGCATCCCCGACGCCCCGGGCGGCGGCGGCATCACCGCCCCCCTCGACGTCTCCGTGGGCGGCCGTCACCGCGCCACGATGAGCCTCACCTCGCAGTACTCCTGGCTCTACAACCAGTACCCGTTCAGCAACGACCCCCAGGGCGACCTGCTGCACCCCGACTGGTGGATCACCGAATGCGGTTGCGTTCCCGCCGCCACCACCCCGGCGCCCACCATCGACAAGCCGTTCAGGCCGAGCCACTTCTACGACGAGCAGCGACTGCTGCTCGGCAAGCGGTACTCGGCCGGCGACACCGTCCGCCTCACCGCGCCCAGGAACAGCACGGCCGCCTGGACCGTCATCGACCTGCTCGACACCCAGCTCGTCGGCGCGCCCCACGTCGAGACGCGTGCCGCGAACGTCATCGCCTTCGGGGCCGACCCCACCGGCCGGCGTGACGCGGGCGACGCCTTCGACCGGGCCATCGCCTACGCCAAGAAGCGGCACCTCAAGGTGTACCTGCCGCCGGGCACGTACCAGGTGAACCGCCACCTCATCGTGGACGACGTGACGATCGTCGGCGCCGGCAGCTGGTACACGATCGTCAAGGGCCACCAGGTCACCCTCGACACCCCCGCCCCCGACGGCTCGGTCCACACCGGGGTGGGCTTCTACGGCAAGGACGCCGCGGACGGCGGCAGCCACGACGTCCACCTGTCGGGCTTCGCCGTCGAGGGCGACGTACGCGAACGCATCGACACCGACCAGGTCAACGCCATCGGCGGGGCGCTCAGCGACTCCACGATCGACGGGCTCTACCTCCACCACACCAAGGTCGGCATGTGGTTCGACGGCCCGATGACCGGTCTGCGCGTCACCCGCACCCAGATCGCCGACCAGATCGCCGACGGTCTCAACTTCCACACCGGCGTCACTGATTCGAGCGTCTCGGACACCTTCGTCCGCAACACCGGCGACGACGGTCTGGCCATGTGGTCGGAGAAGACCGGCGACGCGCGCAACGTCTTCGACCACAACACCGTGCAGACCCCGGTCCTCGCCAACGGCATCGCCCTGTACGGCGGCACCGACAACACGGTCACCGGCAACCTGATAGCCGACCCGATCAGAGAGGGCAGCGCCATCCAGGTCGGCTCCCGGTTCGGTGCGCAGCCGTTCACCGGCTATCTGAAGATCTCGGACAACACCACCGTCCGCTCGGGGCCGTTCGAGCTCAACTGGAAGATCGGCCTGGGCGCGATCTGGTTCTACGCCCTGGAGCGGGACATCGACGCCGACATCCAGGTCACCGGCGACCACTTCCTCGACAACACCTACAACGCGATCATGCTGGTCTCCGACTTCCCGGTGAAGGACAAGTACGCGATCCGAGGCGTCCGTTTCAAGGACATCCGCGTGGACGGCACCGGCACCTCCGTGCTCAGCGCCCGCTCCGCCGGATCGGCGTCCTTCGAGAACGTGGACGCCCGCAACGTCGGCGCGGTCGGCATCAACAACTGCGGATCCTTCAACTTCCCCGCATCCGGATCCGAGTTCACGGTGAACGACCTCGGCGGCAACGACGGCGGCGGCACCACCGGCCCCTGGCTGGCGTCCTGGGAACTGCCGAACACCATCACCTGCGACGACCGGCCCCCGGTGGCTCCGCCACCGGCCCCGGCGCCCTGGTGAGACAGGCCGGACGAACCAGCCACGCCACCACAGGGAACGGGCGGGCCGCCTCCACTGGTGGGAGGCGGCCCGCGCACTGCACTACGAACGCGCCGGGGTGTCGGGTCTCCCGCACGCCGCGTGCGATCCGGCGGACGTACGTTCCTGTCAGGCCGGCAGGTGGAACTGCTGGTTGGTGCCGCCGGCGCAGGTCCAGATCTGCAGCCGGGCTCCGTTGGCCGTCGACTTGTCCGTGACATCGAGGCACTTGCCGGACGCGGGGTTCACCAGGGTGTCGCCGCTGCTCCGCTGCCAGACCTGCGCCGCGGTGCCGTTGCAGTCGTACAACTGGACCTTCGTGCCGTTGGCGGTGCCGGCGGAGGTGAGATCCATGCACTTGCCGAGACTGCGGATGGTGTTGTCGGAACCCACGGTCCACTGCTGGGCCGTGGTCCCGTTGCAGTCATACATCTGAACGGCGGTGCCGTTGGCGCTGCTTGCCGCCGCGACGTCCACGCACTTGCCGCCGAGGCCGGTGATCTGGCCCGTGGACCCGGTGGGCGGCGGGGGAGTCGTACCACCGGTCACGGTGTTGAAGGTGCCGGCGAACTGCCAGGCGCTCTGCGGCGTCCCGCTGCAGGTGTCGGAGAGCTGGCCGTTGGTGGCACACGCCTTGTCGCGGCCGAGTGCCCAGAAGGCGAGTTCCTGGATGCCCTTGGACTTGGCGAAGTTGGCGAGGGTGGTGGCGTTGCCGGTGGTGAAGATCTCGGTGGTGTCGTCGTTGACGCCGATCATCGGGGTGTTGCCTTCCATCGCCCACAGCTGGGCGTCGGACTTCTCCGGCCAGATGGCGCCGAGCTGGGTGCGCAGGGCGGTGGCGGCGTCGGTGGCCGCCTTGCCCATGTCCCGGGTTCCGTCGTAGTAGTCCATCGTCATGATGTTGACGAGATTGACGTTGAGCCCGTTGCTCTTGGCGTTGGACAGCAGCTTCGTGCCGTTGCCGTCCAGGCCGTTGGGCATGGCAGGCAGGGTGTACTGGACGTCCAGCTTGCGCCCGGCGGCGGCGTACTCCTGCTGGAGCTGGGCGAGTGCCTTGTTCCGGCGGTCGTTGGCTGCGGTGTCGGCGATCGCGCTGCCCTCGATGTCGAAGTCGACCCGGGTGAGGTTGAGGGTGTCGACGACCTTCTTGTACTGGGCCTTCAGCGAGGCCACGGTGGTACAGGCCTGGGCCTCCTCGGTGCCGGACGCGCCGCCGAAGGAGGCGATGACGTCGCCGCCCGCCGCACGCAGGGAGTTGATCGCTGAGGTCCAGCCGGCGTCGGTGACCGGAGTGTCGCCGTTGAACATGGCGTTGCAGCCGCCGCCGTCGATGACGAAGGCGAGGGTGAAGTACTTGAGGCCCGTGGCGTTGCGGGCGTTGGCCATGGCCGAGGGCGAGTTCCACGTCTCGACGTACGGCGCGGCGTAGCGGGCGGGGAAGCCGGGGCCGGGGTTGGTCGCGGCGCTCGCGGAGCCGCCGGCGGCGACGAGGACGGTGGCCGCCGTCGCGAGGAGAGCGGGAACGGCGGTGAGGGCTCTGGCAGCGGATCTGAACACGGGGCGGCTCCTGTCATGAACGCGGGAAGCGCGAGGTGGGGGTGCCGAGGCGGAGCATTCGGGAGCTGAAGCTGGAGTTCACGTAGTTGAACGATGGTTCCAGTGCTGAACCGGCGATGGTTGGAGACGGTATGGACTAGACCAGCTGTGCGTCAATACCCCGTACGTCGACGGCAGTTCAGGCAGCCGTCTCCGAGACGCGCGCCGACAGCCGAAGCGGCGGAGGCGCCGCACCCGACCCGCCCACGTGACCCCGGCCGCGTCCCCGACGCAACCCCCGCTGGGCGCCCGCTCGCCGCAGGCGAACGACGCATCGCCGCCGCCAGGGAACCGCGGACCGGGGCGGGTTCGTGTCCTGCTGCGGGCGTGAGTCGAACCCGGCGGCGCACGAAGGAGGGCATCATGCAGATCATCGAGGTGACCGGGTACGCCGTCCGGTCTGCTGTGATCACCATGAGACGGACGCAGACACCGCTTGAATTCGTGATCTTCCCGATGCTGCATGTGGCATCGCCGACGTTCTACTCCCAGGTCCGCCTCAGGCTCAGGGAATGCGATCTCATAGTCGTCGAAGGAATCCGGGGGAGATCGGTCGGAGTGAGCGCCCTCACGCTCGCCTACCGGTTCGCCCCGCGCCGGCGGCGCAACGGCCTGCAGGAGCAGCGCGATGAACTGGTGCTTCCCGAAGGCGTGCCGGTGGTCAACCCGGACGTGACCGCGGCCGAGGCGGCCGAGGACCTGAAGACACTGCCGCGGTGGATGTACGTACTGCTGATGCTCATGGCCCCGGTGATGGGCCTGGTGTTCGCGCTGCGCGGTCCGCGTGCCTTCCTCGACGAGGACCAGGAGGTCGAGGACCTGCCGTCGACACTGCGGGCGGAGATGATGGCCGACAACCCCGTCGAGCACGCGATGACCGACCGGCGCGACCAGCGGTTGCTCGACGCCCTCGGCGAGATCCACTCGGAACGCTGCGCCGAGCCGATCCGGGTGGCCATCGTCTACGGAGCCGGCCACGTCCCGGCGATCGTGTCGGGGCTCTGGGACCGCTACGGGTACCGGCCACGCGAAGCGGAGTGGCTCACCGTCCTTGTCCCGCAGTAGAGCACAGTCCGGACGCGCGAACCGCCGACCCGGCAGACACCGCGGCGACGCCTGATCCTGGAGCCCGTCAGCGTGCCCGGTGTGATGAGCGATCGTCCCGACCACCCGCGGGTCCACAGGCCGGCCGTCGCCGGCAGATGCCGTCAGGCGCAGCATCATGCCCGCACGGACATCACGTCACGTCAGACAGCCTCTTGGCCTTGATCGGTGCGGCCGATCTGGCGGCCTGCTCAATCTTCGCGCAGTAGGCCGCACGGGCTTCCTCGTCGATCTGCTGCTCGTATTCGGCGCGCACCCCGGTCCGGCCGTCGAGGCCCTCGCGCAGGATGTCGGCGTGGCCGGCATGCCGGATGGACTCGCCGAGGACATGGACCATGACGGCGAACAGGTTCGTGTTGGGATGAGGCTCCCGCCACCACGGCACGTGGCCGGGGGCGTCGAGGGGAAGCTCGTTGATCGTCGCGTCCGAGTGCTCCCACGTGCGCCGGTAGAACCCGATGATCTGATCGCGGGTCTCGTCCTCGGTCACCCACAGATCGGTGCCGTCGTAGTCCTGCCACCGGGGCAGCGGTTCCGGGGAAGGGCGGTCGAAGACCTCGCCGAAGTACCTGGCCTCGACGGTGGCCACGTGTTTGACCAGGCCGAGGAGGTTGGTCCCGGTCGCTGTCAAAGGCCGGCGGGCGTCGTATTCGGACAAGCCGTCGAGTTTCCAGAGCAACGCCTCGCGGTCCCGCCGCAGTCTCCCGTGCAGGTTGTCCTTCGCGAATTCATCGATCATGCGGCATGACCCTGCCACGAGCTGCTCACGGTCTCAAGATCCCGTACGAGGTCCGCACCGACTGGCAGAGCCGAAAACTGGCCCTGGCCACAGCCCTGACCTGCAACACTCGTCGCGGCCCTCGCCTCGTACGTCCTCCTCGAACGGCCCCTGTTGTGACACGACCGACGCCGCAGCGGCGGGCTGAGACGGCCCGTGATCCAGCGGGCTCGCCCGGCCGCTCCACGCCGTCCTTCGCCTTGACGAAGGCAACCACGTGCGCGGTTTCGTGGCGACCATGCCGAGCGCGGTCGGGGCGCGTCGAGTGAAACCGGAGGCGACGCCGTCGCGCTGAAATGCGCTGAAGCGTCAGATGGCCGTTACCCGAGCAAGTCTTCATTGGTTGCGCAATTTGGTAACTATAGAATCGCCACTCCTCACTGCCCGGCCGCCTCCGTAGACCGTGGGCGCCAGGACGCGTTCGATCATCGGGGTTACTCATGAAGCTTTCCGGGCTGTCCGAGGCCGAGATCGGTGCCGTGTTCGAGCGCGTGCTCGACCAGGCCCTGGCCTCCCGGCAGGTCGACGAGGTGCTCGGCAGTGGCATCGGTGGTTTCGACCGCGAGCGGCTGCGCAGCAGAGCGGTCCGTGAACGTACCGTCATCCTTGCCACGGTGGCCGTCGAGTACCGGGCGTACCTCGCGCTCACACGCGGGTGTGACGAGTCGGCGGGGCAGACAGAGGGCGTCCGAGACCCGGCAGCTGCCCCCGCCTGCGCCGGAGGACTGTTGCTGATGCTCGCCAGGCTCTGGCCTCGCCTTTCGGCGGCTACCGCCGTCGTCTGTCTGCTGATCGGGTACTGCCTGCGGGCCTTCGGCGACCGTCCCTACGTCGGCGACGGCCTGATCACGGCAGGGCTGATCGCCGGTGCGGTGGCGGCCGGCGCGGTGATCGGCGACCTGCTTTGGCTGCTCGCGTCGGCGCACAACGCTCCCACCGGGCGCGGTGACAGTCGGTTCGAGGCAGAGGCAGAGGCGGAGGCGGAGGCGGAGGCGGAGGTCGAAGCGGTGCGGGCCCGGCACGAGTGGGAACTCGCCCTGCTTGAAAGGGGAGTGGTGCCCTTCCTGCTCGGCCGCATCGAGGAAGCCCGTTTGGGGGAGCGGGGTGATCGGGCCGCGCGTTAGTCTTTACGGGTGGTTCGCGCGGTCGCAGCAAGGACTCGGCGGCGCAGATGCGGATGCGGACACCCCTTCGACGCCGCTGAGCGGGCCGTGGTGCGGGATCCGTGCGTCACGCTGCGGCTGCCGCCGCGCGAGTTCGCTCTCCGAGCCGGACGCCGTGCGGACCTCTGCGTTTCAGAGCGGTGTCGCCGCGTGCAGCAGCAGGAGCAGGGTGACGGCCGAGTTGGCCGAGAGCATCGCCGACATGAGGGCTCCGGCGGTGGCCGTCCACAGGGCCAGACCGACGGCGGTGAAGACGGGCGGCCAGGCGCGTACGGCGGGCGGCGGGCCGAGCAGCGCAGCGATACGGCGCGGGAGCGGCCCCGGTGCGGCGAAGGCGGCGAACGTTCGAGTGGGGGCGTCGCGCGAGACGAGGGCCGCCTTGCCGATCGCACGGGCGACCGCCCGGCGGCTGCCGACGACCTGGGCGGCTTCCTCGTCGGCCCAGCGCTCCGCCGCATAGGCGACCGCCTGGCGCAGCGGCCACAGGAACGGGTTGGCGCAGGCCGCCAGTTCGACGAACAGCAGATGGCGGTGGTGCCGGGCGGCGAGGTGTACGCGTTCGTGGGCGAACAGGGCGCGGCGCTCCTGTGAGCCCAGACCGGCGAGCATCGCCGTGGACACCACGATCCGGTTGCGTCGGCCACCGGGGAGGGCATAGGCGTACGGCTGCGGGGCGGGCAGTACCGCGACCTCGGTGGGCGGCAGACCGGCCAGTGCCTGGTGAGCACGCCATCGGACACGGTAGTGACGCGCCAACGCCCGGCCCCAGCTCGCGACGACGGAGATCAGCGCGAGAATCGCGGCCTTTCCCGTGATCTCGTGGCGCGGCACGCTCTCGCGCACCTCGGGATCCGACCAGCCGTCCGGCAGCGGATTGCCGGGCAGTTGGGCGGTACCGACCACCATGAGCAGCGCCAGGCACACCGTGCTGCAGAGGGCCATCACGCAGGAGACTCCGGTCAGCAGAGCCGTGGCGGAGCGCGGGTGGAGACGTTGTTCGGCCAGGCGCGCGATCGGCCAGGCCGTCAACGGCAGCACCATCGGGAGAAAGACGAAGATCCCCATCCGGTCCCAGTCCTAGTCCTCGTCCTCGTCGCCGGCCTGGGCCAGCAGTTCGCGCAGCAGCTGCTCGTCGTTCTCCGGCAGCGTGGTGATGAAGCTGGCCAGTACCGCCCTGCGGTCGTGCTCGCCGTCCAGCACCCGGTGCATCCTCAGCGCGGCGAGCCCGGCCTCGTCCGCGGCGGGCATCCACACGAACGATCGCCCCTCACGTCGGCGCGTCACAGCGTTCTTCGCCAGCAGGCGGGCCAGCACCGTCATCACGGTGGTGTACGCGAGGCCGGCGGCCAGCCGGTCCTGAACCCAACTGGCGGTCACCGCGCCCTCGGCCTCGTGGAGTGCCGCGAGCACCCGTGTCTCCAGCGCGCCCTGCGCTCTGCGCGGGCGGCGCGGATCGGCCTTCCCCACGGACGGCTCTCCCTCCTGCCTGGCTTCGGCTCCTCGCGCCGGGGAGCGTCACATCGTATAGAGCGGACGGCCGCTGCCGGTGCGGCCAGGGAGTGGATGGCCATGGCCGGGTCGCGCGGCTGTTCCTCCGCTTACTTCTACAGTGTTGTAGATTTTAGCCGGGAGTCGTGGCGCGGACCCGCGTCGACGGCAGACCGACGGCAGATCAATGGCAGTGCGTGGAGGGATGAACATGGGTGTTTCCCTGTCCAAGGGCGGCAATGTCTCGCTGAGCAAGGAGGCGCCGGGCCTGACCGCGGTGCTGGTAGGCCTCGGCTGGGACGTGCGCACCACCACCGGTGCCGACTTCGACCTGGATGCCTCCGCGTTGCTTCTGGACGCCTCGGGCAAGGTCGTCTCCGACCGGCACTTCGTCTTCTACAACAACCTGAGCAGCCCGGACGGTTCGGTCGAGCACACCGGCGACAACCTCACCGGTGAGGGCGAGGGCGACGACGAGTCCATCAAGGTGAACCTCGCCGCCGTACCGGCCGAGGTGGACCGGGTCGTCTTCCCGGTCTCGATCCACGACGCCGATGCCCGGGGGCAGAGTTTCGGACAGGTCCGCAACGCCTTCATCCGGGTCGTCAACCAGGCCGGCGGCGCCGAACTCGCCCGCTACGACCTGTCCGAGGACGCCTCCACCGAGACGGCCATGGTCTTCGGCGAGCTGTACCGCAACGGCGCGGAGTGGAAGTTCCGCGCGGTCGGCCAGGGCTACGCCTCCGGCCTTGCCGGTATCGCCTCCGACTTCGGCGTCGGCGTCTGACCGAGGGCCACCCGCCGTACCCACGGTCGGCGGCACATCCGGAGACGGCGCGGCCCCCCGGGGCCGGCCGTCCCCGTGAACCAACCAGCGACAGAAGGCGAGACGACCTGTGTCAGTCAACCTCGGCAAGGGCCAGCGGATCAGCCTGAGCAAGTCCGGCGGCGGCGCGCTGAGCGCGGTTCGCATGGGGCTCGGCTGGCAGGCCGCGCAGCGCAAGGGGTTCCTGGCCAAGCTGGCCGGCCCCCGGGAGATCGACCTGGACGCCTCGGCCCTGCTCTTCGCCGACGCGCAACTCGCCGATGTCGTCTTCTTCCAGCACCTGACGAGTAACGACGGGTCCGTACGGCACCTCGGGGACAACCTCACCGGTGGAGCCGGAGCCGGAGGCGACGACGAGGTCGTCCTCGTGGACCTCGCCCGTGTCCCGGACCACGTCGACCAGATCGTCTTCACGGTCAACTCGTTCACCGGCCAGACGTTCGCCGAGGTACAGAACGCCTTCTGCCGGCTGGTCGACGAGACCAGCGGCGCGGAGCTGGCCCGCTACACCCTCAGCGGCGGCGGGACGTACACCGCGCAGATCATGGCCAAGCTCCACCGGGCCGATGGCGGCTGGCAGTTGACGGCCATCGGCGAACCGGCCACGGGACGGACGTTCCAGGACCTCCTGCCCGTCATCGTCCGGCACCTGTGAGGGGCACCGGAGTCCGGTGTCAGTCGCGGGAGTTGCCGAACAGCACTCGGTAGCCGATCAGCAGGACCAGGGAGCCGCCGATGGCCGCGCCCCAGGTGTAGAGGTCGAAGAAGTGGTTCTCGACCGGGCGGTCGAGGAAGCGGGAGGAGAGCCAGCCGCCCACGAAGGCGCCCGCGACGCCGATGAGGGTGGTGCCGATCAGGCCGCCCGGGTCACGGCCGGGCAGCAGGACCTTGGCGATCCCTCCGGCGAGCAGGCCGAGAATGATCCAGCCGATGATGCCCACGGTGTTGTCCTCCAGATGTGCGGATTGATCGTCCGCGCCAGCGTATGGACGGTTTCGGTGCCCTGACGAGGGGTTATGCGCGGTTGCCGCACGGTCGTCGAGGTTCTGTTGCTTGATTCGGATATTGCGCAAGTCCGGAATCGAAGGAGCGCATGACCGCCCCCTGACCAAGGGCGGCGCCGTGTCGTCGAGCCGGCGGTCCGCGGACTACGGCGTCGACGTCCTGCGCGAGACCGCGCCGCCTCCGGCGCCGCCGGCCTGATCGGCGGCGGTCTGATGAACGATGCGTTCGACGACGACGAGCCCGACGTGATCGCCAACAACCACTACGAGGACTGACGGGACAGCCCTCGCGAGAACGGTTTCCCTGCCGGCCACAGCCGTCCCGGCAGCGCCAGGGCCGCGGCCGCGGCCCCTACACTGGGTCGGCGCGTGTGCGGGCGCCGTGACCGTGGGCGGGACGGGAGAGGACTGTGGCGGAGAACGCCGGTGGCTTGGAGGACCCCTCCGTCGATGTGCTGACGGAGGCGGCCGCCGTGTTCGGGCTGCTCGCGTCCTCGGCCCGGCTGCACCTGATGTGGGCGCTGGCGCAGGGCGAGAGCGATGTCACGCATCTCGCCGACCGGGTGGGCGGCGCCCTGCCCGCGGTCAGCCAGCACCTGACCAAACTCAAGCTCGCCGGGCTGGTGCGCTCCCGCCGCGAGGGCCGCAGGCACATCTACTACGTCGACGACCCCGACATCGTGACCGTGGTGCGGGTGATGGTCGGGCAGCTGACCGCGCGCTCGCACCAGGCCGGCGCGTCGGTGGACCGACTGCACAGGACCGGTGTCTGAGGCCACCGCGGCCTCGGGACCGGACGCCGGGACACCCGATCGCGGGGCCGGGCCGGCAGGGGGCACCGGCCGGGCCCCGGACATCGCTGGGAAACCCGGGGCGGGCGACTCCCTGCCCACTGTGCTGGAAGTGCTGCGCTCCCTGGACAGCGGCCCGCGCGGCCTGACCGAGGCCGAGGCCGAGGAACGCCTGGCCCGGTGGGGCGAGAACACGCTGCCGGAACGGCGCGCACCCTCCTGGCCCCGGCTGCTCGTCCGAAGCCTGCGCGACCCGTTCACGGCGGTGCTCGTCTGCCTCGGCCTCGTGTCGGCGGCCGTGTTCGCCTGGGGCACCGCAACGGTGATCCTCCTCCTGGTCGTGGTCAGCTGTGTGCTGCGGGCGTCCGGGGAGCACCGGGCCGACCGGTCCACCGCCGCCCTGCGGGAGCTGGTCGCCACCACCGCCGGCGTGCTGCGGCGCGCCGACGCGGACGCCTCGCCGACGGCCCGCGAGGTCCCCGTGGACGAACTGGTCCCCGGCGACGTGGTGCGCCTGGGGCCGGGCGACCTGGTCCCGGCCGACGTACGGCTGCTGCGGTCGAGCGGGCTGACCGTGCACCAGTCCGCGCTGACCGGGGAGTCCGCGCCGGTCCCGAAGCGCGCCGGTGACGACCGGGCACCGGGAGCCGACGGGTTCGAGCAGCCGCAGTCCTGCTACCAGGGCAGCAGCATCGCCTCCGGCAGCGCCACCGCGGTCGTCACCGCGACCGGCGCCCGGACCCTGCTGGCCGCCGGTCACGCGCGGGGCGCGGACCGGCACCGGGACAGCGCCTTCGACCGTTCCGTGCACGGGGTCTCCTGGATCCTGATCCGGTTCATGCTGCTCACCCCGCCGCTGGTGCTGATGAGCAACGCCGCGCTGCGCGGCCGCGGTCTGGAGACGCTGCCGTTCGCCGTCGCGGTGGCGGTCGGGCTGACCCCGGAGACGCTGCCGGTCCTGGTCACCACCTGCCTGTCCCGCGGCGCCGCCCTGCTGGCCCGCGCCCACGGGGTGATCGTCAAGCGGCTGCCCGCCCTGCACGACATCGGCGCGGTGGACGTGCTGTGCGTGGACAAGACCGGCACCCTCACCCAGGACCGGCCGCTCGTCGCCGGCGCGCTCGGCCCGGACGGCCGGGACGACCCCGACGTCCTGCACTGGGCCGCGGTCAATGCCTGGTGGACCCTGCAACTCGCCGAGCTGCCGGAGCCCGACGCCCTCGACGAGGCACTGCTGGACGCGGCGGACGAGGACGCGCTCACGGCGTACGACGGGACGGCGGTCGTCCCCTTCGACCCGGTGCGCCGGCTGGCCACCGCCGTGATCCGCACCCCGGGCCGGCTCGGCAGCCACACCCTGGTCGTCAAGGGGGACGTCGAAGCCGTCCTCGAACGCTGCCGGCTCGACGGGGACGAGCGCGCGGCCGGGCGTGAGCGCGAGCGGCTGCGCCGGCTCGCCGCCGAGGCTGCCGCCGACGGCCTGCGGGTACTGGCGGTCGCCACCGCCGAACGCCCCGCCCGCGCCCGGGAGTACACCCCGGCCGACGAACGCGGCCTCTCCTTCCGCGGCCTGGTCACCCTCCGGGACGCCCTCGCGCCCACCGCAGCCGACGCGCTCGCCGTTCTGGCCGGCCAGGGGGTCACCGTCAGGATCCTCACCGGCGACCATCCGGGCACCGCCGCACGTGCCTGCCGCGACCTCGGCCTTCCCGTCGGCGAGGACGGACTGCTCACCGCCGACCGCATCGACGGCGCGAGCGACACCGAGCTGTCCGAACTCGTCGGCCGTACGACGGTCTTCGCCCGCTGTACCCCGGAACACAAGGCCCGTATCACCGAGGCACTGCGCGGCGCCGGGCACACCGTCGGCTTCCTCGGGGACGGGGTCAACGACCTGCCCGCGGTGCGCGCCGCCGATGTCGGGATCGCTCCGCGGGGCGCCGCCGACGTGACCCGTGAGGCCGCCGACGTGGTGCTCGCCGAGAAGGACCTCACCGCCGTCGCCCACGCCATCGCCGCAGGCCGGCACGCGGGCGGAAACATCGCGACCTATCTGCGCATCACGCTCTCCTCCAACCTCGGCAACGTGATCGCCATGCTCTCCGCGGGGCTGCTGCTGCCCTACCTGCCGATGCTTCCGTCACAGGTCCTGATCCAGAACCTCTGCTTCGACGCCGCCCAGCTGGCCTACGTCCACGACCGCCCGCACCCCTCCGTACTCGTCCGCCCGACCGTACTGAGGCCCCGCGAACTGCTCCGCTTCATCTGCGGTTTCGGACTGCTCAACGCGGTCGCCGACCTCGCCACCTTCGGTGTCCTCGCCCTTGCCCTGCACGGGCCCGGGACCGGGGACGACGAGGCCATCTTCCACTCGGGCTGGTTCACCGAGAACCTGATCACCCAGGCCCTGGTGATGATGCTGCTGCGCGAAGGCCGCCTGTGGGCGCACGGGCGCAAGCCGGGCTCGGTCGTCTGGGCCGCGGCCGCGCTGGCCGCGGTGGGACTGCTGCTGCCGCCCTCACCGCTCGGTCCGCCGCTCGGCCTGACGACCCTGTCTCCGGCGTACTACCTGCTGCTCGCCGCCGTCCTCGCGCTCTACGCCGCCGCGGTCCTGGCCGCCAGAGCGCGCTACGAACGGCGTCGCGGGGAAAGCGGTACCGCGACGTGAGGGGCGGGCCCGGCGGCGTCCCACGGGAGTCTCGGCCCCCGATCCTCTGCGACGAGGCGTCCAAGGAGGGTGGCGGTGGCTGACGTGACGGCTGAATTCACTTGCTGCATTGCGCAATAATGGAAGCGCCGGGAACGGTCCCGGCGTCGGGGGAGGGTGAACAGCCATGCCACGTGGGGACAGCCGCAGTGCGCGCGAAGCGAACCTGCGGATCGGTGCCGCCATGGCCGAGGTCGAGGGGCTCTACACGGCGTTACTGAGGGCGGGTACCCCGGAAGGCCGTCGGCGACTGGAGACGGACCTGGCCCGCGCCGCACGCCGGCTCGCCGCACTGGCGGAGGCGCCGTCCCGGGAGCCGTCCCCGACCGTCGGCGTACGGCGTTCGCGGCGAGGGCGGCGACGGGTGCTGGCCGAGCACGGGGCTGCCTGGATCATCGCCCGGTACGGGCGGACCGGGGGCTGAGGCTCCCGGGAGTGTGAGAGATCTCCGGCTGTGAGTTGCATGAGGATCTGTGCTGCTCGGGCCATGGCTTTGTTAGATTTCGCAGCCACGCACCCCGGTGCCCGACCGTTTCTTCGTGGGAGTGGGAGATGAGCGACCCTTGGGGCGGCCCGGTCGGGCAGGCCACGCACAGTCGTACCGACCGGGTACCCGGGCAGCGTACGGCTGCCGCGGACGAGACGCGCCCGACGGGCGGGCGGGCCGCTGCCCGGCAGGCGGCCGGATCCCGGGGCGGAAGAAACTCCCGGCGGGCCAGGCCGGCGGGCCGGGGCCGACGCTTCCTGAAGATCGCCGGGATCTGCGTGTCCCTGCTGATCGTGGTCACCGCGGGCGCGGGCTGGTGGTTCTACCAGCACCTCAACGGCAACATCAACAGCGTCTCCCTCGACGGCAAGGGCGGCACCGAGAAGGCCGACGCGTTCGGCCGCACGCCGATCAACATCCTGGTGATGGGCTCGGACGCCCGTACCAGCACGACCGACTGCAAGCTCGGCGGCGGCTGTTCCCAGACCGGCGTCCAGAGCGGGTACGGCAACGCGGATGTGGAGATGGTCGTCCACATATCCGCCGACCGTTCCAACGCCACGGTCATGAGCATCCCCCGCGACACCATGGTCGACGTCCCTGCCTGCAAGGACACCGACAACAACACGTCCACGCCGGGCTACTACGGTCAGGTCAACAGCGCTCTCCAGTACGGGCCGGCCTGCCAGGTCGCCACCGTCCACCAGTTCACCGGCATCCCCATCGACCACTTCGTCAAGCTGGACTTCTCCGGCGTGGTGAAGATGTCCGACGCGGTCGGCGGGGTCTCGGTGTGCGTCAGCTCCAACGTGTACGACACCTACTCGCACCTCAAGCTGTCCAAGGGCACCCACACCCTCAAGGGCGAGGCCGCCCTGGAGTTCGTCCGTTCCCGGCACGGCTTCGGCGACGGCAGCGACCTCGGCCGTACCGTCTCCCAGCACATCTTCCTCAGCGCGATGATCCGCAAGTTCAAGAGCGCGGGCACCCTCACCGACCCCACCGCGGTCTACAGCCTCGCCGACGCCGCCACCAAGGCGCTGACCGTGGACGACGGCCTCGGCAGCGTCGCGAAGCTGGTCGGGCTGGCGGCGGACCTGAACAAGGTCCCTGCCAAGCGGATGACGTTCACCACCATGCAGACGGCGCCCGATCCGGAGAACAGCAACCGGGTGGTCGTCGGCACCGGAGCCAAGGAGCTCTTCGCCACCATCGCCGACGACCAGTCGCTGACCACCGGTTCGGGTAAGAAGTCGTCGGCGGCCTCGGCGACCGCGAGTGCCGAGCCGACGGCCACGGCGACCGTGCCGGCGTCCGAGATCGCCGTGACCGTCGAGAACGGCACCACCGTCACGGGCCGCGCCTCCGCGATCGCGACGGCGCTCGTCAACCACGGCTTCAGCTCCGGTACGACCACGGGCAACGCCCCGAGTTCGGCGACCACGACCACCCTGACCTACGGCAGCGGCGACAAGGCCGAGGCGCAGACCGTCGCCAAGGCCCTCGACCTGCCCGGCTCGCACATCAAGTCGGGCACCGGCACCGGCCTGACGCTGGTCATCGGCAGCGACTGGACGACCGGCACCACCTACCCGTCCGCCTCCGCCGACGCCAAGGCCGCCACCACCAACGCCAACGCGTCCACCGCCGACGACACCAAGACCTGCGCCAAGGTCAGTCCCTACAAGACGGTCAGCCTCAACGGGGTCGCGATGACTCCGGCCCAGGCGTACGCGGCGGCGACCAGCAAGCCCGACTCCGACGAGTGAACGCCACGGGAGTCGCGACCAGGTCGCGGACCGTGTGGGGAGCGGCACCCGGCACCCCGTAAGTCGAAGCGACCGTTCTTACCTCAGGGTTGTACAGTTGCGCAACGTAGCAATCATGGTGGCGGGTGCGGTCTGTCCGGCTCGCGCTGCTGCCCGACACGGAGAGGGGTGGGCGGGATGCTCCGCAACGGACTGGAACCCTGGCACCTGCTGGTCGTCGCGATCATCATCATCCTGCTGTTCGGGTCGAAGAAGCTGCCCGAGGCCGCCCGCGGGCTGGGCAGGTCGATGCGCATCCTGAAGAGTGAGGCCAAGGCGATGAAGGACGACGACGGCCCACAGGCAACCGCCTCGACCGCCTCCGCCGGCGAGACGGCCGAGCCGTCGGCCGTGAAGCTCGTCCAGGCCGCTCCGGGGGACACGACCTCGGCTCGTACGGTCTCCGAGGACTCGGTCGCGCGCTGACGTCCCGCGCGATGCCTGGGTCAGGGGCTCGCTATGTCGAAGCCGTACCGCAACGGCTCGGTCGTCACGCCCGAGTCGCGCCGGTAGATGTACAGCGCCTCTGCGCGCATCCCGTCCGGCCGTTCCGTCATCTCGCACGGATGGGTCACCTGGATCACCCACGGCCGGTCGGCGACCCGTAGCCGCAACCCGTCGGCCGGCCCCCCGCTGAGGACAGCCGTTTCCCACCCCGCCACTGGACTCGTCTCCACGGCGAACAGTTTAAACATTGCGCAACTGGTCAACCGAATCGCGAGACCTGCGTGGCGGCACGGCGGCTCAGGCGGCGTCCGTGTCGAACGCCGGGCGGGCCGCCGCCCCGGGGCCTCGGACTTCGTCAGGGACACCGTCGGGGACGTGTTTGCTCAGAAAGGTCTTCGGGTGCAGGTCCTGGAGTTCGAAGTCCTGGGACTCCTGCGACCTCAATACTTTAGAGGTTGCGCAAGTATGGGAACCGCGGAGGCGGGGTTCGCGTTGGGACTCAGTGACGGTACGTACAGTCCACAACGGAGGAAGAGCCGTGGGTGTTTCCCTGGGCAAGGGTGGCAATGTCTCGCTGAGCAAGGAGGCGCCGGGTCTGAGCGCGGTGCTGGTCGGTCTCGGCTGGGACGTGCGTACCACCACCGGCGCGGACTACGACCTGGACGCCTCCGCGTTGCTTCTGGACGCCTCGGGCAAGGTCGTCTCCGACCGGCACTTCGTCTTCTACAACAACCTGACCAGCCCGGACGGTTCGGTCGAGCACACCGGCGACAACCTCACGGGTGAGGGCGAGGGCGACGACGAGTCCATCAAGGTGAACCTCGCCGCCGTGCCGGCCGAGATCGCGAAGATCGTGTTCCCGGTGTCGATCCACGACGCGGACACCCGGGGGCAGAGCTTCGGGCAGGTCCGCAACGCCTTCATCCGGGTCGTCAACCAGGCCGGCGGTCAGGAGATCGCACGCTACGACCTCTCCGAGGACGCCTCGTCGGAGACGGCGATGGTCTTCGGCGAGCTGTACCGCCACGGCGGCGAGTGGAAGTTCCGCGCGGTCGGCCAGGGCTACGCCTCCGGTCTGCGCGGCATCGCACAGGACTTCGGCGTCAACGTCTGAAGGCAGGCCCGGGCGTGGTCGTGAACGCGTGCGGCCGGGTACGTGTACAGGAACGGAACTATCTGTTCCGGAGTCTCACCCCTGTCGACAGCAATCGGAGGAATACCAGCTTTGTCCGCCAGACCGACGGACCTCCCAGACCACTCGGACCCTTCGGGGCACAGTCCCCGACCATCCCGCCAGGACTTTCCTGACCACGGCACGTGGCGGGGTGGTGTTCGTTGAGTGCCACGAGTGCCCTGTTCGGTGTGCTGGCCGTGTTCCTGCTGACCGCCGCCACCGGCTACTTCGTCGCCCAGGAGTTCGCCTATGTCTCGGCCGACCGGCTCGCCCTCGCCCGTGAGGCCGAGGCCGGGGACAAGAAGGCGGCCCGCGCGCTGAAGGTCCTGGAGCGGCTGTCGTTCATGCTCTCCGGTGCCCAGCTCGGCATCACCGTCACCGGCCTGGTCGTCGGCTTCGTCGCCGAGCCGTCGGTCTCCGCGCTGCTCCGGCCGGCCCTGTCCGGCCTCGGCGTCCCGGACGCGGCCGTCAGCGGCCTCTCCGTGGTCCTCGCCTTCGTCGGCGCCACGGTGGTGCAGATGGTGCTGGGCGAGCTGGCGCCGAAGAACCTCGCCATCGCCGTGCCCGAGCGGCTGGCGAGGGCGCTGGCCGGCTCCACGCTGGCGTACCTCAAGGTCGTGGGCCCGGTGGTGCACATCTTCGACGCGGCGGCGAACAGACTGCTGCGCAAGGTCGGCATCGAACCCGTCGAGGAACTGCACCACGGCGCCACCCTGGAGGAGCTGAGCCAGCTCATCGGCGAGTCCCACGAGCAGGGTGAACTGCCCAAGGGCACGGCCGAACTCCTCGACCACGCCCTGGAGTTCTCCGAGCGCACCCTGGACGAGGTGATGGTGCCGCGCGCGGACGCCGTCTTCGTCCGCAAGGACGCCTCCGCCGCCGAGGCGGTCGCCCTGATCGGCAGGCACGGCCACTCCAACTACCCGGTGCTGGGCGACCACCCCGACGACGTCTCGGGCGTACTCGGTGTACGGGACCTGATCGGGGTGCCCGCTGACCGGTTCCCGGGCACCACCGCCGGAGTCCTCGCCCGGCGCCCCCTGCTGTTGCCCGACACGCTCCCGCTGCCCGACGCCGTGGAGCAGATGCGGGCGTGGGACGACGAGTTCGCCGTCGTCCTGGACGAACACGGCGGCGTCGCCGGTGTCGTGACCTACGAGGACATCGCCGAGGAACTGGTCGGGGACATCGCCGACGAGACCGACACGGTGACCGAACCCGCCGTGGCCGACGGGGACGGCTGGCTCCTGGACGCGGGCCGCCGCGTGGACGAGATCGCCGAGGCCACCGGCATCGAGCTGCCGGAGGAGGACGACTACGACACGGTGGCCGGCCTGATCGTGGACCGGCTCGGCCGTTTCCCCGCCATCGGCGACCGGGTCACCGTCGAGGCGGCCGACGGCGGCCGGGTCACCCTGGACGTACGGGCTCTCGACCGTCACGTGCCCGACAGGGTGGGGCTGCGACGGGTGCCTGAACCGCCTGAGCCTTCCGGGCCTTCCGAGCCGGGCACCGCCTTCGGCGGCGTGCGTGAGGAGAGACAGCCGTGAGCTTCCCCATGGCGCTGTTCGTCACCGTGCTGCTGCTGGTCGGCAGCGGCTTCTTCGTCGCGGCCGAGTTCGCGCTGGTCGCCGCCAAACGGCACCGGATCGAGAAGGCCGCGGCCGAGGGGCACAGTGGCGCGAAGGCCGCACTGGCCGGGATACGCGAGCTGTCCCTGATGCTCGCGGGTGCCCAGCTCGGCATCACCGTCTGCACCCTGGGCCTGGGTTCGGTGTCCAAGCCCGCCATCTCCCACGAACTGGATCCGCTGCTGCACAAGTTGGGTCTGCCCAGCGCGCTCAGCTACGGCGTCGCGTTCGCCGTGGCGATGATCGTGGTGGTGTTCCTCCACATGGTGGTCGGCGAGATGGCACCCAAGTCCTGGGCCATCGCCCACCCCGAGCGCTCGGCGATGCTGCTCGCCCCGCCCTTCCGGGGCGTGGTGAAGGCCGTACGCCCGGTGCTCGCGGCGCTGAACCGGCTGAGCAACGCCCTGGTACGGCTCTGCCGGGTCGCCCCGCGCGACGAACTCGCCTCGGTCCACAACCGGGAACAGCTCACGCATCTGGTGGCGGAGTCCGAGCGGCTGGGTCTGATCAGCGAGACCGACTCGGACCTGCTCACCCGCTCGCTGACCGAGCCGGAAACCCCGGTGGGCGACCTGCAGATCCCGGCGGCCGCCATCACCTCGGTCGACGGCGGGGCAGACCTGGAGGAGATCCTGCGGGAGGCGGCCGGTTCCGACCGTACCCGCCTGCTCGTCCGCGAGAACGGCACCGTCCTCGGCTCCGTCCACGCCCGCGACGCCCTGGTCGCGCGGGCCCAGGGGCGCACCACCAGCGCCCGCCACCTGGCCCGCCCGGTGCCCGAACTGGGCACGGACACCACGGTCGGCGAGGCGATCGACGTCCTGCGCAGGCACCGCGCCTCGCTCGCCGTGGTCCGTGATGGGGCGGGCCGGCTCACCGGCATGGTCACCCTGGACGACCTGCTGTCCCGCTTCCTGCAGCCCGCATAGCGGCGACGGCCTCCGATCGGGCGCCCCGGCCTGTCAGGGGCGCCCGATCAGGGCCGGTGCAGGCGCTGCGCCACGTGCGACTCGTACCTCAGGACCGGGGCGTGTCGTCCCGATCGACCACGGTGCCGGAGACCACTGCGCCGGAACCGGCCGCCGTCGCACCCGCACCCGACGCGTCCTGTTCCTTGAGCGCCTTGGCCTCGCTCTTGAAGATCCGGGCCGCCTTGCCCGCCGAACGCGTCAGCTCAGGCAGTCTTTTGATGCCGAGGACCACGATGACGACGACGAGGATCAGGGCCAGCTCGCTCAAGCCGAACATCAGGACTGCCCTCCGCATTTCGATCTACAGTGCTGTAGAAGTTTCCCTGGAAGGCGATCACTCAGCAAGTCCGCCGTCCAGCCGGGTTGGCCGGAAACGCCGTACGAGCCGAGGAGCAGAGGCAGCACGATGCCGGAGCAGCAAGACCAGACGACCGAGACGCACCCCCGGTCGGCCCGGCAGGAACTGGCGCACCGCTGCCGCGGTGTGACGGAGGCCCGCTGGTTCGCCCTGACCGTCTTCGTCGTGATCCTCCTGAACGCGGCGCTGCTGGGCCTGGAGACCTACTCCGGACTGGTCGAGGAGTGGCACCGCTGGTTACGACTGGCCGAGCACGGCTGCCTGGCCGTGTTCACCGCCGAGATCCTGCTGCGCCTGGGCGCGCACGCCGACCGCCCCCGGGACTTCTTCAGGGACCCGTGGAACCTCTTCGACCTCGCCGTGGTCCTGTGCGCCTTCCTGCCGCTCGTCCGCGAGAACACCACCGTGCTGCGCCTGCTGCGGCTGGCCCGGGTGCTGCGCACCGCCCGCTTCCTGCCGCAGCTGCGGATCGTGCTGACCGCCGTCGCCCGCAGCCTCCCCGGCACACTCAGCTTTCTGCTGGTGGGCGCGCTGCTGCTGTACGTGTACGCCATGGTCGGCTGGGTCTTCTTCGGCCGCCACGACCCCGAGCACTACGGCTCCATCGGCCGCGCGGTCCTCACCCTCTTCCTCCTCATGACCCTCGACGGCATAGGCGACGCGGTCCACGCCGGCCTGGAGATCTCCCGCTGGAGCCTCGCCTACTACGCCTCCTACGTCCTGATCGCCTCCTTCGTCCTCGTCAACGTCCTGATCGGCGTGGTCATCACGTCCCTCGACGAGGCCCGGCAGATGGAGCAGGACGGGGCGACGGAGGAGCCGCCGTACCCGGCCCCCGGAGCGGAGGACCGCCGTCTGCTGCTCACGCGGATCACCGCGGCCCGGCGAGCGCTGGACGACCTCGAACGCGATCTCCTGCAGAACGCGACGACAGCGAGCGGCTCCGCGGACGCCGAGGCCGCGCCGATGTCATTCCGGTCCTGAGTCGCCGGCTTCCTTCCGGCTGCCGGGCTCTCGGCGGGTGTCGTGACGCGGGTTCAGTCCTTGGCGTCGCTCTGCTTGTTCTTCCCCTTCGGGGTGTCCGGTTGTTTGTCCGGGCCGTCGTCCTTGCCGGTCCGGGGCTCCTTGCCACCGGTCGGCGGCGGGTTCAGCGCCGAGGCCGTGGCCGGGGCCGGGCTCGTGCTGTGCGGCTGGTCCGGCGGTGGTGTGTCGGCCGAGCTGTGGTCGGGGGAGAACCACGCGATGCCGAGCAGCAGCGCCCCGAGGAAGATCACCACGGCGGCGACGGCACTCACCGTCCTTGACCGGCGTTTGGAGGGGGTGCGGCCTCCCGTCCGCTGGCGGCGCCGGGCCCCGTGGGCCGGACCGCTGTCGGCGGCGGTCGGGAAGGCATAGGTGGTGACGGAGCCCGGGGGCAGACCCGTCTCGGGCCACGCCCCGGAGGGCGCGGGCGTACGCGGCTCCGGCACGGGGCGGGGCGCGGCTGCCGGGAGGGGCTCGGGGTGTCCCCTCCAGGAGCCCGCGGCGAACCATTCGGCCGTCTGGCGCGCCGTGGGGCGGTCCTCGGGCCGCTTGGCGAGGAGACCGAGCAGGTAGTTCTCGAAGGCGGGCGGCAGCCCGATGCCCAGCTCGCGTGGTGGGACGGGGGGCGTGTCGAGATGGTGGTGGAGGACAGCGATGGCGCTGTCGGCGTTGAACGGCACCTGCCCGGTGAGGAGCTGGTAGAGCACGCAGCCGAGCGAGTAGACGTCGGACGGTGGTCCCGCGGGCTGACCCAGGGCGCGCTCGGGGGCGATGTAGAGGCTGGTGCCGACGATCTGACCGGTCGCGGTGAGTCCGCCACCCGGGTCGTCCATGAAGCGGGCAATACCGAAGTCACCGATCTTCACGGACCCGGCGGCGTCGAGGAGGAGGTTGCCGGGTTTGATGTCCCGGTGCACGACGCCCTGCTCGTGCGCGACGGCGAGCCCGGCGGCCGCCTGGGCGGCGATGCGGGCGACCTGCTCGGCCGACAGGTATCCCGCCTGGGCGAGCACGCGGTGCAGGCTGTCGCCCTCGACCAGCTCCATCACCAGGAACAGCCGGCCCTCCTGTTCGCCGAAGTCGACGACACCGACCACGTTCGGGTGCCGGAGCCGGCCCGCGGTCTGGGCCTCCAGCCGGAAGCGGGCGGCGGCGGTGGGGTCGGTGTGCTGGGCGAGCAGGAGCTTGACCGCCACCGGCCTGCCGAGCATCTCGTCGTACGCCCGCCAGACCTCTCCCATCGCGCCTCGCCCGATGGCGGTCTCCAGCCGGTACCGGCCCGCTATCAGCACCTGTTGCTTCATCCTCACTCATAGAGACGACTCGACCGCGGTCGGCCATGTCCCGCTGGGGGAACGGGTGTTGGTGGGACGCCGCAGCTTCCTCACTCTACTGGCGGGCGGACGGCGATCAGTCACGAGCGGGGCTCCGGGACCGGGCCGACCGGGGTACCGGGGCCTGCAGCATAATCCTCGCGTGTCCGAGACCCCTGTCCCGATACCTTCGGGATCCGTACCCGCAGGTGCGCCTGCCTGGCTGTCCGCCGATACCGAGCCGTGGGCGAGGCTCCGGCCCGGGGCCTGGGCGCGTCCGAAGTGGTCCGTTCTGGCCCTGATCCTGACCGTGGTCTGGGCGATCGCGGTGGAGCCGGAGCCGCCGTGCAGCGCGGTGGCCCCTTGCGGTCCGGACTGGGAGGGCATGATCCAGACGGGTCTGGCCCTCGGCCTGTTGCTCTGGCTGGCCAAACTGCCGGAAGTGGTCCTTGTCACCGCGCCTGCCCTCGCGGTCATCGTGGCGTGGGTGGAGCTGCCGGGCGCCGGCTGGGTCTCCAGGGCCGCGAACATCGCTGTCATCGCGGCCCTGGCCTTCGGCTGGGCCGCGGCTCGGGCCCGGCTGGCCGTGCGGCGCCGGCAGCGGCGACTTGCCGAGCGGAGCTCGGGCAGACCGTACCGGCTGCCCGAACCCGTCGGTCCGCTGGTACGAGGGACGGTCCCCCTCGTTGCCGCGCTGGTCCTGGGCGTCGCGGCCGCAGGGTTCGTGGCCATGGGGCTCAGCGGCATCCATGAGGACGAGGACCACGCGGCCCGCGCCGTACGTGTCACCGCCCGAGTGATCGGCCACGGAGACGAGTCCCTGCGCCTCCGCACGGCCGACGCACGTCACATCACCGTCGGCTCGGCCTACCCGGAGGACTACGGGACCGGCAGCACGATGATCGTCCTGGAGGACGGAACGTGGCGACGGCTCGCCGCCGAGCCGTACGACGCCTTCGGCTGGCAGGTGCTGACCCTGGCAGCCGTGCTGCCGGGCCTTTCGCTGCTCACCGCGGGTGCTCTGGCCCGTCGGCGTGCCGGGGCGCTGCGTCGCGCACCGGTGCCGGTGCTGCGCGTCCTGGAGTGCTCGGTCCGTGACTTCGGCACCTGGGTCTATGCGGCCGACGACACCGCGGGCCGTACCCCGCTGCTGGAGTGCCAGTGCGTGCCGGTGCTTGCGGACGCGGAGCCGTCCGGCGGAGTGGACCTTGAGGTGGTCGACGACGAGGAGTTCCTCGTCGAGGACGAGCGATTGCGGGAAGCCGTGATGTTCGGCGCCCCGTACGAAGGGGGCGAGCTGGTCCTCGTCACGACGGACGAGGAAGCGAAGCCGCTGGTGATACGAACGATCGCGCCGGTCCGTCTGCCACGGCCGGACGGGGACCCGGTGTCCAAGGCCGCCGCGATCAGGCGGGCGTCATCGGACCGGGCGGAGTCTCGGCTCCGTGACCGTACGGACCGTGCGGACGGGGTTGCCGGGACCCTCGACCCCACCGGGCTGCCGATGCACTGGGGCCCGGGTGCGGCGGCCCGGACGGTCGGCCTGATGTTCACGGCGGGTGCCGCGGCCGGCGTCTGGTTCTTCGTCAGGCTGCTGTCGACGGAAGGGTTCAGCTGGTCCCTCCCCCCGCTGCTGGGACTGCTGTCGTTGACCGGCCCGGCAGCCACGCTGCTCAACTGGAGAGCCACCGCCGACAGCAGGGGTCTGTGGCTGGCCGGAGCCTGGAAGGTACGGCACGTGCCGTGGGAGCGGCTGCGATCGGTCGCGTACACGGATGAAGGGAACGTCGAGATCCGGCTGTCGGACGGGACCGTCTGGCAGCTGACCGTGCTCGGCTGGCCGGCCGGAGAACGGCGGCTGCGCATCCGGCCGTCGTACCTCCGCATGGCCGAGGAGGTCGCTGCCCTGCACAGCCACCCGGAACTGCGTCCCGCCGTGCCCAGCCGACCGGGCGATCACGGACGGCCGCTGGCTCCCTTCCTGTTCGTGCTGCTCGGCCTCACCGCACTCGCGGCGATGTGGGCCTGACTGAGGGGAGATCCGTCGGGAACAGGAAGACGAGGGGACGGCCGGCCGGGGGCGCCGGCCGACGGCTGCCTGCCGACGCCTGTCGGCCGACGGCAACGCCAAGGCGCGCCTGGTCGGGATTCAACGCGGCTCGGTCGGCAGATCCAGGTGAAGTTCGTAGCCGCCGTCGGGTGTGGGGCCGGAGGTGACCGTGCCGCCGAGGAGTTCCGCGCGCTGGCGCAGCCCGGCGAGGCCGTGGTGGGCGCTGGGCAGCGCGAGCGGGAGGTGGGCGGGGGCGGTGTTGGTGACGGTGGTGCGGAGCGTGCCGCCCCGGAGGTGGATGTGGATGGCGGCCGCGGCACCGGGGGCGTGTTTGCGGACGTTGGTGAGGGCTTCCTGCACGGTGCGGTAGACGGCACGTTGCAGGGTGGGCGGGAGGTCCTCCGGCAGGTCCGTCACGAGTTTCGCGTCGATGCAGCTGGTGTCGACCAGCCGTTGCAGGTCGGCGAGGGAGGGCTGCGGGGTGAGTTCGGTGGGGCTGCTGCCGGAGGCGCGCAGCACGCTCACCATGTGCCTCAGTTCGTCGAGGGTCTGCACGCTGAGCTGCCGGATGGCGGCCGCGGCTCGTCTGGTCTCGTCGTCGCCGCCTGCCACCTGGAGTGCTCCGGCCTGGACGGCGATGAGACTGACCTGGTGGGAGACCACGTCGTGCATCTCCCGGGCGAGCTGCGCGCGCTCCTTCGCGAGGACGCTCTGCGTGGTCAGCAGCCGTTCGTACTCGCGGGCCTCGGAGATCTCGGCGAGCCTGAGGGACAGGTCGCGCCGGGCCTGCACGAGCTGGCCCAGGAAGACGGGGGCGGCCGCGGTGGCCAGGGTGTACGTGAGGTGCAGGAGGCCGTTCGCCTCGGTGAGTTGGGTGGACTGCAGGGACGACCACGGTGGCCAGGCGAGGTAGTCGGCGACGGTGAAGAGCAGCGCGCAGCCGGCCAGCAGGAGGCGATGGCGGCTGAGCGAGGCGAGCGTGTACAACGCGATCGTGATGGCGAACATCGCGTCGGAGACCAGGGCGGCGGGGAGCGTGAGGACGAAGGCCGGCAAGGGGAACCGGCGGCGCAGCGTGAGCGCTCCGGCGGCCACCAGCGCCAGGGCCACCGCCGGCCGGTCCCCGCTGTCGACATGCGCCCGTGTGTCCGCCAGCGCGATCGCGACGAGCACGAGGTCCAGGAGCACCACTGACGTCTTGCGGGCAGTCATCCGGCGTCCTCGCCGTCCGCCGGGGCCAGGAGGCCCGCGCGCTCGGCGATCAACGCGGCCTGGACGCGACTGCTGACTTCCAGCTTGCCGAGTACCGCGCTGACGTGGCCTTTCACGGTGCCGGTGCTGAGATGGAGCCGTTCGCCGATGTCGTTGTTGGCCAGCCCCTCGGCCATGAGCACGAGGACGGCGTGCTCGCGTCCCGTCAGCCGACCGGCGAGGCGTACGGCGGAGGGGTCACGCCCGCCGGCGTCGAGGAAGCCGTCCACCACCGTTCGGGTGATCCTGGACGAGAGGGCAGGGCTGCCTTCGGCCAGCGTGCGGACGAGATGGGGAAGCTGCTCGGGGTCGGTGTCCTTGAGGAGGAACCCGGCGGCGCCCGAGCGCAGCGCGGTCGCCACGTATTCGTCGGTGTCGAAAGTGGTGAGCATGGCGATCACCGGAGGGTTCTGCATGCGGCGGAGCTCGGCCAGGACGGTGAGCCCGTCGACGTCCGGCATCCGGATGTCCAGCAGCACGACGTCGGGTGCCAGCTCCCGCACGGACCTGACGGCCTCGCCGCCCTCCACCGCAGCCACCACCTCGATGCCGTCCGCCGCGTCGAGAATGTGTGAGAAGCCCATCCGTACCAGGGCTTCGTCGTCGACCACCAGGACCCGGATCACGTGTGCTCCGCTCGTCGCATGCCCAGCAGCGAATCCGTACCACCAGGGAGCCTTCCGTCGCCGGATGGTCCGCGATTCCCGCCGGTTGGCGGGGGTGACATCAGCCGGTCGGCGGGGTACTTCCGGAAATCCGACCGGATGACTCGGGTGGCTTCGACGGTGAAACCTCGGAACATGACGCTGAACGCACCGTCGGTGGTGCCGGCAGACGTGTCGGACGACTGCACGAGGGCACGCTCCACCACTTTTCCCGTCACGCCCTTGTCCGTCCCCTCCGACACGGTCGCTTCGGTCCCCGCCGGTACGCGGTCCACGGCGCGGCTCGTCGGCATCGATCTCGCGCGCGGTCTCGCGGTCTTCGGCATGTACGCCGCGCACGTCGGCCCCGACGTCACGGTGGGCGGCCCGGTGGGATTCCTGCTGGAGACGGCACGGGGGCGGAGCTCCGCCCTCTTCGCGCTGCTGGCCGGCTTCTCGCTGGTCATCATCACCGGCCGGCCCCGTCCGCGGACCGGGCGCGCGGGCCGTCAGGCAAGGGCGCGGATCGTGATCCGCGCCGTCCTCCTGGCGGTGCTCGGCTACGCCCTGACCGCCCTGGACACCGACGTGGCCGTGATCCTCAGTTTCTACGGGCTGATCTTCCTGGCCGTCCTCCCGCTGTACCGGCTGCGGGCACGGACGCTCGCGTTCATCGCAGCCGCGGGCGCCCTGGTCATGCCCCAGCTGCTCTTCGTGATCCGAAGCTCGATCGAGCGAGGGAACTGGGCGGACGCCGTCACCGCCAGGGATCCGCTGGCCCGCATCACCGGCACGGACGGCTTCGTGGAACTGCTGTTCACGGGGGAGTACCCGGTGCTCACCTGGGTGCCGTTCGTGGTCGCCGGTATGGCGGTGGCCCGGCTGGACCTCAGCCGGCCCGGCATACGGTCACGGCTCGCCCTCACGGGCACAGGGCTCGCGGTGCTCGGCTACGGCGGTTCCTGGCTGGCCCTGCGACTGGTCCCGCACGCTCTCTCCACCGTCGCGGCCGCCACCGACGGCGGGTCGGCGTCGTCGGCCTGGTGGTCCGACACCGTCGGCGATCCCACGGCTCACACTCCGCTCGCCTGGCTGCTGGTCGCGGCACCGCACAGTCAGACGACCTTCTCCATCCTCGGGAACACGGGCGTCGCTCTCGCGGTGGTGGCCGCCTGCCTGACCGTCGCCGACCGGACGCCGCGCCTCATGACCGTGGCCAGACCCGTCGCGGCCGTCGGCACGATGGCGCTGACGGTGTACGTCCTGCACGTCGTCGCCCTGTGGTTCCTCACCGACGTCTGGCCTGTGCCGGCGATCGAGGACGAATCCCTGCGCGGGGGGCTGCCGGTACTTCTCGGCTTCATCGGGGCGGCGACGGTCCTGGCCATGGTCTGGACCCGTCTGTTCCGGCGCGGGCCCCTGGAGTACCTGCTGCACAAGGCCACCCGACTTACCCGCCACCTCCGGTAGCCGGGACCTGCCGGGCCCAGCGTGCCCCGGCCGCCACGGCGGCCGGGGTCTCCGCCTGCGCCCCGGCCCGAGTGCACGGTGACCGGGTGCCGGGGCTGCTGCTGCGGCACGGGCAGGATTCCCGGCGTCGACCACGCGGCCCAACTCGCCGCACTGAAGGCCGAGCTCGGGGCGGTTGCCCAGGTGCCAGGCATCGCCGATGGGGTCCGGCAGATCAGCCTTCGTCGAAGAGCAGGTCCTCGGCCGGGTGCGTCATGCGGATGGTGCCGCCGTTGGTGACGTTGACGACGTGGTGGAGGCCCACGATGCGTTCACCGGTGGACAGGACGGTTGCCATGTCCCCCTTTCCGGCGAGGTACGCGGGCAAGCAGTGCACGGGCATGCTGAGCTGGAGGAAGTCCACGAGCCGACGGAACAGCTTGGGCAGGATCACGACGTCGTCGGTGATGGTCGACAGATCGGAGAACTTGAATCCGGACGTGGTGACGTCCTGGGGCCACAGACCCTGGCGGGCCGTCCGGGCGCTCTGCGCGACGGCTGTGAGTTCCAGTCGCAGGTCGCGGAACAGGCTGGTGTAGAAGGTCGGATAGACCAGACCCAGTGAGGCCAGGTGGTGGTTGGCGGTCTGCCGCAACAGCGAGGCGTCGACGGTGACGGCCGTACCGCTGGCCGCGGGAGGAGCGCCCCGCCCGACGAAGGCCACCGCGCGGTTGTGGATGTCGCCGCCCCCGGTGAGGATGTAGCCGGGTGTGGTCTCGGGCGTCGAGGCGATGACACTCTCGTCCGGCTTGCGCTGCACGTCGTTGAAGCCGAGCCACGTCAGGAGTTCCGCCGCGGCGGCGTGGCCGAACTGCAGTGGCTGGTGTTCTCCGGCGTAGTGGGTCTCCAGCGCGTCGATGGCCTCCAGACGCAGTGGGGCCTCGCCGTTGGTGGCGTGCACCGGATGCGCGCCGCCGACGAGGTTCCAGTCGGTCGGGTTGTCGGCGACGAAGTGAACGGTGTCTCCGTCTGGCTGAGTGTTCTTCAGGCGGAACTTGCCCTGGATGAGCAGCAGAGGCATGACGACTCCGATGAGGGCGCGGGTATGGCACGGGCAGGGACCATCGCCGTACGCACATACGAGCGTGGCGCGCACGTATGGACAATTATCCCGTAATGGACAAGGTAGTGTTCCGGCCCTGGTCCGCGTCGCGAGGCGCGCGGAGGGCGCTCGGGCCTCGTCGACGAGGTGTATGGCCCAAGGGGAAGGGCTCGGTGACGGGCTGGTGGCCGTTGACGGCGTGCCGGGTACCCGGCGGGATCTTCGTCCCGCGGCGGGTTCACATGCCCCGTGACCACCACATGGTCGCTCTGTCTCCCCACCAGCCGGACAGCTTCGAAGGCAACGTTCGGCTGCCCGGGCCCGGACAACAGCCAAACCGCACCGGCGGATGCCGCCACCGGCATGGGCCGAGGGCGGCCGAAACCGCAGCCGACAGAGATTCCCCAGCTGCCTCACCGACCAACTACCGCGGACATGCGCCGGCCAACCGGCGTGCTCTGGGGCCCGCCGCCGGTGCACTCGGCCGGATTCTCCCCCGGTGGCCGCTGGCGCCGGCGGCACGGCGTGCGGGTGTCGGGCTGGTCCGTGCGGGTGAGCTGGTCGTGTGGGTGCCGGGCGTGGGGTGGGGCGGCTGGCACCGTGACGGTGCCGGCGGTGGGCCGGCTTCGTCGTGTCCCTGGAGGAACCCTCGTGAAGCGCACGCGCTGTGTGGCGGCTGTCGCCGCGGCGGTGGCGGTCGTCGCCCTGCTCAGTCCCGGCCCCGCAGCCGCCCGGACCCCGGTGGTGTCCGCCCCGGCCGCGGTACGCCAGTACTACCCGGACGTCGACAACATCACCTGCGTCATCAACGAGGAGCGGGCACGGCTGGGGGTGCCGCCGCTCCTGATCTCCGCCCGGGCCGGCGACGTCGGACGCAGCCACGCCCGGGACATGGCCAGCATGAACAGACTCACCCCGGTGGGGAGCGACGGGCGGGACCTGCGCACGCGGCTGAACGACGCGGGCCTCTACTCCACCACCGTCGCCGAGTACATGTTCTCCGGATACAGCCACGACGGGTACTTCGCCGACATGGCCACCGACCCCGCCCCGGACAACGACTTCTACAAGGCCCTGGTGGACCGGAGCTTCGTCGCCTGGGGCCTGGGATACGACCGTACGTACTGGGACATCGACCTGCTGGGTTACCACCGCAAGCTGAACACCCGGCCCGCGGTCTGCGACACGCGCACTTTCTGACCAACGGGAAGGGTGACACCTCCGATGCCTGGAAGGGGGGAGGGGGGCCTCCAAGCGACGGCCACGCGCGCGTGCCAACGGGGACGTGGCTCCGAAGCGTTCGAGGCCGCCACCCTTTCCTGCACCGAGCAGCTCACCAACACCCGTGTGCGCGGGGTGATGCGAGCGATCGAGGGCCCCTCCAGGACCCAGCCGCAACGACCTGCCTCTGTAGATCGGGTCTGCCGTAGCGAGCGGTCGTCGGGAATGTACGTTCTCTGCTCGCGCAGGGTGGGGCGGAGTTCACGTTCGGCAACCTGCGCTCGTGGTGACTCCATGGGTGTCCGGCCGGAGACGCGCCACTCGCCTTGAACACGCCGACGACGGTCGGTCGACCGACCGACCGGGCCCGCAGGACGATGCGCGAACCCGCCACCGCACGCGAACCCGCAGCCCACAATATGTCCCTTATTGTGGCTTTCGGTGTCGTGTCCCGGTCGATCGGATGGAGTTGGGGCCGTGGCGTTCGCGGAGTCGTCGGCCGGTGGTGGTGGGGCGAAGTCCTCTGCCGGTACGGCGCCGGAGCCCCGGCAACGGTCCTGGGCGCCGCTGCTGGCGGTGTGCGCCGGGTATTTCATGGTGATCCTGGACGTGACGGCCATCAACGTCGCCGTGCCGGTGATCGGCCGGGAACTGTCGGCCTCGCTCACCGGCATCCAGTGGATCACCGACGGATACACCATGGTCTTCGCCGGACTCCTGCTCACCGGCGGCGCGTTGGGCGACCGGCTGGGCAACCGGCGGGTCTTCTGCACGGGCGTGGCGGTGTTCACGCTCGCGTCCGCTGGCTGCGCGCTCGCGGCGAGCGCTCCCTTCCTGGTCGCGGCCCGGCTGGTGGAGGGGCTCGGCGCGGCCCTGATCGTGCCCGGCTCCCTGGCCCTGCTCCAACAGGCCTACCCGGCGGCGGCCGCACGCTCCCGGGCCTTCGGGCTGTGGGGTTCGATGGCGGGCATCGCGGCCGCCGCCGGTCCGCTGCTGGGCGGGCTGCTCGTCTCCACCCTCGGCTGGCGCTGGGTGTTCCTCATCAACCTGCCGGTCGGAGCGGCCTGCCTGGTACTGACGCTGCGGCACGTGACCGGCTCGCCCCGGCGTGCCGACCGGGCCCTGGACTGGCCGGCACAGTGCGCGGTGATGGCGACGGCCGCCCTGCTGACCGCGGCGCTCAACGAGGCCGGGCGGCGCGGCTGGTCCGATCCGGCCGTACTCGCCGGGCTGGGCCTGGCCGTCCTGGCCGCCATGGCGTTCGCGGTACGCGAGCGGCTCGCCCGCTCCCCGGTCCTGCCACCGAGCCTGCTGCGCTCCCGGGCGATGAGCGGGGGAGCCGTCATCGGCCTGCTGTTCAACTTCGGCTTCTACGGCATGGTGTTCACCGCCAGCCTCGAATTCCAGCACCAGCGCCACTTCAGCGCCCTGGGCACCGGGGTGGCGCTGTTCCCGGCGGTGGCGATGACCATGTTCGCCTCCGTCCTGTCCGGACGGCTGACCCGCCGCACCGGCGACCGTCCACTGGTGATCTCCGGCATGCTCCTGGCCGCCCTCGGACTGACCGGCTGGGCCGCCGCGGGCGCCGCCCCCGCCTACCCGCTGCTGGTGGCCCCGATGATGGCCGCGGGATTCGGTACCTCCTTCGCCCTCACCGGCTCGACCGCCACCGTGATGGGGGCCGCGCCCGCCGCCTACGCGGGCGCCGCCTCCGCCCTGTTCAACACGGCCCGTCAGATCGGCAGCGCCACCGGCGTCGCGCTCGGCGGCAGCCTGCTGGCCACGGCCACCGACTACGACACCGGCCTGCGCACCAGCATGGCCGTCGGCGCGCTCGCCTACCTGACCGCCGCGGGCCTCGCATGGCTGTGCGTACCGGCGGTGGTAGCGGAAAAGCCCAGGACGGCCTGAGGACGTCGTGCAGGTCTGCAGACGCGGAAGTTCCGGCCTACACGGAGGTGTTGGCGTGCGCCGGCTCCGCCGCGACCACGAGGGGCTCGGTGACCGGCGCGGGCATGGACCGGCGGAGCTGGAGCTGCCGCGTGACGTCCGTGAGGTCCGCGATGAACGCGCTCGCGAGTTCGGCGGTGAATCCGGTGCGGACGACGAGGCGAAGGACGGAGACGTCCTGGCAGGGAGCGGGGAAGGCGTAGGCGGGCAGATGCCAGCCGCGTGCGTGCATGGCGTGGGAGACGTCGAAGACGGTGAAGCCGTGGGCGCCGTGCGCGAGTCGGAAGGCGAGGGCCGGGAGTTCGGATCCGTCGGTGACCAGCTCGTAGGGCCCGACGGCCCGGATGCGGGAGGCGAGGGCGCGGGCCGTCGTACGGTTCTGGACCGCGAGGTGGCGCAGCCCCTCGAAGCCGTACCGCAGGAAGCTGTAGTACTGCGCGACGACGTGGGCGCCCGGGCGGGAGAAGTTGAGCGTGAAGCTGGGGGAGCGGCCGCCGAGATAGTCGACCTCGAAGACCAGGTCCTCCGGAAGGGCCTCGGCATCGCGCCACAGGGCCCAGCCGAGGCCGGGGAAGACGTGCCCGTACTTGTGCCCCGAGGTGTTGATGGAGGCGACGCGTTCGAGCTGGAAGTCCCACATCAGACCCGGGTCGAGGAACGGGGCCACCATCGCGCCGGAGGCGCCGTCGACGTGCACGGGGATGTCGGTGCCGGTCGCCGCCTGATAGCCGTCCAGAGCCATGCAGATGTCGGCGACGGGTTCGTAGGAGCCGTCGTAGGTGGAACCGAGGACGGTGGCGACGCCGATGGTGTTGTCGTCGCAGTAGGCGGTGAGGGTGTCGGGCGTGAGGTGGTAGCGGCCGGGCTCCATCGGGACGTAACGCGGCTCGACCTCGAAGTAGTTGGCGAACTTCTTCCAGCACACCTGGACGTTGGCACCCATCACCAGGTTGGGCCGGGCGGTGTCCTTCCCCTGCGCGCGCCGGCGCTGCTGCCAGCGGCGCTTGAGCGCGAGACCGCCCAGCATCGCCGCCTCGCTGGAGCCGGTGGTGGAGCAGCCCCGGACCTGCTCCGGGCGCGGTGCGTGCCAGAGCCGGGCGAGCATCCGCACACAGCGTTCTTCCATGGCGGTGATCTGCGGGTACTCGGCGCGGTCCGCGAGGTTCTTCTCCGCGGTGTCGGCCATCAGCTGCCGCGCCTGCGGTTCCATCCAGGTGGTCACGAAGGTGGCGAGGTTGCGCTGCGCGTTGCCGTCGAGCGCGAGTTCGTCGCGTACCTGCTGCAGGACGAGCTCGGGCGCGGACGCCGCCGACGGCAGTTCGTCGGCGGGTCCTTGCAGCTGGGCGGCGGCGGGCGGGAAGTCGGGGTCGGTGTCGATGTCGATGCGGAAGTCGGTCGCGGAGATGACGTCGGTATCCGGGATGGGCATGTGCGTCTCGGTGCTTTCTGGTCCGTGTGGCCCCCGTGCACTCCTGACGCTAGATCGCCGAGCGGTGCCGCATCTGTGCCGATTACACCGATCCAGCGACCGGTTTGCGGACCGATGAACTGAATTTTCCCTCGCGTATACGGGCGGACGGTGGCCGGCCCCCATTGGAGGGGGCGAGCCGTGCCGTGCGGGGCGCCGATCTCCGGTGACTCGGGCGCCGTCCGCCTCGACGTCGTTCCTGTCCCGGAAGCCGAGAGAACGGCTCCCGGAGACCGCGGGAACGGCTTCCGGAACCCGAGAGAACGGCTCCCGGAACCCGAGAGAACGGCGAAGAGCCGCGTGCGCCTCGATCTCGCCACCGCCTCGGCAGCCCGTCGGGACGTCCGCGCCCTCCGGCGAACCCCGGGCGTCCAGCGGAGGCGCTGACGGGCTCCGCTCTCAGGCACCCGCCGGTTCCGGGTCGCCCGCCTCCCGGGGCGAGCGGGCGGCCGGGGTGGCGAAGACGGCCGCGACCACCAGGACGAGTACCAGGATCAGGGCGTGCCGCAGCCCGAAGTGCTCGCCGAGGTAGCCGAGGGAGGGCGGGCCCACCAGGAAGGCGACGTAGCCGACGGTCGCGGCGAGCGCGACGCGGGCGGCGGGGTCGGCGCCGGAGTCGCCCGCCGCGGAGAGCGCGACGGGAAAACCGAGCGACGCCCCGAGGCCCCACAGGACGGCGGCGGCAGCCGCGACCGCCTGGTTGTCGACGAAAATCACGAGGGCGAGTCCGGCAGCACCGACGAGCGCGCTCCCGCACAGCGCCGCCGCCCGCCCGAACCGGTCGACGAACCGCCCGCCGACGAAGCGCCCCACGGTCATCGCGGCGGCGAACACCGCGTACACGGCCGAGCCCAGCGCGGGGTCGAAGCCGTGACCGTCCACCATGACCAGCGGCAGCCAGTCGTTCGCAGTGCCCTCGGCCATGGCGAGCGCGAGGATGACACAGCCGATGAGCAGCAGCGCGGGGTCCTTCCACACCGCGGCGCGCGGCGCGCCCGCTACGCGGCGTCCGGCGACGGTCTGCCGGCCCACCTCGGCCGGGACGCGCCGGATGACCAGGGCGAGCGCGCCCAGCACCACCGCGGCCACCACGAGCAGATGGACCAGGACCGGGAAGCCGACCGCCGTCAGGCACATGCCGGCCACCGCCCCGAGCACGGTGCCCAGACTGAAGAATCCGTGCATGGCGGGCAGGGTGGAGCGGCCGAGCAGCCGCTCGACCTCGGCGCCCTCGACGTTGAGGGCCACCTCGCCGCCGCCCATGCCGAGACCGAACAGCCCGAGGCCCAGCGCGACACAGGCCCCCGAACCGACGGCGGCCCCCACCCCGACCACCACCGCACCGGCGGCGACGGCCGACGTGCCGGCCAGGATGACGAGCCGGGCACCCCAGCGGGCCACGACCGTGCCCGAGCACAGGATGCCGAGCATCGAACCGACCGAGAGCCCGAAAAGGATCAGACCCATCTGCGCCGTGGAGGCGCCGAGCAGGTCGCGTACGTCCGGGGTGCGGGTGACCCAGGAGGAGATGGTCAGCCCGGGCGCGAAGAAGAGGACGAAGACGGCGGTGCGACGCCGGGCGAGGTCAGAGGTCATGGGCGGTGGCTCCAGCGGGATCCGTACACGAGTCTGTACGACCGTACACACTAACCTGTACGTCTGTACACACTCTGGAGGGGGCAACCCATGGCACATTGAGGGCGTGAGCGGCACACGACGCGAGATCCCGAACGACCCCGGACGCAAGGAGCGGATCCTCGATGCAGCCCTGGACGTGATCTCCGAGAGCGGCGTGCACAGCACCACCCACCGGAAGATCGCGGCGCGGGCGGACGTCCCGCTGGGCTCGCTCACCTACTACTTCGACGGCATGGCGGACCTGCTCGCCCAGGCCTTCGCCCGGCTGTCGGACACCATGTCCGGGCTCTACCGGCGGACACTGCAGTCCGCCTCGTCCACGGCGGAGGCCGAGGCGGCCGTCGTCGAGCTGATCTGCGGTCCGGCGTACGCCACGGAACGCGACATGACCCTCATCTTCGAGATGTACGCCTACGCCAACCACAACGAGGCGGTCTCCGCCACGACCCGCACCTGGCTGGAACGCAGCAGGGACAGCCTCGCCCTGCATTTCGCGCCCGGAGTGTCCCGCGCACTCGACGCGCTGATCGAGGGCTGGCCGATGCACCGGGCTTTCGCCGACGCCCCCCTGGACCGCCGGCTGGTCACCGAAACGGTCCGCGCGATCGTCGCCGCCGACCCGCGCCTGTCCACGGACGCCACCTGAACCGGCCTGCGCGGTCCAGGTCCGCGACGAGTGGATCGACTCAGGACCCGCGAGCGTCGGCCTGCCCGTGCCGGTGCACCCGCCACCAGGATCCGCTCCACGAGGAGTTGCCCTGCCCTTGGTTCAGGCCACGGTCCGCTGGACGTAGGGGACGAGCCGGACCGGGCCGAGGAGACCGTACGCCTGGCGTGCCGCCGTCCCGAACACCGCCGGGTTGCTGACCCGCAGCCGGTTGAACAGCGGGGTGGCGACCTCGACTTCGACCGTGTTGGCGCCCGGTCGGAGCAGACTGCCGAGGTCCACCTCGGGGTTGACGCGGTCGACGGGGCCTACCTGGATGCCGTTGACGGTCACCCGGCAGGTGTCACCGACGCTGCCGAGCCGCAGCACGGCCCCCGTCGAGGAGGTCCAGTTCCCCGGCAGCGCGACCGTCGTCCGGTAACGGCCGATGCCGCCGACGTCGGCCAGCTCCGGTATCTGCGACCAGGGCAGCAGCGCGTCGAGGGCAAGGGTGTGACCGACGACCTCGGTGCTGGTGGCGTCGGCGCCGGGCCGCCAGTCGTCGACGGAGAGGGTCCACCGGTCGAGGGTGACGGGCGCGGGCACCTCGGGGATCCGCGCGGTGACCGTGCGGCCGTCCGACAGGGTGGTGGCGTACGTGCCTGCCGTCGCCGCGCGCACGGCCAGCGAGCCGTCGGCGAAGAGCACGCTGTCCGCCTCCGTCGCCACCGCGTGCGGACGGGCCCCGGTGCGGTCCCCGAACGCGGCGGGCCGCGCCAGCGCGACGACGAGCGTCTCCCCGGGCTGGAGCGCCACCCGGAACGTGAACGCGTCCCCGTCCCGGGTGTACTCGGCGAGCCGGGTGACCCGCCCGGTCCAGGGATCGAGCAGATAGGGGACCGTGCCGGAACCGGAGCGCCGGGTGCTCTGCACGGTCACGTCGTGGTCGACGGCGGCCACCGGCGGCTTGACGGTCTCGGCGTGCTTGCCGTTGCAGAAGTAGTAGAAGTCCGCGTCGTCGGTCGCGCGGTGCGCGTTGAGAAGGGTCGAGGACGTGCCGTAGGCGACGTCGGGCGTCACACCGAGGTCCGCGAAGGCCGCGCCGACCAGGGTCTTGTCGGTGACCTTGCGGACGTTCGGGAGCGCCAGCAACTGGGCCGTCAGAGCACGCAGTTCGTCGGTCTCGCCGTCGTCGGGGAGGCCGGGGGTGAGGGCCTGGTCGAAGGCGCCGTACAGGACGGTGGGCAGTCCGGCCCGGGCGAACGCGAGCAGTCTGCGGGCGTCGGCGACGGCCAGCGTCGGGGCGGAACCGTAGAAGAAGTCGCCTTCGAGGAACAGCGCCTTGTAGGCGGGCCCGTCCGGCGCGAGCCGCTGTCCGGACACCGCGGCCGAGGGCAGGTCGAGCAGGGGCCCGCTGAGGAACTGGTGGGTCCAGCCGAGCGGCACGCCGGTGGAGGTGAGCCAGGACGCGCCGATGCCGGTGGCGCTGTAGCCGGTCTGCCGGAACACGGCGACGTCGGCACGGGCGGTGCCGGACTGGAGCACCTGGTGCACCCGCCCCAGGTAACCGGCGATGTCCGGTACATGCTGCCAGGTGGGCTGGCGCGGCCCCCAGGACTCGCCGTACCCCACCGCGCCGTTGTAGGGGCTGAACGCGGCGAACCCGGGCCAGGCGGCCCCCGGCACGGTCGCGTAGGAGAAGCCGTGGATCACGGTCTGGTTGACGCCCGCCGCGTACGCGCCGCCCATGGTGCGCAGGAACTTGTCCCAGGTCGTGCTGTAGGCGCCGCCCGCGTACGCGCCCGCCTCGCAGGACAGGACGCGGTGGCCGGCCATGTCGCGGCCGCCGGCGAGACAGCGGTAGTCGTCGAGGTTCTTGAAGCCCAGCGACTCGCCCTCGGGGATGTCGAGGACGGCCGCCGAGGCGATGGCGTCGGTCTGCAGACCGTACGGCTGCGAGCGCAGCTTCATGCCGTGGCCGTGCGCCCAGTCCCGCAGTGCCCCGAGGTGGTGCTCGTTGAACAGGTTCGACACGGTCTCCCAGAAGTCGTGCCGGATCTCCTGGGTGAGCCGGGCCTCGAAGGCGAAGACCTGGTTGCCGTTGTCGAGGACGACGGCCGGCAGATACGGCAGCAGGTCGCGCCCGGTGTGCCGACGGAACGCGTCGGGCAGCGTGGGCGTCCACTGCAGGCCCTTGGTCTCCAGCTCGATGGAGTCCTCGAAGAAGGCGCCGCCCGCCGCTCCGAGCAGTCTGCGCAGGCCGGCGTCGAGGATCTCGCGGTCCCAGTACCGGGTGAGGGCCGCGGTACCGGCCGCGCTGAAGTGGTCGACGACGTAGGCGGCGGGGGAGGAGTGCGGGCCCGCCTCGGGCTGCTGCCCCGACCCCCGCTGCCAGTACGCCAGGATCACCCAGGTCGCCGAGTCCGGTGGGGTCCAGGTCAGCCTGGTGCCGGACACCCGGGCGGTGAGGTCGGTGACGCTGTCGGCATCCAGGCCGGTCGCCTTGCCACTGGAGTAGGCGGTGTTGACCCGGGCGGCCTGGACCGCGAACAACTGCTGCGCGGTGACTGCGGAGTTGGCCGCGTAGACGGAGGTCGGCACCGGACCGTCGTACCCGGCGCCGCCCGTCAACGTGATCTTGCCGTAGGCGAGTTCCTTGACCGCCGCGTCGTCGTCGGGGGTGACACCGGGTACGGCGACGGGCCAGCTCGGGCCGAGGGTGAGGTCGACGGTCAGTCCGCGCCGGGCCGCCTGCCGCAGCGCGGCCTTCACGCCGTCGCGCCAGGGGGCGCTGCCCCAGCCGTGCCGGTCGGTGTCCAGCACGGAGGGGTCGGCGATGCTGTGGTGCACGGCCGCGATCTCGGCTCCGCCGAACCCCGCGGCCGCCATCTGGTCGACCTCCCGCGCGATCTCGGCCGGGTCGACCAGCCCGTCCGGCCACCACCAGCGGAACTTCGGCCGAACGGCCTTGGCGGGCCGGGTGAACCAGTCGGCGGCGGGTCCGGCCCCGGTGGCGAAGGCGCCCGGCGCCGGCCCGAGGGCGGCGAGGGCACCGGCCGACACACCGGCCACGAGCACCGACCGGCGGGTCGCCCCGCCGCGCTGAGAGGAGGATTCGAGCATGGTTCAACCCCAAGTGGTCCCAAGGGCGAGCACGGACAGACCATGGACTGAATCGTTTCAATCCGGCTGGACGCGGGAACCGTAATCCGGTCCTCAAACCGAGGTCAAGAGATATGACAACGATTCAAGACGATGAAGACCGCTCAAGGTTGCAGGCGCGTCCCGCGCGGCGGCCCCGCCGCCGACGCCCGTCAGGCCACCTGGCCGCCGTGCAGCGCGGTGTACGCACCGCCCCGGCGCAGCAGTTCCTCGTGTGTGCCGATCTCGCGGATACGGCCGTCGTCCATCACCACGATGCGGTCGGCACCGCGCACGGTGGACAGCCGGTGGGCCACCACGAACGTCGTACGGCCGCGCAGCAGGCGGGCGAGCGCCTGCTGCACCAGCGCCTCGGAACGGGTGTCCAGCGCGGAGGTGGCCTCGTCCAGCACCAGGACACGCGGGTCCCGGATCAACGCCCGTGCGATGGCCAGGCGTTGACGCTGGCCACCGGAGAGCCGGGCACCGCGCTCGCCGACCACGGTGTCCAGGCCGTGCGGCAACTGGTCCACGAACTCCAGGGCGTTGGCGTCGCGCAGCGCGGCGCGCACCGCCTCCTCGTCGGCATCGTCCTCCATGCCGTAGGCGACGTTCTCCCGGACCGTGCCGTCGAAGAGGATCGACTCCTGCGGCACGACCGAGACGAACCGCCGGTAGGTGCGCAGGTCGAGGCCGCTCATGTCGGTGCCGTCCAGGAGCAGCCGGCCGGAGGTGGGCCGGATGAACCCGATGACGAGGTTGAGCACGGTGGACTTGCCGGCCCCCGACGCGCCCACCAGGGCGACCGTCTCGCCCGCGGCCACGTCGAGACTGAAGTCCGCCACGGCCGGACGCCCGGCGTCCTCGTAGCCGAACCCGACCCGCTCGAAGGTGACCGTCCCGCGGACGGCGGTGACCTCCACCCGGCCCTCGTTGTCCTCCAGTTCGGGCGCCTGGAGCACCTCGCCCACCGAACGCACCGATTCCAGGCCCTTGGTGATGACCGACGCCAGACTGGTGAGCGTCGTCGTGGAGTTGGTGAGCGTGGTCAGGAAGGCGCTGAGCATGACGACGTCGCCGGGCGTGACACCCCACACGCCGTAGTACGACACCAGCGCGGCGGCGGCCAGGACGGCGACGCCGATCACGTTCAGGACCACCCAGGCCAGCGAGCCGAAGCGGCCGTTGACCAGGTCCAGGCGCATCCCCGAGGTGAGCAGCCGGCTCAGGGTGCCGTCCATCCGGCGCAGCGCCTTGCCTTCCAGCCCGTGGGCCCGGGTGACCGGGATGAGCCGCGTCATCTCGGTCACCCGCGAGGACAGCGTCTCCACCTCGTGGCGGAAGTGCTCGTTGTGGGTCCGCAGCCGCGCCCGCAGCCGGGCCACGAGCAGGGTCGCCGCCGGCACCACGACCAGGAAGACCGGCAGGAACTCCGGGGTGCGGAGACCGATGATGACCAGCCCTCCGGTCAGCACGGTGAGCGCGCCCAGCCCCTGCTCGGCGGTCTGCTGGACCATGAGCTCGACCGTCTCGACATCCCGTACGACCTTGGCCTGGAGCACGCCCGCGCTGACCCGGGAGTGGTAGCCGATGGACAACTGCTGCATCCGCGTGCACAGCGCGGAGCGCAGCGTGGTGCCCATCCGGCGGACGCTGCCGTAGAGGAGCCGTACGTACAGCACGTGCAGCGGATAGTTGACCAGCAGGATCGCCATGATGACCGCGACGGACGTCCACAGCCGGGCGACCGGCCCGTGCTGGACCACCGTGTCCACGACGGACGCGGTGATCAGGGGCAGGAGCCAGATGGGGCTGTGCTTGACGGTGAACACGACGACCGCCGCCGCCAGCTTGCGGCGGTCCGCGCGCAGCAGATAGGCCAGTGTTCGGATGGGGTGTTCGCCCCGGTAGCGGTGGTCGAGCGGCCGTTCCGACGTCGACGCCATCGGCGGTGATCCTCCCCTGTACCTGTCCCCGACCTGCGGCAACCGCTTTCCCCCGGGCCCGCGGGCCACCGTACACCGCCCGGATGACGCAGTCGCGGAATTTTCGGGAGGGGCCGGGAGCCGGTAGCCGTCCGTCGGCGTAGGAGTCTTTGCGCTTTGGCCGTGAGGTGCCTGCGACTGGAGCAGCGGGTGCCGGGTGCCGGGTGCCGGGTGCCGGGTGCCGGGGGTGCGGCCCGGCGGTATCGCCGGAAGCGCGGCGATCCGCTCCCCTCGGTGATGGCTGCGGCACCGTAGTGCTGTTCGGGCCGGTATGGGTCACGACGGTGGAGAACGCGTCGGCGGACCCGGCAGCCGGTGGCTGCGATGCAGCCGGGCGAGCAGGCGGAGTGCCCCGAGCAGTGGCACCTCCGCCAGATCGTTCGGTGGGACGAGATCGCTCCGACGTGCGTTGACCGCGTGCATGTCGGGGCACTCCAGGCGGGTGTCAGTGGGTTCTGCGATGGTGCGCGTCGTGGATGAACTCGTGGAACGCGTTGACGCGCAGGATCGTGTGCTGGGGGCAGTCAGCCGTCGGGACGCTGTTCGGGAGGGCTGGCTGCACAGGGTTGGCGTGGTGGTGTGCCGCGATGGTGCCGGTCGCTTTCTCGTCCATCGGCGTGCCGAGCAGCTGTCTCGTTTCCCGGGGCACTACGAACTCGGTGTCGGGGGCGCTGCCGGAGTCGGCGAGTCCTATGAGCGGGCGGCTGCCCGCGAGCTCAGCGAGGAGTTGGGGGTGCGGGCGACAGTGCGCCTCCGTTTCAAGTTCCTCAACCGGGGCGGGCTCAGCCCTCACTGGCTTGGGGTGTGCGATGCCGTGCTTCCGGAGGTCGGCGCCCCCGATCCGGCAGAAGTGGCCTGGTACGGGTGGCTGACCGAGTCCGAGCTGCGGCGGATTCTGCAGCAGTGGACCTTCACTCCTGACAGTCAGGAGATTTACCGTCGGTATCTGGCCTGTCGTGCTGACCCGGCGCCTTCGCAGAAGCCGTGCTCATGAGCTGGGCTGGAAGGGCGAAGGTGCTGGTCGTGCCGGGCTCTTCGGGGGTTGGGCCGGTGGGAGCGGGGGGCCACGAGGCGTTCGGCAAGGGCGGTGACGGTTTCTCGTCGAACTGCGATGGCCGAATACGACGAGCGTGACCGGCGACGGTCCGAGCGCCGCATCAAGAAAGCGGGCTTCGCAGCGGGCTTCTCCCGGCAAGAGGCGCTGGGAGACTTTGTCTTCGACGCCAACCGTGACATCGAACCCGCCGTCGTCCAATTCCTGACTTCCTGCGACTGGGGCAGGAAAGGCCTGGCCCCTATGTCTGATCGGAGTCACCTGGTGTGGGGGTGGCGTCAACGGTCCGAATCGGGCCCACTTTCCGGCTCCAGGTGGCTCCAAGTCGTCGTTGGGCGGCTGTGTTCCGGCTTGAGGCGGCCCCGGTTTCCGGTCGCGTGTGGCCCCAGCCGACGATGGGAAGGCGGCCCGCTGTTACGAGTGAGGTTTTTCAGGGTGGCCACCGCAGGTGACAGGTGCCGTGGCCACAACGCACAAGGCTCCTGCGCCGTCGAGGGAGATGTTCGAAGTCTCAACCCATCGGCGCAGTAGCCCTGTTGGCCACCCATCCTGCCGCACTCGGCCTGCCCCATGCGCTCATCGAGTGGCTCACGATGTTCATCGTCACCCCCGAGGGCGACCGCCGCTGCAAGCTCCCACTGCACCAACGTGCGCTGGTCGCTCTGGTGTATCCGCGTGAGCACGAGCCCCTCACGCGGATCGCGGCAGAGTTCGGCTACATCGGTGGTGGCGCGTGGGTGACCACACCGGCCAGACGGCCCGTGGGAGGCGAGTTGTCACTCACCGAACAGACCGTCAACCGGGCGCTGTCCAAGGTGCGGGCACCGGTTGAGCGGGGAGTGCGCATGCGTTCGGGCCGACCGCGAACGGTCGGCCCGATCAGCCTTGCACGGGCGGGGCGTTGTGGGGGTGTGGCGTCGGCCCGCCCGGTTGGTTACCTACGGGGCGGGGATTTCCCTGATGAGGCGCGAGGTCCAGTCGCACCAGTACAGGCCGGGCAGGAAGGGGCCGCCGGCTTCGTCGACGTTGTCTTCGACGTACGGGATGGTCGCGTCACAGACTTCGATGTGATAGTCGAAGAATTCCGTGGTGTCGGGGTTGGTGTGGTAGCTCCAGCGCGGGTTGTAGACGGCCGTCCGCTTGACGATCCGCGCGGCCAGGTGGGGGCGGTCGGTGGTCTCCCCGCTGACGAGTTCCCGGGCGTGCTCGATGTCGCCGGGCTTGGTCAGCTTGACGACGAACTCCTCCCGCGTGATGTCGGTCATGACGAAGTACGCGGGGCTCTCGGCGGCGGCGCGGCCGGGCTGGTTGCTGAGGGTGCCGGCCTGGGCGGGCTGGGCAGTGGCGAAGGCCAGCAGGCCGACGGCGGCCAGGCCGGCCGCCTTGGTGAACACACGTCGCATGGGGTTCTCCTCGGTCCGGGCGTCGCACATTTGACGACGAACACAAGGAGTATTGGATCAGTTACACATTGTAAATCTGAAGCAGAACTGATGTCGCAAGGGTGACGGCCCCAGCCCCGCCCTGCGGGCCCCTGGCATTCGTCCGTGGCGTGCTTGTCGCGCAGGGGCCGCAGGCCGCCGGGCAGGTCAAGACGGGCAGGTCAAGACAGGCACCTGTCGGTGGGTGATGAGGCGGCAGGCGAGTTCGAGGAACGCTTCGTGGATGTCGGCTCGCCGTTCCCAGCGGATGCGTGGACGTCGGAAGCCGTGCAGCCACGCAAGACTTCTCTCCACGCCCCAGCGGTAGGTGCCCAGTCCGGTGCCGTGCCGGGTGCCGCGGCGGGCGATCGCGGGCATGATGCCGAGGGCGCGGATCTGGTCGCGGTGGATGTCGTGGTCGTAGCCGCGGTCGGCGAACAGCGAGCCGGGTTTGTGGCGGGGACGGCCGACCCGGCCGCGGGCCTGCGGGATTGCATCACGCAGCGGCAGAAACTGGGGTCGGTCAACCGTTTGCTCAGGCGGGAAGTTCGGTGATGCCGAGGGAGAAGTCCAAGTTCCCCACCCCGTGGTTGGCGAGGCCCACCGTGATCACGCCCGCTCCTTCCAGCCAGTGCGCCATTTTGAGGCCGCCGACGTCCAGCGGACGCAGCCCGAGGCTCTCGACGAACGCCTCCACGCTTGCCTTGGCCTGCGCATCGTCGCCGGCGATGAAGACGTCGGGTCGGCCCTTCTCCAGGACCTGGCGGAAGACGGTGTTGAACGCCTTCACCACGCTGGCACTGGCCGGGGCCGCCTTGGCGACTTCCTGTGCGATCGAGGTCTTTTCGCGGTGGGCCAGCCCGTCGAAGGTGGAATTGAAGGGATTGCTGATGTCGACGATGACCTTGCCCGCGAGAGCGTCTCCGTACTGGGCGACGGCGGGCACGACACCGTCGTACAACAGGGCCACGATGACGATGTCCCCGGCCGGGGCGGTGCCCCATTCTCCTGTCGTGGCGCCGCCGCCGAGCGCCTTGGCCAGGTCGGCGGCCTTGGACTGGTCGCGGCCCATGACCTCGACGGTGTTGCCGCCGGCGACCGCCCGCGCGCCGATGGTGCGGGCCATGTTCCCGGTGCCGATGATGCTGATGCTGCTCATGAGATGCCCTGCCCTGGTCGTGTGCTGTCCGGTTCAGATGGCGGTGGTGCCGCCGTCGGCGACGAGTTCCATGCCGTTGACGTAGCTGGAGTCGTCGGAGGCGAGGAAGAGGGCGGCGGTGGCGATTTCGTCGGGGCGGCCCATCTGCCCGCGGGGGATGAGGGACTCGAACTGGCGCTTGGTGGCCTCGTCGAAGAGTTCTTCCTGCTTGGCGGTGGCGACCTGGCCGGGGGTCAGGACGTTGACGCGGATGCGGCGTTCCTTGAGCTCGTTGAGCCAGACGCGGGCCCAGGCCTGCAGGACGGCCTTGCTGCCGGCGTAGACGCTCCAGCCGGGGAAGGCGCCCAGGGAGGCGTTGGAGCCGGTCATGAGGATGGAGCCGCCGTCGTTGAAGAGCGGGAGGGCCTTCTGGACGGTGAAGAGGGTGCCGCGGGCGTTGAGGTGGAACGCGGCGTCGAAGTGGGCCTCGGTGATCTCGCCGAGCGGGGCGGGCTCGCCCCCGCCGGCGCTGGCCCACAGCACGTCGAGGCTGCCCTTCTCCCGCTTGACGGTGTCGTACAGGCGGTCCAGGTCGTCCAGGTCGGCGGCGTCGCCCTGGACGCCGGTGACGTTGCGGCCGATCTGCTTCACGGCCTCGTCCAGGGCGTCCTGGCGGCGGCCGGTGATGAAGACGTGCGCTCCCTCGTCGACGAACAGCTTCGCGCCGGCCAGTGCCATACCGGTGGTGCCGCCGGTGATGACCGCGACCTTGCCGTCCAGCTTTCCCACAGTCGCTCCCTTGGATCGGTGGTGCCGTGTGCACCTGGGATGACGGAGTTATGTACACCGCCCTGTGTGCTTACCGTACGAGGCGGGTGGCGGGGATGCAAGCTATGTACACCGGTCGTTACCCATCGGGGTACGATGGCCGCATGACGGAGTTGGAGAAGGGCCCCACGGGCCGCCGCCGCGGCCGGGGCGCCCGCGAGCGCATCCTCGGCGCGTCCCAGCAGCTGTTCCGTGAACAGGGCATCAACCGCACCGGCATGGACCAGCTGTGCGCGGCCGCCGAGGTGTCCAAGCGCACGGCCTACCAGCACTTCTCCGGCAAGGACGAACTCGTCGCCGAGTACCTGCGCCGGTTCGACCCCACCGTTCTGTCCGGCGTGTTCGACCGCGCCGACCTCACGCCCCGCGAACGGCTCCTCGCCGCCTTCGACATCCCCTCCACCACCCCCCTGTGCCCCTACATCGCGGCCGCCGTGGAACTCCACGACCCCCAGCACCCCGCATCCCAGTACGCGCGCGACTACAAGAAGGCCGTCGCCGCGCGGTTCGCCGACACCGCACGCGAAGCCGGCGCCGCCGACCCTGAACAACTCGGCGAGCAACTCGCGCTGCTCATCGACGGCGCCGCGGCCCGGACCAGGGTCGTCAACGCCGACGCCTTCCCCACCGCCGCCGCCATCGCCGCCGTCCTCATCGACAACGCGATCCCCGCCGCAGCCGGCGATGACCGGCGCCGGGAGGAAGCGGCGAGCTGACTTGGCACTCCGCGGCCGGGCCGGTCGCGCTGCCGGTCGCGCGGCTGCACCCGCTGGCACGCGACACCACCCGCCCGTACGCATCTCCACCGGAGATCGCCCCGAACAGCGCCGGTGCCGCGGTGGACCTCACTCTCGTCTCCGCCGACGGGCGGGAACTCGACATGCGAACCCGGGTGAATGCCGGCCCGGAAGAGAGCGAAGGCGGCTGTTGTACGGACGCCGCCGACATCGGCTCCGAAGCGCGAGCCGGCTGTCGGCTGCTCGCCGACGCACTGACCGCTGCGGGGCTGGTGAACTACCCCACCGAGTGGTGGCACTGGTCTTTCGGTGACCGCTACTGGGCTCTTGCCGCCGGAGCGGACAGCACGATGTACGGGCCCAGGAACCTCGGTTGAGTCAAAGGACCCCGGTCGGGAGCCGAGGCCGCGCCGACGGGCGACCTACACGCGCCCGTACGGGGTCCGGCACCTGTTCGCCGCCTATGACCTGGCCCGGGACAAGCTCTACGGCCACATCAAGCCGAACAAGAACCGGACGAGGTTCCTGGAGTGCTGCCGATCCTGAACCGTATCGAGGCACAGTTCACCGCCCTGCGCGCCATTTCGCGCTGGACGGTACCGACCATGCCAGCCACAAGGAGCCGGGCAGCATGATCCGCCGCTACGTCATCCGGCGGAACAAGCACGCCGCCGACGAACGCCTATGCGCGGTCGTGGACAGGGCGAACGTTGCCTGATGCGCCACTAGTCGGCGTGCAGGACGAAGAACAGGAAGCAGAGGAAGCGCGGCTTCTCCGCGATGACTTCGGGGAACAGTTCGCGGGCGGCCGGATCGGGCTCCGGCTCGCTGATGGTCGTTATCCGGAAACCGGCCCCGGTGAAAGCCTCGGTCATCGCGTGCAGCGGCCTGTGCCAGAAGCTCATCAGCGCGGTCCGGCCGCCCATGGTCCACTCTTCGGACCAGTTGCTGGTGTCGAAATACCGGTACTCGGTCTCGCGGCCGGCCTGGCGGTGCATGAGGTTGATGGCAAAGGGATGGTCGACAGACGCGATCAGCCGACCGCCGGGCTTGAGCACGCGCCGCAGCTCGGCCAGCGCCGGCCCCCAGTCCTCCAGGTAGTGCAGCACCAGAGACGCGACCACGTCGTCGAACGTGTCATCAGCGTAAGGAAGCGGCCTGCCCAGGTCCGCCACTCGCAGGTCCGCACCGTCGCCGAGCCGCCGTCGGGCCAGCTCCAGCATCCCGGCACTCGCGTCGAAGCCGCTCACGACGGCGCCACGGTCGCGCAGTGCCGCGGACAGGGGCCCGGAACCGCAGCCGGCGTCTAGGATCCGGCGGCCGGCCACGTCTCCGGCGAGGGCCAGCATCGCGGGCCGTTCGTAGTGGGCGTTGATGAGGTTGGTTTCGTTCTCGGCCGTGTACGCCTCGGCGAAGCTGTTGTAGTCGTTGACCTGCGGCCGACCCCCAGTCACCGTGGACGCCGAGGTGAGTCCGGTGGAACTCGCGTGCTCTTGGGGCTCGTTGGAGATCATGGTGCGGGAGACGTGTGCTGCATCAGTTCGGTTCCCGCCCGGTCGCCGCCGGACCGGCGACCGCCGGATTGGCACGCCCGCCGCGTGATGGGTGCTTCTGGCAGGCTGCGTCGGCGTCGCGTCGTTCGTTGCGGGTCCCTGTCCCGCCCGTCGACACCGCCGCCCGCGCCTGTCCGACGTGTTCGCCTCGTGGTCGCCGGTGACCGCCCGCCGCGCGGTCCCACACGCCTTCGCCCGCCTGCACCCGCCTCATGCCGCGGGAACGGCAACTCGTGCGGCCGCGGGCCAGCCCGCCCGTTGCGCGGCTACGCTGGCTCCGGAGGTGCCAAGTGGCCGAGACGCAGCGGCAGTTGGACGAGGTGCGGGAGTCCGCGACCGTGGTGGTGGTCGGCGCGGGCCCGGCCGGGCTGACCGTTGCCGCTCTGCTGCGCCGGTCCGGCGTGGACTGCGTCGTCCTGGAGCGCCGCAGCCGTGAGCATGTGGCGCAGCGGCAGCGGGCCGGCATCGTGGAGGCCCGCGCCGTGCGGATGTTCGAGTCCTGGGGGCTGGCCGGCCTGGTGCTGGACGGGCCGCCGCACGACGGCATCCTGGAGTTCCGGGTGGACGGCGTGAGCCACCTCGTCGACGACAGCGGTGGCGGTGAGGGCTCCGGGGCGCGGCTGTGTCCCCAGCAGGTCCTCGTGCAAAGGCTCACCGCCGCACACCTCGCCGACGGCGGCGACCTGCGCTACGAGGCGGCCGATGTCACCCTGCACGGACTGACGGGGGAGCGCCCGGTGGTCCGCTACCGCTCCGCCGACGGCACCCCGCACGCGATCACCTGCGACTTCGTCGCCGGCTGCGACGGTGACCACGGTGTCACCCGCACCGCCGTGCCCGGCGGCCACCTCACCGCCCACACCTTCGACCACGGCATCGGCTGGCTCACCGTCCTCGCCGACGCCCCGCCGCCCGCCCACCCCCTGCTCGCCGTGAGCGCGCAGGGCTTCGCCGCGCACTTCCCGCGGGGGCCGCACAGCAGCCGCTACTACCTCCAGTGCCCGCCCGGCGACCTCCCCGCCGCGTGGCCCGACGACCGGGTCTGGGACGCGCTGCGGACCCGGCTCGGCGATCCCGCCCTGGCCTCGGGACCGGTCACCGACCGCGAGACCTTCCGGCTGCGCAGTCTCGTGACCGACCCCATGCAGAACGGCCGCCTGTTCCTCGTCGGGGATGCCGCGCACATCCTTTCCCCGATGGGCGGCAAGGGCATGAACCTCGCCCTGTACGACGCAGACCTCTTCGCCCGCGCAGTCCGCGACCACGTCCGCGACGGGGACGACACCGCACTGCGCACCTACTCCGAGCGCTGCCTGCGCCGCGTCTGGAGCGACCAGGAGTTCTCCCACTGGCTGACCCGGACGGTCCACGACGCCGGCGACAGCACCTACTGCGGTCCGTTCCTGCACCGTCTGGCCCGGGCCCGCCTCGACCGGCTCTTCACCTCCCCGGCGGCCGTGCGGGCCTTCGCGGAACTCATGGCCGGCCTGGACCCGGCCGAGGAGCGCCCCGCCTCCACCGGTCGCTGACCACCCCCACGGGAACGTCCTGAGCCGGGCGCGGCCGCCTCGCGGTGCCCGTTTTGTGTGCATTACCTGATTCGTCCCGCCGGGTCGAGTCACGATCCCTCGGAACGTGACCCTGCGGTGCCCGCGGGGCTTACTTGAAGTGCGGGCCTCACCGGAACGGAAATCCGGAAGACGAAAGAGGCAGATCGGTGGGACGGGAATCCCAAGAGGAGATTTCCAATTCCGCTGGAAACCGCGAACCCGTGTATCCCGTGTATCCCGTGTATCGACAGGAGAGAAATCATGTCCCGTATTTTTCGCACCCGCAACGGTATCCCTTCCAAGCGCCGGGGCTTTGGCCTCGCGGCACTCGCCGCCTCGGCCGCGCTGATCACCGGGGGCGTCATCATTCCGGCGTCCGCCGCGGTGGCCGCCCCGATGCCCGCCGCGCATGCCGTGAGCTTCGTCCAGGGCGGTGGCGCCGGCGGTGACGGAGGTGCCGGAGGCGGCGGTCTGATCGGCGGTGGCGGGGGTTCCGGCGGCTCCGGCGGCGGCAGCGTCCTGGGCATCGGCGGCGACGGCGGCAAGGGCGGCAACGGAGGCAACGGCATCCTGTCCGGCGGTGGTGGCGGCGGCGGTGGTGGCGGCGGTGACGGTGTGATCGGCGGCAACGGCGGCTCGGGCGGCAACGGAGGCTCCGGCCTGTTCGGCGGCAGCGCCGGGTCCGGTGGCTCCGGTGGTTCCGGCCTCCTCCAGGGCGGCAACGGAGGCAAGGGCGGCAACGGCGGCTTCGGTGTCTTCCAGGGCGGCAACGGCGGCAAGGGCGGCGCCGGCGGGCTCGGGGTCCTCTTCGGCGGCCTGGGCGGTGCCGGTGGCGCCGGCGGCGGCAGCATCTTCTGACCGTCTCGCCCCGGTGGGGGCGAAGGCCCACACGGCCTCCGCCCCCACCGTCGGCCCCCCTACCTCCCACCCCACCCCCACCCCCGCACCTCATGGACCGGTGTGCGGAGCCGAGCGGCCGGCGCAGTGCCCGCAGAACCACAAGCCCGATCAAGGAAAACGGAGAACCCCATGTCCAGAACTCGCTGGCAGCGTCCGCTCGTCCTGGCGGTGGCCTCGCTGGCCCTCGCCACCGGCACCGCGTGCGCCGCCCAGGCGGCACCGGGTGTCACCCCAGGAACCAGCCTGACGGCCCCGGCCACCCCGTCCCACTGCGGGAAGGGCGGCGAGGGCGGGAAGGGCGGCGAGGGCGGGAAGGGCGGCGCTCCCGGTCAGCCGGGAGAACCTGGCAAGCCCGGAAAGCCCGGCTGCTTCAGGTTCGACGACCTGCCCGACAAGCCCAAGTCGGAGCTGACGGGTCTGGACAAGGCACGGATCGTGCTGACCGTGGAGTCCGGGCAGGCGAAGAAGGCCGAGATCGTCAAGAAGTACAAGATCTCCGAGAAGGAGTTCGACACCTGGGACAAGCAGCTGCGCGACGGGGACTGGGCCGCGCTGCTGGGACTGGATTCCCTCTTCGGCTCCTGAGGAAATTCCCGCGACGCCCCGGCCCGATGCGGGCCGGGGCGTTTCTGTCAAGCCCCGAGTTCCCGGACCGTGACGGCACGGCCCATGACCGGGTTTATTCGATACAGCGGAAACCGCACCACGAAAAACAGTTCTTCGGAAAGAGGAATGCCATGCGTATGCGTTCTTGGAAGGTCCGTCTCGGTCTCACGGCCGCGGCCGCTCTGACCGCCGGTGTCACGGCCGGTGCGCTGGCCCCGGCCGCGATGGCGGCGCCGGTACCGCAGAGCCGCCCGGCCGTGGCGGCCGCCCGGCAGCTTCCCGCCGACAGTGCCCGGCCGGGCGGCGGCATCGGCCTGCTCGGGCCCGTAAAGGCGGGCGACGGCAGTGTGCGGATCGGCGACCGGGTGTGTGCGGGCAACTGCAACGCGACCGTCAACGGGAGCAACGGCGGCCAGGGCGGGATCTGCGCCGGACTGTGCAACGGCAGCGCCAACGGCGGCACCGGCACGACCGGCAAGCCCGGCCGCGAGGGCGGCACCGGCGGCGCGGGCGGGATATGCGCGGGGATCTGCGGCGGCAGCGCCAACGGCGGCACGGGCGGCACGGGCGGAGCCGCGGCCGGCACCGGCGACGGTGGCCGCGGCGGCACGGGCGGCGGCGGTGGGATCTGCCTCGGGCTCGGCTGCGAGACCGGCGGCCGCGGCGGCGACGGCGGCACGGGCGGCACCGGCTGATGAACCACGCACCGGCCATCGACCGGACCGACCACGTCGGCCGCACGGTGGCCGCTGTCCGACAGCCCTGGACCGCCGACGCCCACCGCGACTACGGACACCCCCTCCACGTCCGCGCCACGTTGCGCTCGCTCGCCGTCGCCCGACCGCGCGACACGAGGCCCGCTACCGCCATCGGGAGACCGGAGCAGCACCCCCCTGCGCCTGGCAGGCGCGTTCCTGCCGGCCGCCGGAACCAGGGACGCGCCGACCGTCGCACAGGCCGTCGGCCGACGCGTGTACGGCCTCAGTTCAGGCGTTTACGGCCTCAGTTCATCAGTCCGGTCCGGGCGTCGTGCCACAGGTCGACGCCGCCCTCGACGGCGTACGTGTCGATCTCGGCCAGCTCCTCGGCGGTGAACTCCAGGTTCTCCAGCGCGGCGACGTTCTGGGTGAGCTGCTCGGTACGGGAGGCGCCGATGACCAGCGAGGTGACCCGCCTGTCACGCAGTGCCCAGGCGAGTGCCATCTGCGCGAGGGTCTGCCCACGGCGCTCGGCGATGGCGTTGAGGGCGCGGAGCCTGTTCAGCATGTCGTCCGACAGCCAGCCCGTGTCGAACGACGTGCCGGCCGCGGCCCGCGAGCCCTCCGGGATGCCGTCGAGGTAACGCCCGGTGAGCAGGCCCTGCGCGAGCGCCGTGAACCCGATGACGCCGAAGCCCTCCTCCTGCGCCGCGTCGAGCAGCCCGTCCGTCTCGATCCAGCGGTTCACCATGCTGTACGACGGCTGGTGGATGAGGAGAGGCGTTCCCAGCTCCCGCAGGATCGCGGCGGCCTGCCGGGTGCGCTCGGCGTCGTAGGAGGAGATCCCGACGTACAGGGCCTTGCCCTGGCGGACGGCCGTGTCCAGCGCGCCCATCGTCTCCTCCAGGGGCGTGCCGGCGTCGAGGCGGTGCGAGTAGAAGATGTCGACGTAGTCGAGGCCGGTGCGCCGCAGGGACTGGTCGAGGGAGGCCAGCAGGTACTTGCGGGAGCCACCGCCCTGGCCGTAGGGGCCGGGCCACATGTCCCAGCCGGCCTTCGTGGAGACGACCAGCTCGTCCCGGTACGGCGCGAGGTCCTGCTTCAGCAGCCGCCCGAAGTTGAGTTCCGCGGAGCCGTAGGGCGGGCCGTAGTTGTTGGCCAGGTCGTGGTGGGTGATGCCGAGGTCGAAGGCGCGCAGGGCGATGTCCCGCTGGCTCTCGAACGACCGGTCGTCGCCGAAGTTGTGCCAGTAGCCCAGGGACAGGACGGGCAGGTCGAGGCCCGAACGCCCGGTGCGCCGGTAGCGCATCGTGCCGTTGTACCGCTCGGGGTCCGCGACGTGGTTCATGGGGGTCTCCGCAGGTGACAGTGGGTTTCGTGCTGTTCGGGGGGTGAACGTGCCTACTGTGCCCCGGCTCGATTTCCGAGTCCAACAGCTCACGCACATCGCATTCATCGGTGTCGTTTCTCAAAGGGTGCCGCGCGGAGCAAGCCGTGGCCGCTGCGGGTGAACCGACCGACAGCCGGCGGGGCCTCCACGGCCGCCGTCGAGCTGAGCCGTCGGCGCGGGCAGCCGGGCCGGCGACCTCGCCCGGCTGCCTCGCCACAGCACGTTCCCGTGGGTCCGCACCGCGCGGCCGGGACAGACGCGAACAGCACGTCACCGAACCGGAATACCGGACCGCCGTTTGTGTCCCAGAGTTCATCTCCCAAGTGCTGGGGCCGCGTTGTCTACGCGCGTATCTTGGCTGGTCGTACGCCCGGGCGGACCCGGTGCGCCCATGTACCCACGTCACGCCGTCTGTCTGAAGGAGACCCCTCCGTGTCGCACCCCTCTTCCGAGGCCGCCGAGCCGCGTCAGCAGCGCTCCAGACGCAAGCGGGCCCTGCCCTACGGCATCGCGGGCGCCGTCGTGCTCGCCACGGCCGGTCTGAGCATCAACGCCATGGCCGCCTCGCACGAGGCCCTGATCGCCGAGGTCTACGGAGGCGGCGGCAACTCGGGCGCCACGTACACCAACGACTTCGTCGAGCTGGCCAACGCCGGCAGCGGCTCGGTCGACCTGAGCGGCTACAGCGTCCAGTACCTGCCGGGCGCGCCGACCGCCTCGTCCAAGTGGCAGTCGACCCCGCTCACCGGCTCGCTCGCCGGCGGCGGCCGCTACCTGGTCCAGGAGGCCGCGGGCGCGGGCGGTACCAAGGCGCTGCCGACGCCGGACGCGACCGGCTCGATCAACATGTCCGGCACCAACGGCACCATCGCGCTGGTCACCGGCAGTGACCCGCTGACCTGCCTCACCGCCGCCGACTGCCAGGCCGACTCGCGGGTCAAGGACCTGGTCGGCTTCGGCACCGCCGTGGTGCACGAGGGCAACGGCGCCGCGGCTGGCGCCAGCAACACGGCCTCCGTGGCGCGCGCGGCCACCCTCGCCGACACCGACGACAACGCCGCGGACTTCACCGCGGGCGACCCGTCCCCGCAGAACACCGGGGACACCGGCGGCGGCACGACCCCGACCGACCCGGCGACCACGCCGCCCGCCACCACCCCGCCGGCCACCCCGGCGAAGATCCACGACATCCAGGGCGACACGCGCATCTCGCCGCTCAACGGCAAGGCCGTCTCCGGTGTCACCGGCATCGTCACGGGCGTCCGCGCCTACGGCTCCTCGCAGGGCTACTGGGTCCAGGACCCGACCCCCGACGCCGACCCGCGCACCAGCGAGGGCATCTTCGTCTTCACCGGTTCGACCACGCCCACCGTGAAGGTCGGCGACAGCGTCTCCCTCGACGCCACGGTCCAGGAGTACTACCCGGGCGGCCAGGACACCGGTATACAGTCCGTCACCGAGCTGACCAAGGCCACCGTGAACGTCGTGTCGAGCGGCAACGCCGTGCCGGCCCCGGTCGTCCTCGACGAGCACTCGGTGCCCGAGCAGTTCGCCCCGCAGGCGGGCGGCGCGAGCATCGAGAACCTGCCGCTGCGCCCCGACGAGTACGCCCTCGACACCTACGAGTCGCTGGAGGGCATGAACGTCCGCATCGGCAGCAGCCGGGTGGTCGGCGCAACGGACCCGTACTCGGAGCTGTGGGTGACGGTCCAGCCCGACCAGAACCCCACCAAGCGGGGCGGCACCCTGTACAAGGGCTACGACGAGCCCAACTCCGGCCGCCTCATGGTCCAGTCGCTGATTCCCACCGCCCAGCAGGCGTTCCCCGTGGCGAACGTGGGCGACACGCTGGCCGGCACCACCGAGGGCCCGCTGGACTACAACCAGTTCGCCGGCACCTACGCGGTCCAGGCCCGCACCATCGGCACCGTCCGCGCGGGCGACATCAAGCCCGAGGTGACGGCGAAGCAGAGCGCCTCCCAGGTGAGCGTCGCCACGTACAACGTGGAGAACCTGGCGCCCGGCAACGCGCAGTCGAAGTTCGACGCGCTCGCCAAGGGCCTGGTGACGAACCTCCGTTCGCCCGACATCGTCGCGCTGGAGGAGATCCAGGACAACAACGGCGCCACCGACGACGGCACGGTCGCCGCCGACAAGACGCTGGGCAAGCTGGTCGACGCGATCGTCGCGGCCGGCGGCCCGCGCTACGAGTGGCGCCAGATCGACCCCGTCAACGACAAGGACGGCGGTCAGCCGGGCGGCAACATCCGCCAGGTGTTCCTGTTCAACCCGGACCGCGTCCAGTTCACCGACCGTGCCGGCGGCGACTCCTCCACCGCCGTGGGCGTGACCGGCACGGGCGCCGACACCCACCTGACCGCGTCCCCGGGCCGGATCGCGCCGACCGACGACGCGTGGACCTCCTCGCGCAAGCCCCTGGTCGGTGAGTTCACCTTCCGCGGCAAGACGCTCTTCGTGATCGCCAACCACTTCAACAGCAAGGGCGGCGACCAGGCGATCGACAGCCGTTTCCAGCCGCCGGCCCGCAGCTCCGAGGCGCAGCGCAACCGACAGGCCCTGGTGGAGCGGGAGTTCGTCGAGTCGCTGGAGAAGGCGGACCCCAAGGCGGACCTGGTCGTCCTGGGCGACCTGAACGACTACCAGTTCTCGCCCGCGGCGACCTCCCTCACGGCGAACGGCGAGATCCTCACCGACCTGGTGAACACCCTGCCGGTCAAGGAGCGTTACTCGTACGTCTACGAGGGCAACTCCCAGGTCCTGGACCACATCCTGGTCAGCCCGGGCCTGAAGCACGGCGCCGACTACGACGTGGTGCACATCAACAGCGAGTTCGCCGCGCAGACCAGCGACCACGACCCGCAGATCGTCCGCGTGAAGCCGTAACGGCTCAGCGCCCCGGCCGACGGCGGCTCGGCCGTCCCACAAGGGACGGTGGAGCCGCCGCCCGGCGGAGTCTCCTCACTCGCTGTCGGCGGCGGACCGGGCGTCCTCGTGTCACCTTCGCCAGAACAAGTGGTGCGTCACGCCGCTCGCGCTGGGCACTATCTCCAGGTGGAACCGGTCGAGCAGCTCGTCGGGGGAGTCCCAGAGGCGCAGCCCGGACCCGAGCGTCACCGGCGCCACCGCCACGTGCAGGGTGTCCACGAGGCCGGCGTCGAGGAACTGCCGGACGGTGGTGACCCCGCCGCCGAGCCGGACGTCCTTGCCCCGTGCCGCTTCCCGGGCCCGTTCGAGAACCGCGGCCGGGGCACCGTCGACGAAGTGGAACGTGGTGTCGGAGAGCGTGAACGAGGGACGCTCGTGGTGGGTCATGACGAACACCGGGGTGCGGAACGGGGGTTCCTCGCCCCACCAGCCGCGCCACTCGTGGTCCTGCCAGGGCCCGCGCTGGGGCCCGAACTTGTTGCGGCCCATGATCTCGGCACCGATGTTGCGCGGAAAGTCCCGCGTGAAGTAGTCGTCCAGGCCCCGGCTCCCGCCGGGCTCCGTCCGCCTGGGCCAGCTCGCCGTGGCGCCGGCCCAGGCGAACAGCCGCTCCGCCTGGCCGAGGCCGAACGGCTGCTCCAGACTCTGATGCTCACCGGCACCGATTCCGTCAGCCGAGACATTGAAGTTCATGACTCTCAGCAGTTGATCCACGCGCATCCTCACCGAACCCTGTCGCCTCGTCGTGCGGCCGAGCGCCCCACATCATGACGTCGAACGGAAGGCGGCCGGATCGACAGCGGCAGACGGCTTTCTTCCGAGGCGTGTCGCGAACCTGGCGCGAAGCGCCCTGCGGCGGCATGTCAGGTCAAGCGTCCCGGGCTCTTGACTCCGTCGGCACGCGGCATGATCCTCGTCCCAGGTATTGCGCGGTTCATGACAACCCCATGGTTTCGCCAATCGCGCCCTCCCGACGACCGAGGGACGTGGACCGTGACGCCGACCGGACGACGCTCGCACCGCGGACGCAAGCACGTCACCATGCTGGCGCTGCTGCTCCTGGTGCTGACCATGGCCCTCGGGCCGACCCCGAGCTCCGCGGCCGGCAACGAGTGGTGGATCCCGACCGCACGACCCGCCCCGGACGTCCAGATCGACGTCACCGGCGAGCCGTTCACCGGCACCGACTCGGCAGGAGAAGTGCGGGGGTTCGTCGACGCGCACAACCACCTGTTCGGCAACGAGGCCTTCGGGGGCCGGCTGATCTGCGGCAAGGTCTTCTCCGAGGCCGGTGTCGCCGACGCCCTCAAGGACTGCCCCGAGCACTACCCGGACGGCACCCTCGCGCTCTTCGACTACATCACCCACGGCGGCGACGGCAAGCACGACCCGGTCGGCTGGCCGACCTTCAAGGACTGGCCCGCCTACGACTCGATGACGCACCAGGCCGACTACTACGCCTGGGTGGAGCGGGCCTGGCGCGGCGGCCAGCGCGTGCTCGTCAACGACCTCGTCACCAACGGCATGATCTGCTCCATCTACCCCTTCAAGGACCGCAGTTGTGACGAGATGACCTCGATCCGGCTGCAGGCGAAGATGACCTACGCGCTCCAGGCGTACATCGACAAGATGTACGGCGGCACCGGCAAGGGCTGGTTCCGGATCGTCACCGACAGCGCGCAGGCGCGGCAGGTCATCGAGGAGGGCAAACTCGCCGTCGTCCTCGGGGTCGAGACCTCCGAACCCTTCGGCTGCAAGCAGATCCTCGACATCCCGCAGTGCAGCAAGGAGGACATCGACAAGGGCCTCGACGAGCTCTACGCACTCGGCGTCCGCTCCATGTTCCTCTGCCACAAGTTCGACAACGCGCTGTGCGGCGTCCGCTTCGACTCCGGCGGCCTCGGAACGGCCATCAACGTCGGCCAGTTCCTGTCCACCGGCACCTTCTGGCAGACCGAGAAGTGCACCGGCCCGCAGCACGACAACCCGATCGGCAGCGCCTCCTCGGCGGCCGAGTCCGATCTGCCGGCGGGCGTGGACGTCCCCTCGTACGACTCGGACGCACAGTGCAACAAGCGCGGCCTCACCGATCTCGGCGAGTACGCCGTGCGCGGCATGATGAAGCGCAAGATGATGCTGGAGATCGACCACATGGGCGTGAAGGCCGTCGGCCAGGCCCTCGACATCCTGGAGTCGGCGTCCTACCCCGGCGTGATCTCCTCGCACAGCTGGATGGACCTGAACTGGACCGAGCGGGTCTACTCCCTCGGCGGCTTCGTCGCCCAGTACATGCACGGCTCCGAGGGCTTCGTCGCGGAAGCCGCCCGGACCAAGGCGCTGCGCGACAAGTACGGTGTGGGCTACGGCTACGGCACCGACTTCAACGGCATCGGCGACCACCCGGCCCCGCGCGGCGCGGACGCGGCGAACAAGGTGACGTACCCCTTCAGGAGCGTCGACGGCGGCTCCGTCATCGACCGGCAGACCTCCGGCGAGCGCACCTTCGACATCAACACCGACGGCGCGGCCCACGCCGGCATGATCCCCGACTGGATCGAGGACATCCGGCAGGTCGGCGGCCAGGACGTGGTGAACGACCTGTTCCGGGGCGCCGAGTCCTACCTCGACACCTGGGGGGCCACCGAACAGCACCAGGCCTCCGTCAACCTCGCCAAGGGGCAGCCGGCCACGGCCAGTTCGTCCGAGTCGAACCCGTTCACCAGCTACCAGCCGGGCCGCGCCGTGGACGGCGACGACTCCACCCGCTGGGCCAGCGACTGGAGCGACGACCAGTGGTGGCAGGTCGACCTGGGCTCCACCCACCTCGTCTCCCGGGTGACGCTGGACTGGGAACGCGCCTACGGCAAGTCGTACCGCGTCGAACTCTCCACCGACGGCACGAACTGGCAGACCGCCTGGTCCACCACGAGCGGCGACGGCGGCCTGGACACGGCCCGGTTCACCGGCACTCCGGCCCGCTACGTCCGGATCCACGGCCTCGACCGCGGCACCGACTGGGGGTACTCGCTGTACGAGGTCGGGGTCCACAGCGCCTGAGGCGACGATCCTGGGACGAGGCCGTCCGGCCCGGGGCCCGGGGCCCGAGGCCTGGGGCCTGGGGCCTTGGGCCTGGGCGAGCCGACGGGCGGCTTCGCGCGGGCTTCGCGCGGGCTTCGCGCGGTGCCGGCCAGGAGGTCAGGGCGACCTTGCGGTGCTCCGCACGCACCGCGCCCGTACGGCAATCCCTCCGTCTCTCCGTGCCCGTGGGCGTACTGCGCGCCAGGGCCGGTGCGCGTGCGGACGGGGCGCCATGATTACGTTGCCCCGTGAACCGTTTCCCTCCGCCCGGCCGGACAGCGCGATGAGCACCGCGGACTCGTTCCCCCTGGGAGCCTCGACCACGCTCGCCGAACTCGCCCGGGATCCGCACCCGCGCCTGGCACTGCTCCGCGCCCACGAACCGGTGTCGTGGCTGCCCGAGCTGAACGGCTGGCTGGTCACCCGCCGCGACCTCGGGCTGGACGTGATGAGGGACTCCGCCACCTTCACCGTGGACGACCCCCGCTTCACCACCGCCCAGATCGTCGGACCGAGCATGCTGTCCCTGGACGGCGCCGAGCACGCCCGCCACCGCGAGCCCTTCGCGGCACCCTTCCGGCCCCGAAGGGTGCACGACAACTTCGCCGCGTTCATAGAACGGGAGACCGACCGCCTCGTCACCGCGCTGGAACCCGAGGGCGCCACCGAACTGCGCCGCGCCTTCGCCGGACCGCTCGCGGTGGCCGTCGTCACCGACGCCCTCGGGCTGGTCGGAACGACCACCGATACGGTGCTCTCCTGGTACGACGCGATCGTACGGTCGGTCTCCGACATCACCGAGGGCCTGGCGGCGGGCCCGGCGGGTCCCGCCGCCTACGCACAGCTGCGGGCCGCCGTCGAGGCAACCGTCGCCGACCCGCACGCCTCCTCGCTCCTCGTCTCCGCCGCCGGACAACTGGCCGTGCCCGAAGTGGCCTCCAACGCGGCGGTGCTGATGTTCGGCGGCATCGAGACGACCGAAGCGATGATCACCAACGCCCTGCTCCACCTGCTGCAGAACCCAGCCCAACTCGCCCTGGTGCAGGCCGATCCTGGCCTGCTGGACGGAGCCGTCGAGGAGTCCCTGCGGCTGGAGCCCGGCGCGGCCGTGGTGGACCGCTACGCCACCCGCGACACCGTGCTCGGCCCGGCGGCCATCCGCCGCGGCGACCTCGTCAGCGTCTCTCTGACCGGCGCCAACCGCGACCCGGCCGTCTTCACCGACCCGGACCGCTTCGACGTCCGGCGCGCCGAGGCCCGCCTCCAACTCGCCTTCGCCCACGGCCCGCACCACTGCCTCGCCGCCCACCTGGCCCGTCTGGAAACCCGCATCGCGCTCCAGCGCCTGCTCGAACGCCTCCCCGGACTCCGCCTCGACCCGCAGCGGCCCGCCACCCCGCACGGCCTGGTCTTCCGCAAGCCGGCCGCGCTCCACGTGCTCTGGGACGTGCCGGCCTGACGACCCCCCGACGGCCGAAGCGCATGGCGGACGTCCGTCACGAACAGGTGACTGCTGCCCCAAAGCCACTTCACCGTCCCACCTGACGACTAACGTCATCGTTCTTACAGGAACCAGGGGGGAAAATGAGCAACCCGTACAACGTGCCACAACCCACCAGATCCATACCCAAGTGGGCTCGCAAAAGGGTCGTACTGCCCGCCCTCGCCGTGGCCTTCATCGTCGGTGTCGCCGCCGGCGGCAGCGGCAACGACGACAAGAAGTCCGTCGCCGACGACAAGCCCCGGCCCACCGCGACCGCCACGGTGACGGCGACGGCAACCGCCACGGAGACCGCCGCACCCGAACCGGCGCCCACCGTCACCGAGACGAAGACGGTGAAGGTCAAGGTCAGGGTGACCGTCACCGCGGACTCGGCCGGTGCGGACTCCGGGAGTTCCGGCGACGACAGCGGTGGCAGCACCTACTACGCCAACTGCACCGCCGCCCGCGCCGCCGGCGTCACTCCGCTCTACCGGGGCGAGCCCGGATACGACTCGCACCTCGACCGGGACGGCGACGGCGTCGCCTGCGAATGACAGCGACAGGCCCGCCCGGGGGAGTGTGACACAAGAGGGGCCTGCTACCGGAGCAGCACAGACCACTGTGCGGATCGGCGTATCGCGGGTGAACTCCTCGACCCCTCGCCCGGACGCTCAGCCTGCTGACTACCCTGCTGCGGCCTGACCCGCGGCACGTGTCCGCCGCTCGGGACCGGCCTCGGCACCTCGTGCGTCGCCGCACTCGGTGGCGTGCGACGCCGACGCCCGGGAACAAGGCAGGGCGTGCAGGCGGGCTTGAGTGAGTGTCAGGTCCATCATGCCTGCTCGGGCGTGCTGTGCGGTAGGACCGAGCACACGTTCGTTCAGGCTTGTCCGGGGTGCCGGCCTGCCCGCAGACTCAACGTCATCCACTCTCCGACGTCCGTGTCGGCATCCGTTCCCGGGTGCCGGCGCGTTCGTCGTGCTGTCCCGTCGTGGGACGGGTGCAGGCGGGGGTGGGGGAACGGAGGGGGATCGATGGATCAGGACATGGTCATGCGGGCGAGGGTCCAGTTGCTCAGCGCCAACCTGCGGGTGGTGCGCGGCGTCGAGGGGTTGCGGATCTACCGCCTGCTGACGCAGGTCGAGCCGGAGGTGTACGGGTCGAAGCTGGCGTACGTCCTGGTGGAGGCCAGCGCGTCGGCGCTGGTGCGGGAGCTGCCCGAGCAGCGGCTGGCGCTGTTGGACGAGGCGGTGGCGGTGGCGTCGGCCCTGGACGCCGGGAATCCCTACCGCGAAAAGGTGCTGGCGAAGGCGCTTGCCGCCAGGCGGGATATTGAGGGGCGGCAGACCCAAGGGATGTGAGACAGAGCGGCGCCGCCGGCGCCTGTGCCGCTCCGAGGCCGTCCCCCGCGGGGATGAACTCGGAGACGGCATGTCTCCATGCACGTGATGGGGCCGGAGAGTTGCGGGGACAGGGCCCCGTGCATCTGTTTCCCTGTCGGGCGCCGGCCTATTGGCCGGACTGGACAATCCCGGCATAGACGCGCAGGTCGGAGTGGCTGGTCGGCACCTTCCACCGACGGAAGGCGTCCATCCCGCCGGACGGCCAGCCGGCCTCGTCCTGGTCGGCGACGAAGCGCACGACACACTGCTGCACGTCGCTCAGGTCGCCGAAGGACTGCGGCGGTTCGCCGGGATCGTCCGGGAAAACCAGCTTGAACAGCCTCTCCGCCGTGTAGTACCTGTCGTAGAACGCCTCGACGCCCTTACAGTCAGCCAGGCCGACCAGCATGGCATCGACTGCCCGGAGCGTCGTGGCTTCGGATGTCTCGGCCAGGGCCATCGCCGCGAGACCCATGTAGGAGCCGCTCAGGAACGACATGGTCCCGGTCTTCTCGGGTGGCCGGGCGACGACCTGTGTCAGTACGTCGACGACGGCCGGGTCGGCGATGCCGAAGCGCGTCAACGCGAAGGCGGAGGCCCAACGCAGCTCGACGATCGGGTTGTCCAGGTAGCGCCGGATGAAGGGGACGGTCGCCGGTTCGCCGAGCAGGCCGAGGGCGACGACTCCCGTCGCCGCCGCGCCGGGCGAGTCTTCGTCGGCGATGAAGGCCGTCAAGAGCGGAATCGACGTGGCCGCGGACTCGGGGAACCACGCCAGCAAGTTCGCCGTCCTGGACCGCAGTTCAGGGCCGTCCGAGGTCAGCAGGACGGCGAGCGCGGGAAGCTCTTCGCGGACGGCGTCATACGAACGCACCACCGCTTCCGCGTCAATGAGCACTTGTGCACAGCTCTCCTCGCGCTGTTTGCGCTGCTCATCGTCCGTCGCTTCGCCGATCCACTGAGCCCAGTCGTCGGCTTCGCCGCGGATATCCGCCAGGGAGGCACGGTCTTCCCGAGGGTCATAGCCGTTCGGCAGGTAGTTGTTGTCCAGCCCGATCGCGATGGCGACCAGCAGACCGACGATCCGATGCCTGTTGACCAATCGCGGGTCGAGTGCCATCCGCACAAGGAACGGAACGGTGTACACCGCAGCCTGCGAGCGGGTGCCCTGGTGCACGATATGGTTCGCGAGCTGTGCACTCGGCGGGTACCGGCCCTCCCAGACCCCCGCCTGCATCGCCCGGAGGTGTCCGGGGACGTCGTCGGCCATGCCGTAGGAGTGCCGCAGCCGGGCCCAGGGCACATCGTCCAGGCCGGTGAGAGGGTCGTCATCCGTCACAGCAGCGGATCCTGGCATACCAGGATCCCGTACTGCGACGGAGCCCGGAAGCTGAGCCAGAACCCGGGTTTCGGCAGCAGCCGTTCGGCGATTCCGGAGGGGTCCGGGAGGGGAGTTGTCCAACGGTCACGGCAGAGGGCAGTGGTGCCGGCCTGCGGCCGCCGTCCTTGCCAGGCCCGTGCCGGGGTGGGAGAGGGCGACGGCACGCGCCGTACTTCGGCAGGCCGTGGTGCGAGCCGTCAGTGTGACTCCGCCGGCCAGCCCAGGGCCCGGAAGACGGCGACGGGGTCGAGATAGTCGCGCCAGTGGGTCACCTGGCGGTCCCTGATGGTGAGCACGGAGACGAAGTGGTTGTCGTAGGCGCGTCGGGTGTGCACCGTCCGCCCGTGCACGGCGTACTCCAGGACGACCACGGACCTGTCGGTGTCGTGGTGGACTGCCAGTTCGTCCGCGCCGGTCAGGACCATCGCGTCGCCGTAGTCGCGGTACAGGTCGGCGACAGCGCGCCGTCCCTCGATCCGGCGCGGGTAGCCGGGGACGGAGACCACGTACTCGGTCACGACGTCCTCGGCCAGGAGGTCGAAGAAGTGCTCCCCGTCGACCAGGCCCGCCAGGCCCTCCTGGACGATCCGGAAGAACGGGTCCAGGGCCGCGAAGTCCTCAAGGTTCTCGACAGCGTGCTTGTCGGACATGGTCACACGGCCGCCTTTTCGGTCCAGGCGCGGGCGCTGCGCTGCGCGAACTCGCCGAAGGCGGTCGCCCTCTGCCCGGTGACCTTCTCGATGTCGTCGTTGGGCGTGGAACCGCGGCCTGTGATGATGGTGCCGGTCAGCCAGCGGAGCATCACGGCGTAGTCGGCGGGCACGATTCCGGCGGCGACGGCGCCGCCGATCCAGGCCTCGGGGTCGAGGTCCAGGTGCGTGACGGGCCGTCCGGTGACGGCGGTGATGATGCCGGCGACTTCACCGACCGTGAGCGCCTGCGGGCCGGTGGGCGAGTACACGGCCCCGTCGTGGGCCGCGGGGGCGAGCAGCGTCTCGGCCGCGACGGCGGCGATGTCGGCCGCGTCGACGAAGGCTTCCGCGCCGCTGCCGGTGGGGACCGTGATCGCCCCTTCGACGACGGGCAGGTGGGCGTCGGTGAAGTTCTGCATGACCCAGGCGGGACGCACGACGGAGTGGGTGATGGCCGAACGGGCGACCAGGTCGGCTTCGACGGCCTTGATGTCGATCTGCGGCGGTGCCTCGTCGGCGCCGTAGGTGCTCAGGTAGGTGACGTGGCGAACGCCGGCGGCCTCGGCGAGGTCGAGGAGGGCCGCGACCTGGTCGGCGTATCGCACCCGCATGACGGGTGTGACGAGGTAGAGGCTGTCGACGCCGCGCAGGGCGTCGGCGTGGGTGGCCGGGTCGTCCCAGTCGAACCGGACGTCGGCGCCGTGACGGGCCGCGGTACGGGCGCTGTGCCCGCGTTCGACGAGCCGCTTCGTCAGGAGTGAGCCGGTGCGGCCGGTGCCGCCGAGAACGAGCGTGGTCTGCCGTGATTCAGTCATGGCTCCAGCGTGAGGGAGGCCATGGGAGCGGATCAATGTGCGAATCGCTCGTTCTTTTACGTCAGACGCTCCGGTCATTGCCCGTCGGGTTCGCCCTGCTGATACTGGTCGTATGGACCTGCTGCGTGATCACCTCGCGCGGGCTCGCGCCGGCGGCGCGGCGTTCGCCCGGACGGTCGCCGAGCCGCCGTGGGGGCTGCGGCTGGCCGGCACGATCCAGCTCTCCGTGCACACCGTCGTCCGGGGCCGGGGATGGCTGTGGTTCGACGCCGACGACCCGGGCCGCGCGGTGGAACTCGTGCCCGGGGAGGTGACCCTCGTACGCGGTGGGAGCGACCACTACATCGGCCACGAGTCCGGCGCCGACTGTCTCGAACCGGAGGAGTTCAGGGCCCGGCACGCCACCGACGGGGAGTCGGACCATCCCGGGGCGACCGTGTTCCTCTGCGGCGCCTACCGGTTCTCCGGCGACATCGGCAACGGGCTGCTCACCGCCCTGCCGCAGGTCCTGACCCTGCAAGCGGCCGTCGGCGATCCGCTGAGGGACGTGATCGCCCTGCTCTCCCACGAACTAGCCCACCCCGAACCGGGCCAGCCCACCGTGCTCGACCGGCTCCTCGACGTCCTCCTGGTCCTCGCCATCCGCAGCGAGTTCCGCCGCAGCCCGAACGCGCCCCGCTGGTACCGTGCCTGCGCCGACCCCCGGCTGAGCGCTGCGCTCCAGGCCATGCACGAGGACGCGGGCCGTCCGTGGTCGGTCCCCGAACTCGCCGCGGTCAGCGGCCTGTCCCGGGCCGCCTTCGCACGCACCTTCCACGAGGCGCTCGGCCAGACCCCCATGCAGTACCTGACGGACTGGCGCATGGCCCTCGCCCGCGACCACCTGCGTACGGGTGACCTCGGCATGGCGGGCATCGCCCGGAGCGTCGGCTACAGCTCGCCCTACGCCTTCGCAGCCGCCTTCCGCCGCCATCACGGCGACCCCCCCGGTGCCTGGCGACAGCGAGAGTCGACGCGCGACATGGATCTCCGGCCGGGCGGCCCCCACATCCACTGAGGCGCGGAAGCCACTCGTCGCGACAGCCCGGGGTACCTGCCAGGACCGGTTCACTCCCACCGTGCCGCCCAAGCCCGCCGCCGGTACCGGGGTTCCGGCCCAACGCCCCTGGCGGCCCGGTACCGTTCACTGAATCCGTCGCGTCATCGCGGAGAACCGGCACATCAAGGGGTGGGAACGCCGGGCGGACGAGCAGGGGCCGCGTGGGGGCACGGAAGCTGCAGGCCCGCGGGGCCCGGGTGCACGGCACGTTCAGGGGGTGGGCCTGTGCGGCCTTCGACGAAGGGCAGGGCGCCGGGCACGACGCTGACCAGAGTGGGCGCTGCTCTGTTGCTTTCCGCGCTCTGCCTCTGTCTCCTCGGCGGCGGCCGAGCCGCAGCAGCCGACGGCCGGCCGGCGCAGGAGCGGGTGGGAACCATCACCATGGACGTCGGCTGGGACCGGTCGCGGCAGGAAGTGCTGCTCAGCCGAACCTGCTCGTACACGCTCCCGGCGCGGAGCGGGGCACTGGCTCGGATACGCAAGGACGGTTACGGGGACTGCGGTGACTACAAGCTCCTCCGCGACGGCAGGGCGGCGGAAACCGACGGAACCAAGAGCCGGCCGATCAGGGTGACCCAGCGTTCGGCCCGTGCGCCGGCGCAAGTGCAGTCCTCCTTCGGCCTCTATCTGACTCGTCAGTCCGGTGTGCAGAGACTGACGATCGCCCTCTGCCCGGTCGCTGGGCCCGGCGGCAGTGAACTCGTCGGCGGGGGTGACTACCCGGACGTCTGGCTGATCACGGTGAGAGCGCCGAAGTGGTCGTTCAGCGGCATCGCCGGAACCGTCGAGTCGCAGTCCGACAGTTCCCTCACCTGGCGGGTGGCAGCCGCGCCGCCGACAGGGAAGGCGCGTACGCCGTCCACCTGCTCGGTCGACCTGACCCGCAAGGTGAAGACCACGAAACTGCCCAGAGCGCGTCACCAGACGAGGGGCGAGATGCTGACCGCGTTGGCGGCCGCGGTGGGCGGGATCGGTGCCGTCGCCGCCGCCTTGGTGGCGAGGCTGGCCGGACCCGCCGCGCCACGCAGGTGGGCCGTCGCCACCCTGTCGGCCGGGGCGGCCGTGTGCTCCTTCGCCCTCGTCACCCAGCCGGCTTCCCTCGCGCAGCTGGGATCGGCACGCTTCAACAACGTGTTCGGCACCACTCCCGTCGCTCTCCCCGCCGACGTCTGGACGCCACAGGCCGTCCTCGGTCTCTGGCTCTGGTACGTCCTTCCAGTGTCCGCGTGGTGGTTCACCCGGCGGGTGGTGACCGGCAGGCCGCCGTCCGGCAGGACACTCATCGCCGGCTGCGTGCCCCCGCTTCTCTGCCTGGCCTTCATGACGGCAGGCGGGACGGTACCGAACACCGGCCCGTGGGTTCGCGTGGCGGCGGCTGCGGTACTCGCCCTTGCCGTGGCCGCCTCCGGTCGACGGCTGCACACGGGCACGGCGGTGCGCAGATGGGCTCCCACTGCCGGGGCACTGCTCTGGACGGTTCTCGTCACCTACGAACTCGGCCGGACTGCCGTCATCGCCGACGACCGACTGACGGTGAACGGGTGGAACGCGGCCGCTGTGCTGATCTGTACATGGCCCGCTGCCGCCTGGCTCGGTTCGCTGCTGCCGCCCGCACTGCGCTGCACCCCGAGGCCGGCGGTACGCGCGCTCTGCTTCGTGACTCTCTGGGCGGCGGTGATCTGCCCGTTCGCAGTGGCGTACCTGAAGGCGGCCAGGTACGACGTCTACGGCGACCGGATGGAGGACGACGTGTGGAGCCAGTACCGGGTATCCCTGTTCACGGGCTACTCGGCATGGCCGCTCTTCGTCGTCACCGTCTGCGGTGTCGCCCTGCAGATCGCCTACCTCTGGCGGCGCGGCGCCATGGGCGGCACCGGACGAGCCGTGGAGCCTGTCGGCAGAGTGCTGCTGGTGTGCGCGGCACTCACCGCGTACGGCAGCCCCGATCTGCGCACCGCGACGATGTGGGGAGAGGCGCTCGCGACAGCCCTGGTGGCCGTCGCCTCCCTGATACTGCTGCCGCTCGGATCGGATGCCTCCTGGGCCAGACTCCGGCGGGTCAGCCGCCGCGGGCATGCCCGCTTCATGGACCGGTGGATAACCACCCAGCTGATCTGGGACACACGGGCCGACTTCCAGCGCTCCGCCCGCTCCGCGCTCGCCGACGACATGACGGTGCCGGACTTCTCCGACCGCTGGCGTGAACTGGCCGTGCCCGGACGCAACGACGACCCGGAGACGAGGCTGAAGCGGGCCAGACGGTTCGCCCTCGGAACGAATGCCGGACGCAGCCCCTGGACCGCGGGGATCGTCGCCGCGGGCCGCGCCCAGCTGCTGGCTCTGCCCTGGGCCGCGTACAAGGCCGCGACCAGCGGCACGGTAGGGGCGGACTACTTCATGCCGTTCCACCTGGACGCGATGTTCCAGACGCTCCGATTCACACACTGGGCGCTCTACGGATTCGTCTACGGCTACTTCTACGCCCTGCTGCGCGGCCTCACCCCTGTCGGCAAGGCGGCCTGGCTCATGCTGGCGATCCTGCCGGCCGAGATCCTCCCCCTCGCGACCCTCACCGTGGACCCGCAGTACTCGCAGGCCCCTTCCGTGAACGACCTGGTCACGGGATGCGCAGGTGTCGCCGGGCAGACCCTGGTCCTGTGCATGCTGCTCGGACTGTGGTGGGAATGGTCGCTGGCCCGGGCCGCCGGAATGAAGTGGTCGCAGGTCAGGAACTTCCGCCGGCTCTCGTCCGTCACCGTCCCTGTCGGCACGATCCTGGTGGCCGGTGCCACCGCGTTCGCCACCACGGTCGCCGGAACCTGGGCGCAACCGGAGCTCAAGCAGCCCGACGCCGTCCGGTCCACCCAGCCGACTCAGCAGTCGGAGCCATCCCCGTGAGCGGGTCGACTGCTTCCCGCCTGCACAGCGAGAGGTGCTGTGCCGAGCCACATCGAGTCGGTCGTGTCCGGCGTACCGACTGCACGTACCGATGGCCCGTCGGGGCCGGGACCGTCGCGGTCCCGGCCCCGACAGGTGGCTCACGCGGCCGGGGCGTGGGGCCGGCCGTCAGCCGTTGGTGAGGACCACCTTGAGGGCGCCGGTCTCGGCGCTGCGGGTGAACACGTCGTAGCCCTTCATGGTCTCGCTGAGGTCCAGGCGGTGGCTGATCAGCTGGGTGGCGTCGAGGGCACCGGTGGCGATGGAGTTCATCAGCTGGGGGATGGTCAGGCCGGACGGGATGCCGGTGGTGATGGTGACCTGCTTGGCCCAGAGCTTCTCCAGATGCAGGGTGGCCGGACCCTCGTGGACGCCGATGTTGGCGATGTGGCCGCCGGAGCGCACCAGGTCGGCGGCTAGTTCGAAGGCGTCCGGGAAGCCGACGGCCTCGATCGTCACGTCGGCGCCGTAGCCGTCGGTCAGCCTGCCGACCAGGTCGTGCACCTCGTCCTCGCCGACGGCATGGGTGGCGCCCAGCTTGAGGGCCATCTCGCGGCGGGCGGGGGTCCGTTCGACGACGACGATGTTGCGCGGGGAGAACAGCTTGGCGGTGACGGTCGCGGACAGGCCGACCGGTCCGGCACCGACGATGACGACGGTGTCGCCGGGCCGGACCCGGCCGTTGAGGACACCGACCTCGTAGCCGGTGGCGAGGATGTCGGTGAGGAACAGGACCTGCTCGTCGGTGAGGGCGTCGGGGATCTTGTAGACGGAGTTGCGGGCCAAGGGGATGCGCGCGTACTCCGCCTGGACGCCGTCGATGGTGTTGCCGAGGGCCCAGCCCCCGTTGACGCACTGGCCGTACATGCCGGTCGTGCAGAAGCGGCAGAAGCCGCAGGCACTGACGCAGACGGCGAGGATACGGTCGCCGGGCTTCACGTTCGTCACCGACGAGCCGACCTCTTCCACCACGCCGGTTGCCTCGTGGCCGAGGACGGTACCCGGCTTCACCGTCGGCACGCCGCCCTTGATGATGTGCGCGTCGGTACCGCAGATGGTGGTGTGGGTGACGCGCATCAGGAGATCGGTGTTCTCGGTCAGCACCGGCATCGGGTGCTCCCGGTACTCGATCTTCCCCGGTCCGTCGTAGACGAGTGCCTTCATGTCCAACTCCTTCGTTGAAATGGTGCGGTGGTGCGGGGTGACGCGGTCGGGCGGCGCTCAGACGCCGGGCCCGTAGAGGCCGAATCGCAGGTCGGGATCGCCCGGGGTCCAGGTGCCCTCGACCTGGGAGCGGTGGCCCATGCGTGCGACGCGGTCGATCAGTTGGTTGCCCAGCTGCAACTGGGCCGGTTCCCACCGCTTGAGGGCGGTGGGGATGTCGTCGCTGAACGTGCGCAGGTGCTCGTACAGCGTCCAGGCGTCGTCGGCGGCCTTGGCCGTGCCGGCCGCGGCGTGCGGGCGGGCGGCGAAGGCCGCGTCGCCGATGACCGCCACCCGTCCGTCGGCCATCGCGGGGATCCGAGTGTCGAACACGACCTGCAGATAGGGCTGTTCGGTCCGCACGACGGTCTCCGCGGCGGCGGGCGCCAGCAACTCCGTGGCCGCCGAACGCATCTCGTCGACGAAGCGCCGCTGCACCTGGCCCGGATGGACGGAGACCGGGCAGTCGAAACCGCGCAGGTCCGTGCACAGCTCGTGCAGCGCCGGGCCGTCCGGGACGTTGCGGTACCAGACGTAGTTGAGCAGCCGCCGGCCCTCCTCGAACCCGCCGTCGAGCCCCGGAATCGGGTAGACGACGATGTGCGTGCCCGGGGCCACGCTGTACGTCAGCGCGTCGCCCAGCAGCCGCCTGGTCTCCTCGCTCACCCGGCCCTCGGGCACGGTGCCGCGCCAGCCGACGTACCCCGAGTAGCGCCGCTGGAGGTCGGGGAACATCCGCCGCCGGGCGGTGGACGTGATGCCGTCGGCGAAGACGACCAGGTCGGCGCGCTCCGTCCGCCCGGTGACGAACCGCAGCGTCACGCTGTCGGCGTCCTGGTCGAAGCCCACGCAGAACTCGCCGAGGTGGTAGCGGTCCGTGCCGAAGTCGTCGAGCAGGGCCCGGTAGATCGTCGACCAGGAGGAGTAGCGCCACTCCGCCGGGTCCTCGTGCAGTACCTCGTTGTTCCTGCCGAGGTGGCGCACGGAGCGGGTGACCGTGCTGAGTTCCTCGATGCGGTGGGCGCTGCGTTCGCCGAACCATCGCATGGTGGTGGGCTGGAGCACGATCCCGCCGCCGCGGTTCTCCAGCGGCGTCGGCGTGCGCTCGTAGACATCGACGGCGAACCCCAGCTCGCGCAGCAGCAGCGCGCTGGTCAGCCCGCCGATGGAACCGCCGACCACCGCGGCGCGCCGGCCCTTGTAGCTGTCCACCATGGATTCCTCTCGCAGGGGGTGGTGGACGTCATCGTGGCTCCGCACGCTCCCGCCGGTGCATGTGCCGCACCACAGTGATGTGTCGTTGACATGGGTGTGCGCACAGTCGCATGCTCCTTCCAGGCACATACGAGGAGGCGGCGATGACGTCCGAGGTCCCCGTGCAGCCGGATCTGCTGCGCTGGATGACCGCGATCGACGAGCTGGCCATCGCGGTCAACCAGAGGCGTGACCTGCCCGGACTGCTGGAGCAGATCGCCCGCACGGCCTGCGACCTGCTCGGCTACGAGAGCGCGGCCGTGCTGCTGGTCGACGACGACCGCGTCGCCCTGCGGATCGAGGGATGCTGGGGCCTGAGCGAGGGCTACGTCCGGCTGGTGAACGAGGAGTCGCCCCTGCTGCTGGTCCCCGAGGGCACCTTCGCCGGCAGCCCGTCGCGCAGGGCCTTCGTGGACGGCACCCCGGTGATCGTGGAGGACATCTCCCGCGACCCCTCCTACGGGCCCTGGGCGAACGCCGCCCAGCGGCACGGACACCACTCCATGGCGGCGGTGCCGCTGCGCAACCAGGGCGAGACCGTGGGCACGATGAACGTCTACGGGAGCGATCCACGGCGCCTCGGCCCCGGCGGTCTGGAACTGCTCCAGATCCTCGCCAGTCACGCGGGCATCGCCCTGGAGACCAGCGCCCGGCTCGAACGCGACCTCCGCCGGCTGCGTGAGCTCGGGTCGCTCAACGAGAAGCTGCGCCGGCGCACCGAACTGCTCCAGCAGCATGCCGCCATCCACGACAGGTTCATCGGCGTCGCCCGCCGGGGCGGCGGCCTCAGCGACATCGCGGCAGCCCTGGCGGAGACCACGGACCGTGCCGTCGCCGTCCAGGACGTGTCCGGTCAGACCCTGGCCGGCGTGCCCCGCGCCGGACTGTCGGTCCAGCCACCGGACTGGGTGGCCTGGCCCCGCCACGACAGCGACGCCGGCACCCGCTCGCTGCTCGACATCCTTGCCCAGGCTTGCCCGGTGACGACATCGGAGGCGTTCCCCGGTCTGCTGGCCGGGCCGGTGCGGGTCGGCGGGGAGACCCTGGGCGTGCTCTGGCTGGCCGGTGGCACCGAGGACGACGACGTACGACTGCGCGCCATCGAGCAGGCCGCCGTCGTCCTCGGCCTGGAGATGCTGCGTCGTCGCGCCGTGGTCGACGCACAGTGGCAGCTCCGCGGCGACCTCGTCTCCGAGCTGGTGACCGGAAACCTCACCGATCCGGAGGCCGTGGTGGCGCGCGGCGACCGGCTCGGCAGCGACCTCAGGCTGCCCCAGCGGGTCCTCGCGGTCCGCCACGAGGAGTCCGGCGAGGCGGTCACCGGGCAGTTGCTCCGGCTGGTCCAGTCGCTCGTGCTCTCGCGGCCACGGCCGAAACCGCTGCTGGCCCTGCGCGACGGCGTGATCGTGATCGTGGCGCCGGCGGCGGACGAGGCGGGCGTCGAGGAGCTGGCCCGGCACATCCGCACGGTCGCGGCCCAGGCGCTGGAGGGCGGCGTGCGGGTGTCGGTCAGCGAGACCTGCGTCGGGCCCGACCAGTTGCCCGCCGCGTTCCGCCAGGTCACCGGCCTGCTCAGACTCTTCCCGTACAAACCGGAGGAGGACGTCCTCACCGTCGCCTCGGCCGGAGTGATCGGCATGCTCCTGGCCGACGTCGACCCGCACCGCATGGGCGTTCTCGCGACCCGCTGGATCGGCCCCCTCCGGGAGTACGACCAGCGCCGCGGCACGGACCTCGTCGGCACCCTGCGCCGCTACCTCGACCACGACCTCAACACCAACGCCACCGCCGAGGCCCTCTACATCCACCCCAACACGGTCAGCCTGCGCGTCAAGCGCATCGAGAACCTGCTGAACCTCTCCCTGAGCCGCGTCGGGGACCTGACCACGCTGCGCACGGCCCTGGCGATCGACGACATCACCGGCACCTCCTGATCTGTGCCGTGCCACAGACACGGCCGTAATGACTGTGCTGCGACACAGCGCACCCCTGATGCGGCGGCCCTGAACATGTCCTCACCCAGCAACGACGCGGGGAGGACCCATGAAGGACCAACAGCAGGCCACGACCGCCGTGGCCGCTGCCGTACCGACGCCCGGCGGAGCCGAACCACAGACCATCCCTCAGCCCGCTCCCGACGCCCGAACCGCGGGCGTGACCCTCCTGACCGTGGCGGCGCTGTCGCTGGCCGCCTGGTGGCTGCTCATCGACCCCCGGTGGGCGGTGCCGGACGTCTACGGCAACCCTGCGAACGCGGTGATCTTCTGGACGCTCTTCGCCGTCGTCTGCCTGGCCTTCAACCTGGAACTGAAAGGCTTCGACCGGCTGCGCCAGCCCCTGCGCGGGCTCATGTTCGCCGCCGTCGCCATAGCCGCCGGCATCGCCGTCACCGCCCTCCTCGCGCTCGCCTGGGGCCCGGTGGACCCGAGTTTCGCCCCCGAACGCGCGGGCGGCGCCGGCTACTTCACGGGCGCCGTCTTCGTGCTCTTCGTCTTCGTGACGAACGTGCCTGCCGCGACCGTCTTCGAACACCGCCCGTGGAACACCCTCGGCCTCGGTCAACCGTGGCGGGGCATCGCCGAGATCGCCGTCTCGACGGTCGCGAGTCTTGTCCTCTACGCCGTCTTCGCCCTTCCCGCGCTGGCCAGTTGGAGCGAGGTCGGACACCCGCTGCTGAGCGCCGACGAACTGATCGGCTTCTTCTACTCGATCGTCGTCTCGGTCATCGTCACCGGCAATCTCACCGACAACTGGCCCTGGAACGTGGTGAGAGGCAGGGGCAGCTGGTTCCTGTGGACCGCTCTGGGGAACGTCGTACTCGGCGCCGGGCTCTACTTCGTCCTGTCGGGCGTGACGCGGCTCCTGCTGGGAGCCGAGGCGCGGGCCGCGATCGGTTCGGACGGACTGAGTCTCTTCCCCGCCCAACTCGGCGTCTGCTGGGTCTTCTGGATGATCTTCTGGGCCAACTGCGCGGGGAACTGGCCCCGGCAGTTCACGCCGGCCGGAAACCGCACCCTGCGCGTTGGCGTGACCCTGCTGCTCGCGGTCGCCACCTTCACCCTGTACTACCGCGTCCTCGCCCCCCACGTCCTCCACGAACCGGCCCTCGCCCCCGGCATCGCAGGCAACGCGCTCGGCTTCATGGACCTGGCCATCGTCTGGCTGCTCCTCTTCGTCATCGGAGGCGAGTCCTGGCCGTTGAACCGCAAGAACCGCAAGAACCGCAAGAACCGCAAGAACCGCAAGAACCGCATGAATCGCACGAACCGCACACCCTGACACCGGAGGACGAAACCATGAGCGACACCCACGCCGACCCCCAGATCCGCGTCGTACACCGCGACCAGCTCGACGGCGACACCCCGCAGACCCCCGGCCTGATCCGCGGGGTCGCCTTCGACGGGCGCAATCCCGGAGCGGCCCACCTGTCGGCCTTCCGCAGCACCGTCCGGCCCGGCGCCGCGACCGGCGCCCACCACCACGGCGACCAGGAGACCGTCCTGTACGTCATCAGCGGCACCGCCCGCTACCGCTGGGGCGACAGGCTGGAGAACGTCGCCGAAGCCGGCCCCGGCGACTTCGTGTTCATCCCGGCGCACGTCGTCCACCAGGAGATCAACGCCTCCCCGGAGTTCGAGACGGTCTGGGCCGTGGTCCGCTCCGGCGTCGATCCCGTCGTCGTGAACCTCCCCGAACTCGACCGGTACGCCGAGCCCGCGGCCGTCGACTACACCCACCCCTGAGCCGGCGGGGGAGGGGAGGGAGACGGGCACGGCCTCCTCGGCCGGGCGAGGGCCGCGCGGTCACACGGGCCCTGCCGGCGCGCGGACGCCCAGACGGAAGCCGACCCCGCGTACGCACTCGATGGACAGGGCGCCGCCGAGCTTGCTCCTAAGTGCGGCCACGTGCACGTCCAATGTCCTGGTCGATCCGAACCAGTTGCTGTCCCACACCGTTTCCATGATCCGCTCCCGGGTGACCAGCTCGCCCAGTTGATCCACGAGGAAGACCAGGAGAGCGAACTCCTTCGGCCGCAGGAGGACTTCGGAGCCGTCGAGGAAGACGCGGTGGGCCCTCCGGTCGAGGGTCAGGCTCCCGTAGTCGCGGTCTTCCGCGGGGCCGACCGCTCTGCCGGACAGGGACCCTCTTCGCTGCACCGCCCTTATGCGCGCGATGAGTTCACGCATGAGGAAGGGCTTGACCACGTAGTCGTCCGCGCCGAGTTCCAGGCCGACCACGCGCTCGGTCTCGCTGCCGCGCCCGCTGATCACGATGAGGGGTACGTCGCTCCGGGCCCGCAACTCCCGGCAGACGTCCAGACCGTCGATGTCCGGAAGCCCCAGGTCCAGCAGCACGAGATCCGGGAGCGGCGAGGCGAGGGCGGCCCGCCCGGTGGAGACCCGGTCGACGTCGTATCCGTACCGGGCGAGCCCGCGCCGGAGGCAGTCGGCGGTGGGCCCGTCGTCCTCGACGAGCAGTACCTGCATGGCTTCTCTCCTGGGCTGGTGATCGGATGCGCCGGTCGGCGCGCGGTCGCGCGGCGCTTCAGGAAGGCCGCACGAGGCCGGTCTCGTACGCGAAGACCACGGCCTGGACCCGGGCCTGTGCGCCGATCTTGGCGAGGATGTTGTTGACGTGGGACTTGACGGTGGTGGGCGCGATGGACAGCTGCTCGGCGATCTCCGCCGTGCTCCGGCCATGGGCGAGGGCGGCCAGTACGTCGCGTTCGCGCTCGGTCAGTACCTGGAGCCGGTCGCTCTGCGCAGGGACGGGCAGCTGTCCCCGGACGGTCTCGACGAGCCGGCGGGTCAGGCGGGGCGACAGCACCGCATGGCCGGCGGCCACGGCACGTACGGCGGCCGTCAGTTCGGTCAGGGCGGCGTCCTTCACGAGGAAGCCCCCGGCGCCGGCCCGCAGCGCCGCGCAGGCGTGGTCGTCGTCGGCGTCCGCGAGGACCAGGACGCGCGGGGCGCCGTTCCCGGCGGGGGCGGAGGAGGCGGGGGAGCACGATGGAGGCCGGGCAGGCCGCAGCCGGGCTATGCGGCGGATCGTCTCGATGCTCTCCTCGGTCAGCACGGTGTTGTCGAGGAGCACGACGTCCGGGGCGAGTTCCGTCGCGAGGCGCTCGGCCTCGGCGCCACCGGCCGCCTCCCCGATCACGGAGAGGCCCGACTGGGACTGCAGGAGCAGGCGATAGCCGAGACGTTGGAGTGTCTGGTCGTTGACGATGAGGACGGTGGGCATGCCGGGCTTCTCCACGTGTGGGGGGTAGGGAAGGCGGGCTGTACGGCATCAGCCGCAGAGCGCGGCCCCGGCCGCGGCCCGGCTGTGGGTGCCGCTCGCACCTCGGCCCCGGAGTGTGCCGGGAGCCTCAGGCTCCGATGGACTTGAGGACGGCCTCCGCCATGCCTTGCTCGCCCCGCGCGTTGGGATGGACCCGAGCCGCGGGGCTCGCCGGTTCCAGCGGTTCGATCCAGCGGGTGCCTGCGGGCGAGCAGGCGTCGCGGCCGGCGGACGGCGTGTGGGTGTCGACGTAGGTGGCGCCGGCGGCCTCCGCACGCTCGCGGAGCATGGTGTTGAGCCTTCCCTCCTGGTCGCGGAGGAACGTCACGTCCCCGGGTGCGAGAGGGATGGCCCGGTCGCAGGCCGAGGCGTCGGAGGGAAGGATGGACGGATAGCCCACGACATAGACGCGGGCCTGAGGCGCACGCTCGTGCACCTCGCGCAGGGCGCGGTCGAGACGCTGCCTCGTCGCGTCGATCTTCTCGGTAACCGTGTCAGTGCCACCCGACTGGTAACTCCCCTTGCAAGGGGCCTGGTCGGGCACGGAGGCGAGTTGGGCGGCAGCCTTGTAGAGGGCTCCGGCGGTGACGCACTTGGTGATCATCGAGCTGAAACCGATGTCGTTGCCGCCGATGCCGAGGGTGACCAGGCGGGTCCGCCGGTCCAGTACGGAGAGCTGGGCGGGGTTGGTGCCGTCGTCGGTGGACTGCGGTGCGGTGAGGTCGGTGGTCGTGGCGCCGCTGCAGCTCATGTCGCGGAAGTCGGCGGCCTTGACGCCGAGGCGTTTGGCCACCAGCGCCGGGTAGTTGCGGCTGGACCTGTCGCAGCCTGCGGGCTTGCCGGTCTGGTCGGGTATCCCGGGGCCGGATGTGTAGGAGTCGCCGAGAGCCACGTACGGGCCCTGGACGACGGCGGTCGGAGCAGGGGCACGGCTCTTGCCGTCCCCCTTGTCGGCTCGTTCGATGCTGACGACGGCGATGAGTACGCCGCAGGAGAGAACCCCGGCCAGGCCGGTGCGTGCCAACGGTCCCATGGGTGTGTCCTGTCTGTGGTGCGGATTCCCGACCGGCGGTCGGGCGCCCGCCAGGCCACGCGCGACCTGGGCAGGCGGGACGGCGGAAACGGGTTGCCGGTGGGGACCGGCGCGGGGACGTGGCGGTGCCGGGGCCGGGGCGGCCGTAGGTGTGGCGGGAGCAGTCGGTGGGAGGGGGCGGGTGGGAGGCGGGAGTTGGGTCAGGAAGGGCGGACCAGGCCGACGTCGTAGGCGAAGATGACGGCCTGGACGCGGTCCCGGGCGCCGATCTTGGTGAGGATGCGGCTGACGTGGGACTTGACCGTCGACTCGGCGAGGTGCAGGCGTTCGGCGATCTCCGCGTTGGTGGCGCCGGTCGCGAGGGCGGTGAGTACTTCGCGTTCGCGTTCGGTGAGATCCGCGAGCCGACGGGTGTGTTCGGGGCTGTGGCCGGATCGGCGGGCGGTGTAGGCGTCGATGAGCTTGTGGGTGAGTCCGGGAGAGATGACGGAGTCGCCGGCGGCCACGGCGCGGATTCCGACGACCAGTTCCGCGGGACGGGCGTCCTTGAGGAAGAAGCCGCTGGCACCGGCCCGGAGGGCTTCGTAGGCGTACTCGTCGAGGTCGAACGTGGTCAGGACGAGGACGCGGGAGCGGCCGCCGGACTCGGCGATGCGGCGGGTGGCCTCGATACCGTCCATGCCGGGCATACGAACGTCCATCAGGACGACGTCGGGGCGCAGTTCGGCGGTCATGCGCACGGCCTCGCTGCCGTTGCCCGCCTCCCCGACGACGGTCATGTCGGGCTCGGCCTCCAGGAGCATGTGGAAACCGAGGCGTTGCAGGGCCTGGTCGTCGACGATGAGGACGGTGGTCATGCCGGGGTGTTCTCCGCGTTCGGGTTGGGGGAGGTCGGGACGAGGCGGGCGTGGACGGTCCAGCCGCCCTGGGAGTTGGGGCCGGAGTCGACGTCGCCCTGGTAGAGAGCCGCCCGTTCGTGCATGCCGACGAGCCCCTTGCCGCCGCCCGTCCGGCCGGACTTCCTGGTACGCGGCGGGCCGGTGTCCGTGACGGTGACCTGGACGGCATCGCAGTCGACGGTGATGGCGGCGGCGACGGTGGTGTCGAGCGCGGCGTGCTTGAGGGTGTTGGTGAGGGCCTCCTGGACGATGCGGTAGACGGCGAGCTGCAGCCCCTGCGAGAGGCCCGTCAGGTCGCCTTCGGTGTGCAGGGTGGCGGAGGGGCCGGCCGACCGGAACCGCTCCAGCAGGGCGTCCAGGTCGGCCAGACCCGGCTGCGGGGTGAGCGGCGCGCCGTTCCGGGGGGTGTCCTCGTCGCCGATGACCGCGAGCAGACGGCGAAGCTCCGACAGGGCGTCACGGCCGCTGTCGCCGATGATCCGCAGGGTGTCGGCGCCGCGTTCCGGGCGGGTGGCGGCCAGGGCGGCGGCGCCGTCGGCGAGTCCGACGATGACGGCGAGGGTGTGGCCGAGGATGTCGTGCATCTCCCGGGAGATGCGGGCACGTTCCTGCGCGGCGGCCAGACGGGCCCGCTGGTCGCGTTCCACCTGCAGCGCGGTGATGTAGGCGTTGGCGAGCCGGCCGGCGAGTCCGAGAGCGGCGATCCCCGCCAGGCCGACCATGGCGAGTGCCGCGACGACCTCCGGACGGGTCACGTAGCTGAGCTGGCCACCGGTGTAGAAGACGGCCGCCCAGGCCGAGAGCTGGGCGACGGTCACGCCGATGGCGACGACGAGTTGGCGGGGCGAGCCCCAGCGGCCCACGTTGTACAGCGCGACCACGCGCGCGGCGTCGGCACCGTTCAGGATGCCGAGGGGGAGCACGAGCACGGAGACCGCGGTGGTGATCGCGAAGACCGGCACGGGGTGCCGTTCCCGCCACAGCAGCGGCACGGTGAAACCGAACATGACGGCGATCTGCGCCGGCACGTCGGCCCCGTTGGCCGGGTTGAGCAGCGAGGGGATCCCGAGTGCGGCGCAGAAGACCGGCACCCCCCAGCGCCGCACGCGGGGATGGGCCCGGTCGGCCGCCCGCCAGGTGACCAGACGGGAGATGATCGACACGATCACACGCTGCTCGGGATCGTTTGTCAGGGGCTCCGGCAACTGCGCGTCCCGCTCGCCCGGATAAGGCGTCGGCACGGCAGTGTGTGGTGCGGTCACGGGGAGGCCCTTCGCAGTGCGGTCGGGAGGGCCCGCCCGTCGGCGCGAGGCGAGGACCGACGGGCGGGGCGAGGCGGGGTCCGGCACGAATGCGGTCAGTTCCTACGGGACAGTCTCTCCCGCAGCCCCGCGCGCCGGGACTTTCGGGTGTCCTCGGACGACGAGTCCGGGGACGGGGCCTCGCTCCCGGCGCCGCTCGTGCGCGGCTGTGCGCCGCTGTCCCGGAGACGGCGCACTCCGCGGGCCCTGGACGTCGACGTCGACTCGGACAATGCCGCCTCCGCCTCGTCGTCCGTGGGGGTGTCCACGACGGTGACCGTACCGGCGCGGCCTGCTCCGGCGACGCTGGTGCCGTCACCCGTGCCGCTTGCCGGCGTGGCACGGACGCCCGGGCCGCTCGGCTGCCCGGTGCCGGCCCGGTCCGGGACGGTGGCCCCTTCCGCCGCCAGCCTGTGGCGCAGCTTCTCGCCCTCGACGTCGACATCGGGCATGACGCGGTCCAGCCACCCGGGCAGCGACCAGGCACGGCGTCCGAGGAGCGCCATGACCGCGGGGACGATGGTCATACGGACGACGAAGGCGTCGAAGAGGACGGCCGAGGCGAGACCGAGACCGATCGACTTGATCAGGGCGGTGTCGTCGAGCAGGAAGCCGGAGAAGACGGAGATCATGATGACGGCCGCGGCGGTGACGACCCGGGCGCTGTGCCGGAAGCCCTCGACCACCGCCCGGGTCGGCTCGGCTCCGTGGACGTACTCCTCGCGCATCCGGGTGACCAGGAAGACCTCGTAGTCCATCGCGAGGCCGAAGACGACGCCGATGAGCAGGATGGGCAGCACGCTCACGATGGGCCCGGTCTGGCTGACGCCGAACACGTCGGCGAGCCAGCCCCACTGGAACACCGCGACGAGGACGCCGAGGGTGGCGGCCACGCTGAGCAGGAAGCCGAGCGCCGCCTTGAGCGGGACCACGATCGAGCGGAAGACCAGCAGGAGCAGGACGAGTGCGAGACCGACCACGATGGCGAGGTAGGGCACCATCGCCTGGCCGAGCTTGGTGCTGACGTCGATGTTGACGGCCGTCGTGCCGGTCACCATCAGGTCGGCGCCGGTGTCCTGGTGCAGAGCGGCGCTCTGGTCGCGGATCACGGAGACCAGGTCCTTGGTGGCCTGGCTGCTGGGCGAGCTCTTCGGGATCACACCGACGATGGCGACGTCACCGGACTGGTTGAAGGCCGCCGGACGGACCGAGGCGACGTCGTCCAGCCTGCCCAGCGCGGCGGTCGCGTCGGCGGCGGCGGTCCTGGGGTCGTTGCTGTCACGGGCGTCGACGACGACCGTGAGCGGGCCGTTGAAGCCCGGCCCGAACCCCTTGCTGATGGTGTCGTAGGCCACGCGCTGGGTACTGCCGGGCGCCTTCATGCTGTCGTCGGGCAGGGCCAGGCGCAGCGACATGGCGGGGACGGCGAGCAGGCCGAGGCCCACCACCGAGAGCACCAGGGTCTTCACGGGGTTGGCGGTGACGAGCTTCGCCCAGCGCACGCCCATCGCCTGGCCCTCGCCGCGCTCCAGGGCCTTCATACGGCGGGTCAGCAGCTTGCCCTTCGTGATCCGCATTCCGGCGAATCCGAGCAGTGCGGGCAGCAGGGTCAGTGCGATGACGACGGCCATCACGACCGCGAAGGCGGAGGCCAGGCCCATGGAGGTGAGCATCTGGATGCCGATGACGCTGAGTCCGGCGAGGGCGATGACGACGGTCAGGCCGGCGAAGACGACGGCGGATCCGGCGGTGCCCAGGGCCCGCCCGGCGGCGTCTTCGGGATCGTGGCCGTCACGGATCTCGTTGCGGTAGCGGGAGACGATGAACAGGGCGTAGTCGATGGCGACTGCCAGGCCCAGCATCAGCGCCAGCGTCGTGGCGGTGGAGGCCACATCCCAGAACGACGCGGCGATGGTGACGCAGAATATGGCGGCCGCGACGCCCAGCACGGCGGTCAGCAGCGGCAGCCCGGCCGCGAGGAGCGAGCCGAAGGTGATCACCAGCGCCACCGCGGCGACCGCCAGACCGATCAGCTCGGCGGCCTTGCTCGCCTCCTTGGCCTTCACGGCGTTGCCGCCCAGGCTGACGTCGAGCCCGGCCTTCTCGCCCTCGGCCGCGATCCTGTTCAGCGCGTCGTGCGCCCCGGCGCTGACATCGGCCTGCGGGACCTTGTAAGTGACGCCGGCGAAGGCGATCGTGCCGTCCTCGCTGACCTGTCGGCTCCGGAACGGGTCGGAGACGCTCGCGACCTGCGGCGCCTTCTGCAGTTCGGCGACCAGCGCCTCGATCTGCGACTTGGTGTCGGCGGAGGTCAGCTGCCGCCCACCGGGAACCTCGAACACCACACGTGCGGTGGCGCCGCCGGCCGAGGCCTGCGGAAACTCCTTCGCCAGCAGGTCGATCGCCCGCTGCGACTGGGTGCCGGGCAGCGTGAAGGCGTCCGACGTCCTGCTGTCGACGCTCACTGATCCGATGCCGATGGCGGCGAGAACGACGATCCACAGCATCAGGACGAGCCGTCGTCGCCGGAACGAGAACCGGCCCAGCCGGTAGAGGAACGTAGCCACGGTGGTACTCCCAGCAGGGAAGACGTTGGTACGAGAGGGTCTGGACGACCCGCGTCCCAAACTAGGAGCGGATTTCTGCCCTGCCCCGGCACGACGGGATCGACCTGAGGGCGACGACCGGTACCGCGGTACTGGTGCCTTTCATCCTGGGGAAGGGTCTTGTGCCGGTCAGGGGGTGGGGCCGGCGTCACGGGCCAGGAGGGCCGCCTGCACACGGTTGGTCACTTCGAGAGCGGCCAGGATGCGGCTCACGTGCGCCTTAACGGTGCTCTCGCGCATGGCGAGCCGGCCGGCGATGTCGGCGTTGGTGTCACCGTGGGCGAGGAGCGTGAGCACGTCCCGTTCGCGAGGGGTGAGCCGCTCCAGCCGGGCCCGGGCCGCGGTGGCCCGGGGCTGGTTGGCCGCGTGGTAGCGGTCGATGAGGCGGCGGGCCGCGGCGGGATGCAGCATGGCCGACCCGCCGGCCACCAGGTGGACCGCGCGCAGGATCTCGGCCGGGTCGGTGTCCTTGAGCAGGAACCCGTCGGCTCCGGCGGCCAGGGCGTTGTAGACGTACTCGTCGAGGTCGAAGGTGGTGAGGGTGATCACCTTCGGTGGGTGGGGAAGCGCCCGCAGGCGGGTGGTGGCGGTGATGCCGTCCATACGGGGCATCCGTACGTCGACCAGGGCGACGTCGACCCGATGCGCCGTGGCCTGTTCGACGGCCTGAAGTCCGTCGGCGGCCTGGGCGACCACTTCGATGCCGTCGGCCGAGTCCAGGAGGTCGGTCAGGCCCAGGCGGACCAGGGCGTCGTCGTCGACGATCATGGCTCGGATCATGTGGGATCGCCGTTCTGTCCGGTGCTTGAGGGGTGGGGGATGCGGGCAGCCAGTCGCCATGCGCCCGCCCCGGCGGGCCCGGCGCCGAGGTGACCGCCGAGGGCGGTGACGCGTTCGCGCAGACCGATCAGGCCGTATCCGGATCCGACGGTGTCGGCGCGGGGGGTCCCCGCGGGGTTGGCGACGTCGACCTGGGTGGCCGGCGGCCGGTAGTCGACGCGCACCGTCACCTCGGCCCCGTCGGCGTGCTTGCGGGCGTTGGTCAATGCCTCCTGGACGACGCGGTACACGGCCAGGCGGTGGGTGGTGGGCGCCTGTTCGGGAAGTCCTTCGACGGCCAGCACGACCGGCTGGCCCGCGGCGCGGGCCTCGTCGACCAGCTCCCGCACCTCCCGCACGGCGGGTGCGAGTTCCACCCCCGGCCGGGCGACATCCTCGCGCAGCGCGCCCAGCACGTCGCGCAGATCGGCGAGGGCCTCCACGGACGCGGAGCGGAGCAGGCCGAGCCGTTCACCGACCGCTGCGGGCAGAGCGTCGTTCCTGGTCGCCAGGACCCCGGTGTGCAGGGCGATCAGGCTCAGTCGGTGGGCCAGTACGTCGTGCATCTCCGCGGCGATCCGGGACCGTTCCGCCGCACGGGCCGCCTCCTCGCGGAGCCGTGCCTCGACCCGCAGGTGCTCGACGTCCGCAGCGAGGGCCGCGAGCAGGCGCCGCCGGTTGCCCAGCCACAGACCGACCACCACGGCCAGCGTCGGCAGCAGCACGGTCGAGGCGTAGTTCTGCGGCGTCCACAGCGAGGTCGCCCGGTAGCTGAGCAGGTTGGCGCCCAGCGCCACCGCCATGCATCCCACCGCGGCCCTCGCCCTGCCGTCCACCGCGAGGCTGAACAGGGCGAGCACCAGCAGCGGCAGCAGCGGCCACCCCCACCACGCGGTGCACACGGTCACCAGCAGCGGCGCGGCCGGCCACCGGAGCCGCGGCACGAGCAGGGCCGCTCCGCACAGCAGAGCCGCCGCGGTCACCGGGACCAGATGGCGGCCGCCTTCCAGCCCCACGGCGTTGAACGGGGCGGCCAGCACACAGAGCGCCACGAGCCCGCCCCGACCGTAGACGGCCCACCTGCGGCCTTCTCCACTGCTCACGCCGGCAATCCTAGGCAGCGCGGCCGGACTTCTCCCCTGGACGATCTGCCATGATCACCCCCTACTTTCGTAGGGGGACACGGCCGTCCAAGGGCGGATCCGATGCCTGGGGCGGATTTCTAGCGTCGAAACCATGACTGACCGGACCCCGTCCTTCGGCCGCTCCCGCACGCAGCGGCATGCCGAGAGCTGGATGTTCCTGCTCGAAGCCGCCCGCGATCTGCGGACCACCGGTGCCGTGGCACCCAGCGGCAAGGCGCTGGCGCGCGCCCTCACCGAACCCGTACGCGCCCAGGCCCCCGGACCGCTGTCGGTTCTGGAAGCCGGCGCCGGCACCGGCGCGATCACCCGCACCCTGATACCCGACCTGCCCCGTGGCAGCCGCCTGGACATCGTCGAGGCCAACCCTCGTTTCGCCGCCCGGATCCGGCATCTCGTCGACACCCACCCGAGCCTGGCCGACCGACCGGCGCAGGTGACCGTGCACCAGACCTTCGTCGAGGATCTGGCCACCGACCAGCGCTACGACGTGATCGTCTCCGGCCTGCCGCTGACCAACTTCACCCCGGTCCAGGTCGAGCGCATCATGGCCCGGTACCTGGAACTGCTGCACCCCGGCGGCATCCTGACCTACTTCGCTTACCTCGGCACCCGTCGGGCCCGCGCCCTGACCGCCACCCGGAGCGAGGCGCGCCGGCACGCGGCGGTCGACGAGGTGATGTCCGCCTACCAGCACAAGTACGCCGTCGGCCGCTGGACGGTCTGGGCCAACCTGCCGCCCGCCCACGCCTGGCACCTGCGGCGTCCGTCCGGCCCGGTCCCCGACCGGGAACGGCACGAGCCGGTCCCCGGAGTACGGCAGTGACCTCTCTGTCCGTCATCCTGGGCCACCTGCCCCCCACCTCGGCCTACGCGATGCTGGCGGCCGCTGTCCTGTCCGAGTCGGTCCTGCTGATCGGTGCTTTCGTCCCCACGTTCACTTTGCTGCTCACCGCCGGCGCACTCGCTCGTACCGGCCGCATCAGCCTTGTCCTCGTCATCGCCGTCGCGGCCGGCGCAGCCGTCACGGGCGACTTCGCGGCACACCGCACCGGCAGGGTCTTCAGCGACCGGCTCCTCGACGGGCGTCTGGGCCGCCGGGTCCCCGGCGCCGCCTGGCGCCGGGTCGAGTCGCTGATGGCCCGCCATGGAGGCCGAGCCGTCTTCCTCGCGCGCTTCCTGCCCGTGATACGCACCCTCACCCCGCACTTCGCGGGAGCCACCCGCCTGCCGTACCGCCGCATCGCTCCCTACAGCCTGATGGCCGCCTGTCTGTGGGCGACGGCCGAGGCCGGTGCGGGCTACGCGGCCGCCTCCTCCTTCCAAGAGCTCCTCACGCTGGGCGGTCCCGCCATCGCGTCGGTGGTCCTGATCGCAGTCGGGATCACAGCCCTGTGGCGCCGCTCCGCCAAGGCCGTACGGCCGGAGGCCACGGCCCGTTCCCGGGGCAGTGCCGCCCCCTCGGTGCAGGCGACCTCCGGGCAGGTCGGAGCGCCGGTAGCGATCACACCGCGGGGTACGAGGTACGGTACGCCGTACCGTACAATGGCTCGCATGCCTCGCCGCTCCGACTCACTCGATCGCGCGACCCCGGAACGCATCGCCGAGACCGCCCTCCTCCTGCTCGACGAGGGCGGTCCCCAGGCGCTGACGTTCCGTGAACTGGCCGCGAGACTGGACATCGCCGTGGCCTCCCTCCAGCGCCGGTGCACGGACCTGGCCGGACTGCTGGACCTGTGTCTCGACCACCTGGCCACCCGCCTGCCCGCGCCCGCTCCCGGCGCCGACTGGGCGACAGCCTCCGAGGAACGCTTCACCGCTCTGTACCGTCTGCTCGCCGCCCATCCGGGTCTGGTGACGCTGCGCGGGGCCCGGCCCTGGATGGGCCCGAACCTCCTCGCCCGCCTCGTGGAACCCCAGCTCGCCGACAGCCTGCGCGCCGGGATGACCCCCGGGGAGGCGATCGCCGCCTACCGGCGGATGTACCTGCTCACCCTGGGCAGCGCGGGTTTCGTGGACCACCGCGACCCGAAGTCCGCCCAGGCGGCGACCCGCAGGGCGCTCGCCGGGCTCGATCCGGAGGAATTTCCGGTCCTGACCGCCCACCTGGCAGAGATCGTGCCCTTCGTCACCGACCACGAGATCTACTTCAGCGCCCTGCGCCAGCTCATCGACGCGGCCGCCCCGGCCCCGTCGCCACTCGGCGTCACCGACCAGCAAGGACCCCGATCATGACGTCCACGGCTCAGACAGCACGCGTCTTCAGCAGCGACAACGCGGCCGGCACCGCCCCGGAGATCCTCGAAGCCGTGGCCCGGGAAGCCTCCGGCCAGGCCTTGCCCTACGGGGCCGACGCCAGTTCGGCCGCGGTCCGACGACGACTGGGCGATGTCTTCGAGCGGGAGGTGGACGTCCTGCTGGTGTCCACGGGGTCCGCCGCGAACGCACTGGGGCTGGCCGCGCTCACTCCGCCCTGGGGCAGCGTGCTCTGCCACCGCGAAAGCCACATCAACAACGACGAGTGCGGCGCGCCCGAGTTCTACACCGCGGGCGCCAAGCTCATACCGCTCGGCGGCGGCGATGCCAAGATCGACCCGGACGAACTGCGGGCAGCCGCACGGCACAAGGCCGGAGACGTACACAGCGTCGAGCCCTCGGTCGTGAGCATCACCCAGTGCACGGAGACCGGGGCCGTCTACACCCTCGACGAACTCCGCACGCTCGGTTCGATCGCGGGGGAGGCGGGGCTGCGCGTGCACATGGACGGTGCCCGGTTCGCCGGAGCGGTCGCCTCGCTGGCCTGTACGCCGGCCGAGCTGACCTGGCGGGCGGGCGTCGACGTACTGTCCTTCGGTGCCACGAAGAACGGCACGATGACCGCGGACGCGATCGTCGTCTTCGACCGCTCCCTCACCCAGGAACTGGCCTTCCGCGCAAAGCGCGCCGGGCACCTCGCCTCCAAGATGCGCTTCCACGCCGCCCAGTTCGACGCCTACCTCACCGACGACCTGTGGTTGCGCAACGCCCGGCACGCCAACGCCATGGCCGCCCGCCTCCAGGAGGGCTTCAAGGCGATACCCGAGATCCAGCTGCTCGGCGCCGCCGAGGCCAACATCCTCTTCTGCCGCCTGCCCCAGCAGATCATCGACGGACTTCTGGCCGAGGGCTACGCCTTCTACCACGATCGCTGGGAGCCCGGCGTGGCCCGCTTCGTCACCTCGTTCGCCACCGCTCCCCAGGACATCGACGACCTTCTCCAGGCCGTCCGCCGCCATATCGCCTGACGGGTCGGCCCGGCGCGCTGCCGGCCGGCACCCCCGGACGGCCGCAGGCTGCGAGCCAGGGACACCGCTTGTGATCGTCCGGTGGTGCCGGGCCGATCAGGTGCGGTCGTGGAGCGTGACCTGGTAGCCGTCGGGGTCGGCGAAGGTGAAGGTCCGGCCGAAGGGGCCGTCGATCGGTGCCGAGGCGATGGTGTGACCGTCGGCGACGAGCGCGTCGTGGATGGCCTGGACGTCGGTGGCGTGGAGCCAGATCGCGGCACCGATGCCGGGCTGGGGGACGGATGCGAGGTCGGTGCCGGGGATGACGTCGCGGAGTGCGAACGCGATCGGCTTCGTCTCGAAGACGACGGCGTGCGGAGGTCCGGCCGGTGACCGGACCAGGCCCAGGTACTGCTCGTAGAACGCCTGCGAAGCGTCGAGGTCGCGCACTTGGAGCGAGATGAAGTCGGGGCCGGTGGCGGGCATGGTGAAGCTCCTTCTCTTCGTGTCAGTTTTCTGACATGCAGAAACCTATGTCAGAATGCTGACATGAGTCAAGAAGGTGTCGGCGTCGACCTGGAGACGTCACTGGGCTACCTGCTCAAAGAAACGTCGAGCGCCCTGCGCACGGCCATGGAGGAAGTGCTGCGGCCGCTGGGGATGAGCGTGACGCACTACTCCTGCCTCGAACTGCTGGCGCAGCGACCGGGCTTGTCGAACTCCGAGCTCGCGCGGGGCGCGTTCGTGACACGGCAGACGATGAACGTGCTGCTCCAGGCCCTGGAACGAGACGGCTACGTGACCAGGCCCGCGGAGGCGCCCGTCGGGAAGGCCCTTCCCGCGCGGCTCACGCCTCGCGGGAAGCAGAGCCTCGAGAAGGCGAGCGCGGCCGTCCGGTCCGTCGAGGCCAGAATGCTGGCCGGCCTGACCGGGACCGAGCAGTCGGACGCGTTCCGGATCCTGCAGAGCATGATCCACTCCCTGCGCGGTGCCAACGGGAGTGCCTAGCCGGCGTACCCAAGGCGAGGGCGCCCACGGGCAGGGCAGTCAAAGCGGACGATGCGGCGAGGAGCAACCGGGAACGCGCTCCGGGACGCCGACACCGCGCATGCGCTCCCGGTGCCGGCGTCAGTCTGCGGCGCCGCCGCGGGAATTGGCTCAGTCCTGCACCTGCGCTGTACGTCGGCTGCACGGGCGTTAACCGGCGGAAAGCGAGTCTTGGGTCATGACCAGAACGAACCGCATACGCGCCGCCGTCGTCTCCGCCACCGCCCTCGTCACCGCCGCCACGGTGGGCGTGGGGGTGAGCCAGGCCGGCGGCTCGCGGACCGCGCACGAGCCCAGCAAGAAGCAGATCGCCAAACTCTTCGACAGGTGGAACGCCGCCCTGCAGACCGGCGACCCGGAGAAGGTCGCCGGCCTGTACGCCAAGGACGCGGTGCTGCTGCCGACCGTCAGCAACAAGATCCGCACCAACCATGCCGAGATCGTCGACTACTTCGAGCACTTCCTGCAGAACAAGCCGGTCGGCAAGAAGATCGAGACGATCGTCAACGTCCTCGACACGAACTCCGCCATCGACACGGGCGTCTACGAGTTCACCCTCACCGACCCGAAGTCCGGCGCCAAGCGGGTCGTCGAGGCCCGTTACACCTACGAGTACGAGAAGCGCGGCGGGAAGTGGCTGATCGTCAACCACCACTCCTCGGCGATGCCCGAAGGGTGACCGCCACCCACAGGCCGCCGCCGGGGGCGTCCCGGAGGGCCACCGTGCCGGCGTCGTCCGTCACCAGTTGGCGTACGACGGCCAGCCCCAGGCCCGAGCCCGAGCGGCCGGTCAGGCCTTGGCCGCGCCAGAAGCGGTCGAAGGCGCGGGACTTCTCCGCGTCGGTCATCCCGGGGCCTTCGTCCAGGACGGAGAGCGTCACCTCGCCGGCGTCGGCCTCGATGCGCACGGTGATCGTGGCGCCGTCCGGGGAGACCTCCAGGGCGTTGGAGAGCACGTTGTCCAGTACCTGTTCCAGGTGACCGGGACTGGCCAGCACAGACGGCCGGCCGTCGGCACTCCCCCTGAGCGCGATGTGGACTCCGCGCTCGTCGGCGGCCGGTCTCCAGACCGCGAGGCGTTCCGACACGATGTCCGTCAGGGGCAGCGGTTCGGGCGCCGTCACCTTCGCCTCCGCCCGTGCCAGCACCAGCAGGCCGTTCACCAGGCGGCTCATCCGGACCACCTCCGCCGTCGCCTGTTCCACGTCCTCGCGGACGAACTCGTCGTCGACGCCGTCCGCGATGTTGTCGAGGGACAGGCGCAACGCCGTCAGCGGGGTGCGTAGTTGGTGGGAGGCGTCGGCGACGAATCTGCGCTGCGAGGCGACCAGGGTGTCCAGGCGTTCCGCGCCCTGGTTGAGGGTGCGGGCCAGGGTCTGGGTCTCCGCCGGGCCGGTCACGGGGGAGCGGGCGGTGAGGTCGCCGTCGCTGAACCTGCTCGCCATGGAGTTGAGTTCGCGCAGCGGGCGGGTGATCCGGCGGGCGGCCACCGCGCCGATCGCCGCGGCCGCCGCCAGCACGAGCACGGCCAGGCCGGCCCGGAAGCCCCAGATCTGCCAGAACCGGGTGGTCATGTCCGACGTCGAGTAGACGATCCGTACGGCCGCGCCCCCCTTGGCGGGGACCGTCACGGTGAGGTGCTCGCCCCAGATGAAGTCAGAACCCCAGTCGGTGGTCGCGGTGTTGTCCGCCACCGCCCGCGTCAGCGCAGGGTCGGCGGCGGGCTTCGGGAGCGCCGCAGCGCAGGTGCCGATGGGGGTCGCCTGGACCGTGCCGGGGGTCTCGCGGTCGTAGGCCCTGGCCACCTCGGTCAGCGCCTCGCAGGAGATGCCGTCGCTGCCGCCCAGCAGCAGCGCCATCGTCTTGGCCTCGCGCAGGACGGAGAGTTCCGTGTCGTCGCGGAGCTGCTTGGTGAGGGTGAAGGCCACCGGGACCGTGAAGAGGAGGATCGCGACCGCCACGAGCAGGATGTAGCTGCGGATGAGCTGCCTGTTCACGAGGTGTCCGCACCATGGGCGTCGCGGTGGGCGTCCTCGGCTATCTCCAGGCGAAAGCCGACGCCCCGGACGGCCTCGATGGTGATCGCGCCGGCGAGTTTGCGGCGCAGGGCCGCCACGTGCACGTCCAGGGTCTTGGTCGGGCCGAACCAGTTCGCGTCCCAGACGGCCTCCATGATCTGCTCGCGCGACATCAGCGCGCCCGGCTCCTCGGTGAGGAAGGCCAGCAGGTCGTACTCCTTGGGGGCCAGGGCGACCTCCGCGCCGTCCAGCCGGACCCGGGCGGCCTTGCGGTCGACGGTGAGCCGGGAGCCGTAGCGGTCGGGACCGGCGTCCGGCGGCCGGGGCTGTGTCCGGCGCAGCACCGCCCTGATCCGGGCGATCACCTCGCGGACCCCGAACGGCTTGGAGACGTAGTCGTCCGCCCCCAGCTCCAGGCCGACCACCCGGTCCGTCTCGTCGCTGCGCGCGCTGATCACGATGATCGGCAGGTCGCCACGGAGCCGGAGCGCCTTGCAGACGTCCAGACCGTCGGTGTCGGGCAGGCCGAGATCGAGGAGAACGACGTCACAGGGACCGGCGTAGGCGAGCGCGGCGGCGCCCGTGGTGACCCACTCGACCTCGAAGCCGTACCGCTTCAGGCCGCGCCTGAGCGATTCCGCAACCGGCTCGTCGTCTTCCACCAGAAGTACACGCACGCCCCACACCTTAATTCTTGAGACTTCATTCACATGCCCCCCTGTGAGGCACGTCATCCAAGCGTGTCGCAGCGCCTCCTCGATCCGGGCAGCCTCGATCCGGCCGTGCAGACGGGAGAGTTCGCCTTCCTGTCTTCTACGGCCGTCGTCGCTGACGTCGCGTCGTGCCGGAATGTGCGCGTACACATTGAGAGGTCGAAGTGCTGTGCCGACTCACAGTGACTGTCGGCGCCGGGCTGGGTCACAGTGGCATTCGGTTCCCGGGCGCGGCGGCACCGCCGCCCCGTATTCGAGGAGCGTCCGAGGCGCGTCGAGGACTGATCGGACCAGGAGTCAGCCGTGTGCCAGCAGTCGCGATGCCGCCTCCCGGGCGAGAGCGGCAGCGGTGGGGTCGCCGAGACCCACGCGGGCGCAGGCGGCCCCGTCTGCGAGGGTCAGGACCGTCGCCGCGGTCTTCTCGGGGTCCGGTTCCTGCGCCGCCGCGGCGAGTTCGGAGAGATAGCGGAGGATTTCCCGCTTGTGGTCGCGGATCGCCACGCGCACAGGGTGGTCGGGGTCCGGATACTCGGCCGCGACGTTCAGCAGGTCGCTGCCGCGGTAGGCGGGGTCGGCGAACTCCCGCTCCAGCAGGTCGAAGATCGTAAGCAGCCGGCCCCGGGGTGTGGGGGCCGCGGCAGCGAGATCGCGCAGCCGCCCGCACCACTCGTCGTTGCGCTGGCGCAGGACGGCGGCGACAAGCTCGTCCTTGGAACGGAAGTGCTGGTAGATGGTCGATTTGGCGACCCCGGCGGCCCGCCAGATCTCGTTCATGCCCACGGCGCGCACGCCGCATCGGGTGAACAGGTCTGCCGCAGCCGTCACGATCTTGGCGCGAGTGACGTCGGGGCTGGTCATGGGCACTCCGATGCGGGGCGGGAATGGGGACGGCTGCGCCGCCGTTCTCATCGAACAGACTAGTCGGTTCGATTGGACGATTCCATGATCACTCTTGATGTCTTCAGCGATCTCATCTGTCCCTGGTGCTACATCGGCGGCCGCCGGCTGGACAAAGCCGTCGCCACCGTGACGGAGCGGACGGGCGAGGAGTTCCACATCCGCCACCACGCGTTCGAGCTGAACCCCGCGATGCCGCTGTCCGGGATGGACCGGCGCGCATACCGGAGCGGGAAGTTCGGCAGCTGGGAGCGTTCGCGGCAACTCGACGCCGGGACGGTGCTGGCCGGCCGCGACGACGGCATCGTCTTCGACTACGAGGCGATCGCCCGGACACCGAACACCCGGACGGGGCACCGGCTCATCGCGTTGGCCGAACGCGAGGTCCAGCAGGGCTGGGCGATGGCCGACCGGCTGCTGGCGGCCTACTTCTCCCACGGGCAGGACATCGGCGACACGGCCGTACTGGCCCGTATCGGTCAGGAGGCCGGGCTCGGGGACGACGTGGCGAGCCGGCTCGCCGATCCGGGCCTGGAATCAGCCGTGCGGGAGGACCTGAAGCTCGCGGACTACCTGGGATTCCACGGAGTACCGGTACTGATCGTGGGCGACAAGGCGATCAGCGGCGCGGTCGCGGTCGACGCGCTCGTGGAGGTCATCGAGCGCCAGGTCACCGCGACGCCGTCCGGAGCGGCCTGCGAGAGCGGGGTGTGCTCGCTGTGACCCCGCTCTCGGACATCAGGTCGGCGGGCGTGGTCGGCGGCTCCCTCGGCGGGTTGTTCCAGGCGGTCGCGCTCGCCGAACTCGGGATCGACGTCACCGTCTGGGAACGGTCCGCGGGCCGCCCCGACGACCGCGGTGCAGGCATCGTGCTCCAACCGGGCGTCGCCTGGTTCCTGAGCACCTTCTGCGGCGTCGATCCCGACCGGATCAGCGTTCCCGTCACCCACCGGCAGTTCTTCAGCCGGGACGGGCGCAGCCACCACACCCTCATGGGGCAGCGGATGATCTCCTGGGGAGCGATCTACGCATCGCTCAGGGACCGCCTCGACAGCGCCCGCTACCACGACGGCAAGCCGGTCACCGCCGTCACACCCCGTCCCGGAGGCGTCGACGTCCACGTCGGCGGCACTGCTCATCAAGTCGACCTCGCGATCATCGCGGACGGCTCCGGATCCCGGCACCGCGGGCTCGTCGCCCCCGAAGGCGCGCCGCGCTACGCCGGCTACGTCGCCTACCGGGGAGTGCTCGACGAGACCACGCTCCCGGAGGAACTGAGCACGGTCTTCCGCGACCGGTTCAGCTTCTACGACGGCGACCGCACCCAGTTCCTGTGCTACTTCATCCCGGGCGACTTCGGCGCCACCACACCGGGCAGCCGCCGCATGAACTGGGTCTGGTACGTCCGGGCCGACGCGGCCGGCCTCGACCGCATCACCACCGACGGCCACGGCAATGCCCACGGGCTGTCCCTGCCCCCGGGCCTCATCGCGCCGCAGGTGCACGCCGAACTCCTCGACAGCGCACGGACGTTGCTTCCCGAACCGCTGCACCTGCTGGTCGAGCACACTCCCGAACCGTTCGCGCAGGCGATCCTGGACGGACGGGTCAGCCGGATGCGCAAGGACCGGGTGCTGCTGACCGGGGACGCCGCGTTCGTCGTACGGCCTCACACGGCGGCCAGCGCGGAGAAGGCGGCCGGCGACGCCATCATCCTCTTCACCGCTCTCCAGCAACTCCCGTCCCTGGATGCCGCCTTGGAGGCATGGGAGAAGAACCGACTAGACGAAGGCAACGCCCTCTACCGGCACGGCGTCGGGCTCGGGCAACGGCTCGGCCTCAACGCGCCGGCGTCCGCATCAGTGGGATGAGGAAGACAATCGATGCAGGACATGTAGTGATTGGTTGGTCCGATGGACGTGACTCTGCGGCAGCTCGCCGTGTTCGTGGCGATCGCCGACCACGAAGGGTTCGGGGCGGCTGCCGCCGCTCTCGGCATGAGCCAGTCCTCGGTGTCGCACTCGCTCGCCGCGCTGGAGCGGACCGTGGCCGGCGAGTTGGTGCGGCGCGCCGCTCCGGTCCGGCCGACACCCCTCGGTGACGTCCTGCTGCCGCACGCCCGCGCCACACTCTCCGCGGCCCGCGGATTCACCGCCGCCGCGTCGGCGCACGCCGGCGCCACGGCCGCCGGATCGATCGGGCTCGCCGTCCCGCCCACGGCGGCCCACGGCCTGCTGCCCGGCCTGCTGCGGCTGTGGCACGAGCAGCTGCCCGATGTCGAGATCGCCCTCTTCGAGGGCTTCGACGAGGAGATCGAGGAGTGGCTGGAGAGCGGCACGGTCGACGCGGCCGTCCTCGTCGACCCCCACCCGCCGCCGCACGGCGCTCTGCTCCTGGCGACCGATGCCTATGAGGCCGTCGTACGCAGCGACCATCCGCTGGCGGGGGAGCAGTTCATCGAACTGGCGGACCTGCTGGAGGACCCGTTGCTGGCGACCACCTCCGGCTGCGAGGCCCAGGTCAGGCACCTGCACGCCCGGACCGGCCTGCCGTACCGGCCCAGCCGGCGCATCCGTGAGTTCACCACGCTGCTGTGCATGGTGGAGGCCGGCCTCGGCGTCGGCATCGTCCCGTCTCTGGCGGCGAGCATGCTGTCGGACACCCTGACCCTGGTCCCGCTCCGGCCGCGCCTGGAGCGCCGTCTCGTCCTCACCGGCCCGGCTGGCCGCCCCTGGCACCCGAACGTCACCGCCGTCCGGGACCTGGCCGGGAAGCATGTGTCCACGCAGGCCTAGGGCTGTTGGCGCTCAGGGTCGGCCGAAGGTGGCGACGGAATCGACCAACAACGCCGAAGCAACACCGACGACAACTCCGACGCGACAGGGCATCGATTCCCTGCATCGGGCGATGGTGCGGATTGATTGGACTCATCTTCGTGGTCCCGAGGAGGCTGAGCGCACATCGCGAGGAAGGGTGCACCGTGTCCATCACCTATCGGCAACTCGGCAACTCGGGCCTGACCGTCTCCACCGTCGGCCTCGGCAGCAGCAACCTCGGCCGGCCGAACACCGCGAGCGCCACCCGGGAGGGCAGCACCGCCGTGGTGAGGGCCGCCTTGGAGGCCGGCATCACCTTCTTCGACGTCGCCGACACCTACGGCACGCCCCCCGGACTGAGCGAGCAACTGCTCGGCGAGGCGCTGAAGGGTCACCGCGACGACGTCGTGATCGCCACCAAGTTCGGCATGGACGCGATGGGAGCCAACGGCCGTGACTTCGGCGCCCGCGGCTCGCGTCGCTACATCGTCCGCGCCGTCGAGGAGTCCCTGCGCCGACTGGGCACCGACCGGATCGACCTGTACCAGTTCCACACCCCCGACCCGGTCACCTCGATCGAGGAGACCCTGGCCGCGCTCGACACGCTGGTGCGGCAGGGCAAGGTGCTCTACCTCGGCCACTCCAACTTCGCCGGATGGCAGATCGCCCAGGCCGAGTACCTCGCCCGCCAGCTCGGGACCACCCGCTTCGTCGCCTCCCAGAACCACTACAACCTGCTCGACCGCCGAGCCGAGCTCGAAGTACTCCCGGCCGCGACCGCGTTGGGCCTGGGTGTCCTGCCCTACTACCCGCTCGCCAGCGGACTCCTGACCGGCAAGTACTCCACCGGCAGGGCCCCCGAAGGTGCTCGCCTGACGCACTTCCGGCAGGACGACTTCGAGAACGCCGACCTGCAACAGCTCGCGGCCTACGGCGACTTCGCCAAGAAGCGGGGCCTCACCGAAGTCCAGGTCGCCTTCTCCTGGCTGGCCTCCCGCCCCGCCGTCGCCTCCGTCATCGCCGGCGCCACCCGCCCCGAGCAGGTCGTCCAGAACGCGGCGGCCGTCGGATACGAGTTCGACGCGGACGACCTCGCCGAACTCGACGAGATCTTCCCCGCACTGCCGCCCATCGCCCTGTTCTGAGACCGACTCGGTCGCAGTGCCGAACCATCACTGGGTCCCGTAGACGCGGATCGCGTCAGAACCACGCGCCACACGTGATGCAGCCCTGGTCCACCTCCGGAAGGATGGGACAGCCGAGGAGACACTCCACGACGGAGACACTCCACGACGGAGACACTCCACGACACCAGGCCTCGAACGCCGTCGGGGCCGCACCGTGCACCATCGCACCATCCGGCGTCGGCGCCTCGGCCCGGTCACCCGGCAGAGCCGAGTCTCACGACGAGTCCAAGAGGGCCCCGCGCTCCGTCGCCGGCCTGCCGGCGTCGACCCCGCAGGCGGAGGCCTTCGCGAAGCGACTGAAATCGCGGGGATACCGCTTCGTCGGCCCGGCCAGCGTGTACGCCTTCCTGCAGAACACCGGTGTGGTGAACGACCACGTCCACGGCTGCTTCCGGGCGACCGACTACCCCGGCGCGGTCCGGAGACGTTGAAGCCGGTGGCCTGGCGTACTTCGAAGTGCAGTTGCCGATCATCGACGTTCAGACGGACGCGCCAGCGCGGACGAAGCTGAGTAGGTTGAGTGTGTCAGCCGTGGAAGCGAGGTTGCCATGACCGTGGACGACGTCAGGGAGCTGGCGCTTTCTTTCGCCGGAGTCAGCGAGTCGCGTCCGTTCGCCCCGGACCGCGTGGTGTTCAAGACCGCGGCGAACAACAAGGTGTTCGCCATCCTCAGTGGCCACGAATTCCCGGACGACCAGGTGACGGTCAAGGCTGATCCGGAGCGGGTGGCCGAATTGCTGGAACGCTTCGAGGCAGTGCACCCGGCGTACAAGCTGAGCAAGCGGCACTGGGTCAACATTTCGTTGGCCGGCGACGTCCCGGACGAACTGCTCCAGGAACTGATAGAGGAGAGTCACGACCTGGTCGCACCGTGAGCTGTGTGCATTCAGGATTTACCAGTTCCGTTGTGGCACGCAGAGACAATCGGGCACGCCGGGCGGCTCGGCTGCGGCAGTGAGCGCCCCTCCGGTTGCCGTGCCCTGCCCCAGGTTCTTTACTGATAGGTACAAATCCTTCTCGACCATGCGACTCGTGAGACGGGGCGCTCGGCTTCCAGCGGGTCTCCGGTCGAGTCGCCGCACGGGAGATGTGGACGTCATGGGACAGCTTGATGGCAAGATCAGCCTGGTGACCGGCGGCTCGTCCGGGATCGGTCTGGCCATAGCCCGTCGGTTCGTCGCCGAGGGCGCCACCGTGTACCTCACGGGCAGGCGCAAGACCGAGTTGGACACGGCTCTGGAATCCCTCGGGGGACGGGCCGTCGGCATACAAGGTGATGTCTCGCATCTCGACGATTTGGATCACCTTTTCGCGATCATCCAAGGCGGCAGCGGACGGCTGGACGTGGTCGTCGCCAACGCCGGTGGCGGCGGGCTTTCCCGGCTGGGGGAGATCAGCGAGGAGGAGTACCGTTCCACCTTCGACATCAACGTCAAGGGGACGATCTTCACGGTCCAGAAGGCGCTGCCGTTGCTGCCGGACGGGGCCTCGGTCATCGTGCTGTCGTCCACCAACGCGTCGATGGGTGTCCAGGCCATGACGGTCTACAGTGCCACCAAGGCCGCCATCCGCAATCTGGCCCGCACCTGGGCCGCCGAACTCGCAGGGCGCGGCATTCGGGTCAATGCCCTCAGCCCGGGACCGATAGAGACCCCGGGCATCCGCGGTCTCGGTAGCCCGACAAAGGACGAGCACCAACTGGCGGACAATCTCGCCGACGAGATTCCGCTGGGCAGGATAGGGCGCCCCGACGAAGTCGCGGCCGCGGCCGTCTTTCTCGCCTCTGACCAGAGCTCCTTCACCACGGGAGCCGAACTCTTCGTCGACGGCGGTCTTGTCCAGGTCTGAATACGGCCGCCACGTGGGGCGTGGCCGTGCAGAGGGGCCGGAATACGCATTTGCCCGTCTGTTGGCGGAAGTCACTCAAGCGTGTGGCCGCCGCAGTCGGTGAAGGCGCCTCTGCCGCTTCTTCCGCCCATCGGGTCATAGGAGTTCCTGGGGTGTCCCCGCGACGGCGAGCCGGTGTCGCAAGCCGCGAAACGGGTTGGTACGGCCCTGCTTCATCTCTGTAATGCCCCGTACGCGGCGTACAGTTTCCTCATGGCCCGGCCTCGGAAGTTCGACGACGAGGAGGTTGTGCGGGCTGCTCGCGACCAGTTCTGGTCCCACGGTTACGACCGAACCTCCATCGACGACCTGAGCGCTGTCACCGGTTTGGGACGCGGAAGCCTGTACGGGGCATTCGGCGACAAACACGCCCTGTTCCTGCAGGCGCTGGACAGCTACAACAGCGACGCGATCGGAGCCTGGCGTTCGGTGCTGCGCGGCCCGGGACCGGCCCTGCCCCGGCTGGAACGCCTTGTGCGCGACATCTCCGAATCGATCAGCAGGGACGTGGAGCGGCGCGGCTGCATGATGGCCAGGAGCGCCACGGAACTCGCCGCGGTCGACAAGAGCGTTGCCGAGAGGACTGCTGCCACCGTCCGCGGGCTGTACGGCGAGCTGTCGGACTGCGTCGCCCGGGCCCAGGAGGAGGGCTCGCTGGATGCAGGCGCGGACACGGGCGGGCTCGCAAGCCTTCTCCTTGCCGTGCTGCGCGGCCTGGAGGCCCTGGGCAGGGCGGGAGCGGCAGCGGAGGTGGTCACCGGGGCCGCCGAACAGGCTTTGGCCCTTCTGCCCCGCACTTCGGCGGGCGGGCGAGTGCCCGATCAGCAGGAAGACCGTTCGGCGTGACCCGGTCCCTACGCGGACAGCCCTTGGGTCTCACGGTCGGCAGCAGCGCCGGGGCGCTCACCAGGGGCCGATGAGGACGGTGCCGACCTTGCCGGGCCGTTGCACGTGTTCCACGGCCTCCGCCAGGTCATCAAGACCATAGGAACCGGCTACGTCGAACTGGTCCTCAGCCGACACGGCGATCAGCTTTGCGGCGGCGACATCGGATGCCTGCCTGTCGGGGGAGGTGTCCGAGATCCAGTGGCCGACGGTCTTGCCGCGCAGCGTCAGCGACTTGTGCAGCAGCGTCGACGCGGGCAGCGAGATCGGCTCCGCGGCCATCTGCCCGTAGCAGACGAGCGTTCCGCCCGGCGTCAGCAGGTCCACAAGGCTCTCGGCGAGCTTCCCGCCGATCGGATCGAGTGCCACGCCCACCGGACGGCCGTCGGCCGCGGCGCGGACGTCGTCGGCCCAGCCCTCGTGCTCCGTCGTCACCACCGGCACGCCCGGGAAGCGTTTGCGCAGTTCCGCGGCGCCTCGTTCGCTGCGGACGACGTTGACGAGCGAGATGCTGTGGGCCAGGCTCACGGCGGTCAGCAGCCTTCCTACCGACGAGCCGGCGGCGCTCTGCAGCAGTACACCGCCGTACCCGATGGAGGAGTGAGCCGCCTCCGCCTCGCGGCGCAGCATCACGGCGGTGATCGGGTTCACCAGCATCTGCGCGGCGACCTCGTCCGACACCCCTGCCGGTACGGCGACCACCGTCCGGGAGGCCGCCACGATCCACTGGGACCACGCGCCCGGGTGCGGGAAGACCGTCACCCGCGCGCCGGGCTCGACCCCGGGCGCCACCGGGGTGTCCGGGCCGACAGCCTCCACCACACCGGTGGCCTCGACACCGGCCGGGACCGGTTGTCCGCCGCTGCCTCGGTACGCCTCGACAGCCTGGAGATCACCGGGGTGAACGGGGAACGCGGTGACGCGGACGAGCACCTGACCGGTCTGCGGCGCCGCCGGCCCGGGCTCCTCGACGACGGTCAGGACGTCGGCGGGCGGCCCGCCGCGGGTGTAGACGACACGACGGCTCATGACGCTCCTCCTGTGTGCGCTCGGCGTGCGGCCGGAAGCGAGCGGGGCCCGGGTTGTCAGCCGACGTCCTGAAGCAGGAAGTGCCGTGCGCTGAGCGGGCCGTCGAGCTGCATCAGCCGCCCGCCCTCCCGCAGACCGCCAAGGTCCAGGGCGGCGAATCCGAACTCGTCAAGCAGAGCGGCCACAGCCGCTTTCGCGTCGGTGTCGTCACCCGCGTAGAAGACCACCTGACGGCCTTCCTCGTGCTGGGGGTCCGCGGCGATGAACGCGGCGAACAGGCTGTTGAGCGCCTTCACGATGAGTGCTCCGGGAAGGTGCGCGCCGACCCATTCGCTGCCGGTGAGGTCACCCACGTCGTACCGGCCCCGCCAGGGATTGGCCTCGGCGAACTGATTCGTCGTGTCGACAACGATCTTCCCGGACCAGTCGGTCAGGCCGGTCAGGTCGGGTACGGCGAAGAACGGCACCGCGAGGAAGACGAGGTCCGGCCGCGCCGCCTCCCGTGCTGTCACGGCGTGGGCCTTCGGCCCCAGCTGCTCCACGACCGCCTTGAGCGTCTCCGGGCCCCGGCTGTTGCCGAGGAGCACCTCATGTCCGTGCCGGACGGCCTTGTCGGCGACGGCCTGTCCGATCTCTCCCGCGCCGAGAATTCCGATGGTGCTGTGTGCGGCCATGCTGCCCGTCCTTGATCGTGTGCCGGGGCCGTGCCGGCTCCCCGGCAGCGGCGGTGTGTGATCGGCGGCGCCTACGCACGAAGCGGGTTGAAGTCCAGGAGGACCTTGCCGTGCTCCCGGAAGTACGCGAGTGCCTTGGGGAAGTCCGCCGCCTTGTAGACGGGTGCTGAGGGCAGGACGAGTCTTCCCGCCGCGACCAGCTGCGCGGACTCCGCGGCCAACGCCGGAAGCCGGGGCAGAAACTCGTCCTGGTACATCCAGAACTCCGTCGTGGTGATGTTCTTCGCCCTCAGCACGTCCGGATCGGGCGTGAACGGCCGGCCGCTCAGATACCCGTAGACCGTCAGCAGGGCGCCGTCGGTCAGTACGTCCAGCAGCAGTGCGGTCGCCGTTCCGCTGACACCGTCGAAGCCGAGGAGTACCGGATCGGATCCGACGGCTTCCCGCACGCGCGCGCCGGCGTCCGCGGAGTCGGCCACCACGATGTCGGCGCCGAGACCACGGAGTTCGCTCACGAGTTCCGCGCGGCGCACGATGTTGATCGTGCGCAGCCCACGTTCCCCGGCGAACACGATGACGGACCGGCCCACCCCGCTGTTGGCCGCGTTCTGCACCACCCAGGAACCGGCCGGAAGGTCACGCAGGCCGACCAGGAGCCCCGCGGTGACGGGATTGATGGTGAGCATCGCCGCCTGTTCAAGACTGATGGACTTGTCCACCACGGTCAGGTCCGCTGCCTCGGCCACGACCCGCTCGGACCAGGAAAAGACGCCGAAGGGAAGCAGGACTCTCGCCCCGGGACGGACCTCCGTGACGCCGGGCCCCACGGACACGACCGTGCCGACGCCCTCGTTGCCGATGGCGGTGGGCAGCTCAGGCCGTACGGGATAGACGCCCTGCGCCAGGAGAAGGTCATGGTGGTCGAGCGGGGCGTACTCGACCTGGATCAGCGCCTGCCCGGCGGCGGGAGCCGGGGGCTCGGGCAGGTCCGCCACCTCCAGGCTCTTCTCCGGCTCCCCGAACCGGGTGAGTTGGATGGCGAGCATGGGACACGACTCCTTGCTCCGTCGCTGTTCGAGACACCACTTCGGACGCCGGCGCAACCAGGTCCCGTTCCGCTTGCGAGAGGACGAAGGGAACGGAGCCCCTGGCGAGGAACCGGAATTCCGCCTCCTGCCCGACGGGATCCCTCAGGAGACTCGCCGACACGCAGCGCTCAGCCCGAAGTGACGCGGCAGCCCGTGCCCAGCCGCTTTGCAGCGCCCCGCCGCCGACGGATTGCTCCGCCACGCCACGTCGTGGACCGCTTGGCGCCGACAGATTTGTACTTCCCAGTAAAGAACCCTCACCCGAGCCCCGCAACCGGAGCGGACCGGACCTGCCCGTCACCGCAGCTCCGTCGCCGTCCCCTGGACCACGGCCGCTGGAGCGCCGGACCGGCGGGGCCCGGCATGCCGTGCGCGCAGGCTCACCAGAGCCTGCGCGAAGTCCCGGGCCCGGTGGGCGGGAGCAGCGGAGGGCAACCTCGGTCATCTGCGGTGCGCGGTGGCTGCGCACGGGCGACGAACCGGCCGCCGCTGGTCAGACGTAGTGGACGTCGCTCAGGTCGATACTGACCATGAGGTGGTCGTGGTCGGGGCGCCCGTCGGGCCGGCGGAGGTACGCGCGACGTCTGGTGGGGAACTTGATTCCGTCGGCCTCGTCGATGTCGTAGACGTACTGCGCGGCCGCGAAGCCGCCGGCGATGTCGACGTGGTAGTCGTGGCGCCTGAGGAGAAGGTCGTCCCCGAAGTAGAAGTCCTGGACGGTGCTGTGGCTCGCGACGTCGTCCGGGAAGGTGACCCGCAGGTGGCGCCACCGCTCGGTCGGCGACTCGGTCCAGGGCTCCGCCTCCGCCACCCCCATGCCGTTCATGGTCGCGAAGAAGGGGGTGGTGAGATACGTCCACAGGGCGTAGCCGTTGAAGTAGGCGCGGTCCAAGGGATCCCAGGGCGTTTCCAGGGTGTGGCCCGTGAACGCCCGCCGCGGGTTGCGCCGCTCGGCGACGACGGTGCCGTCGGCGCGTTCGATCGCGATGCGGTCGGGCGTGAAGTCCGTGTGCTGGTCGGGAGCCCCGAACGGGAGTACCGAGGCGTGTTCCTCGTGCAGGCTGACGGTCATCCGGCGCGGTTCGAGGTCCTGGGGCAGGCCCTTGTCCGCGAAGAGCTCCCCGTCGCTCACGATGGTGGCGGTCACCGTCGTGAAGCGGTTCCACCGCTGCAGGCCACCGTGAGCTTCGAGGGCTGCTGAAAGTAGGTCGGTCATTTCGCCTTCACGTCCAAGGGCCCGGCGCAAGCTTCGAGTGTCCGCCAGGAGGCCTCCGGCGTCCTGGCGACACGCGTCGGGCACTACCGGATCTCGCCGAGTGCTCCGACGATCACCCGGGCCACCTCGTCCGCGTGGGTGAGCGCGATGGCGTGCGAGCCACTGGCGATCTCGGTGACGGTCGACCCCATGCGCTTGGCGGCGGCACGCTCCGCGTCGGGGTTGATCGCGTGGTCGGCCCCGGCGACGACGAACCAGCTCGGCAGCCGCTTCCAGCCCGGCTCGACCGCCAGGGGCTCACCGAACGCCACATCGGCGGCGGGCCGTTGGCTGACCGCGAGCACGGCCGCCTCGTCGTCGGGCAGGTCCGCGCAGAACACCGAGTGGAAGCGCTCCGGCTGGATGTAGAACTCGGTGCCGGTCTCCTTGGCGACCGGATACGTGCGCGGGAGCAGGGAGCTGTCCAGCTCGGCGGGCGGGAAGGCCTCGTTCGAGCCGAGAGTGGACTCACCCTGGTCGACGCCGAAGGAGGCGACGAAGACCAGCCCCTTGGCGTTCGCCGCCTTGGCGGACGCGTAGGTGATCACCGGACCGCCGTAGGAGTGGCCGACCAGCAGGACCGGGCCGTCGATCTGGGCGACGACGCTCGCGATGTACTCGCCGTCGGAGGTGAGGCCCCGCAGCGGGTTGACCGGTGCCACGGCCGACACGTCCGCCGCGCTCAGCCGGGACACCACGCGGGACCAGCTCGATGCGTCCGCGAACGCTCCATGGACGAGCACCACGGTGGCAGACGATGCGGGTGAGGTCATGATCGTATTCCTCTCGCTTCCTCCGGCGACCCCGGCCTGCGGAGCGGGCCCCGGGCCAGGGCGTGGGCGGGCGCTCCTGCGGGGGCAGGGCGCCATCGGGACCACGGTCCGGCACCAGGCACCCCGTGGCATCCCGCGCGATCCGTAGTCCGCTGCCGACGTGATCCCGTGCGCTGCGGGGCACGGGACCGCGCTCTTGCCGGTACAACGCATGACACGGGATGACGCGCCGTCGGAGGGGCGAGAAACATCCGCGGTGCCGCACCCCGTCGGCCGAAGGAGCAGCCGATGCCCAGCATGACCTTCGGCCACGGAGCCGCGCCGCCGGTTCCGGCCCGGCTCCGCGCGGTTTCGGTCGGGCCGTCCCCCACCCTTGGATCCAATCATTGGACCCAAGAAGTCCTCTGTGGTTTCATGGCGAGGTGTTGCCCAGTACTTACGCACATCAGGACTGCTCGCTGGCGCGCGCACTTGAGGTGGTGGGCGAGCGCTGGACGCTGCTGGTCATGCGGGACGCCTTCTACGGCGTCCGCCGCTTCAACGACTTCTCCGCCCACCTCGACGCACCCCGGTCGGTGCTGAGCGCCCGGCTGACCACCCTGGTCGAGGCCGGCCTGCTGGAACGGCGACCCGACCCGGAGCACGGCGGGCGCCAGCTGTACGAGGTCACGGACAAGGGGAAGACACTGTGGCCGCCCCTGTACGCCCTCCGCACCTGGGGCGAGGCCTACGCGGCCGATGGCCGTGAGCCGCGCCGGGTGTTCACGCACGCCGACTGCGGCGAACCCCTCGATCCCACGGCACGCTGTGCTGCGTGCGGCGTGATCCCGGAGCCGCAGGACGTCATGGTGATTCCCCTGGAAGCCCCAGGAGAAGGAGCCCGCACGGACCCGGTGGCCATGGGGCTGCGCGAGCCTCATCGCCTGCTCGATCCACTTCCGGCAAAGCAGGCCGCGGGCAGCTGAAAGGCCGGGTGCCCTGGCCGTCCCCCTTCCTCGAACCGTGGGTCGTGGTTTCGCAGCGGGACAGCGCGGGCCCGCGCTCACGAAGACCAGTCCCGCCGACTAGGAGCTGTCCGGGCGATCATGTGACCGCCATGTGCCTGAGTCGTTGTTACGGGCATGGGGCGGGGTGATCTGACGGATGCCGAGTGGGAGCGGCTGCGGCCGTTCCTGCCGGTGAGCAATGGGCGTTGTGGCCGGTGGCGGGATCACCGGCAGGTGATCGACGGGATTCTGCACCGGGTGCGGACCGGGGTGCACTGGCGGGATCTTCCTGAGCGTTTCGGGCCGTGGAAGACCGTCTATGAACGCCACCGGCTGTGGTCGGCCGACGGCACGTGGGAGCGTCTGCTGCAACAGGTTCAGGCTGCTGCCGATGCCGCGGGCGAGATCGACTGGGACATCTCGGTGGACTCCACCATCGTGCGTGCCCATCAGCACGCGGCCGGTGCGCGGACCGAACCGCCGTCGGCACCTGCGTCAAAGGGGGCCGAGACGGCAGAACATCGGGGCGAAACGCCATGGCAGAGCCTGCTCGCCCGGCTGGTGGAGGTGGTGCAGGAGGTGAGGGACTGGGCCGTTCGCGGGGCGGGTTCACCAGCAAACTCCACCTGAGCGCCGACGGCTGGTGTCGTCCACTGTCCCTGGTCGTCACGCCGGGGCCGCGGGCGGACTGCACCCAGTTCCAGACGGTGCTGGCAAGGATCCGCGTTCCGCGGGTCGGTCCGGGCCGGCCCCGCACGAAGCCCGACAGCGTCGCGGCCGACAAGGGATACAGCAACGGCCCGTGCCGCGCATACCTGCGGCGCCGGGGCGTCCGGCACACGATCCCGGAGAAGACCGACAGCCGGTCCGCCCGCCTGCGCAAAGGCTCACACGGCGGACGGCCACCCGGCTTCGACGAAGAGCGGTACAAGAAGCGCAACACCGTCGAACGAGCGATCAACAGACTGAAGCAGTACCGGGCCGTGGCCACCCGCTATGACAAACGCGGCTACGTCTTCCTGGGCGCTGCGACCAGCGCGGCTCTGCTTATCTGGCTTCGGAGTTGAGCACCGACCTCACAGAGCGACCGGCCGATACGCCAGGGCCTGATCGACTACTTCATCAGCAGAAAGCTCCCGCTCCGGCGGCCAGAAGATCAAGCCGCTGACATGACCGGACGGGCATGCCAGGGCTCTGTCGAGCCTGTCCAGCCAGCCGTTCACCTCATCGTCTGAGGCGTAGTCCGCCTGCATGATCCGCTGCACGAGCGCGACCGCCTCCGCGCGACTCATCTCCACAGCACTCATCAAGTCCCTCCACCAGGTCACCCTAGCGGGACGCATGATCGCCCGGACAGCTCCTAGCACCTCACCTCTCCTCATCTCACCCCCGCGGCCCGGTTGAGATCCCCTTGGGCCAAGCCCTGATAGCCCCCGGCCGAGCGAGTCGGTGCGCGGTCGGTGCCGCACAGGGTCGCCGAGGTCGTGCGGACCGGCAGTGCGTCCCGCTCGACGACCGTGGGGATCTCCACGTCGGGCAGTTCCGACGGCCGACAACACCGGCCGGAGCGGCGGCGCGACCGGCCCCCGGAGCACGCCGGTCACGCCGCGTCCCCTTCACGGCGGCCGTTCGAACGCGTCCGCGGGTCCTCCCCCCGGCGCCTCTGCTCGTGGCGGCGCCGACTCCGCTACTACGCACGCCACGGGATGCCGGGCGAGGCGGGCGTTGCTTCGATTGGGGCACGCGCCCGAGACCGGCGGGCCAAGCGGCTGGGCGTGCACTTCGGCGGCCCCTGTCCGGCCGGCGTTCTGGTGACGGCGAGTTGCAGACCTGCCCAAAAGAGTGGAGGCGACTATGACGGTCGAGGGAATGACGGGCTTTCGCCTGTTGACGCAGGATGTGCTTGCCTTGGGCGGATCGCTCGACGATGACGACTGGAGCCGCCCCAGCGGTGCCGAGGGCTGGACGGTCAAGGACGTCTTCTCACACGCCGGTCAGCTCATCTCGCTGCTGGTCGCCACCATCCAAGGGATGGCCGAGAACCCGGATCCGCCCCTCGGCGTCGAGCGCCTGAACGAGGTCATGGTCGGTCCTACGCGCGAGCAGAAGCCTGCTGCGATCCTCGACTTCCTGCGAACCCAGGCGGAGATCGCCTTTCCCGTGTTCGAGAGCCTCCAGCACGAGCCCCTGGCGTCGTCCTCCGCCGAGATGCTCGACCTGGGGACGTACGAACTGCACGCCATCCCGAACATGTTCACCTTCGACCTCGCCACGCACCTGCACTTCGATCTCCTCGCTCCCCGAGGACCGCTGAGCCTCGCACGGCCACCCATGGACGAGGAGCGGATCGGGCCCGCCGTCTACTGGCTCATCGCCGGAATCCCGAAGATGCAGCCCGACCTGTATCGCTCCCTGCGGGCGCCCATCGGCCTCGACCTGACCGGACCGGCATCGACGAGCGTCGTTGTCCGCCGGATCGGGGATGCCGTCGTCGTGGAACCCGCCCGTACGGCTCCGGCCCCTGCGGCTGTGGTGACCTCGTCGACCTTCGACTTCCTGGCCTGGTCGACCACCCGGACTCCGTGGCGCGAGGTGACACAGGTGGCCGGCGACGTGACCGCTGCGGCGAGCTTCCTGGACAAGCTGAACCTGGTCTGAGGGCCGGGGCTCGACAGGTCTTCGACGGCACCGCCAAGCACCCCGGAACCGTGCCCGGTGCTCTTCGGTCGGCCGGAGGGAAGCGCGGTCGTCGCCGGACGTCTGTCGCCGCCGGCGGCTCCGGCGGGCCGCCTCCGGCTCGCAGGGAGGTGAGGGCGGCCTGCGATGTTTGTCTGCCGTCTTTTGGATGATGGAAATCATCTTGATGTGGGCGGCTCTGTGCCGCTCCTCGACGGGAGGCAGACCATGGGGCACTCGCAGGCGGAGAAGGCGGCGAGCCGTGAGCGGGTGCTGCGCGTCGCGTCCCGCAAGGTCCGTGAGGACGGCTTGGCCGGTCCCGGTGTCGCCGAGATCATGCAGGAGGCCGGCCTGACACACGGCGGCTTCTACAAGCACTTCGCCTCCCGGGAGGACCTGATCGCACAGGCTGCCGCCGCCGCTCTCGCCGAGCGTCCGGTGGAGGTGGAAGAGCTCGCGGGGATGGGCGAGCAGGACCGGTACGCCGGCATCGTCGACACCTACCTCGGACGGGAACACCGCGGCTCTCCCGGCACCGGCTGCGCGCTGGTCACCCTCGGCGCTGCCGCCGGGCGCGGCGACCAGGCCCTTAGGACTCCTAACAAAAGTGCTGGGCTTGGCCTGGTCAGCGGTCGGTGTCGTGCACGAGGCCGCCGGGCAGCGGGATGCAGTCAGCCGCGCAATCGCACGCGATAAACCCGGCGACGTCGACGGTCATCCGGGATATTGGTCGCCATGGAGGAGGTCAAGGTCGTCGGCGCCCATTCCGAGCGCGCGACCCTGCGCGTCGGCGACGTGTTCCTGAAGGTGGACGCCGATCAGGCACGCATCGACGTCCAGGTCGAGGCGATGACTTTGGCGCCGCTGCCGACCCCGGAAGTCCTGTGGCACAATCCGCCCGTGCTCGCGATCGCCGCGGCCGCGGGGTGTGATTGAGCGAGGTGGTTGGCACGTGGGCGCGACATCTGTCAATCCTGCGGCGCCCACAACGTGCGCACGGCAGTTGGCGCTTTGCCACGAGGACTGGAACCGCCGTGGGTGACAGAAAGATCGAAAAGTCGGCGTATATGAAGCCGGTCGTCGCGACAGTGAGCGGGACCGGATCAACCGAGACGACGCCGACCATCCACACTCCCGGGACCAGCGGGTGAAATTGCCGGCGACCCGGCGCCGCTCAGTCACAGCCCCTATGGCTGAGTGGGTCCGGCTGACGGGACGCGTTGTCGGCGCAGGAGAAGTCCTGCGGGCCGCCACAGAGTGAAGACCAGACCGAGGCCGAGCAGGATCTGCAGGATCTGCTGGATCACCGGGGGCCCGGGCTGCTTGTCCCCTCGCCTGAGCGGGGCACGGCCCTGCGGATCGACGGTCACCGTGTAAGTGCCGCCTACCACCCACTTCCAGGCCATGAGCCCGTTCTCCTCGATCGGAGCCAGCGGTGGGCCGTCGATGACGGTGACCGTGTAGAGGTGGGCGCTGTCACCCATGCCGTCGCCGACGGACCACTGAATCTGTCGGACCCTGACGTGTTCGGTACGCCCGTGCTGGTGCAGTACCTGCTGATCCAGCTCCTTGTTCTGCAGGAACAACATGCCGAGGAGGCACACCGCACACAGCAGCCACCGGATGTCCAAGTACCAGCACGTGCCCAGGAATACGCAGGCGAGGAGGATCGCCAGCGCGCACAGCTCGTCGATCCACTGGGCGTGCGCGACGACGGCTGTGCGCACGATCGCCCACAGCGCCAACGCTGTGCCGGTGCTTGCGGCGCCCACCAGCACCCGCCAAGCCACGCCTGTCCGCCCTGTGCCTGCTTCCTCCGCGCTCACCCTCACCCCTGCTTTCGACGAAACCGCCGGCCTGGTGGTGCACGCGTTCCAATGTATGGATTGTTGAACGATCCTTCAATAGGATGGTTCAACATTCCATCGTCTGCTTCGCGGACGCGGAACGGCAACCAACCGGAGGGCTGCAGGAGATGAGCTGGCATCAGTTCGAACAGGTCGACGACCTTGGGCAGATCCTGTTCAGCGACGACCCCGCGCTGGGGCTTGAGTGCGTGCTGGGGGGCTTGGAGACCGCGGAAGGCACAGTCACCCTCCATCCCGCACAGACACCCCGCATGCCCACGGCCCTCTTCGAGTTCAGGCATGCCGTGGGCGTGGGCTACTTCGGGTACGTCGTGCCGAAGGGAGCCTCGCTCGACGAGATACCCGAGGAACCGCAGATCGAAGGCGCCATCCTGTTCGGCATGAGGCGCCTACCGCCCGAGGTCTTCTGCGACCTGCCCTCGATCCCCGGATGGGAGCTGCACGAGATACCCGATGAACAGCCAAAACTGGATCAGTGCCTCGGGTACACCTACTCCCGGCTGGAACTGCGGACGCCCGACGGTGAGATCTACTCCCGGACCTGGGTCCCGCACGACCCCAAGTGGGCGGCCGCCGCCCTGCGTCACGGCTACGTCGTGTGCCTGTGCGGCGTGGAACTGGGGATCCGCGCACCGTATGCGATGACCGAGGCGCAGCACACCCCGGTCATGCGCTACGAGGCCTTCCGCCGCGGATGCGCGCTGGGCCTGACCGTCGGCGGGCTCGTCGCCTACGTCGACCACCGCTGACGCGCAACACCGAGCCGGCACGCTTCGCGTGCGAACTGGGCCGCGACGCGGCGTGCGAGCGGGCCCTGCGGACGATGTGAGGTCGACGTGCTGAAATCCCGGCTGTGAGGCTGTGCGGGCTCGGCTGCTACGCGTGCGTTCTGACGCATCGAGCGGGCCATCTCCTCAAGCACATCGCCTGCCCTCACTCCCAGCAAAGTGCGGTGCGCAGTCGTCGCCGGCAGATGACGGCGCAGCCGAGGGTAACGAACGCGTGGTGGATGTCGTCGCGGATCTCCCAGCGGGTACGCAGGCGCCGGAACCAGTGCAGCAGCGCGATCGCCCCTTCCGCGACCCAGCGGTAGACGCCCAGGCCGGAGCCGTGCCCGACGCCGCGCCGGGCGATGTGCGGGGTGATCTGGAACCGGCGAACCTTGTCCCGGTAGACCTCATGGTCATAGCCACGGTCGGCGTAGAGGTGCTTGGGGCGGCGCAGTGGCCGGCCGCGCTTGCCGCGGATCGGCGGGACGGCCTCGATCAGCGGGATCAGTTGGGTGACGTCGTTGCGGTTGCCGCTCGTGGTGATCGTCGCGAGCGGGATGCCGTGTGCCTCGACGATCAGGTGGTGCTTGCTGCCGGTCTTGCCCCGGTCTACCGGGGACGGACCGGTAGCCGGCCCGCCCTTCATCGCGCGGATGTGGCTGGAGTCGACCGCAGCCCGGGAGAAGTCCAGCAGGTCTGCGGCCCGCAGCTCGCAGAGCAGCAGCTCGTGCAGGTGCTGCCAGACCCCGGCCTCATTCCAGTCCCGCAGCCGTCGCCAGCAGGTCATCCCCGAGCCGAAACCCAGCTCCCGGGGCAGGAACTCCCAGCGGATCCCGCTATACAGCACGAACAGGATCCCGCACAGCACCTTGCGACTGTCCAGACGCCTACGACCCGGACGTCGCGGATTACGCGGGACGGCCGGCAGCAGCGGCTCGATGCGCGCCCACAACTCGTCTTCGATCTCCCAGGGTCTGGCAGCGGTCTTCCTCGTTTCGACTGGCTCGCACCCCCTTCGGCCAGCATCAACGAAAACTGACATGCCGTCATTCCCGGAGATCCACAAGCCGCCTTTTGTTAGGAGTCGTTAAGGAAGCCTATGAGAAGCGGGTCCGCGGCTACCTCGACCTCTTCGGCGGCAACGACTCCGAGGATGCGCGCGCCGAAGCCATCCTCACCCTCAGCGCCCTCGTCGGTGCCACGCTCATCGCCAGGGCCGTCGCCGACCGCAATCTCTCCGACGAAGTACTGGAAACCGTCGCCCGGCAGCTGACGGAGCACTAGGGGTCGGCTTCGGGCATCGTCGTCGCCCCGCTACATCGCTGGGTGGATGGGATATGCCCATCCAGGCGTGTCTATGGCCCGCGGCGATCTGACCGTCAACGGGCGGTGTAGTCCGCGGTGAGCCGGTCGAGGAACGTCATCAGCTTGGCGTTCATCTCGCTGTAGTCGTTGGCACGCAGCTCGGCGGGCTGCTGGACGTAGGGCCGGTCGGCGAGTGCGGCCAGTTCCTTCTCGTCGTGCTCGATCAGGGCCTCGATGCACTCCGGGGTGAACTCCAAGTGGCACTGGAAGGCGTAGACGTAGCGGCTGTAGGCGACGATCTGGCGAGGGCATCCGGCGCTGGTGGCGAGCACGGTCGCGTCGTCGGTGAGGCCGGGCATGTCGTTGTGCCAGTGGCCGGTGTGGAAGGAGTCCCCGAAGCCGGTGAGGAAGGGGTGCGCGCGGCCGGCGTCGGTGAGCGTGACGGGGAAGGAGCCGATCTCCGTGTGCGGGCTGGGTGCCCAGGCGGCGCCGAGGGACTCGCCGACGAGCTGGGCACCGAGGCAGATGCCGATGACGGCCCGGTCCGCGTCGATACAGGAGGAGATGAGGGCCTTCTCCGCGGCGGCGTCGAAGTGCGCGCACTCGTCGACGGTCGTGCTGGGCTGCTGGGGGCCGCCCATCACGATCAGCAGGTCGATGTCCTGGCCGGACACGGGCAGCGCGTCGCCCTCGTAGACCCGCGAGAAACCGAGGTCGTGGCCCCGGGAGACGGCCCAGTCCTCGAAGGCCCCCGGGGCCTCGAACGCCTCGTGGACGACTATGTGTGTACGCATGGCTTGTCGGCCTCTCTGTCTGTGCGGGTAGCGGGGGGAGGGGAAGGAGCGGTCTGTCGTGGTGGCGCATGCCGCCGGCGTCTGGTCGGGGCGGATCAGGCAGGGCGGGCGTGGAGGACGGCGGCGAGGTCGTCGGTGAACTCGCGTGCCTGCTGCGTGGTGAGCGTGGAGGTGGTCACCCTGATCTCCTGGCTGCCGCCGGTCCCGGCGGCGAAGAGGTGGCCGGGCTGGACCGCCCAACCGCGCCGCGCCAGTGCATCGGCGACGGGGCGGGACTCTGTGCCCAGCGGCACCCAGACGTTCAGGCCGTCCGGCCGGTAGCCGGGCGGACGGCCGATACCCCGCTCGGCAAGCCCGGCCAGCAGCAGTGAGCTGCGCTCGACGTAGGCGCCGCGCGCGCGGGCGGTCAGCCGGTGCACCTGCGGATCACTCAGCAGCCGGTACGCGGCGTGCTGGAGCAGCCGGCTCACCCACGTCGTCCCGGTGTTCAGCCGTGTCTGCAGGCGCTGGGCGCTCTCCTCGTCCGTCGCGACGAGCGCGAGCCGAAGATCCGGCCCGAGGAACTTCGAGACCGAGCGCACCAGCGCCCACCGTGTGACCTGGGGCGGTGTGATCCGGTGGTACGGCACGTGGGAGACCGCCCAGAAGTGGTCGTCCTCGACTACCAGGACCTGAGGATGCGCCGCGAGGACCGATTCGAGCTCGGCCGCGCGCTCGCGGGTGATGCTCACACCGGTGGGGTTGTGGGCCCGCGGCGTGCAGACCACCGCCCGCACCCCGCCCTCCAGCGCCGCGCGCAGGGCCTCCGGCCGCATCCCCGCCTCATCGACCGGGACCGCGACGGTGCGCAGACCGTTCAGCCGCAGGGTGCCGATGCTGGCCAGGAAGCACGGGTCCTCCACCGCGACCGCGTCGCCGCGGGTGAGATAGGCGTTGAGCAGCCGCTCCGTGGCATCGACCGCGCCATGAGTGACCAGAACCCGGAAACCGTCCGCGGGAACGTCCGTCGTGAACCGCTCCCGCGCCCAGGCGGCAAGGTCCGGATCAACCGACGGCGCGCCGTACAGCGCGGGCCGGTACTCGCCGCCCCGGAGCGCCTGCAGCGCATCGGGGAGCAGCTCCGGGGCGGGGTTGCCGCTGGCCAGATCGATCAGGCGGCCGCCGAACCACGCGCCCTCGCCGGCCAGTTGCGGCACGCCTATCACGACCGTCCCGCCGCGGCCGCGGGTCTCCGCCTCACCTGCGGCCACCAGTTGCCGGTAGGCCGAGGCCACCGTGTTCCGGTTCACCCCCAGCTCCTCGGCCAGCTTGCGCACCGGCGGGAGCGGGTCCTGCGGCACCAACTGACCGGACGCGATCAGGTCCCGCACACTGCCGGCGATCTCCGTCGCCGTCGTCCCGTTGATCCGCACCGGCCGTCACCTCCTTCAAGACCATAGCATTTGGCATAGGCCATAATAAATATGTCCTATGCCAAAGACGGCGGCGGGGGTGTACGTTCGCAGCTTCGACGGTCTACACGGACTTTGACCTGCTCGGACTGCGAGCGGTCCAGGATCTTTGTTTCCTTCCCGGCCACGACGGTCTCGGGCGGCAGGGCCGAGTGGGGCGATGTCGGAGTGATGCGGTTACGGCGGCCCCAGCGCGGTTGCCATGACCGTCCTCGCCACCGCAGCCGCGCCTTGCTCCCGCTGCCGCGACTTCCCCTGGGCGTCTGCCCGCGAACGCGCTCACCCGGCCCCGTTCAGTGATGCCCGCGCAGTGATGCCCGCGCCACTGCTGTTCCGGCTCGGAGCGCAGCGACCGGATCGGGCGCCATGTCGAGCTCGATGAGGACCGTGCCGGCTCCGGGCGTGCGGGACATGGCCTCCGCCCAGCCGGGCCAGTCCACGATGCCCTTGCCCAGCTCCGTCATGTACGGCTGCTGTTGGGCGTACACGGTCTCGTCGACGGTGAGGTGGGTGTCGATCGGTCCGACCGCGTCCTTCCAGTGCGCCAGGGCGATGCGCGGTGCGTGGCGGCGGGCGACGGCCACCGGGTCGCCGCCGCCGAGGGCGATGTGGCAGGAGTCGGGGCACAGCCAGACGTACTGCGGGTCGGTGAGGGCCATGAAGAGGTCGATGTCGCGCTCGTACCAGAGGGTGCTGTTGGACTCGGTGTGCAGGGCGAGTCGCACGCCGTGCCGGGCGACGGCCTCGCCGACGGCGTGGGCGATGCCGGCCATCCGGTTCATGTAGGCGGCGTCGACGAAGAGGGGCGGGCGGGTCCCGAACGTCCGGCGCATGGGCAGTCCGGCGACGAGGAGGTCGGCTCCGGCCTCGGCGAGGAAGGCCGCGCGGCGCTCCGCGTCGGCGACGATCGCCGGGAGGTTGTTGTCGTCCTGCCAGCTGGGGGCGTCGCTGTCGGCGACGAAGGTGCTCACCAACGACAGGCCCCGGGAGGTCAGTTCGCGCCGGAACGCCGACGCGCTGCCGAACGCCCGCAGCACCGAGCCGATGTCACCGGGTGCGAAGGTCAACTCGATGCCGGTGACGCCGGATTCGGTGAGTGCGTCCATCACCCGCTCCCAGAAGGCCACGGGGTCGGCGAGGGCCTTGTCGCGCACGGCACCGTCGGAGCCGAGGCCCCAGAAGTCGGGGTGGTAGAAGGTGATGATGTCGGTGGCGAAGCGCGGGGTCACTCGGAGCCTCCTCGGGCGTTGTAGACGGCGACCTCGTCCGCGTCGACGGCTTCCCGGTAGGCGCGGAACACGGTCAGTGCCTCGTCGCGGAGCACGTCCCGCACGACCTTGATGCCGCGGGCCTCGAACTGCTCGGCCCAGTCCGCGCCGAGCGGGCCCTCGTCGAAGGTGGTGATCTCCTCCAGCTCCGGGCCCTGTCCCGCGACCACGAGACCGCGCACCCCGGACCAGAGGGTGGCGCCGTAACACTGGACGCACGGACGCCAGTTGACGACGAGTTCGTGGGCCGGGACGCCGTGGCCGCCCAGGTCCCAGCCGCCGGTCGCCTTCTGTGCGAGCCCGAGGGCGACGACCTCGGCATGGGCGCTGGAGACACCCGAGGCGAGGACGACGTTCACGCCCACCGAGACGATCCGGCCGGTGTCCTGCTCGGCGACCAGCGCGGCGAACGGACCGCCGTTGCCCTCGCGCCAGTTACGGTCGGCCAGCCGGTGCACGAGCCGCATCCGGTCCGCCCGGTCGGGGACGACCGCGGGCACGTCGGCCAGCTCGTCGTCGATCCACGCGGGCAGCGAGACGCGGAACTCCCTGGGGATGTCGATCATGGTCAGACCTTCTGTCGAGGGGTGGTGGTCAGCGCGGGATCCCGCCGGCCCGCGGTGTGCGCGGTGACGGCGCGGGCGGCCCGGACGGCGGTCACGGCGCCCGTCAGGGTGACGTTCGCGGCCATCGCCGTGGGGATCACGCCGTTGCCGGCGAGGTACAGGTTGTCGTGGCCCCACACCCTGCCGTCCGGGTCGCACACGGTGGTGCCGTCGTCGGCGGGGCCGGAGCGGACGGTGCCGGTCAGGTGCAGCGAGGAGCCGGGCGGCAGCAGGGCGCTCTCGGTCGCGGGATCGAAGGAACCGAACTCCTCGGCCAGCGAACGGACTTCGTCCTGCGCCCGGCGGATCAGCGCCCGGTCGGCGGCGGAGTGGGTGAACTCGACGCCGATCCGGGGCAGTCCGGCGAGGTCCGTGTCCAACTCCGAGAACACCAGCCGGTTCTCCGGACGCGACTCTACCGGGACGTACAGCGAGATACCGACCGAGTGGGCGAGCGGGCGGCCCGCCCCGTCCAGGTACGTGCGGTTCATGATCTGGCCGTGGAACGGCTGCGCGGCGCCGTTGTGCGGCAGCCACAGGGAGTCGGTGCTGAACTCGCCGGGGCGCGGCAGCGGCAGCGCGTCGAGGCCGATGCCGAACCGGTCGAGGTCGAGCAGCGCGCGGGCGGTGACGAAGGCGTGCTCGTTGAGCCGGCGGCCCAGCGCGTCCGGGCGGATGCCCGACGCGAAGAGCAGTTGCGGGGTGCGCAGCGCGTCGGCGCACACCACCACGGCGTCCGCGTCCAGGTCCGACTCGAAGCCGTCGGCGACCCGGCGCAGCCGGGCCCCCGCGACCCGGCCGTGCACGACCCGGAGCCTGGTGACGAGCGTGCCGGTGACCAGGGTGAAGGCCGGGTCCGTGCCCGTCGCGAGCGGCGGGAAGATCGTCGCCGGGGCCGTGCGCGGCATGGGGCCGGCGGTCGTCGGCGTGACGGCCATGGGCATCGGCTGCGGGCGTCGGTCGGCCGGTCCTATGCCGTCGTAGCGGCGGCGCAGTACTTCGAGGACCAGTTGCCCGACCACGGTCGGACCGATCGCGGCCGGTGCGACCGCGAGGAGTCGGCGGGCGGTGTCGAGGTCCGTCGCCCAGGTGGCCGGATCCCCGGAGTCGAACACCTCGTGCCCCGCCGGCCAGGGTGTCGCGGCCGTCCAGTGCACACCCATGCCTCCCGCGTTCCACGCGAGCGCGGCCTGGGGCATCGCCTCGGCGTCCTCCCCGAAGGCGAGCGCGTGGTACATGCCGGGCGGCAGGTCGGCGAGGTCGCCGGGGACCTCGCGCACCACCTCGGCGCCCGTGTACATGCCCTGGATGCCGGTGGCGACCTGTTCGTTGTAGCGGGCCCACAGGAGGGGATCGTCGAGGTCGTGCAGGTGCCTGCCGGGGGTGTCGCCGATCGCGGTGCCGGCCTCGACCATCGTGATCCGCAGCGCCGGATCGGACTCGCGCAGTCGCCGCGCCACGACGGCGCCCATGATGCCGCTGCCCACGATCAGGACATGGGTGTGGGGGGTGTGGGGCACAGAGGACTCCAAATGATCGGTGACGCAGAGGGTCAGAGGCTCGGTACGGGAGGACCGAACAACTGGGTGTCCATGCGGTCGAGTGCCAGCTTCACGGCGCCGACGAGGGCGGCGTCGCGGCCCAGGCCGGTGGCCCGCAGCTCGACCGCGGGGGTGCGGGCGGCGCGCAACGCCTCGCGTACCCGGGGCAGCAGCACATCGGCCGCGTCCTCCAGGCCGCCGCCCAGCACGATCAGGGAGGGGGCGACCGTCCAGGACAGGGTGGTGAGGATGGTGGCGATGTGCGCCACGAACTCGTCGACCTCGGCGAGCGCGCCCGCCTCGCCCGCCCGGGCGGCCTCGACACGGCCGAGCGCGACGGCACGGCGCTCCGGCTCCGGCGAGGTGAGCCAGGCGACCGGCCGGTCCTCGACCGAGTCCGTGCGCATCGGGACCGCCTCGATGATCTCGCCCGCCGCTCCGTCGAGCCCCCGGTGCACCGCTCCCCGGATCAGGATGCCGAGGCCGGCCCGGTTGCCGAGCATCGCCCAGACGACGTTGTCGTGGTCACCGGCCACGCCGCGCCAACGCTCGCCCAGGGCACCGAGGTTGGTGTCGTTGTCCGCGAACCAGGGCACCCGGATCCGGCGGGTGAGTTCCGCGGGCAGGTCCACGCCCTCCCACCGGGTCGTGTGCACGAGCCGCCGCACCACGCCGTCGTCGTCGATCGCGCCACCGCTCGCGAGCGTACCGGCGCGCAGCCGCTCGACCGACCCGCCCGCGTCCTCCAGCGCCTCCCTTACCAGCGCCGCCACGTCGTCGAGCGAGGCCCGCGGGTCCGGGTAGGAGCGCAGCGGGCGGTGCGCCCGGCCGACGATACGGCCGCGTACGTCCGCGACGACCGCGGACACCGTCTCCGTGGTGATCTGCGCGGCGGCCAACAGGGCGTGCTCGGCGCGCAGTTCGTAGCGCCGGGCGGGCCGGCCGGCACAGCCCTGGGTGGGTACCCGGTCGAGTTCGGCCACCCAGCCGGCCGTCAGGAGGGAGTCGAGGATCAGCTCTATGGTGCGCCGTGACAGCGTCGTCCGTTCGGCGAGGGCGGTGAGCGTCGTCGGTCCGGCCGACACCGCCAACGCTCGCAGGATCACTGACGTGTTGACCCGGCGTACCGCGCTCTGGTTCATCCCCGCCATCAGCACGCCTCCGCCGCTGCCGGGACCACGGGGTCGTACCCGCCCGTGACGTCGGCGGCAGGCGCGGCGCCAGGACGGCCGTACTCGCGTGCCGTGTCGCCGAGTTCGCCGGTCGCCTGCGCCCAGGCCGGCCGTCGTCCGTGCACGAACGCGACGAAGTCCGCGTGCATCGACGCGGCCAGCTCCTGCGGCGCGCGCGGGCCCAGGGCCGCGGGGACGCCCGGTGCGTCGAGGACGTCGTAGAAGAACGGGATGTCTACGCAGTGCGTGGCGCCACCGGTGGTGGGGGAGGGCCATTCGAAGGAGTACAGCCAGGTGCCGGCGGCGGCCTCCCGCCGGAGGCGTGCCGCGCGCGGGCAGGCGGCGCGGAAGAGGGTGTCGGTGACCCGGGTGCCGGCCGCGCGGGCGGACCACGCTGTCGCGTTCGCTGCGACATCCGCATCCGCATCCGCTGCCGCATCCGCTGCCGCGCCCGCTCTCCCGCCGCCGTCGAACTCGTCGCTGGTCGCCCCGAGCAGCAGCGGTACGTCCAGCCCATGCCCGGCAAGCCCTTCGGCGAGGGACACCGGCAGGATGTCGTCACCCGTGACCGGCCCGAGCACCAGCACCTCCTCGCCTCTCACATCCCCCACCGCCCGCTGCAGTTGTGCCATGCCGACGCCGCCGAATCCCTCGCGCGTCGGCGGTACGCCGAGCCGCTCCCCGAGCCGTGCCAGGAAACCGTGGGCGGTGTCCCTGCCCACCTCGAAGAAGCCGCCGGAGATGCTCACCGCCCGCTGGAAACGGCCCCGGGCGGCCGGTGACGCCAGCAGGGCCAGCACCGCCGCGCCTCCGGCCGACTGCCCGGCGAGGGTGACCCGGTCCGGGTCGCCGCCGAACGCGGCGATGTTCTCCCGCACCCAGTCGAGGGCAAGCAGCATGTCGCGCAGCCCGAGATTGGCCGGTACGCCGTCCAGCGGCGCGAACCCGTCCACGCCCAGCCGGTATCCGACCGTCACGGTGACGACCCCGTCGCGGGTGAAGGAACGCCCGTCGTACCAGGGGCTCGCCGGGCTCCCCGCGAGGAAGCCGCCGCCGTGGATCCATACCAGGACCGGGCAGCGCTCGGCGTCGACCGGGGCGACGACGCCCAGGTTCAGCGCGTCGTCGCCCGGCACGGACGGCTCCGGGATCGTGGTCGTCGCCGACAGCGGCACCGCCTGCGCGGTCGCGCCGTGCCGGGCCGCGTCGTACGGCTCGGTGAACCGGCCGCGCGGGACCGGCGCCGCGAACCGCCTTACGCCGACGGGTGCTTCGGCGTACGGGATGCCGAGGAAGCGCCGGACTCGGCCCTCCCGGCGGCCGACGACCGTGCCCGCCGGGGCCCGCACCGTGTCCGTCGTGATCACCGTCACCGCATCCCCGTTCCCGCGATGCCCTGCACGAAGTACCGCTGGAGGCACAGGAAGAGCACCAGCACCGGCAGCATCACCACGATCGCACCGGCCAGCATCAGACCGTAGTCGGTGACGTGCACCGCGGCCTGGCTGGTGGCGGCGAGGCCCACCGGGAGGGTGTACGTGGACATGCTCTGGGCGACGACGAGCGGCCAGATGAAGTTGTTCCAGGAGGTGAGGAACGACATGATCGTGATCGTCGCGACCGCGGGACCGGCCAGCGGCAGGAAGATCCGGAAGAAGATCCGGAACTCGCCCGCCCCGTCGATCCGGGCGGCCTCCAGCAGCTCGTCGGGGACCGACAGCGCGTACTGGCGCATGATGAACACCGACAGCGGCAGCGCCACGGCGGGCAGCGCGATGCCGGTCAGGGTGTCGGCGAGACCCAGGTCGACGGTGATCACGAACTGGGTGACGAAGACCGTGGTGAACGGCACCATCATCGCCCCCATGACCGCACCGAACGCGAGCCGCTTCCCCGCGAACTCCAGCTTGGCGAGGGCGTATCCGGCCGCGGACGCGGCCACGACGTTCCCGACGACCACCATCACCGCCACCACGACGCTGTTCACCAGGAACCGGCCGAAGCCCTGCGTGCGGAACAGCCGGACGAAGTTGTCGAGGGTGGCATGGTGCGGGAGCCAGGCGCCGGGGTCGGAGCGGATCTCGTCGAGGCTGCGCAGCGAGCCGCCGGCCACCCAGACGAACGGCAGCAGGGTGAGCAGCGCGCACAGCACCAGCGCCGCGTACAGCAGGGGCTGGGCGACGGACCGGCGGCGTAGGGCGGTCCGGTCGGCGGCGACGGGTTCGGTGCGGGTGTCGGTGGGGTCGGTGTCGGCGTTTTCGTACGCGGCTACGGCGGTCATGAGCGGGGCCTCAGCAGTCGGAACTGGACGACACTCACCAGGGCCACCATGACCAGCATCACGAAGGACGCGGCGGACGACATGCCCAACTGGCCGACGCCGAACTGGTGGTAGGTGTACAGCGCCACCGACTCGGTGGAACCGAGGGGGCCGCCGTCGGTGAGCAGGTAGGGCTCGTCGAACACTTGCAGGTAGAAGACGGTCAGCAGGACCGACACCATCAGGGTGGTGGGCATCAGCATCGGCAGGGTGATGTGCCTGAGCTGGCGCCACCGGCCCGCCCCGTCGAGGGCCGCCGCCTCGTACACGTCCCCCGGGATCGCCTGGAGCCCGGCGAGGAACAGCACCATCGCGGTGCCGAAGTTGCGCCACACTCCGAGTGCGATGACCACGGGCATGGCCAGATGGGTGTCGTCCAGCCAGTTCGGGCCTGCCAGGCCGACGGCGGACAGCACGCTGTTGACGGTGCCGTTCTCGTTGAAGGCGTACTGCCAGATCAGGGCGACCGCGACGACGTTGGTGACGACCGGTGCGAAGAAGACCGTGCGGAAGGCGCCGCGCAGCCGCCGGATGCCCGAGTTCAGCGCCAGGGCCAGCACGAACCCGGCCGCCATGGTCAGGGGCACCCCGACGGCCACGAACAGCGCGGTGTTGAGGATGTCCCGCACGAAGCTGTCGTCCTGGAACAGCCGGACGTAGTTCTCCAGGCCGGTGAAGTCCACCGCGAGCGGATGCCGCAGGTCCGAGCCGCGCAGGTCGGTGAGGCTGAAGCCGAGCGCGGCGACGGTGGGCACGGCCGTGTAGACCAGGAAGACCAGCGTGAACGGCGCGAGGAACAGCCAGCCGACGGCCGTCCGGCGGGTTCCGACCGTCGTCCGGCGGGTCCTCACCGCGCCCCCGTGCCGAGGCTCTCGGCGTACGCCTGCACGTTCGCCGCCGCCTTCGCCGCGCTCTCGGTGCCCTTGGCCACGGCTTCCATCTCCTTGCCCAGCCGGGTGGCGACCTGCTGCCAAGTGGACACCTGCGGGAACGCCCGGGTGTTCTTCAGCTGGGTCAGGAAGGCGTTCAGCAGTGGCTGCCCCTTGATCGCCGGGTCGTCCCAGGCCGAGACGACGGCAGGCAGCGAGCTGTACGCCTTGTACTGCGCGACCTGGGTGCCGGGCTTCGCGAGGTGCCGGACGAACTTCCACGACGCGTCGGGGTTTCCGGCGTCGGCGAGCACGCCCCAGCTGCCGCCCGCAGCGAAGGACGCACTGCCCGACGAGCCCGCCGGCAGCGGCGCGGTGGCGACATGGGCGGCAGTCCAGCCGGTCTTCTTGGCCGCGGTGTCGAGCTGCCCGACGACCCACGGACCGGTGATCATCATGGCCGTCTTGCCGGACACGAAGTACGGCTGTGCGTCCAGGAAGGTCGGTCCGCTCGTGTCGGCGACCTTGGAGGTGAAGAACGACGCGTTGTACGTGAGCGCGTCGGCCATGGCCGGGGTGTCGAGCGTCCACTTCCCGCCGGAGAGCAGCGAGCCGCCCGCCTGCCAGGCGTACATGGCGACGTCCTGGCCGTTGAAGATGTCCCAGCCGATGTCCGCCCCCAGCCCGTGCGCCGCCCCGGCGCCCTGGAGCGCCTTGAGGAAGGGCACCGTCCCCGCCCAGGTGGTCGGCGCCGTGACGCCCGCCTTCTTGGCGAGGTCCGAGCGGTAGACGAGCGCGTAGGTGTACGCGTACCAGGGGACCGTGTAGGCGACGTCCCCGACCACCCCGGCGTCCCAGAGGCTGGTGAAGAAGGACTTCGGCTCGACCAGTCCGTCCGGCACGGCCCGCAGGATCGACGGGTCGAGGAACTGGGCCTGCGACTCCGGGAAGAACTGGGCGACGTCCGGTCCCTTGCCCGCGGCGATCGCCGACTGGAGCTTCGTGTAGTACTCGGCGTTCGGGATCAGCGTGAACTTCACGGTGAGCTTCGGGTTCACCGCCTTGAACGGCTTGATCACCTTGGCCAGGACGTCCGCGTCGCCCTGGGCGGCCCAGACGTTCAGGGTGCCGGTGGCCGGAGAGTCGTCGACGGGCGCGGCGGAGGACTTCGCGGCCGTGGTCGCGTCGCCACGGCCACAGCCGGTGAGCGCACCGGCGCCGAGCAGCGCCAGGCCGGCGGTCAGCTTCAGGGCACCGCGTCTGGAGGGGAGGGACATTTCGGGGGCTCCTGGATTTCGCGGGAAAGCAGCGTTATCGCTGACTGCGAAGCTACGAACGCCGTGTTGCACGGGCGTGGCCGAGCCATCACGAATAATTTCGGAACTTGTAGCGAAATCGGCCGGGTGCTGAGCAGGAGCGTTCTGCCGAGGATCACGGCGCCCCTGTGCGCCGGGACGCAGGCGGCTACGGCGGCGCCCGGGGCCCGCCCCACCCACTCCCGGTCCTTCCGCTCGGCCCCACCTCGCCGACGAAGCCAACCATGGCCCAAGTCGCCGATCCTGGGGCGCTCCCGAGGCGGGCGGCCAGTTCGCGATCGAAGGTGACCCGGACACCCTGGTGGAGGACCGCCGAGTCGTCTGCGAAGGGGGAGGCGGGAGAGTGCGTCTGCTGATGTGGCCAGTCGTACGCCTGCTGCCGCTGTCCGGCTGCGCGTCGAACTCAACGTCGACGGAGGCGGACGGGCCGCCACCGACTGCCGCCCCTCCACAACAAGGGACAGCCCGGCTGGAGCCCCGGACAACGGCGGCTCCAGCCGGGCTCACTGGCTATTCGTCAGATCACGACTCCGCGAAGAGCGTGATCGTCCATGACTCCGAGAACCTGTTTCTCAACGGGCCCTGTCAGAGCCATCCGCCGGCGATGAACTGGACCGGGTCCTCCCCGGGGTTCTCGCGGATGCCGTACACGGCCTGGGCCGTCGCCCACAGGACCGTGCGACCCAGCCGGTCGGGGTAGCGCTCGACCATCGCGTTGAAGTAGTCGACGGCGGTCTTCTGGGTGCCGAACAGCTCTTCGGCGACGTCGAGGTACTCGCGGGTCTCGGCGATGGTGCGTGCGGCCGCGTCGTCGAGGGCGGAGTCCTGGTGCCCGGCGACGATGTGGCGGGCGTCCAGTGCCGCGACCCGGTCGATCGCCTGGCGCCAGGCGTCGAGGCCGGCGAGCGAGGTCTCGCTGAGGTAGAGGTGGGCGCCGTTGTAGATGACGTCGCCGGCGACGACCAGTCCGAGGTCGGGGACGTGCAGGACGCTGGAGGCGTCGGTGTCGGTGTAGCCGGCCTCGACGATGACGAGGTCCTTGCCTTCGAGGGTGAACCGGTTGTCCGGCACCGTCACCGCGGTCACCGGGGACTCCGGTATGCCGGGGTAGACCTTGTCCCAGACGAACGGCCGCGCGGCGACGTTGGCGTGCATCTGGCCGATGGTTCCCTCGGTCGCCACGACACGTGCGCCGAACCGCTCCGCCAGCACGTTGGTGTTGAACCAGTGGTCGCCGTGGCCGTGGGTGATGAAGATGTCCGTCAGGTTCCGGTTCTTGCCGGCTACCCAGTCGCCCAGTGCACGCGCCTGGTCGGCCGTGAGGCCGGGGTCGACGAGCACGGCGTCCTCGGTGCCGTAGATCAGGGTGCTGGCCAGCGGCGGGAACAGCCTCGCCTCTCCGTTCGGAAGTGCGCCGTTGTCCTGCTTCGGCGGGTCGTTGATGAACACGTCGTAGGCGAGTTCGGTCGAGCTCATGATCATGTTCCCCTCGGTTTTCGACGCTCCCGTGATCGGGGTGCGTCGCGTTCGCTGCTCTTCAGCCATCCATGTATAGCGATCGCTTTACCTGGCTTGGAAGTTACGCCGCCCGGCGATGCATGTAAAGCGATCGCTATACCTTGGTGGTGGCCGCGCCGATGGCGGGCGCATCCAGGAAGTCGTGCACGTCCGCCCCGCACTGTTTTGCGTGCTGGAAGAGGAGCCCATGAGCGGAGTCCGGGTACCGCTCCACGAACGCGTCGGGGATCGGACTGGCCGCGAGGTGCGAGTGGCGGGGCAGGGTCATCCGGTCGTCGTCGCCGTCCGGGATGAGGGCGGGCTGCCGGATCGCGTCGAAGAGGTCCCGCTTCCCCGCCGGCGGCGGCCGGACGAGCGCGGTCTCCTGGGTGATGAAACTGCCGATGATCAGATCGGGATCCCGGCTGTCCGGGTTGACCCGGAAGTGCTGCAGCGGAATTAACGGCCGCCGGATCCCTGGTCTCGGACGCCGGAATGCGTGGCTGATTCCGTTCGGTCCTTCGACCGTCGGGGTCCGGGCCTCCGGATACTTCACGCCGTCCTCCGGTGTCCGTCCGATCTGCGCGATGGGTGGCGGGACGGGAGGCGGTGGCGGCAGTCAATCGGGTTACGTGCGCTGCCCGTTGCGGCGCAGGTGTCCTTCTCCGTCACCCGAAGTGCGCCGGGAGCACGCCTCGTTCGGTCCGGAAGCAGGATGGATCAGCGGTCGGGTACTCGTCCCTCACCCATATAGGTGAGGGGAGCCGGCCACCGCAGCGTGCTGACGCGACGTGCGTGTGCGCGTGCGGGGCGGGCGGCATGGGCATCACGATCGCCGCGTTGCCGGGGCCTGTGCTGACGAGCGTGCCGAGTTGGGGCGGTCGTGCCAGTGCCGAATCCGGAAACGTTGTCCGCTCGCGCATCGCCACGGCGATGTCGTAGTCGGTCGGCGCCGAGACGACTTCCGCGACGTTGCCGAACGGATCGCTGTAGACGTCGACTTGGGCGCGCTGGGAATCTCACTCCGCCAAGCTCGGGGCGGTGTTCTGGCGGTCGTCGAGCGCTGCCACCCCCGACGCGGCCGTCTCCGGCCTCAGCTCCCGAGGTGCGGGTAGTCGGTGTAGCCGGTGGCGTCCGGGCCGTAGAAGAGTTCCGGCTTCGGTTCGTTGAGGGGCGCGTGGCGGGCGAACCGGGCGGGCAGGTCCGGGTTGGCGATGAACGCCTGCCCGTAGGCGACGAGATCCGCCAGGTCGTCGGCGAGAAGCGCGTTTCCCCGTTGCTGGTCGAATCCGACGTTCGCGATGACGGTGCCCTGGTAGACCTTGCGGAAGTGCCGGAACATCTCGTCGCCCGCCAGATCCTCCAGCGGTCCGCCGGCGGGGTCGCTCATCATCCCCATGAGCAGCAGGTGCGAGAGGTCGTAGTCGTTGAGGCGTCCGAGGACGTACTCGCTGTCGGCCAGAGCCTCGCCTCCGGCAACGAACTCCCCTGTCTCGGCCCAGGCCGGACCGGCCTTCACGCCGACGCGACGCAGGTCGATGTGGTCGCCGACGGCTTCGATGACGTCGAAGAGGAAGCGGGCGCGGTTCTGGATCGATCCGCCGTACCGGTCCGTGCGCACATTGGTGCGGGGGTTCAGGAACTGGCTGATCAGATAGCTGAAGCCGGCCTGGAGCTGCACACCGTCGAAGCCGGCGCGCACGGCGTTCCGGGCGGCCGTCGCGAAGTCGGCGACCGTCTGGCGGATGTCGTGCTCCGACATCGCCAGGGGCTCCACCGTGGGCTTGCGGCCCGTCGATGTCGGTGCCAGCAGTCCGGGGTTCACGGCCGAGGGCGCCAGCGGGGGACGGCCGCCGAAGAAGTCGGGGTGGGAGGCGGAACCGGTGTGCCAGAGCTGGGCGAAGATGACGCCTCCCGCACGGTGGACCGCGTCGGTCACCTGCTTCCAGTGGGCGACCTGCTCGTCGGTGAACAGCCCCGGGACGTCGTGCCAGCCGATCGCGTCGCGGCTGACCCACACGCCCTCGGAGATGATCAGGCCGGCCGATGCGCGCTGGGCGTAGTACCGGGCGTGAAGATCGCCGGGCAGCAGGTCGTGGCTGCGTGCGCGGGAGCGCGTCAACGGGGCCATGACCATGCGGTTCGCCAGCGGGAGGTCCCGCATCCGGTACGGCTGGAGCAGGGGCTGCGTCGAACTCGACATGTGAGTCTCCTGATGAAGGGCGAAGCCCGGCAGGCCCGGGAAGGGTGCCGGGTCGCATTCCGACGGCGGCAGCGGCCGCCCTCACACGCAGACCAATTAATGCACAGATCTGCGCCTTAGTGTGAGCCTAACAAGGATCCCGCTTAATGCAAAAATCTGCGCATCAAGCGGGATGGTCGGAGCGGGGGAGTCATCAGGACGGCAGGTGGGGGAGGGGGAGGGGGGTGGGGGCGTGAGGGGCTCAGAGTTCGTCCACGTAGGCGTTCGTGTCGATCTCGGACAGGGTCCAGGGCAGGAAGATCACGCGGTAGATGATCGGGGCCACCACCCGGTCGAGGACGTCGTCGCCGCTGAACGCCCCGCCGGACCGGGCGGCGAAGGCGGCGGCCTCCGCGCGCCTGTCGCGCAGACAGTCCGACTCGCTCTCGCCGGCCGCGGCGGCCCCGCCCCGGAGGATCGCGGCGTTCACCGGGACGCTGTAGTGACTGATCAACTCCCGCGCCCACGCGGCCAGATCGGACCGCGCGTCACCGGTGTCGGGAAGGTCCCGGTCGGGGTCCAGCCGGTAGGTCGCCAGGTCGTTGATCATGGTCCGGGCGTCTCCCCATCGCCGGTAGATGCTGGAGTGATTCACCCCGGCGCGCTCCGCGACCATCGGGATGGTGATGGCGTCGCTGCCCCGTTCGGCGATCAGTTCCTCGACGGCCTTCCGGATGGACGCGAGCACGGCGGCGCTGCGGCCGCCGGTACGGCGCCGCGGGGCGGATTCTGCAGTCATGTACCCCACAGTAACGCACAAGGCTTTGCAATAACCCGCCTCCGGGTCTACGCTCCTCGTAACGCACAGATCCTGGCCTTAGGGGGCTTCGAGGTGTTCCGCGTCATCGAATCGACCCGCGACCGCAGCCCGGTCCCAGTGGTCACCGAGCCCGTCCGGGCCCGGAATCCGCTCGCTCCTTCCACCGCGTTCGCCGGATCGGGTGCCGTGTTCGCGGCGCTCTACGTGGCCGCGGGCGCGCCGACACCGCTGCTGGTCGTCTTCGAGCAGGAGTGGCACTTCCCGGCCTGGGTGCTGACGGTCGCCTTCGCGTCGTACGCGCTGGGCCTGCTGGCGGCCCTCCTGGTCGCCGGTTCCCTGTCCGACTATGTCGGGCGCCGGCCCGTCCTGATCGGGTCCCTCGCGGTGGAGGCCGGGGCGATGCTCATGTTCGCCTTCGCCTCCGACATCGGCTGGGTGATCGCGGCCCGCACCATCCAGGGCATCGCCACCGGTGCGGCCACCAGCGCCTTCTCGGCCTCGGTCGTGGAACACGCCCCGGAGCACCGCAGGAAACTGGGGACGATCATCACCAGCATCGCCCCGGCCGGCGGGCTGGGCCTGGGCGCCCTGCTGACCGGCGCAGCGGTCCAGTTCAGCACCCACGCGAGTGCCCTCGTGTTCACGGCCCTCGCCGTCATCATGGCCGTCGGTACGGGTTTCGCCGCGCTCTCGGCCGAGACGGTCGCTCCCCGGCCCGGGGCGCTGCGCTCCCTGATACCGCGGGTCTCCATCCCCGAGGCCGCACGGCGTGAGTTCGTGGCGAGCGTCCCCGTCCACCTGGCCGCGTGGATGCTGGCCGGACTGTTCATGGGCCTCGTACCCACCATCCTCCGCGACCTGCTGGGCCTGCACAGCGGTCTGCTGAGCGGCGCCACCGTCTTCGTCCAGCCCGCGGCCGCCGCCGTGGCCGGCCTCGCCCTCGGCCGTCTCACACCGCGCCGCACGATCTTCGTCGGCGGTGCGGGCGTGCTGCTGGGCACCGCGGTGAACATGACCGGAGTGGCCACCGCGACACTCCCGCTGCTGTGGCTGGGGGGCCTGATCGGCGGTGTGGGTGTCGGCGCCTCCTTCTCCGGGGCCCTGCGCACCATCACGCCCCTCGCCCAGCCCCACCAGAGGGCCGGCCTCTTCGCGGCCGTCTACCTGGTCGCCTACCTGAGCTTCGGAGTGCCGGCGATCATCGCGGGCCTCCTGATCGCCCCGCTCGGACTGCTGCACACCGTCCTCGGCTACGGCGTCGTCATCATCGCGGCCGCCGCGCTCGGGCTGCTGGCGCAGTACCGCACGCACACCCGTCGCGGATGACGCGCCGCCCGCCGGCGAGCCCCGGCGACGGTACGACCTCCATCTCCCACCCCCACCTCCCCGGACGACAACCCGAAAGCGAGAGACACGCCATGACACAGGAAAGCCGACGCCCCGCCGACGCCTCCGGAGTCTTCCGAATCGGCGGTGACCTGCCCGTCAACCGGCTCGGGTACGGAGCGATGCAGCTGACCGGACCAGGCGTCTGGGGGCCGCCGAAGGATCCCGAGGAAGCCGTGCGCGTACTGCGCCGAGCCGTCGAACTGGGCGTGAACCTCATCGACACCGCGGACTCCTACGGCCCGTTCGTCAGCGAGCAGCTCATCCACAAGGCGCTGCATCCCTACCCGGCGGATCTGGTGATCGCCACCAAGGGCGGACTGTCCCGCTCGGGCCCGAACGACTGGCGCGCCCTGGGCCGCCCCGAATACCTGCGCCAGCAGACCGAACTGAGCCTGCGCCACCTGGGCGTGGAGCGCATCGACCTCTACCAGCTACACCGCATCGACCCCAAGGTGCCGCTGGCCGACCAGGTCGGCGAGCTGAGGCTGCTCCAGCAGGAAGGCAAGATCCGCCACATCGGACTGTCCGAGGTGACGGTCCCCCAGATCCAGGAAGCCCGCACGATCGCGGACATCGTCTCCGTGCAGAACCTGTACAACCTCGCCAACCGCGGCGCAGAGGACGTATTGGACTACGCCGAACGGGAGAACCTGGGCTTCATCCCGTGGTACCCCATGGCCACCGGGCAGCTGGCGCGCGACGGGGGCCCGCTGGACACGTCGGCGAGAACATACGGCGCGAGCCCCTCCCAGCTCGCCCTGGCCTGGCTGCTGCGCCGTTCCCCCGTCATGCTGCCCATCCCCGGCACCTCCCGCGTGTCCCACGTCGAGGAGAACACCCAGGCCGCCACGATCACCCTCGGCGACGCCGAATACCAGGCACTGGGCCGAGCCGCACACACGGCGTGATCGACACACACGTCGTGATCGACAGACGAGGCGATCGCACGTCGGCCGACCGCGTCGAGCGCGTGCCTGACACCCCGCCGGACCAGGGAAGACCCACACGCACACACCCGCAGCACACACAGCACGTCTATCCCGGTGAGGAACACACGATGCACTCCGCACCTCGCACCACACCACAGCAGTCCCCTGGCCGCTTCGGAATCTTCAGCCACGAACTGCGCTCCGAGAACCCGGCACTTCAGGAGCAACGGCTCCACGCGGCAACCGAGCTGGAAGAGCTCGGCTTCGGCGCGATCTGGCTCGGCGGCAACAGCAGCGTGCACCACGCCGCCGCGCTCGCCGGAGCCACCGAACGCATCGCCCTGGCCACCGGCATCCTCAACATCTGGAACGAGGACCCCGACACCGTGGCCCGGCAGCGAGCCGAGCTGGAGGCAGCCCACCCCGGCCGGTTCCTTCTGGGCCTGGGCGCAAGCCACGCGCTGCTGGCCCGGAACTACCGGCGGCCCTACTCGACAATGGTCGGCTACCTCGACGCCCTCGACCACGCCTCCGCCCCCGTCCCGGCCGACCGCCGGATCCTGGCGGCACTCGGACCGAGGATGCTGCGTCTCGCCCGCGACCGGAGCGCCGGCGCCCACCCCGCCCTGGTCACTCCCGAATACGTCAAGCAGGCCAGGGAGATCCTGGGCGACGGACCGCTCCTGGCTCCCGTGGTCACCGTGGTCCTGGAGAGCGAGCCCGTCCGGGCGCGTGCCATCGCCCGCGACCACCTCGACCTGTACCTCCGGCTGCCCAACTACACCTCGAACTTCGAACGCCTCGGCTTCACCCACGAAGACTTCACCGGTGGCGGCAGCGACCGTCTGCTCGACACCCTGGTGGCCTGGGGAACCGACGATGCGATCCGCGATCGCCTGGCCGAGTTCCACACCGCCGGCGCCGACCACCTGGCCCTGCAACTCGTCACCGGCGAGGAGGACGAGACCCCGCCGCTCACCCGATGGCGCCACCTCGCCGACCTCGCCGACCTCACCGGGATCACCGAGACTGCCGAGAACGCCGAGAAGACCGCGAAGACTGCACAGCCGCACCCGCGACAACGTCCCGAAGGCCGGATGGCAACGGTGCCCTACGACCCGTTCCCCGGCATCGGCGAGACCACCCCTCCTGCCTCGTGACCGACGCCGTGCGCGGCGCGAACGCCGGACCGGCTTCTCCGTCACCTGTTCAGGTGAGGGAAATGCAACCGATCAACGACTAGGACTTGAGTTCATGACCACCACCCAGCGCATCCACACCCCCTTCGGAGAAGAATCCACGGCCGCCGAGGTCATCGAGGGCATCGACCTCACCGGCAGGCGCGCGGTCGTCACCGGCGGCGCCTCGGGTCTCGGCGCCGAGACCGCCCGTGCCCTCGCCGGCGCCGGCGCCTCCGTCACCCTCGCCGTCCGCAACACGGAAGCCGGCGAGCAGGCCGCGACCGACATCCGCAAGGCCACGGGGAACGACGCCGTCGACGTCGGCCGCCTGGACCTCGCCGACCAGGCGTCGATCGCCGCCTTCACGAGCGCCTGGTCCGGGCCGCTGCACATCCTGGTCAACAACGCCGGCGTGATGGCACTGCCCACCCTGGAGCGCACCCCGGCGGGCTGGGAAATGCAGTTCGCCTCCAACCACCTGGGCCACTTCGCGCTCGCGCTCGGCCTCCACGACGCACTCGCGGCCGCAGGCAACGCGCGCATCGTGTCGCTGAGCTCCCGCGGCCACCACGCCTCGCCCGTGGAGTTCGACGACATCAACTTCGAAAACCGCGCCTACGACCCGTGGCTCGCCTACGGGCAGTCCAAGACCGCCAACGTCCTCTTCGCCGTCGAGGCGACCAAGCGCTGGGCGGCCGACGGGATCACCGCCAACGCCGTCCACCCCGGCGTGATCCTGGGGACGAACCTGTCGCGCTACATGGACCCGGAACAATTCGCACAGCTGCGGACCGCCGAGGCGGCCGGAGAACTCGGCTCGATCCAGGGCGCCCCGTTCCGGTTCAAGACCATCCCCCAGGGCGCCGCGACGAGCGTGCTGGTCGCGACCTCACCCCAGCTGGAAGGCGTCGGCGGCCGCTACTTCGAGGACAACAACGAGGCGGAGAAACTGACCCTCCAGGCCGTGGGATCCTCCTCCGGAGGCGTGGCCCCGTACGCCCTCGACCCCGACGCCGCCGAACGCCTGTGGGAACTGTCGCTCACCGCAGTCCGCGCGTGACCACCGCCGTCGGACAGCGCATCCCTGTCTCTGATCCCGTCCCGGCCCGGAGCCACATGTCCCGGGCAGGAAGGCTCTCATGACTGCCCTGCTCGATCTTGTTCTCGACGCCCACGGCGGCCTCCGGCGATGGCAGGACGCACGGACCGTCCACGCCGAAGGCTCCATCGGCGGGCACCTGTGGAGCCTTCGGGGTCAGGAGGGGATCCTGGCCACGACCGACGCGACCGTCGACGTACAGCAGCAGCGTCTGGTGTTCGGCGACTTCACCGGCCCCGGACTGCGGGGGCTGTTCACGCCGGACCGGGTGGCGGTCGAACGGCCGGACGGCGAGGTCGTCGCCGAGCGGAACGCCCCGCGCGCCGCCTTCGCCGGCCAGGGACCGGACACCCCGTGGGACCGGCTCCACGCGCTGTACTTCGCGGGCTACGCCCTGTGGAACTACCTTACGGCCCCCTATCTGCTGACCCGTCCCGGTGTCGTGGTGGAGGAGCTGGAACCCTGGCGCGAGGCCGACGAGGACTGGCGACGGCTGCACGTCACATTCCCCGAGACGCTGGCCACGCACTCCACTGAACAGGTCTTCTACTACGACACCGCCGGCCTGCTGCGCCGCCATGACTACGCGCCCGACGTACTCGGCGGCACACCGGCCGCGCACTTCTCCGAACACCATGTGCGCGCGTCCGGCCTGGTCTTCCCGACCCACAGGTTCGTCGTACCCGTCCAGGAAGACGGTCGCGCCGCGTCCGAACCGGTCCTCATCACCATCGATCTCACCGACATCTCCGTCACCTGACGACGGGCCGGTGCATCCCGCGGGGTGGCAGAGGGGGGCGGTCACCCGGCCGCCTCACCCCGCTGGGCCGGACCGGTCGCTCGTCGGCGCCGGTTCCGCACCGCGCAAGGTGTTGGCCAGCTGGACCCGGGACTGGACGTCGAGCTTGGCGAACACGGAGCGCAGGTGGGTGCCGATGGTGTTGACGGACACCCCGAGTTCGGAGGCGGCTGACCGGTTGGAGTGCCCGTCGGCGATCAGCAGTGCCACGCGCCGTTCGGCCTCCGTCAGGGAGACGCAGCCGCTGTCCGGGCGGGTACGGGCCACCGCCCACTTCGCGCGGCGGGCGCCCGCCTGGCGCATGGTGCGCTCGACTTCCGCCTGGTAGACGCGGGCGTCCATACGGTGGTAGTCGTCCCAGGCCCGGTCGAGTTGCTGCAGGGCCGCGGCCTTCTGCCCGTCCGCCAGCAGAGCCCGGCCGTAGCTCTCGGCGCCGAAGCCGGACAGGATGGGGCGGGGGCTGCGCGCGAGGATCTCGGCGCTGCGCGCGATCATCGGCAGGTCGCCCTTGCTGCGTCCGCGCAAGCTCAGCGCCACGCCCTCGAAGCTGGCCACCCCGGGATTGCGCTCCGCGGCCAGCTCGGCCACCCGGACGACCACGTCGGTGAAGGCGTCGTCGTGCCCGGCGATGCCGATCTCGAAGAACAAACCCATCCAGCACGGCCACAGCGGCCAGTAGTTGCAGGAACTGCTCGCACCCTCGGCAACCGGCCGCAGCAGGTCCAGAGCCAGGCTCAGGTCGCCCTGGCCGGCCGCGACCCATCCCGCGAGCACGGTCAGGCCCGGGCGACGCACATCCGCGTCGGCGTCGATGAGCTGCTCGGCGGAGTCCACCAGGGCCACGGCGTCCTGTGTCTGGCCGCGCAGCAGCGCCACGGAGGCCTGCACGATCACCGCGTCCAGCGCATAGACGTGGTTGTTCAGCTGCCGACCCAGCTCCAGCAGCGTGCGCGCGTCCGCGACGGCCTCGCCCGAGCGGCCGAGGTTGAAGTCCTGCCACAGCCGGGCACAGTGCAGAGCGGGCAGGATCGCGCCGGTCGTATCGCCGTGTTCCGCCCACACCTCGTCGAGCAGGATCTGCGCGTGCTGGTAGCGATCGAGGAACTGCAGGGTGGTGATCTCCTCGGCCAGCTGGTGCGGCCCGGCGAGCAGGCGCAGCTCCCGGAAGGCGTGGAGGGCGTCGCGATGCCGGCCTTCGTTGCGGGCGGCCTCGCCACAGGCGTGCAGGGCCAGGGCGAGCGCGTCAGGATCTCCGCAGGTCCGGGCGAGATCAAGGGCGCGGGCGGCCCCGGCCGCGGCGTCGTGGCCGCCGAGCAGCCGGGTGTTGGCCAGAGCCCGCGCCGACGTCAGCCGGGCCGCGACCGCCCGGTCCAGCCGGCCGGCGCTGAGCAGCGGCTCGACGCGGGACAGCAACTGGCCGAGCTGACCGCTGAGCCACAGTGCCCAGGCGGCCTCGCCCTCGACCGCACCGACCAGGTCGCCGTCCTCGACCCGGGCCAGGATCTGGTCCGCCACGGCAAGGGCGTCTCCGGCCCGCTGCGTGCGGCACAGCACGGCCAGGCACCGGCGGCCGACGTCCAGCCATTCGGTCTGGTCCGGGCGCACGGTGCGGAAGGCGAGTGCGGCCAGATCGCCGGCGTCCTCCGGGCTGGGCAGCACCAGCTGCTCGGCCGCGGTGATCAGGATCAGCGCACTGGGGACGTCACCGGCGGTGGCTGCGGCGCGGGCGTGCGGCGCGGCGGTCAGCGCGTGCCCTTCGTCCAGGTGCAGCTGGGCGAAGCGACGGTGCAGGGCCCGCACTGTCGGGGCCGGCAGGTCGGCGCAGAGCGCCTCGCGCACCAGGTCGTGGCGTGGCGTCAGTGCCTCCTCGTGCAGTTCGATCAGGCCGGAGTCGAAGGCCTGGGCCAGCGCGCCGCCGGACTCCGGCCCGCGCGCGCCGGGCAGCAGCCGCAGCGCCTCGGGCACCGGCAGGTCCCGGCCGGCGACCGCGACCAGGGCGACCAGGTCACGTGCGGCCTCCGGCAGATCCCTCATCCGCTGCGCGATGGCCGCGCTGAACTGCGCCGGCGCCGTGTCGCGGTCACCGCGCGCCGCCGCGCGGGCCAGCCCGTCCAGGAGTTCGAGGGCCAGCAGCGGGTTCCCGGCGGACGCCTCCAGGAACCGGCGGGTGCGCTCGTCGGGGACGTGACCGAGCCGGTCCCGGGCAACAGCCGCCAGGTCGGTGGCGCTCAGGGGGACGAGGGTGATGTCCTCGACATGGCCGTGGCCGTGGCCGGGGCCGTGGTCCGGACCGAGCAGGTCCGCGACGTTCTCCCGACCGGCCAACAGCCAGACCACGGGCAGTCCGAGCAGGCGCGGAACCAGCATCCGGATCAGGAAGCGACTGACCCGGTCGGCCCACTGCAGGTCGTCGACCGCGAAGAGGACCGGCCCGTCCGCCGCGGCGGCCTCCAGTTCGGCGGCGATGTGCTCGGCCAGCAGCAGCGGCTCGTGCGTTGCCTGCAGAATCTGCCGGTACTGCCCCATGGCCACCAGCGGCTCGCGGCCGGCCCGCAGCGCGGCGATGACGGGCGCGCCCGGGCTGACCTGTTCGATCGGGTCGCACTGGCCGACGACGGGCCGCACGCCGATCCTCCCGGCCTGCCGGCACACCTCCGCGAGCAGCGCCGACTTGCCGATACCGGCCGGCCCGCCGACCAGGATCACCCCGCCGGATCCGTGCCTCTGCGCGCTGCGTACCACGGACAGGGCGCGCGCCATTGGTTCGCTACGACCACGCAAGGGCCCGTGCCGCACTCACACCACTCCTCGGGTCAGGAAGATCCCTCGACGGACGAGGCTACGGGCGGCGCGGAAGCCGACGGGCATGTCACACAAGGCAAGACTCAAGGCGAGCCTACTCATCTGTCGTCCCACACCGGGAGTTGACGTTCCGTGGCGGTCCGTCGGCCCGCTTACCCGACCCGAGCCGGCCCCGGCCGGTGGTGGGCCCGGTGCCGGTCCGTTCCGGCGCGAGGTGCCCCGACGCGGCGACGCGCGCCCTGGTCACGATGTGCCTTTCAGCGCCATGTCCAGCAGCGTCTCGGCGGCCTGCCGGGCGTCCGTGAAGGCCCCCGCGTCGTCAGTGGAGGCCGCGAGCGCGTTGGCGCCTTCGTAGAGCACGGCCAGTTGCCGGCCCAGGGACTCGGGGTCGCCGGCTCCCGCCTCGGCGGCGGTGGCCACCAGGCGGTCCCGGAAGGCCTGCTTGTGCTGCTGCGCGAGGTGGGCGATCTCGGGCAGTTCCCCGGCACCCTCGACGACGGCGTTGTGGAAGGGGCAGCCGCGGATGACCGAAGCCGGCCCCCCGTCGATCGGAGCGAAGATCGCCAGCAGCCGCTGGACCGGTGCCAGATCGCCGCGCTCCAGCTCCGTCTCGGCGAGCAGCGGCGTTTCCGTCTCGAACCGACGCAGGTACTCCTCGACCAGCGCGTTCTTGGTCGGAAAGTGCACGTAGAACGTCCGCGGCGACACATGCGCGGCCTCGATCAGCGCCGCCACGCCGGTGGCGTGGATGCCGCGCGCGTAGAAGAGCTCTCCCGCCGCCCGCAGAATGCGCTCCCGCGCGCCGCGTCCACCGCCGCTGGCGGCCCCGGTGGTCGTTGTCTCAGTCTCCATGAGCGCCAAGTATAGCGACCGCTTTACATTACCGGCGTCGGAGGATCCACCGGCGGCACGCCCGGCACGGTCGCGCAGCTGGCGCGGGACGCCATCGCCTTCCTCGACGCCCTGGACCTGGCACGGACCGACATCCTCGGCTTCTCCCCGGGCTCCTTCGTGGCCCAGGAGATCGCACTGGTCCGGCCCGCCTTGGTACGGCGTCTCGTGCTCGTCTCGGCAGCGCCCCGGGGCGCGCCCGGCATGCACGGCTGGGCGCAGTGGGTCATCGACTCGGTCGGCGAGCCGGAGGTCGATCCGGCCAAGGTGCTCGACGTCTTCTACACCCGGTCGCCGGAGAGCCGCTCGTCCGGCGAGAAGGCCTTCGGGCGGATGTTCTCCCGGACCGAGTTCGACGCACCCACCACCTGACAGACCCGCAAGGCGCAGTACGACGCCGTCACCGCCCGGGGCATCCCCAACGTCTCGCTCCTGGAGCGGGTCACGGCCATCCAGGCACCGGTGTTCGTCGCCAACGGCGACAGCGACCCGATGACCCTCCCGCGCTACGCCCACCTGCTCGCCGGACTCATCCCCGACGCCCGAATCAAGATCGACCCGGACGCGGCGCACGGCTTCCCCTTCCAGCACCACGAGGAGTTCGCCGGCGACGTCACGGAGTTCCTCGACCACGCGTGAACAACCTGACGACAACGTCATCCACCGCACCAACTGCCGCATGCCACCCACCCTCGTGCTGCTCGCCGAACGGCTCGCCGCGAGCAGCTGGTTCGAGGCGGAGCGCAGGCGGCACGGCGCGGGTGGATCTGAGGGCCCGCCCCGGGCGCCGGGCGTCCCGGTTGAGGACGGCAGGGCGAGATGCGCGACAAGGCGGGGGGACGGCCTGCGACCGGCGAGGCAGTCGGCGCCTTCAGAGGAAGGCGGCCACGGGGAGCGAACGTTCCGGGATGCGGGTGTCCGCGGGTGTCCTCCGGGTTTCATCCCGCCGGCCTGCGGCGTGTGCCGCGCTGCCCCGGCCGGGCGGTGGCCGGCCGGGGCCTTGGGCCGTGTCACATGCCGAGTTCCTCGGCGGCCAGGGCCGTGCCCTGCACCCGGGCTCCGATCTTGGCGAAGGCGGTCTCGCGGGAGGTGGAGGTGTCGTCCGCGAACGGGGCGAAGCCGGCGTCGTCACAGGTGCCCAGCCGGTCGGCGGGGAGGTGACGGGCGGCTGTCAGGACGCGGTCGCGGACCTGCTCAGGGCTCTCGACGGCGGGGTCGATCGGGTCGATGACGCCGATGAACACCCGGGCATGGGAGGGCAGGTGGTCGGCGATCACCGCCAGGATGCGGTCGGGGTCCGGCTCACTCGCCAGCTGCAAGTAGAAGGCACCGGCGTTGAGCTGGAAGAACCTGGGGAGGAGTTCGGCGTAGTCGACGTCGAGGCTGTGGGTGGAGTCCTGGTCCGCGCCGGGGCAGGTGTGCACACCGAGCCGCTCCCGCTCCGCCTCGCCGAAACGGCTCAGCACCAGGTTGTTCAGGCCGATCAGGTCGTCCAGAAGGCCACCCGAGGGATCCAGTTTCAGCGCCAGCCGGGCTTCGCTGAAGTCGAGTTGTACCAGGTGCGCGCCCGCCTCCAGACATCCCCGGATCTCGGACTCCGCCTGGTCGGCGAGGTCGTCGAGGAACGCCTTGCGGGGGTAGCCGTCGATGCCCTCGGCCGGGTAGAGCAGGCTGAGCGCGGACGGGGCGACGACCGTCTGCTTGACGGGTAGGCCGGCTTGGGCCCGCGCAGTGCGGAGATAGGTGTCGGCGCGGACCTGGTAGCGGAAGGGGCCCAAGGTCAGCCGGGGCAGCCGGCGGGTGTGGCCGTCGGCGTAGGGGATGACGGCGCCGTCCGGGGCGAGGCCGGTCAGGCCGGTGAGCGGGTAGCCATGGGCGCTTGACTTGCTCTGGTCGCCGTCCACCAGGACCGGGCAGCCGAGCTGCTCCAGCCGGGACAACGTGTCCGCGACGGCCTGCTCCTGGAGTTTCGCCAGGTCGGCCGTGGTGATGCGACCCGCCGCGTGCTCGGCGTACCCCGAGAGGAGTGCGTGCGGGCGGGGGAGGCTGCCGATGGGTTCGGTGGGGATGCTCATGGGGCGGACCCTAGGAAGCGATCACCGACCGGACCGGGAAGCCGGGCGGAGGGTTCACCACATCGGGGCGGCCGGGTTCACAGAGTTGACTTGTGGGCCCGGCACCCTCGACACATTCCACCGCGCAGCCCGCCGCCTGCTGCCACGTGAGGGCGAACAGGCAACGACACTGGGGGAGTTCCTGGACCGGGAGGGCTTCTCCGCTTACCTCCGGAGCCACTTCGCGACGCCGTTGGTGTCGGCCGTGTGGTCCTGTGACACCGTCACGGCCCAACGCTACCCGGCCGCCTACCTGTTCCGCTTCCTGGAGCAGCACGGGATGCCGTCGGTGGGCGGCTCACCGGTGTGGCGTACGGTCAGCGGCGGTTCGCGCACCTACGTCGACCGGATCGCCAGGCAGATCGGTGCTGTCCGTACCGGCACGCCCGTACGGTCCGTGCGGCGCCACGCCGACGGCGTGGACGTCACCGCCGGGGACGGCACCACCGAGCCGTACGACGCCGTGGTCGTCGCCGGCCACCCGGACCAGGCGCTGCGCCTGCTCGTCGATCCGACCGAGCGGGAGCCGGAGCGGCTGGGCGCGTTCCGCTACTTCAGCAACACCACCCTTGCTGCTGCCCCGCGCCCCGGGCGCTCCCGCCTCCTGGAACTACCTGACGCCGTCGTGCGGGGCCGACTCCGGCCAGGTGCGGGTCAGCTACGACAAGAACCGGCTGCAGCGCCTCGACGCCACCGAGTCGTTCGTGGTCACCCTGGTGGGCGGGGCGCCGGCGTTCGAGGAGGGCCGGATCGGCGTGGACCAGATCCTGGGCGCACGGCCCGGCACCGGGGGCGACAGCGGCCTGTCGGTGGCCACGCCCGCCTGCCACCAGGGGCTGGACCGGCCGTGAGCGGGTTCCCGTAGAGCGCATTCGCCCTCAACCTCGCCCGGGCCGCCGCCGCGGCCCTCGCGCTCATGCTCGTCACCTTCGCTGTCGCGGTACGCGCGGGCGTCCACGGGATCGTGGACGTGGTGTGGGGCATCGGTTTCCTGCCCATGCAGGCCGCACAGTACGTACCGGGCTGGCCCTGCGCCTTCGCCTGGGCCGGTACCGCGCTGTGGGCGGTCGGGATCGGCTTCGAGGCGGTGGGCGGCGCCCAGTTGGCCCGCTTCCGGGCCGACCCCGCCAACCGGGCAAGGACCATGGACCGGGGGCTGTGGGCCGGGACCCAGCACCCCAACTGCTTCGGGGACTTCTGCCTGTGGTGGGGCCCGTTCGTGCTCGCCTGCGACTCCCCGGCGGCAGCCGTGGTGTCGCCGGCGGTGATGGCCGTGCTGCTGACCGAGCGCAGTGGAAAACGGTTGCTGGAACAGCACACGGCCGACCGCCCCGGGTACGCCGGATACCGGGCCCGCACCAGCGGCTTCTTCCCCCGCCCGCCGCGAGGAACCCGGTCCGGACAGCGCGGCTGACCGGCCCGGGTCCGCTACGGCCTGCGCGGTCGGCTCGCCGTACGGGCCGGAACGGCGAGTTCGGCAGCGAACTGCGCTCCGGTGAGCAGCGCCAGGTTCGACAGCCACAGCCAGACGAGGAAGACGACGATGCCCGAGAGCGAGCCGTACAGCCTGCTGTAGGCGCCGAGTGTGGAGGCGTACGTCGAGAAGCCGGCGGAGACGGCCAGCCACAGCGTGGCGGCCAGTACGCCGCCGGGCAGGCTGTGCCGGCGCCGCCGCGCGACGGCCGGACCGGTGTGGAAGACGACCACGACCAGCAGCGCGACCAGGCACAGCAGCACGGGCCAGCGCAGCAGACTCCAGGCCCAGGCGACGGTGGTGTCCAGCCCGAAGGAGCGGCCGACGGCCTCCGCGAGCGGGCCGGTCAGCAGCAGGGCGAGCGAGCCGACGAGGAGGAGACCGAGCAGTACGAGCGCGGTGAGCACGATGCGGGGTGCCTTGCGCCAGGTCGAACGCTGGTCCTCAAGGCGGTGCATGCGGTGCAGGGCGCGGCGGAACACGGCGAGGTAACTGGAGGCCGACCACAGGGCGCTGGCCGTGCCGGTCACGAGCAGCGGCCAGACCGTCCCGTCCGTGTCGAGCGCGTGGGCGAGGGCGGCGTGCAGCTCGGCACCGGATTCGGCCGGGGCATAGGCGGTGACATGGCTGATGAACTGCTCGGCCGTGCCCGGGCTGATCAGGCCGAACGCGAGCACTGTCGCCAGCAGGGCGGGGAGCACGGTCAGGATCGCGTAGTACGTGAGCGCCGCCGCGTAGTCCGTGATGTCGTCGTTCCACAGCGACACCGGCGTGCGGCGCAGCGCGGGCCACCAGGCGGCGGGCGGCCGGAACACGGCTGTGCGGCGGGCCCGGCCGGCGTACGGCTCAGCGGACATGGGGCTTGCGATGCGAGACGGCACTCAGACGGACCCTTGTGTGTGTCGTGTACGGCTCCGCCGTGTCGGCGGTTTCCGTCATCATCGCGTGGAGGGCAGGCAGCACGGCGTTCGGGGCGCGCCGGGTGCCAGCCACATCCGCAGCTCCGCCTCCGGCCGTCGTCTTACGGGTACGGCTTCGGGCGTGACCGTGTCCGCCGTCGGGGCGGGCGGTCGCCGGAGCGGCTCCGGGACGACGGCGATCCGCAACCGCGGGTCGCGGCGTAGGAGACAGACGGCCAGGGCTGCGCGGGCGGCGGCCGTGGCGGCGGTGTGCGCCTGTTGCCGGTCGTCGAAGGCGCGTCCGGCCCACCGCCCTGTCGCTCCGGCCGTCCTCGGCCCGCCGGCCCAGCACCCAGCCCGGCGAGCCCAGCGCGGCCACGGGCAGGGAGGCGCCGAGTCCACCGAACCAGCCGGCGAACGCCAGGGCCGTACCCGCGATCATCTCGACGAACGGCGTGTTCATGTACTCGTCCACCTTCCACTCGGATCCGCTTCTGCCCATGCCCGGACGCGCTACTCCACCCGCGCCTCGGCAGGGGCCGCGGACTCCTCGTCGTCGGGCAGACGGACGCCGTTGACCGTGATGTTCACCTCGACGACCTCAAGGCCGGTGACACGTTCCACCGCCGAGACGACGTTCTTCCGGACGCCCTTGGCGACGCCCATGACGGACACCCGTACTCGACGACCAGGTCCAGGTCGACGGGACTGCGGATGGCCAAAGATCCGATGGCGGCCCGTGCGCGAGCGCTCATCGCCACGCCCTTGCTCGAGCCTGCTTCCCCGGGCCACGCGGCGGGTGGCCGCTGACGGCCTTCGCGGTGAACCGCGCTGTGCGGGATCGGAGCGCTCCGTCCGCGCTGACCTGCGGTTATAGCACCCTGGTGATGACGGATGATTCCTTTTCGTCAGATTGAAACCGGAAAGGTGAATCCGCTGTTAAACGGCCATTTATACGGGAAATTCGCCTCTGGTCACCCGAAAGAGGTGGCCGAACTGCCAGTGCCGCGCGGCCGGTTCGGGGTCGCGTGCGGCTGGTCGCTGAGAGGCAGGCATCCGTGAGCATGTTACAGACCGGCAAACTCCAGCTGAGCTCCTCGAATCCCGTGGCCATCACGGGCGGGGACACCTCGACGTTCACCCAGGTCACCTTCCCCGCGGCATTCCCCGACGGGGCATCGGTGATCGTGATCCCCTTCGTGCAGACGTTCAACGGCCCTGACACTCCGGGCCTGCGCATCGCCGACGTCACCACCGTCGGCTTCAAGATCCGCATCAACGAGATCCATGCCGCGGGCAAGGTCACTGCGGACGGCACGCACACGGCCGAGACGGTCGGCTGGATCGCAACCACCGTGTGAGCGCGCCCCTCGGGCCGCCAGACGGTGCGCCTCGCGGCCCGAGGGGGTCCGCGAAAACAGGCCCGGCGCCGAGCTTCCCGCCTCCTGCTGCCACCGGCACCGCCACCAGGCCGGCCGCGGCCGACCCGGAGGCCGAGATCACCGGCGTGGGCAGCGCGTTCACGGAGCCACTGAGCCGTCTCGACGCTCCGGAGCCGGACTCCACCATCGTCACCCCGTGAAACGACCTGAGGTTGGGCAGCGCGAAACCGGAACTGTGCGGTTCGGCGACGATGTCCCCGAACCGCAGTCCCGCCCCGCCCATGACCGTGCCGGCCCGTTCGTCCGCCTCGGCCGTGCGCGGCAGGCGGGTCGCGGAGACGGGCTCGCCTCGGGTGTCCGCGGGGGCGTTGAAGGAGGGTCCGGTGCCGAGCACCGTCACCGACGGAGTCCGTTTGCGCAGTACACGAGGTTGATGAAGCGTCCCCGACCGAAGGCGGACCCGGGATCTTCATGTGACGAATATGTTCCCGCAGTCTTGACGGACATCTTCTGACTGCGTAGACATGGCAGCGCAGTCAGAACGTCGGGGCAACCGGCACGGAACGCGGCCATCGGGAGACACCATGACGCCATCAGCAGGTCGGGCCGGCGTTTCCGGCGCGCCGCGGAGCGTGGACGTGGCCCGGCTGGCCGGCGTGTCGCAGAAGACGGTGTCGCGGGTCTTCAACGACGAGGCGTACGTCTCGGCAGAGGTGCGCAGGCGCGTTCTCGACGCGGCCGACGAACTCGGCTACCGGCTGAACCACGCGGCCCGGGCACTGGCCTCCGGCCGGACCCGATCCATCGGCGTGGTGACGCTCGGGACGGCACTGTACGGACCCGCGTCACTACTCATCGGTATCGAGCGGGCCGCCCGGGACACCGGATACGCACTCCGTGTGGTCAACACCCTGGAAGGCGATCCAGCGGGCGTCGCCGGAGCCGTCGACTCGCTCCTCGAACAGGGCGTGGACGGCATCGTCATCTCCGAGCCGATCGACGAGGAGGCGGACGGGGGAGCGGTCCCCACCGACGTGCGCGTACCGGTGCTGGTCCTGGGGGCGCCCGTGGCCACGGCGGCCCCGGGCACCGTGGTCGCCGGCGTCGGCGCCGAACTGCTGGCACGGGCGGCCACCGAGCATCTCCTCGACCTCGGACACCAAACCGTCCACCACCTCGCGGGTCCGCAGCGCTGGTATGCCGCCCGCGACCGCCTGCGGGGATGGCGTGAGGCACTGGACGCACGAGGCCGCGACGAGCCGTCGCTCGTCGAGGGCGACTGGTCCGCGGCATCGGGCTACGCGGCGGGCCGGGTACTCGCCGCGGATCCCGAGGTGACCGCGGTGTTCGCCGCCAACGACGACATGGCCATCGGCCTCATGCGCGCACTGGCGGAGGCCGGCCGCACCGTGCCGGACGACGTCAGCGTCGTCGGATTCGACGACATTCCGGTGGCCGCGTTCGTGACCCCTCCGCTGACCACCGTGCGTCAGCCGTTCGACGCCGTGGCCCAGGAGGGGCTGAGACTTCTCGTCCAGGCCATCGAGAAGCCCGGCGCCGACCTGCCCCCGGCCAGCGACCCGCCCGTCGAGCTTGTCCTTCGCGCCTCGACCGCACCCGCTCCGGCCCGGACCGATTCGGGCGGGGCACGGCGCTCCGCCACCCGCCCCCGTCGTGCCGCGAAGGCCACGCCCCCGAGTGGAGGTCCATCCGACCGTTCCTGATCGACTTCAGCCTCAGTAGGCCCAGAGCAGGGATTCCGGGCCGCACCTGTCACACCTGCGCAGCCGCCGCACAGGCCGCTGCCCGGTTCGCCCCTCCCTGCCATGCCGGCTCAGCAGCCCGCAGGGACTCGGGCACCGTACGTTCTCCTTCTCGCCGAGCGGGCCGCCGTACCGGCGCCTGCTCCGACCGCCCTCCCCCTCGTGGTCCGCCATCCGCACCGCGAGCCGGGAGCAGTTGATGACGACGTGGCCTTCCCCGCACCGACCTCGAAGTCCCGGTCGTCACCTCCCCGCGTTCCCTTGCCCGGCATGCCGCCGCAGGCATGCCCTCACCTTCGCCCAACCGGCGGGAGTCCACCATGCCCAGATCCTTCGTCACGCCCTCCTCCCCGAGCCGTCGCGGATTCCTCGCCGCCGTGGGGGCGGCCACCTTCGGCGTCGCGCTGTCCGCCTGCAGCGGTGGCAGCGGCAGCGGGGGCAGCGGCGGCAGCACCGCCAGGCCGCTGTCCCAGGCCGACATCGACAAGGCGATGAAGACGCCGACCGAACTCACCTTCTGGACCTGGGTCCCGAACATCGACAAGGAGGTCGCCCTCTTCGAGAAGAAGTACCCGGCCATCAAGGTCAAGGTCGTCAACGCCGGTCAGGGCGTGGCCCATTACACCAAGCTGCGTACGGCGATCAAGGCCGGCAAGGGCGCCCCGGACCTGGCTCAGGTGGAGTACCAGGCGATCCCCACGTTCACCATCACGGACAGCCTGCTGGACCTGAGCCCCTACGGCGCCACCGGCCTGAAGAGCGCGTTCGTGGACTGGACCTGGGCACAGGGCGGCGGCCCCAACGGTGAGATCTGGGCGATCCCGCAGGACACCGGCCCGCTGGGCATGCTGTACCGGCAGGACATCTTCCACAAGCACGGCATCAAGCCGCCGACGACCTGGGACGAGTTCGCCGCCGCCGCACGCAAGCTGCACAAGGCCGACCCGAGTGTCTACCTGACCAACCTCGCGGCGAACGAGGCCGCGGCCTGGCACGGCCTGCTCTGGCAGGCGGGCGCCCACCCCTACGCCCTCTCCGGCAAGAGCGACATCACCATCGACGTGAACGACGCGCTCTCCAAGAAGCTCGGCACCTACTGGGGCGGCCTCGCGAAGGAGGGCGTCATCAGCACCGACCCGGACTTCACCGACGCCTGGTACGCCGGCCTCAACAAGGGCAGGTACGCCACCTGGATCACCGCCGCCTGGGGTCCGGCGTTCCTCTCCGGCTCCGCCAAGGCCACGGCGGGCAGGTGGCGGGCCGCCCCGCTGCCGCAGTGGGACACGTCGAGCCCCGCGTCCGGGAACTGGGGCGGATCGACCAGCGCGGTCATCCGCTCGACCAAGAACCCCGTCGCCGCAGCGCAGTTCGCCCAGTTCCTCAACAGCGACCCCGCGAGCGCGAAGATGTTCGCGACCGAGCAGTCGTTCTTCCCGGCGACCAAGGCCCTGCTCGCCGACCCGTCCTTCGCCGGCGCCACGCCGTCCTTCTACGGCGGCCAGAAGGTGAACCAGGTCTTCGCCGGCATCGGCGACACGGTCAGCGACGACTTCCAGTGGCCCCCCTTCCTCGACCAGGCCGCCACCGACTGGACCGAGACCGTCGGAAAGTCCCTCGCCGGCAAGACCGACAGCGGGGCCGCCCTCGACGCCTGGCAGCAGCGGCTCACCACCTACGCCAAGGGCCAGGGCTTCACCGTCAAGTCCGCGTGACCGCCGGCGGGTCCCGGGCCCGGCCCCGGTGCTCGCCGCCCGGGCCCCGGGACCCGCGGCCGGCCCTCCCGACATCCAGAAAGGCCCGTTGATGACCGCCATGACCGCGGCCTCCACCGAGGACCCGCGCCGAGCAGGGCCGCAGCGCCGCCGGCTCGGTGGCCTGCGCCACGGTGCGGCAGGCCCGTTGTTCATCGCACCGTTCATGGTGCTGTTCGTGCTGCTGTTCCTGACCCCGCTCGGCTATGCCGCCTATCTCAGCCTGTTCCAGGAACGCCTCATCGGCGGGACGACGTTCGTCGGGCTGGACAACTACGTGACCGCCCTGAAGGACCCGCAGCTGAGGGAAGGGCTCCTGCGGGTCGCGGCGTTCTTCGCGATCCAGGTCCCCGTGATGCTGCTGCTGGCGCTGCTCTTCGCGCTCGCACTCGACAGCGGCCTGCTGCGGCTCGCCAAGGTCATCAGGCTCGGCATCTTCGTCCCGTACGCGGTACCCGGCGTCGTCGCGACCCTCATGTGGGGCTACCTCTACGGCCCCGACTTCGGCCCCTTCGCCCAACTGGGCCGCAAGCTCGATGTGCCGATCCCGCACTTCCTCAGCGACACCTGGATGCTGGGCAGCCTGGCGAACGTGGTGACCTGGGAGTTCGTCGGCTACAACATGATCATTCTCTATGCCGCGCTGCGGACCATACCGGGTGAGCTGTACGAGGCGGCCGCCGTGGACGGCGCCGGCGCCTGGCGCGTCGCCTGGTCGGTCAAGCTGCCCGCGCTGCGGCCGGCGCTCCTGCTGACCCTGCTGTTCTCGGTGATCGGCAGCTTCCAGCTGTTCAACGAACCGAAACTGCTGCAGACCATCGCGCCCGACGTGATCGACAGCTCGTACACCGCGAACCTCTACGCCTACACCCTCGCCTTCACCGGACAGCAGGTGAACTACGCGGCCGCGGTCTCCTTCCTGCTGGGCCTGGTCATCGTGGTCTTCTCCTACGCCGTGCTGATCACCGCGAACCGCAGGAGGACTTCGTGACCGTCGCCTCCCAGTCCGCGCCCCGGTCCGCCGCGGGCCCGGCCACCGCAGCCTCCGGGACCACCGCGTCCCGTCGGGCGGCCAAGGTCCCCCGCGGGCGCCGCTCCCCGGTCCGACGCCGCAGCACCCCGCTGACGATCGTCATGCTGGCCGTACTCGCCTACTTCCTCCTGCCGCTGTTCTGGCTCGCCGTCGCCTCGACCAAGAGCACCCAGGACCTGTTCAACAGCTTCGGCCTGTGGTTCTCGCACAGCCCGCGCCTGGCGGCGAACATCAGGCAGACCCTGACCTACGACGACGGCGTCTTCCTGCACTGGCTGCTCAACACGGTCCTGTACTCGGTCGGCAGCGCGCTCGGCGCCGCACTCCTGGCCACCGCGGCCGGGTACGGCTTCGCCAAGTACCGGTTCCGGGGCAACAGCACGGCCTTCAACCTGGTCCTCGGCGCCATCATGATCCCGAGCACGGCACTGGCGATCCCGACCTACCTGCTCTTCGCGAAGGTGGGACTGGTCAACACCCCCTGGGCGATCGTCCTGCCCTCGCTCGTCAGCCCGTTCGGCCTCTACCTGATGCGCGTCTACGCGGCGGACGCCGTCCCCGACAGCCTTCTGGAGGCCGCCCGGATCGACGGTGCCGGAGAGCTGCGGATCTTCGTCCGGATCGCCCTGCGGCTGCTGGCACCGGGGCTGGTGACGGTCGTCCTCTTCACGCTCGTGGCGACCTGGAACAACTACTTCCTGCCGCTGATCATGCTCAACGACCCGAAGCTGTACCCCGTCACGGTCGGGCTCTCCTCCTGGGCGGCCCAGGCCCAGAACGGCGGGGCCGGAGCCAGCAGCGACATGCTCGCGCTCGTCGTGACCGGCTCGCTCATCTCGGTCATCCCCCTCGTCGCGGCCTTCCTGATGCTCCAGCGGTACTGGCAGAGCGGCCTGGCCGCCGGCGGCGTCAAACAGTAAGCGCCGCCGACCACACCCTGCTCCCTTCTCCCATCCCCCTCTTGGAGGTCCCCCCATGGCGGTCCTGCCCGCCCGTGTCCTGTTCGGCGCTGCCTACTACCACGAGTACACGCCGGCCTACGGCGGCACGCAGCCCGAAGAACAGCTCAAGACCGACCTCGACCTGATGGCCGACGCGCACTTCACCGTCATCCGCGTCGGGGAGTCGGTCTGGTCGACCTGGGAGCCGGAGAACGGACGGTTCGACCTCGACTGGCTGCGACCCGTCCTCGACGGCGCCCACGAGCGCGGCATCTCCGTGATCCTCGGCACCCCGACGTACGCCGTGCCGCCGTGGCTGGCCCGGCAGTACCCGGAGATCACCGGCGAGCTGCGCACGGGCGAGCGGATCGGCTGGGGCGCCCGCCAGGAGGTGGACATCACCCACCCGGCGTTCAAGTTCCACGCCGAGCGCGTGATCCGGAAGATCGCCGAACGGTACTACGACCACCCCGCGGTCATCGGATGGCAGGTGGACAACGAACCGGGACTGCATCTGCTGCACAACCGGGGCGTGTTCGAGCGGTTCGTCGACCATCTGCGTCAGAAGTACCGGGACGTCGAGACCCTCAACCGCGAGTGGGGCCTCGTCTACTGGTCGCACCGCCTGTCCACCTGGGCCGACCTGTGGACCCCGGACGGCAACGTGCAGCCCCAGTACGACGTCGCCTGGCGGGAGTTCCAGGCCCGCCAGGTCACCGAGTTCATCGGCTGGCAGGCCGACATCGTTCGCGAGTACGCCCGGCCGGAGCAGTTCGTCACCACCTGCATCTCCTACACGAGAGGCGGCGTGGAGGACGACGAGCTGTCGGACCGCCTGGACATCGCCTCAGGCAACCCGTACTACGACATGCAGGACGGCCTGCTGCTCCCCGACCCCACACCAGACGAACACCAGCAGAGCTGGAAGACCACCGGGGTCTGGTCGATGTACCAGACCGCGGACTGGATGTTCTCCTCACGCCAGGAGCCGTTCCTGGTCACCGAGACCAACGCGAACTCCATCGGCTACCCCTGGGACAACCGCCCCGGATTCGACGGCCAATGGCGCCAGGCCGCCTGGGCCCACGTGGCGCGCGGCGCCCGGATGATCGAGTACTGGCAGTGGCAGACCCTGCGCTTCGGCGCCGAGACCTACTGGGGCGGGGTCCTCCCGCACAGCGGCCGCCCCGGGCGGACGTATGCCGAACTCGCCAGGCTCGGCGCGGAGTTCGAGAAGGCGGGCCCGCTCGTCGCAGGCCTGGAGCCGGACGCCGACATCACGATGGTCTACTCGACGCCGAGCAAGTGGCTGATGCAGAAGTACCCGCCGCTGGCGACCGCCGGCGGCGAACCGGACCCGGCCTCCTACCACCGCATCTTCGACCCCTTCTACCGAGGCGCCTTCGACGCCGGCCGGCAGGTCCGCATCGTCCACGTCCGGCAGCTCCACGACCCGGACGGCGACCGGGAGGGCATGGCACCCGCCGAAGCGGCCCGGCGTCACCCGGTCCTGGTGGTGCCCGCCCTGTACCTCGCCCACGACACCACCGTGGACTGGCTGGCCGCCTACGCCCACGCCGGCGGCCATCTCGTCCTCGGCCCGCGGACGGCCTACGCCGACCACGAGGCACGGGCCCGGCTGGAACCGGCCCCCGGCGGCCTCGCCGACGCGGCGGGCGTCACGTACGACGAGTTCAGCAACCTGACCGCCCCGGTCACGGTCACCGCCACCCCCGGCGGCCCGCTCGACCTCCCCGCGGACGCGACGGCCACGCACTGGGTGGACAGCCTGACCGCGCACGACGCCGAGGCCCTCGCGCACTACGACCACCCCCACTTCGGCAGGTGGCCGGCGATCACCACCCGCCGTCACGGCGGGGGACAGATCACCTGCGTCGGCACCGCCCCTGGGCGCGGTCTCGCCCGGGCCCTCACCGAGTGGCTGGCGCCCGCCGCCCGCAGCGGATGGCAGGACCTGCCGGCGTCCGTCACAGCGACCACGGGCACGGCCCCGGACGGCCGCAGGGTGCACGTGATCCACAACTGGGGCTGGGAGCCGGTGCGGGTCGCGGCTCCCGTCGAGCTGACCGATGTTCTCGACGGCACCTTCGTCCTCGCGGGCAGCGCGCTCGATCTGGACGCCTGGGACGTGAAGGTGCTCGTCGCTACGAATTCCGGCGGACCGAGGGTCTAGGACGAAGGCCCGTCGGTGTCACCCCGAGGACCACCAACCTCAAAGGAGAGGCTGTGCACAGGAAAAGAGTGAGAAAGGTGCTGGGAGCCGCCGTCGCGGCCGCCGCGCTGCTGGCGATCCCCGCGTCCGGCGGCGCCCAGGCATACGCCCCGACGGGCGGGACCGTCTACCAGCTCGGCAGCGAGGCGTGCCTCAAGGGCCGGGGGAACTGCGCGATCTACCCGAAGTCGGCGGAGCTGCCGAACGGCCGGCTGGTCGCGTCGTTCGAGAGGTCCACGGTTCCGGCCTCGGGCAGCGCCGACGGGCAGACGCTCCCCGTCTACAAGAGCGACGACGACGGTACGACGTGGCAGTCGCTGTCCGAGGTGAAGGCACCGGCCTATCTGTCCAGCGACCCGAAGTACGCGAAGTACACCAGCAACTGGACCAACCCGTACCTCTACGTCCTGCCGCAGGATGTCGGAGACCTGAAGCAGGGCACCCTGCTCCTGGCGAGCGTCGTGTCGGGCGACGACTACTACTACAAGGAGCACAAGGCGGCCGACCCGAACTGGACGCCCACCAACGACGGCGACCGCAAGGACGTGGCGATCGCCCTGTATTCCAGCTTGGACAACGGCGCCACCTGGAAGGTCGAGAACGTCGTCGCCACCGGCGGCTGGCAGGGCGGCAGCGCGGGCGCCACCGGCCAGAACTTCTCCTCGGCGAACACCAACCACCAGGTGGACCCTCTCTGGGAGCCGTACCTGATGGTCTACAAGGGCAAACTCGTCTGCTACTACTCGGACGAGAACGACTACACCGGCTTCGACCCGGCAACCGGTGTGCCGACCCTCGACCCCGCCAACGACACCGCCACTGACTCGCAGGGCCAGGTCCTTGTGCACAGGACCTGGGACGGCCACGCGGCGCAGTGGAGCGATCCGGTCGTCGACATCGCAGGGCTGACCCAGGACATGGGAGGCGGCAAGTCGGAGATCGGCGGCGGCCGGCCCGGCATGACGAACGTGGCCCGCACCACCGACGGCAAGTGGATGATCACCTACGAGTACTGGGGCGGCGGCGCCAACACCCGGTACCAGACCGCCGGCAACCCGCTGGAGTTCTTCAAGGGCTCGGCAACCGGGACCGGCGTCAACTCCCTCCCGGTCGACGCCGGTTCCCGCACTCTGGCGACGGGCGGCAGCCCGGTCCTCGTCCGGCTGCCCGGCGGACGCCTGGTCTACAACGCGGCCGGCAGCGCGAGTGTCTGGGTCAACCAGACCGGACGCAGCGACGGCACCTGGAAGGAGTACCAGACCACCTCGAAGGCCGGCTACAGCCGCAACCTCCAGTACGTCGACGGCACGGGCCGTCTCGTGATCCTCAACAACCAGGGGACCTCGACGATCGCGTACGCCGAGACGGACCTCGGCAACTCGGCCGGCACCTACTACCAGCTGTTCAACCGCAAGACCGACCAGGTCATCGGCACCGGCAACAAGACCAATGACGCCAACCTCGGCAACGGTGACATACCCGACGTCCGCCTGGAGGACCCGGGCTCCGCGGCCAACCCCGACACCCAGTTCTGGCACGTGGTGACCGAGCCCGGCGGCGGAACCACCCTGCTCAACAAGTCGGGTGGCCGCGCGGCGGCGATCTGGACCGGCAACGCGACGGCCGGACAGAAGATCGGCCAGTGGGTCGACAACAGTTCCACCGGCAGCTGGAACCTCGTGAAGACCAGCGACGGCCTCTACAAGCTGCAGTCGGTCAAGAACACGAGTCTGTACCTGACCGGAGCATCCGCGGGAGGGCAGCTCACTTTGCAGACTGCGGCCACGGACGGCTCCCAGGACTGGGAACTCGTTCAGTAGACCAACTCGTACTGCGGCCACCGGGTCTGTCCAGCATGCGGCTCGTTACTCGCCCCGTCTCCGCTACGTCCGGAGGCGGGGTTCGCGGTGTGCACCGTGATGACCGCACGTCAGATGCGCAGCTTTGGGTGGGCGTTGGGAAGCTCGGCGATCGCGCCGAGCCCGGCCTCCCGCGACTTCTGCGTGTGCTTTTCGTGACAGCGGACGGTGATCTCCGCGGTTCTCCCGGATCCGGCTGCGGACGCGTTGGCCGGGGTGTCCGTGAGTCGCCGGTGGCGGGCGTTCAGTGCTGGGGTTCGTCGTCGCCGAAGTCGGGGAACTCGGTGGCCAGCAGGTGCTCGGCGCCGCCTTCGAGGGCCTGGGCGTTCTCGACCGAGCGGGGAAGCATGGTCTTCTCGTAGGCGTGGAGGGCGTCGTCGACGGTCGCCGCGTTGGCCAGGGACAGGGCGAGGTCGCTCGCGTCGAGCATGGCGAGGTTGACGCCGACGCCCAGCGGCGGCATGAGGTGGGCGGCGTCGCCGAGCAGGGTCACGGTCGGATGGTGCTGCCAGGTGTGCGGCACGGGCAGGGCGAAGATCGGGCGGTCCACGTAGGGGCCGTCGTTGTCGGTGATCAGCTGCTTCATGCGGGGTGACCAGCGGGCGTAGCGTTCCAGGAGCCGGGCGCGGATGGCGTCGGTGTCCTTCGGCGTCAGGCCGCTCGCGGTGATCCAGTCGGCCGGGACCCGCTGGATCAGGTAGACGCGGATGTGGTCGTCGCCGTTGCGCTGGGCGAACATGCCGCGCTCGCCGTCGGCTGCGTGGGCGCCGCCCTGGCCGACCAGTTCGGCGATGTCGGGGTGACGGGCTTCGACGTCGGAGAACCACGCCTCCAGGAAGCTGATCCCGCTGTATCCGGGGACGGCCGGCGAGACGGCCGGGCGTACCCGGGAGAAGGCGCCGTCGGCCCCGATGACCAGATCGGTCTCTGAGGTGGTGCCGTCGGCGAAGTGCAGCAGGCGCGGCCCCTGTGCGGGTCCGCCGACGCGGTCGAGGCCGTGGCCCCATTGCACCGTGCCGGGCTGGAGGGAGCCCAGCAGCAGGTCGCGCAGCCGGCCGCGGTCGATCTCCGGCTTGAACAGTTCGTCGGGCTCGGGGATCTGGTGGGAGGTGATGGTGCCCGTCGGGTCCATCTGGCGCATCTCCTGCCCTTCGGGGCGGGACAGCCTGAAGAACTCGTCGAGCAGGCCGGCTTCGCGCAGGGCGATCTGGCCGTTGTCGGCGTGCAGGTCCAGGGTGCCGCCCTGGTCGCGTGCGTCGGGGCCGGCATCGCGGTCGTAGACGGTGACCGTGATTCCGCGCTGCTGAAGGATGCGGGCGCAGGTGAGCCCGCCGGGTCCGGCTCCGATGATGCTGATCCGGGCGTGCGCGGGGTTCGGAGAAGTCATGGGTTCGTCCTTCGCTGTGGGACGGGGATGCAGGGCCGCGTCTGCTCTGCGGCCTCGAAAAGTAGAGTAGATAGAAAAGTAGAACGTGACAACTCTTATCCGGGTGGCACTTTCGGATAGACTCGCGGCATGACCGAGCCCGTTGTCAGCCGCCGCGAGCGCAAGAAGGCCGCCACCCGGCAGGCGATCGCCGACGCCGCACTCCGCCTCTTCCTGGAGCGCGGCTACGACCACGTGAGCATCAAAGAGATCGCCGAGACCGCGGACGTGTCGACCGCCACGGTCTTCAAGCACTTCACCGGCAAAGAAGCCCTCGTGTTCGACCAGGAAGAGAGCACCGACGCGCGCCTGGCCGCGGCCGTGCGCGAACGGCCCGCAGGCCGGAGCGTTCTCGACGCCCTGCGCGAGCACGTACTCGCCACCTGGCTGCCGATCGCCGCACACCCGCAGAGCGCGGAGTTCACCCGCCTGGTCAACACCACCCCGGCGCTGCGCGCCTACGCCGAACGCATGTGGACCCGGCACGCCGACACCCTCGGCGTGGCCATCGCCGACGAGTACGGCGTGGATCACGACGACCTCGCCTGCGCCACGCTGGCCCGCTTCGTCCTGGAGATCCCCGGCCTGGCCCAACGGCAGAAGGACCGCAGAGCAGCTGTCGAGGAGGTCTTCGACATCCTCACGAACGGCTGGCAGCCGCCCGACCGCCACCACGGACCCGCAGGCGCATGAGACGGCGGAAAACCGGCCACGGCATCCCGGAGGCACGTGTGCGCCAGGCCGGCTACCCGCATCGCCCGTGATCCGTTCCGGCACCTCGGAGGGCATCACCCGCCCGAGCGCACCAGCGGCACCCTCGACGATGGCCAGTGCGATCACATCCGGTTGCCGGCCGGAGTGGAGTATCCGATGCCGCGACGCCTTCGGCCGCACCACGACCCAGGCGCCCGGTGCGACGATCGGCTGCTACGCCAACGATCTCGGTGAGGCGGTCATGGGCCAGCGGTACGGCGTACCTGTCACGCCAGTCCCCGGGCCGACGCCGAGCGTTGTCGGCCCTACCGCCTAGGTGATCGTGCAGGGCCGCGCTGCCCATCCGCTCGTACGTGGTCTGCCTGGCGATGGAGGGTGGCCCGTAGGGAATCAAGGCCGGCGCCAAGGCACGCAAGAGTCGGTTGGTCGACCGCAGCCGACGTGTGGCCTCGACGGCTCAGTCGACAGCTTCGGTGCCATGCAGCCGCAGCGGGGCGTGGTCAAGGAGGGCTGAGCCGTCCCTGGCGGATGCCCGGGCAGTGACCGGATGCTGAATTGCAAAATTTCGCAATTGGCTAGATGCTGTGTTTGCTGTGTCTGCAGGTAGCCGTGGGCACAGGCTTCGCTTGCCCCGGCCGGGGCTCTGTCGGGGAAGTCGAGGGGTCGTGTCCGTTCCGCTGTACCAGGCCAAGGCCGAGTTCTTCCGGATGCTGGGGCATCCCGTGCGGATACGGGTGCTGGAGCTGCTGCAGGGCGGACCGATGCCGGTGCGCAGCCTGCTGGCCGCGATCGAGGTGGAACCTTCCAGTCTGTCGCAGCAGTTGGCTGTGCTGCGCCGCTCAGGCATCGTCACCTCGACGCGAGAGGGCTCGACGGTCGTCTATGGGCTGGCCGGCGGGGATGTCGCCGACCTGTTGAAGGCCGCACGCCGGATCCTCACCGAGATGCTGGCTGGGCAGAACGAGTTGCTGGCCGAGTTGCGGGAAGTCGAGGTCGCCGCGCGATGACGTCCGCCCTCACCCGGATCCGGGGCCGGATCGCCGCGCTGCTGCCTGGTCGTGGCGATCTGGCGGAGATGCGCCGCGACCCGCGCCGGGACCTGCTCGCGGGCCTGACCGTGGCGATCGTCGCGCTGCCGCTCGCTCTCGGTTTCGGCGTCTCCTCCGGGCTCGGCGCCGAGGCGGGGCTGGCGACCGCGGTCGTTGCCGGTGCGCTCGCCGCGGTGTTCGGCGGCTCGAATCTGCAGGTGTCCGGTCCGACGGGTGCGATGACAGTGGTGCTCGTGCCGATCGTCGCCGCACACGGGCCGACCGGGGTATTCACGGTGGGGCTGATGGCCGGCGTGATGCTCGTCGCGCTCGCCCTGCTCAAGGCGGGCAAGTACATGCAGTACGTGCCCGCGCCCGTGGTCGAGGGGTTCACCCTCGGTATTGCCTGCGTGATCGGTCTGCAGCAGGTCCCCAACGCGCTGGGGGTGCCCAAGCCGGCGGGGGACCGTGTCCTCGTGGTGACCTGGCGCGCCCTGGAGGAGTTCGCGAAGGATCCGAACTGGACCGCCGTGGCCTTCGCCCTGGCCGTAGCCGCTGTCATGATCGTCGGGGCCCGCCGACGGCCCGCCGTCCCGTTCTCCGTTCTCGCGGTGATCGCGGCCACTGTGGTGGCCCAGGCCGCCGGCCTGGACGCGGCGGAACCGATCGGAGACCTGCCGTCCGGTCTGCCCGCGCCGTCCCTCGCCTTCGTGGACCCGGGCGCGCTCGGCTCCCTGCTCGCACCCGCCGTCGCGGTCGCGGCGCTGGCCGCTCTGGAGTCGCTGCTGTCGGCCTCGGTGGCCGACAGCATGACGGTCGGCCAGAAACACGACCCGGACCGGGAGCTGTTCGGTCAGGGCCTGGCCAATATCGCCGCCCCGCTGTTCGGCGGCGTGCCTGCGACCGGTGCGATCGCGCGCACCGCGGTCAACGTCCGCACCGGCGCGGGTTCCCGGCTGGCCGCCCTTGTCCACGCCGCGGTCCTCGCGGTGATCGTCTTCGCGGCCGCGCCCCTCGTCTCCAGGATCCCGCTGGCCGCGCTCGCCGGAGTGCTGCTGGCCACCGCGGTCCGCATGGTCGAGGTCGGCTCGCTCAAGGCGATGGCGAGGGCCACCCGCTCCGACGCCTTGATACTCGTCCTGACCGCCGCGGCGACCCTGGCCCTTGACCTCGTGTACGCGGTGATCATCGGCCTGGTCGTCGCGGGCGCCCTCGCCCTGCGCGCCATCGCCAGGCAGGCAAGCCTGGACCAGGTCCCGCTCGACCGGGGCGACCACAGCGCTGAGGAACACGCGCTGCTCGCCGAGCACATCGTCGCCTACCGCATCGACGGCCCGCTGTTCTTCGCCGCCGCCCACCGCTTCCTCCTGGAGCTGGCCGAGGTCGCCGACGTCCGCGTCGTCATCCTGCGCATGTCCCGTGTGACCACCATCGACGCCACCGGAGCCCTCGTCCTCAAGGACGCGGTCGAGAAACTCAACCGGCGCGGCATCGTCGTCATGGCCTCCGGCATACGCCTCGGCCAGCGCCAGGTCCTGGACTCCGTGGGCGCGCTGGACCTGCTGTGCCACGAGGGCCGGGAGTACGCCACCACTCCCGAGGCCGTCCGGGCCGCCCGCGATCACCTGGAAACGGCCGGAGTCCTGTCGGGCCTTCCCGCCCAGAAGCCTCGAACCTCCAGCGAGGAAGCCCTGCGATGAGCTCTCCCGACACCCCCCTTCGTCTGGTCGAGGTCTCCGGCGCGGAGGCGCTGTGGCTGCTGGAAGGCAGCACACTGGGCCGGCTCGTGTATGCGCAGCGGGACCTGACCGTGATCCGTCCTGCCCGCCATGTGTGGGAGTACGGCCGGCTCATCGTCCGCACGCCCGTGCCGGCACCGGCGGTACCTACGACGGCGACGTATCACGTCGACGACGTCCGAGCCGTTTCCGGCACCGGCTGGACCGTCACCGTGTCCGGCCCCGCAGAGGTGCTCACCGGCCCCGACGAGGCCGGCCACTACCGGCGCACCCTCACGGGCTGGAGCCACGGCCCGCACGACACCCTGCTGCGCCTGCACCCCAAGACCGTCGCCGGTTTCCGCCTCGCCCGCGCGGAGGCATGATGTCCACTCAGCTGGAAACACTGCCCTACCGGCACGTGCTCACGCTGCCCAGCGAGCCGTCCGCCGTACGGTTGGCGCGCGAGACTGCCGAGCAGGCCCTGGTCGAGTGGGGCATCGGGCTGCGTCACCCCACGGTGGATCCGGCGCTGCTGATCCTCGCCGAACTGGTCACCAACAGCGTCCGGCACGCCGCCGTCCTCTCCCCGACGGTGACCGTGATCTACGCGGCCGGGCGGGACTGCCTGGCCTTCGCCGTCCACGACCGCCACCCCTACCAGCCGCCGCTGTACGCGGCGGTCACCGGCACCGGGACGAGCGGCCTGGCCACCGTCATGGAACTGACGCTCGCCCTGGGCGGGACCGCGGTGGTCCGCGCAGATGCCGACGGCGGCGGCAAGAGCATATGGATCACCCTCCCCCTCTGAACCGGACGCGGACTCCGGCCAGGCCGCCTCCGCAAGGAAGTGCATCACCATGACCATCGAGTGGCGCTACACCGTCGAGGACGATCTGGGCATCCTCTCGGTGGCCGGTGGCCGGTGGCCGGTGGCCGGTGGCCGGTGGCCGGTGGCCGGTGGCCGGTGGCCGGTGGCCGGTGGCCTGTTACCTGGACCGGGAAGCCGCGCGTCGCTTCGCCGGCGCCGTGGGCTGGGCGCCGGCCCGCGGCGCCGGCCCGGCCGTCGTCGACCTGACCGCACTGCGCGGCTGGTCGGCCGAGGGACAGCCGGCGATCACTGAGGCGGCACGCCTGCTCGCGCGGACGGAAAGCGGCCTGGAGCCGGCCGCGATCCCCGCCGACGGCTCCCTCGTCCCCATCGGCGACGGCACGCTGATCCCGGTCCACGCCGACCTGCCTGCCGCGCTCGCCGCGCACGGCATCCACCCGGGGGAACCGGCCGCGGCCTCCGCGGACAACGGACCGGCGCCCTGGGAACAGAGTTCGGAGATGAGGGCGCCGGCGCCCAGCAGGTCTTCCAAGGCCGGCCGCAGGCTCCCATTTGGCCACCGCAGCTCGCCGCCGGCGATCACCGCGACCGGATGAAGGACAACACGTCGACGATGACCAGACAGGCAGCCTCCAGCGCCAGGCGCCGCGCGCCGGTGGGGCCCCACTCGAAGCAGACACCACTGCCGTGCACGGTTCATCCCTGGCGGGGATACGGGGGCGGCTGATCGCCACGGCCGCCGAAGGCCAATCTCAGCAGACGGGACTCGCCGCAGCGCGGACAGCTGCCGTCCGGCGCGAGGGCGGTGGGCCGGCACTTCAGACGGCAGCCGGGGCACTTGAACCAGGCGACGCCACTGCCCCGCAGCGGGGTGATCCTCACGCAACCCTCCTCGCAAGACCTCAGGAATTGCTAATGTTAGCAATTCCTGAGGTCATCACCGACGGATTGGGCGGTCCTTTCCTCCGGTGCGGTTTCGGCCCGGCCGGTGCCGCAGGCGAGGATGGGCCGCATGTTCTTGACGAATGGGTGGATGCGATGCGCCGAGGCCAGGCCGGCGGTGCCGTGCTGCTGCACGGGGGAGGGGAGGGCCAGGTGAGTACACCGCTGTACCAGCTGAAGGCCGAGTTCTTCAAAACCCTCGGCCACCCGGCCCGCATCCGTGTCCTGGAGCTGCTGAGCGAGCGCGAGCACGCGGTCGCCGAGATGCTCCCCGAGGTGGGCATCGAAGCAGCACACCTGTCCCAGCAGCTCGCGGTGCTGCGGCGCGCGAACCTCGTGCGGACCCGGAAGGAGGGCTCCAACGTGTACTACTCGCTGGCCAGCCCCGACCTCGCAGAGCTGCTGCGGGTGGCACGGGCCATCCTGTCCGGGGTGCTGGCCGGGCAGGCCGAACTGCTCGCCGACCTGCAGGCCGTGCAGGGGGAGGCGAAGCCGCCGTCGTAGCGGCGGCCCCAGGACGGCGGCCGTCTCCCCGGAGAGTCGACAGCGCTCCGTGGTGCCGGGAGGCGGCCGTCTTTACAAAGATCGCCTATCGGGGCAAAGGGTCAGAAAAGTGCCGTAACTCAAGTCGCGGGTCGGCCGGTTGGTCTCCTGCGGAGAAGTCCTCACCGTCTCAGGGAGGGTTCATGGGCCTGCTGCGCAAGATCCGTGCCACCGGGAAGGTGGCCGAACCCGCGCCGCCGCGCCCGCAGGGCGACGCGCCCGAGAAGGCTCGGGAGCTGGGCGGGTCGGTGCAGGTGCGGTGTGTGGACGCGGGTTCCTGCAACGGCTGCGAGATCGAGATCGCGGCGGCCTTCAACCCGGTGTATGACGCCGAGCGGTACGGTGCGCGGCTGGTGGCCTCGCCCCGGCATGCGGACGTGGCCTTGGTGACCGGGCCGGTGACGCGGAACATGGCGGAGCCGCTGCGGCGTACGGTCGCGGCCATGGGCGAGCCGCGGCTCGTGGTGGCGGTCGGGGACTGCGCGGTCAACTGCGGCGAGTTCGCGGGCGGTTACGGCGTCGAGGGCGCCGTGTCCGACGTCGTACCGGTGGATCTCCAGGTCCCGGGGTGCCCGCCGGAGCCGGCGGAGATCATCGCCGCGCTCAGGAGAGTGACGGGACGGTGAGCGTGATCCCGGCCGCCCTGGCGACGGCCACCGCACTGGCCGGCGCGGGTGCGCTGGCCGGGTGCGCGCTGCCCTACCGGCTGCGCGTTCCGGTCGTCGGCGTGCTGGCGACGGGTGTGGGGCTTGCCGGCGGTACGGCGGGGGTGGCCGCGCTGGGAGGCAGCCGCTGGAGCGCGGGTCTCGCCGGGGTGATTCCGCTCGCCGGTGCGCAGGTGGCGGTGGATGCGCTGGCGGGTTTCTTCATGGCGGTCGCAGGGGCCGTCGTGACCGCGGTCGCGGTGTACGGGATCGGGTACACGGCCGGGCGCGATGCCCATGGGCTCGGCTCACGCACCGCGCAGGCGGTGCTGCCGCTGTTCGCGCTCACCCTCGTGCTGGTGCCCGTTGCGGCATCCGTGTCCACGTTCCTGGCCCTGTGGGAAGTGATGGCGCTCGCGTCGCTGCTGCTGGTGCTGGCCGAGCACCGGGAGCGGGCCTCAGTACGGCAAGCGGGCATCTGGTACGCGGTGATGACGCACCTGGGCCTGGTGCTGCTGCTGGCGGGGTTCGCTCTGTTCGCCGGGCAGGCGGGCGGGGAGACCTTCGCCGCGCTGCGGGCGGGCGCGCACACTGTGTCGCCCGTGGTTCGCGGCCTGGTGTTCGTGCTGGTCGTACCGGCATTCGTGTCGAAGGCGGGTGCGGTGCCGCTGCATGCCTGGCTGCCGCGCGCGCATCCCGAAGCGCCCAGTCCCGTCTCGGCGTTGATGAGCGCCGCCATGGTCAACCTCGGGATTTATGGCGTGGTTCGTACCGCCTTCGATCTGCTCGGTGGCGGTCCGGCCTGGTGGTGGCTGGGGCTGATCGCGGTGGGCGGCACCAGCGCGGTGTACGGCATCCTGCAGGCGGCGATGGCCTCCGATCTCAAGCGGCTGCTGGCGTACTCGACCTCGGAGAACATGGGCCTGGTCCTCATCGGGGTGGGTGCCTCGGGCCTGTTCGCCGCCTACGGCAACCGGCCGCTGGCCGCGCTGGCACTGGCCGCGGCGCTGCTGCACGTGGTCAACCATGCGGCGTTCAAGGCCTTGTTGTTCTGCTCGGCAGGCGCGGTAGCGCGGGCCACCGGCCTGCGGGACCTGGACCGGCTGGGCGGGCTGCGCGCGCGGATGCCCTTCACGGCCGGGTTGTTTGCGCTGGGCGCGCTGGGTGCGGTGGCGCTCCCGCCGGGCAACGGGTTCATCAGCGAGTGGCTGCTGCTGCAGTCCCTGATCCACGGACTGGCGGTGCCGGGCGTCGCGGTGGCGGTCGTCCTGCCCCTGTCGGTGGCACTGATCGCGCTGTCGGCCGGTATTGCCGCGGCCGTGTTCGTGAAGGCGCTTGGGGTGGGTTTCTTCGCGCGGCCGCGCAGTCCGCAGGCAGCGTCAGCGAAGGAGGCGCCCCTGCCGATGCTCGCCGCGATGACCTTGCTCGGGGCGGGGTGTGCGGCCCTGGCGCTGGTGCCGGGACTGCTGGGTGATGGCCTCGACAGAGCCGTGGGTGCGGTCGGGCTTCCTGGCAGCGGCGCGGTGTCGGGTGGCGGGCTCAAGGTGCGGCTCGCGGACGTCTCCGCGACGCTGTCGCCGCTGTGGGTCGTGGCCGCGCTTACCGTGGCTGTTCTGCTGGCCGTGGGGCTGCCCCTGTTGTACGGACGTCGTCGCCGCCGGGTGAATGCGCGGTTGTGGGACTGCGGGGGCGGGGCGCCGACCCCGCGCATGGCCTACACCGCCACCTCGTTTGCCGAGCCGCTGCAGCGGGTCTTCGACGACGTCCTCGCACCCGAGCAGGACGTGGATGTCACTCCGGTGCGCGAGTCCGCGTACCTGGTCGAGCGGGTGCGTTTCCAGCACCGGGTGCCCGACCGGATCGAGCACCGGTTGTATGAGCCGGTGCTGCGGTCTCTGGCCGGCGCGGGGCAGGCGGCCCGGCGGCTGGCAGGCGGCAGCGTTCACCTCTACCTCGGCTACGGCTTCGCCGGCTTGGTCGTCCTTCTGTTGATCCTGGCGGTGGGCTGGTGAGAGCGAACCCATGAGTGCTGTCGGATACACGGCTGTGGCCGGCCAGATCGTGGCGGTCACCGCCGGAGCGCCGCTGCTGACCGGGTGGATGCGCCAGGTACGGGCCCGCCTGGAGGGACGGGCCGGGGCCGGGGTGCTCCAGCCCTGGCGGGACGCGCGCAAACTGCTGCGCAAGGAACCGATCACCCCGGTCGGTACCGGACCCGCCTTCCGGGCCGCCCCCGCCCTGCTTGTCGCCACCACCGTGGTCACTGCCGCCCTCGTGCCGCTGCTGTCCACCGACACTCCCGTCAGCGGGCATGCGGATCTCATCGTGGTGGTGTCGCTGATCGCGCTCGGCACGCTGGCCCTGGCCCTGGCCGGCCTGGACACCGGCACTGCGTTCGGCGGCATGGGCTCCTCTCGCGAGATGACGGTCGCAGCCCTGGTCGAACCGACCATCCTGCTGTCGGTGTTCGCCCTGTCGATACCGGCCGGCACCACCAACATCCCCGCCATCGTCAGCGGCGCCGCCCACGAACCGGCCCGTCTCGCCTCCCCGGCCGGACTCCTGGCCGTGGCTGCGCTCGCGGTGGCGGTACTCGCGGAGACCGGGCGGATCCCGGTGGACAACCCCTCCACCCACCTCGAACTGACCATGATCCACGAGGCGATGGTGCTGGAATACGCAGGCCCCGACCTGGCAATGGTCGAACTCGGCGCCCAGATGCGCCTCACCCTGCTCCTCGGCCTGCTCTCCTCCCTGTTCGTGCCCTGGGGCATCGCCACCACCGGCTCCTGGGCCGCTCTGACCGTGGCCCTGGTGCTTCTCGCGGCGAAGCTCGTCCTGCTGGGCGCGGTACTGGCGGCAGCCGAGGTCTTCTGGGCCAAGGTCCGGCTGTTCCGCGTGCCCGAACTCCTCGCCGGCTCCTTCCTGCTGGCGCTCCTCGCGGTGACCGCCTCGTACTTCCTGACCGGAGCCTCATGAACGGCGGCCTCTACACCCAGCTCCTCGACCTGGCCTGCGGCCTCTTCCTGCTGGCGGCTGTGCTCGTGCTCTGGGTACGCGAACTGGCCGTCATCGTCCGGATCTTCGCCCTCCAGGGCATCGCCCTCGCCGCCCTCGCCATGCTCCTCGGCGCCCACGAACAACGCTGGGACTGCATCGGCGTGGGCATCGGCATCGGCCTGCTCAGAGCGGGTGTCCTGCCCCATCTGATGCGCCGTGCCCTGGCCGCGCTCACCGCCGAACGGCAGCGGTACGGCACGACAGTGGCGGAGAGCAGGGAGACACAGCCCCTGGTCAACGTCGCCGCCTCGCTGCTGACCGCAGCCCTGCTCACCCTGCTGGCCTACGCAGTGGCCCGCCCGCTGACCGAGCTGAACCCGACCCCCGCCACCCGGGCCCTCCCCGTGGGCCTCGCCACCGTCCTGATCGGATTCTTCGTCCTGGTGACCCGCAGACGGGCCCTCGCCCAAGTGGTCGGCTTCCTGCTGCTGGACAACGGCATCACCGCCACCGCCTTCCTCGCCACCTCCGGAGTGCCACTGATCGTCGAACTCGGCGTCTCCTTCGACGTGCTGCTCGCCGTCCTGGTACTGCAGATCCTCACCACCCGCATGCGCGAGGCATTCGGCACCACCGACATCGACGACCTGCGGGAGCTGCACGACTGATGAGCCCCACCGCATCCGCCCTGCTGCTCACGGCACCCGCCGCCGCGCCACTGCTGGTTGCCGGGGCATACACACTGAGCGGAGCCCGCGCCCGCCCGCCCGCCGCAGCATTCGCCGCGGCGCTCACCCAGGCCCGAAAGCGGGCATCGGCACAGGGCTCCGTTCTGGTGCAGCCGGAAGCCCCGCCCACTACGGCGAGGCCCAAGCGGTATCCGAGCGACCGGGTCGCTCTTGTCTCACCGGCCGTGATCCTCACCTGCGGCGGCCTGCTCGCGGTCGATGTCATCGCCGACGGCCCGCGCACCGCGTACTCCGGACTACTGCGCGGTGACGCGCTCACCGCCTGGATGCTCCTGGTCATCGGCACCGTCGCCGTCATCGCCTGTGGCAGCGCTCCCGCCTATCTGCGCGGCGAACGGGACGCCGGGCGGGCGAGCAGGCGGACCGTACGTCGCTACCACGCCCTGATCCAGGCATTCCTGGCAGCCATGTGCCTGGCCGTGGTGACCGCGAACCTCGGCGTGCTCTGGGTCGCCGTCGAGGCCACCACCATCGTCACCGCCTTCCTCGTCGGACACCGCCGCACCCGCACCTCGGTGGAGGCCGCCTGGAAGTACGTCGTGATCTGCTCGGCCGGCATCGCGCTCGCCTTCCTCGGCACCGTGCTGATCTACTACGCCGCCCGGCAGGCCGGCATCCCAGAGGCGTGGGCACTTGACTGGCCCACCCTCGTCGCCCGCGCCGACCGCCTCGACCCGGCGGTCGCCCGCCTCGGCATCACCCTCATCATCCTCGGCTTCGGCGCCAAGGCCGGCCTGGTCCCTCTGCACGCCTGGCTGCCCGACGCCCACAGCCAGGCCCCCGCGCCGGTCTCCGCGCTGATGTCCGGGGTCCTGCTCTCCGTGGCTTTCACCGCGATCCTGCGCTACCGGGTCATCGCGGATGCCGCTCTCGGCGCCGACTTCACCCGGGTTCTGCTCGCCGCCATCGCGCTGCTCACCCTCGGCCTCGCGGCCGGCCTGCTGCTCGCCCAGCAGGACTACAAGCGGATGCTGGCCTACTCCAGCATGGAACACATGAGCCTGATCGCCCTGGCCACGGCGATCGGCAGCCCCCTTGCACTGGCCGCCGCACTGCTCCACATCGCCGGCCACGGGCTCGCCAAGTCCGTCGCCTTCTGCGCCTCCGGCCAGATCCTCCAGCTGACCGGCACCGCACGGATCGGACGCGTCCGCGGCCTCATCGCCCAGGCGCCGCCACTCGCAGGAGCCTACGGCCTCGCCGTGGTGGCACTGATGGCCTTCCCGCCCTTCAGCCTGTTCGCCTCCGAACTCGGCATCGCCCGGGCCGGTTTCGCCTCCGGTCCGGTCCTGGGCTGGGTCACCGCGGGGGCCCTGCTGCTCGTCCTGGCCGCTTTCGCCGCGCTCACGGTCCGCACCGCCCGCATGCTGCTCGGACCGGGAACTCCGGCCGAGCCAAGTCCGGGCGCCGTGTGGCCCCTGTCGCTGGGGCTGGCCGCCTGCGCCGCCCTGGGTGTGGCCACCGGCCCGCTCACCGACCTGCTGCACGCCGCCGCCCAGGCGATCGGAGGCTGAAGCGTTGCGCAGCATCCACGAGATCGAAGCCACGGACCTGCCGCGGCGCGCACAAGAGCTGCTCGACGCAGGCCACCGGCTCGCCCTGGTCGCCGCCCACCACGACGAGGGCGGACCGCGGGTGGTGTACCTGTTCGCGTCAGGCCTCCCCGACACACGGACCGAGCTCCACGTCCGCCTCGCCCCCGGCCGGCCCGAGGTCCCCTCACTCGCCCCTCTCTCCTTCCCCGCAGGCCGGTTCGAACGCGAGATGCGTGACCTGTTCGGCATCGTCCCCGAGGACCACCCCCTGCCCCGCCGCCTCGTCCGTCACTTCCACTGGCCGCGCGGCTGGTATCCCATGCGCCCCGACGCCGGACCACCGCCGGCCTTCGGTGAACAGGAAGGCCCCTACCCGTTCCTGGAAGTCGAGGGCGACGGCGTCTACGAGATCCCCGTCGGCCCGGTTCACGCTGGACTGATCGAACCCGGCCACTTCCGGTTCTCCGTGGTCGGCGAAACCATCCTCAAGCTCAAGGCCCGCCTCTGGTTCGTCCACAAAGGCATCGAGAAACTCTTCCAGGGCCGCTCGACGGCCGCCGGCCTCCCGCTCGCCGAGCGCATCAGCGGCGACACGGCCGTCGGCCATGCTCTCGCGTACTGCCTGGCCGTCGAAGAGGCCACTGGCGCCGAGGTCCCGGAACAAGCACGGCGAGCCCGCGCCCTTCTGCTCGAACTGGAGCGCATCCACAACCACGTCGCCGATCTCGGCATGCTCTGCAACGACGTCGGGCACGGCATCCTCAACGCCCAGGCTCAGCGCATCCGCGAACACCTCCTGCGCCTCAACAAGGACGTCACCGGACACCGGCTGCTGCGCGGCGGCGTCCTCCCGGGCGGCGCAGTCCTGCGCACCCTGCCCGATCCGGCCCGGCTGAACACGATCCGCGAGGACATCCGCGAGATCACCGACCTCGCCCTCGGCCACTCCACGGTCCGCGACCGCTTCACCGCCACCGCTGTCCTGCCCACACCCGCCGCCCGTGAGATCGGCTGCCTCGGCTACGTCGCGCGCGCCAGCGGCATCGCCGACGACGCCCGCGTGGCACACCCCTTCACCCCCTACGGTCCACAACTCGACGTCCCCGTCCACGTCACCGGCGACGTCCTGGCCCGCTTCCTCGTCCGCGCCCAGGAGATCGAGGTCTCACTCGCCCTGGTCGAGCACTTCACCGACGGACTCCACGCCCCCGCCGCCGTGCTGGCACCCCGCCCGCTGCCCGGCGCCGGCCCCGGAACCGGCGTGGGACTGGTCGAGGGCTGGCGCGGCACCATCGCCACCCGCGTCGAACTCACCGCCGACGGCACTCTCACCCGGGTAAAGCCCGTCGACCCGTCCTTCTTCAACTGGCCCGCCCTGCCGGTCGCCCTGAGCGACACGATCGTCCCGGACTTCCCGCTGACCAACAAGAGCTTCAACCTGTCCTACGCGGGTAACGACCTGTGACCGGTCAGGAACCCGCGTCGCCCCAGGGCGTGAGCGGCGTCAGGTAGCGGGCCGACTCTGCCGGATCGGTGACGGGGCTGGCGGCGCCGGTGTGCGTGCGGATGACGACGTCGCCATGCGGCTCCACGAGATGGTCGACCGGGCGGATCGCCGCCAGCAGCCCGGTGGGGGAACACCGCGTCCCAGCGGGGCCTCGGCCAGCAGTTCCAGTGCCTCCTCCCGGCCCGGCTCAACCATGCGGGCGCTCGGCGGTGCACCGGCCGTCATGACGGATCGTCTCCCGCTCTGTCCCGTACCCGCTCGGCACCGTCGGGCCACAGCACCTCGACGTCGATGCCGTGGCTGCGCGCATAGGCCACCAGGTGAGCGGTGGTGTCATGGCCGTTGGATGCGCTACCGTCCCAGATCGCCAGGACCCGGGCGCAGGCCCGCAGCAGCCGCTCGTCGGCACGCACACAGGCGTCTCGGTCCGCCGGGTCGTACTCAAGCAGCCGTACCTGCTCGGACAGCAGCAGCAACTCCCCGGCCGCCCGCCGGTCCCGCTCCCGCAGCAGCGCGGGCACCCGATGCAGCGTGGGCACCACGGTCACCAGCGCCAGACCGGCCTGTTTCGCGGCTCGTCCGAACGCCACCGGCAGGCCCTGCCCGACCCGGACCAGGCCCGTCCGCCCGGCCTCGGCACACCGGGCCAGTCGCGCGCACAGCTCTTCCTCCAGCAGGGCCAGGGTCCAGGGCGCGAGATCCTCATGCCCCACAACAGCAATCAACCTCGGCAGTCCCTTCTCCCTCATCCATATCGCTCACAGCAACGGCAATGGAAGAAATCTTCAAGTCGTGCCCAGGGTGGTCCGCCGAGGAGAAGGCATATGGGACAGCCGCCCGCGGCAGGGAATCGGCCGTCCACCGGCCGGGCCGGTCCACAGCCTCACCGATGCCCCAGCGGTTGCACAGGGCCGTTCGGTCCCAGGCCGGAGGACGATGCGGCGTGTCTCGGGGTGCCCGGCACCCTGGTGCCGTGATTACTTGGGGGCGTGTTCGCCGAGGTAGAAGAGCAGCCACACGAACCCGGCGAACAGATGGGTACCGAAGATGTAGAAGCCCGCCCGGATCGCGACACCGCGCTCGATCTGCCACTCGCGGTCCTTGTCCTTCTTCTTGCGCGTCGTGTCCGCCGGCTGCTCGGCCGCCTCGGCTGCATCACTCACGTTCTCTTCTCCGTCTCCTGCGACAACCACGTTCACCTGACCTGCGACGGCACACGGAACGTGACGAGGAGCACCTTGCCGTCATGGTCGATGGCCGGGGCCGCGCTGACGTCGCCGTCGTACTCGCCGGCGAGCTCGGTCACCAGTTGCAGTCCAGCACCCATCGCACACGGTTCGAGGTCGGGCAGGCACGGATCGGCGTCAGCGACGCTGACGACCAGATGCCCTGCCTCGACCGTTATCCCCACGTCCGCGACCGGAGACCCGGGTGCGTGGCGCAGCACGTTCACGACCAGCTCGCTGACCACCAGCAGCACCGCGTCGGCGAACGCGGAGCCCGGCGCGACACCCACCTCACGGAATCGGCCGGCCACCGCCTCACGGGCCACCCGCACCGCCTCCGGCCCCACCGGGACCGAGACGATGTGCCATCGCACCGGCGACGGCCCGTGCTCCGTCGCCCCCGCGGGCTGGTGTCTGCGCCACGGACGGAACGAGTACCCGCCCTTCACCGGGCTGCGTCCGTCGAACGCAGCTCTTCCAGCAGCTCCTGCTGGCCCGCCAGCAGCACGGACAGGATCCGGCGTGCCGCGGCCAGCAGGTCGGCCACGTCCCCGCCCGCCAGCTCGTACACAACGGTGGAGCCGTTACGGGTGGCGGTGACGATCCCGGAGCGGCGCAACACCGCCAGCTGCTGTGACAGGTTCGACGGCTCGATCTCGATGGCGGCCAGCAGGTCGCGCACCGGCTTCGGCCCGTCCTGAAGCAGCTCCAGCACCCTGATCCGCACCGGATGCCCGAGCATCCGGAAGAACTCCGCCTTCGCCTCGTACAGCGGTACCGGCATCCCGATCACCCCTCGTCCGGTTCTGTCGCCCCGACGTCGAGCCCGTGCCGGCGGGCGAACCTCACCGCGTCATCCAGCTCGTCCTGCGCCACCGCGACGGCATAGGGGTCCTCGGCCTCCCGGGCGGCCGCCAGAGCGGCCCGTGCCGCCCGCACCCGCGCCAGCAACGCCTCAACGACTGTGTCCACCCCGACCTCCGCACCGTAGATCATCTGCCTGTCAATGCAACTAGCCAATTGAAGAACTCTTCAATTATAGGCCGAGCGAGCCACAGCCGACCCGTCTCACGAGGGCACTGCAGGATTCAGACGACTGCCGGCTGTCCGCCGAGGCGGAACTCGCGCCGTTCGGCCCCGCAGGCGCACCGGCGGACGACTCGCGTTCTTCGGTGAATCTGCTCCAACCGGGTGGTTCCGAACGTGTGAGCAGTGCCGGCGCGTCCACGGTGGTGCTTGCGCGGCCGCCGAGGCAGGGCTGCGGACCGGCCGGCGCGCGGCCGGGTCCCGCCGGCCCGCCGGCCATGTGTGCAACACCGGTCAGCCGCGGCTGCTCGTGGACATCGGCGGGGCGGAGGCGTCGGCCTGGCGCAGTTCGGCGAGGAGGACGTTCTGTCCGTCGAGGAGTTCGGTGAGGATACGGCGGGCCGCGCGCAGGAGTTCGGCGACGTCTCCGCCGGCCAGTGCGTAGCGGACGGTGGAGCCCTCCCGGGTGGAGACCACGATGCCGGACCGGCGCAGGACGGCCAGTTGCTGGGAGAGGCTGGACGGCTCGATCTCGATGTCGGCGAGCAGATCCCGTACCGGGACGGGCCCGTGCTGGAGCAGTTCCAGGACCCTGATCCGGACCGGGTGCCCGAGCATGCGGAAGAAGTCCGCCTTGGCCTGGTAGAGGGGGACTTGCATGACCGCTCGCTCTCTGCCGGGACGGGTGGTGGCGCCGCGGTGCGGCGGCGCCTTGCGACACCGCCGCACTGGCCCTGTACGGCCGATCGTTGCCATCCGGGGTCGTGTGCAGACATGAGTTGGGATCATGCTGATGTGGTCACTTGAAGAAGTCTTCACATCATGGGCGCACGAAGTCCCGCACTCTGGACCTGCTCTAGACCTCCAACTGCTGCTCTACGCGCTTGAGTTGGTGACGGGCCATGGCCAGGTTCGAGCGCTCCTTGTCGAGCACCAGATAGAGGAACAGGCCGTTCCCGCTGCGGCCGGCGATCAGGCGGATGAGGTGATATTGCCTGTCGAGGGTGATGAGGATGTCCTCGATCCGGCTCTTGAGGCCCAACTCGTCCATCGTGCGTACCTTGGCCCGGATGACGTCCGTGTTCCCGGCCGCGGCGATCGTCATGTCGAGGCCCTTGCCGCCGCCCAGTGTCCCGAGGGCCATACCGCTGGTGTAGTCGACGACTGCGGCTCCCAGTGACCCCTCCACCCCGGCCATCATTTCCTTCAGCGATACTTCCACGGTCGCCATAGTGGCGCCTCCCCTGCAGGTGTCGGTTGCGACGGGACCGGCTGTCACGTCCCGTCCGATACACGGACCGTAGGGCGGGGCACGCGGTGTCGGGACGGCGTCTCCGCGTCTGACGCATGATGACCGAAGCCCTGCGCTCCCGGTCCGTTCGAGCGATGGAAACTGGTCCTGGAGAGGACCGAGTTGAGGCTCATCCCAGGATCCCGCACTGCGCAGGGGCTGTTCGCCCAGTCGCGGCCGCTATCGGTGAGGCCGGGCCGCTGGGAGCGGTACGGGACGGCGTGGCAGCGCGTGTTCCATGTGCCGAGCGCGCTGGTGGTCTCGATTGGGTGTGGCTCTTCTGCGGTGAGCTGGTGATGCCGTGCGCCGTTGCCGTTCGTGGTCGGACGGCGGATCGTCGTGTCCTGGGATGGGAAAACACCCTCTAGGCAACCGTGAGCACGATCTTGCCCCGGATGTGCCCCTGAGCGGCGCGCTCGTGAGCGGCCTGGGCGTCGGCGAGCGCGAACGTGCTGTCGATCGCGACGCGGACCGTCCCCGCGTCGAGCAGGCGCCCCAGCTCGGCGAGTTGCGCGCCGTTCGCGCGTACCTGCGTGCCGGTGACGGTGACACCCAGTCTCGCGTTCTCCTCCTCGTCGAACTCCCCGAAGTACACCGGGTAGAGGGCGCCGCCGCGCCTGAGGGTGGGCAGGAATCGTCGGCTGGTGGGGCCTCCGACGGCGTCCAGGACCAGGTCGATGTCCCGGACGGTGTCCTCGGGGCGTTCCTTGGTGTAGTCGATGAACTCGTCGGCTCCGAGCTCACGCAGGAAGGTCTCGTGGGTGCCGGAGGCCACGGCGATGACGTGGGCGCCCTTCCACTTGGCCAGCTGCACGGCGAGGTGGCCTACGCCGCCGGCGGCGCCGTTGACGAGCACCGTGGTGTTGCTGTTCAGTGCCGCGGGGCGGTGCCTGTCCTCCTGGAACGGGGAGGGGTGATCGTGCCCGACCTCGATCAGGTACTGCCAGGCCGTCAGCCCCGACATGGGCAGTCCGGCGGCGTGCGCATGGTCGGCGGTGGTCGGCTTGTGGGCGAGGTCGGCCGCCGGTGCGGTGACGTACTCGGCATACGCACCGCTCTGCATCACGACGGGGAAGCGCAGCAGGCCGACCACCTCGTCCCCGGCCGTGAAGCCATGGACGTCGGCGGCGGTGGCTTCCACGACGCCGGAGATGTCGGTCCCCGGAATCAGGGGCAGGTCGAACGGGGGCCTGAACTCGGGAGGGATGCCGGGCATGCCCTCGCGCACGTACCAGTCGGGCGGGTTGAGACCGACCGCGTGCACGCGGACGAGTACCTCGCCCGGCGCCGGTTCGGGAACCGCCACCTCCTCGTGACGCAACACCTCGGGGCCGCCGAACTCGTGCAGCCGGATCGCCCTCATCGTCTGGGTCGGCATCGTTCTCCTCCTGCCCGCATCGCGGGATACGCTTTTCCGGATCAGCGATCCATATAAGTGGAGCACTGATCCGAATATATGGATCAGTGAACCGTTTAGTCAAACGAGGGGACCGATGCGGGCCGACGCCAAGAGGAATCGCGACCACCTGCTCGCCGTGGCGGGCACCGCCGTGGCCGAGCACGGCATCGACGTGTCGATGCGCGACGTCGCGCGCCGGGCCGATGTCGGGCTCGCGACGCTGCTGCGGCACTTCCCGACGCGCGAGGCGCTGCTGGAGGCTCTGCTCCACACGAGTTTCGACGAGCTGACGGCCAGGGCGAGTGAGCTGGAGCTGTCGAACGCGGTCGGAGACGCTCTCGTCTCGTGGGTCCGCGACTGCGTTGCGTGGACAACCGAGTACCGCGGGGTGACGGTGCTCATGGCGGCCGCCATCGACGACGCCGAATCCGCACTGCATGCTTCGTGCGCCACGCTGCGCGCGGCCGGTGCCCGGCTGCTGACCCGGGCTCAGAACGCAGGTGTGGCGCGGAGCGACATCGATGGCGACGACCTGTTCGCGCTGATTGCCATGCTTGCCTGGGCCGGTGATCAACCCGCGCTCGCGCACCGCGCCGGCCACCTTTTCGACGTTGTCGCAAGCGCCACTCTGGCGCGGACAGGCGACAACCAGGACAAGAGCGCGCACCACGAGGGGTGAAACCGCCGACCGTCTGTAGACAGACGTGGGGCACCTGGAGGTCAGGCCCGCCAGATGGTCCACGCCGGACCAGCGGGCCGGCAGCCGGGGCCGGACACCGGCTTCGGTCCACTCGGCGTCGCGGTGGGCCAGGTGTTACGGGCGTCGTCGAGGGCGCTCTTCCCGGTGCCAGCGAGGCTCGGTCATGACCTGCTGCGAACCGACGCGACACCTGAACCTCGGACCAAACAAGTTCGCCGGACAAAACCCTCTTTGAAAGCCGCACTTGATCATTTGAGCGCCGCTGTCGCAGATGAATTCGGTTGCGGCGGGAGCGGCGTGCCCGGTGAGGTAGTTCCATGGACGTGGCCGCTGAACAGGAGCAACGGACGACGGCGGGCAGGGTCCATGAGTTCACGCGGCAGCCGGCTCCATGGCACAGGTCGGCGGTGCTCTTGGCCCTGATGCTGGCCGCCTTCACGTTCAACACGGCGGAGAACCTGCCGGTCGGCCTGCTGGAACTCATCTCCGGAAGCCTTCGGGTGTCAGTGTCAGAGGTCGGCCTCCTGGTCACCGGCTACGGCGTGACAGTGGCTCTGGCGTCTCTGCCTCTTGCCCACGTCACAAGGACTATGCCTCGACGTCACGTGCTCACAGGACTACTGACCGCGCTGGTCCTGTCCAGTGTCGTTGCGGCACTGGCCACCTCCTACTGGTTGCTCCTTGCGGCACGGCTGTTGACCGCGCTCGCCCAGGCGCTGTTCTGGGCCGTGATGGGGCCAGTCGCGGTGGGCCTGTTCACACACGAGGTCCGCGGACGTGTGGTCGCGGCCCTGTCCGTCGCCGGTTCGCTCGCCCTCGTACTCGGCGTTCCTGCCGGGACCTGGCTGGGCCGACAGAGTGACTGGCAGGTACCCGTCGCCATGCCGGCGGCTCTGGGGCTCGTCTCTCTGGTGACGATCGCCGCTCTGCTGCCGACCTCGCGCCCGGAAGAAGAGCCCGCGGCCTACGCGGCCAGTCCCGACGTGCGGCGGTTCGCGACGGTGCTGGCTGCCGGGACCCTGTCCGCCACCGGGGCGTTCGCGGGATACACCTACATCGTGAAGTTCCTGGGCAACGTGAGCCGGTTCTCGCCGAGCACGGTCAGTGCCCTGCTCGTGGTCTTCGGCGTCGCCTGTCTGGCCGGGGTGACCATCACAGGGGCGTTGCTGGACCGATTCCCGCAGCTGACACTGCTCACGGCCGTGACCACGCAGGCAGTGGGCATGCTCGGCCTGTACTCGGTCGGCGCTCACCCGGTGACAGCGGTGATGTTCCTGATCCTGATGGGCGGCGCGCTCGGGCCGGTGTTCATGGTCGCCCAGAACGAGATGCTGCACTGCGCGCCGGGCCGCACGGATATCGCCCTCGCGGCCAACTCCGGCGCCTACAACGCCGGCATTGCGGCCGGCGCCGCACTCGGGGCACTGGTCCTACCGCTCGCCGGGGTGCGAGGCGCCTTCCTCGTCGGCGGGCTGCTGACCGTCGGTGCCTGCGCAGTACTGCTCGGGGGTCGGCTGCTACCTCGCAGCCTGCTTCTGGGCTCCCGCGGCCGGTGCGCGGCTGACGACCTGCGTTGACGAGACCGACCTTACGTCTCCCAGCCAGTAACGCTCGACGCTCGTCTGACCTGCGAAGACAGGAGGGAGATGTCGAGTCAGGGGGCGGCACAGGCTGGCGGTCAGGCCTGGTGCCCGAGGCGGCTGCCGGGGCGGAGCCTGCCTGCTTCGTCGATGTCGTCGAGGACCGCCGGCAAACCGACGCGCAGCATCTTGCGCCGGACGCGGCCCAGGATCTGGGCCATGAAGAACCCGCCGGTTCCTGTGAAGCCTGTGTGGTCGTAGGTGAAGCGCGCTCCTGCCGCATGAGGCTCGATCCGGTAGGCGACCTCGGTGGTCTCGCCGCCCCCTCTCTGTCAGCCTCGGGTGAGACATCCCGCTTTGTCGGGTTAGCCTGAGAGGGCACGACAGGAGAACCACCCCCTCATGACCAGCACCA